>CAYWCR010000007.1:13543-78626 GCA_964456825.1 uncultured Bacteroidales bacterium
GAGGATCCCTGGATGGATGTGAGTTTAATTAATATTAACTTTGAATAAAATCCGTATCCATGAAATATTATGCTGTTTTACCGCTGGTGCTGCTAAACATAGCTGTTGCTGGCCAGACCTTTTACCGTGGCAATGATCTTTCCTATGTAAACCAGATGGAAGACTGCGGGGCTGTTTTTAAAGAGAACGGCATCCCCAAAGATGTTTACAGGATCTTTGCCGATCATGGGACCAACCTGGTCAGGATGAGGTTATGGGTTGATCCTGCGTGGCAAAATTCCCTGGTGCAACCCGAAGGTGTTAAATTACAGTACAGTGATTTTGAAGATATAAAGGAAGCCATTTCCCGCAGTAAAGCAGCGGGGATGGAGGTAATGCTCGATTTTCACCTTTCCGATTTCTGGGCTGATCCGGGACGGCAGCTTATCCCTGCCAGCTGGCTGGGAGTAGCCAATGACCTTGCAGCACTGAACGATTCGGTTTATCATTACATCTTCAGGGTACTCACGGATCTTAACAAAGACTCCCTGATGCCTGAGATGGTAGCCATCGGAAATGAGACCAACAGTGGCATTTTGCTGCATACCACCGTTAACGATAACTGGGACGCAGGCGGAAGCGTGAGCGGTGGCTGGGCCAGACAGGCGCAATTGTTTAACAGTGCCATAAAAGCCGTAAGGGATATCAGCGATACCACCGGTATAAAACCAAAGATCGCCCTGCATGTTGCCGATCCGAAAAACATGGCCTGGTTCTATTCCAATATCATAAGCTATGGCGTAACGGATTTCGACATCATGGGTTTTTCATACTATTATGCCTGGCACAAGAAAAGTATTGCTGAGCTTGGCACAGCCGTGAAATCGTTAAAGACAGCCCATCCGGATTATGATGTAATGGCCCTTGAAACAGGTTATCTATGGACAACCCGTAATTTTGACGGTATGGGAAATATCGTCACAACCCCCGATCCGGCCTATTTACCTGTAATCCCTGAAAAACAGCTTGAATATATGGTCGATTATGCCCGCACGGTAATGAAAAACGGAGGTTCGGGGGTGATTTTCTGGGAACCGGCCTGGGTTTCAACACCCTGCAGGACACCCTGGGGGAGGGGTTCATCACATGATCATCTGGTATATTTTGATCCCGTTAACACCAACTTTATGGCAAATGGCGGTGGGCGTTGGATGGAACCTCATTTTTATGAAAACCCGGATGCGGTAAAGGTTACCTTTAAGGTGGGTATGAGCGGGCAGGATGTCTCCAAAGGTGTCTACATAGCCATTGATATGCCAGGCGATTCCGCAGCTATAGTTCCGATGGCTGATCTCGGGGATGACCTGTACAGCTACTTCACTTATCTTGCTCCCGGCGATTCCGGTTCTTTCATTTTCCTGAATGACAGTACGCTTAGCGCCGGTGAGACGGTTCCTGCTGCCTGTGCCTTATGGGAAGGTACCGGGAGGAAATACGGCGTGGGGCAAAGCAATACTTCCTATGCCTATCAATGGGGAACCTGCAACCCTCCGGGAAGCACATCTTCAGACCAGGAGGGCAGTTTGCCCGGCTTTTATGTTCCGGGCATTGAAATCTATCCCAATCCTGCACAACGCAACATTTTGGTCAGCATACCTTTTTCCTGTGAGGAAGCAACCTTTGAAATCCTGGATTTTTCGGGAAAAAGCATGAAAACCATGCATCAGAACAGCATGAAGGATCACGTTTCGATGGATATTGCTGATCTGCCTGCCGGAATCTATTTTCTGAAAATGATCACAAAAGATAATCTGATCATCCGGAGATTCATTCACGCATAAACAATAATTTAAAATCCCGGAAGTGTCCGGGATTTGCATGAGCACTGATTCTATACAGCGCTTTCTTGAAGTCCCCCCTGGGGGATTTAGGGGGCTTTTTACATTTTTGGGTGGAAGACCGGGCTCCCCGATTGGCTTTTCTGGGTCCCGGAATACCGGGACTACAAAAAGTCCATCGGGGCAGGCTTCTCGCCCGGTCTTCCTCATTTAAATAGAGTATTTTATGTAAACAAAAATCCCGGTATTTCTACCGGGTTTTGGGTGGAAGACCGGGCTCGAACCGGCGACCTCCAGATCCACAATCTGGCGCTCTAACCAACTGAGCTACGACCACCATTTGGGACGGCAAAGATAAAAATCTTTCACAGGATATAAAAATATTCAACCCGTAAAAATATGAATTGGGTAATCCGTAGGGCGATCCTTGTGAACACCCTGTTTAAAGACAGCATTATGAAAAAAACGGTATCCGGAATGCTGCATTCAGTTATCGGTTATCATAAGTCATTTTTCTTTCTTCTTTCATCCTTTATCTTTGTTCTTTTAACTTTCATCATTTATCTGAACCAAATGTCTTCACTGGAAAAATATTTTGATCGTTTCCGTCAGCATATCATAGGAATCGATTCATGCTATGACACCCCCTATGGCAGAAAAAAGATAGTTTACTTCGACTGGGTAGCCAGTGGCCGGCTATACAGGCCAATTGAAGACAGGCTTGCCGGTGTTTTCGGTCCCTTTGTGGCCAATACCCATACCCAAACCAGCGAAACCGGAACCCGCATGACCCTGAGCTATCATCATGCCCATGCAGCGATAAAAAAGCACGTCCATGCCGGAACTGATGATGTCATTATCACTTTTGGGTCAGGCATGACATCCGTGGTAAATAAACTTCAGCGAATCCTTGGGCTTAAAGAATGCAGCCTTCGCCATAAAAAGAACTGCTATTCCGTTGAGGAACGTCCTGTTGTCTTCCTTACCCATATGGAGCACCATTCAAACCAGACTTCATGGTATGAAACATTTGCTGATGTGGTAATGCTGAATCCGGGCAGTAACCTGCAGATCGATCTGAATGAACTCGAGGCCCAGCTGAAGAAATATGCTGACCGGAAATTTAAAATAGGCTCATTTACTGCATGTTCAAATGTTACCGGCATCATTACCCCTTATCACGAAATGGCTGCCATCATGCACCGGCATCAGGGTATTTGTTTTGTCGATTTTGCTGCCTCCGCTCCGTATGTTAACATAGATATGCATCCCGGAGATCCCCTTCAGAAGCTGGATGCCATTTTCTTTTCTCCCCATAAATTCCTGGGTGGGCCGGGATCATCAGGCGTGCTGGTCTTCAATTCCTCCCTTTATCATGCAACCGTCCCGGATGACCCGGGCGGAGGGACGGTAGACTGGACAAATCCGTGGGGTGAATATAAATATGTTGATGATATTGAAGTCCGTGAAGACGGAGGGACTCCCGGTTTCCTTCAGACCATCAAGGCTGCCCTTGCCATCAACCTGAAGGAGAAAATGGGGGTGCATAACATAATGGAACGCGAAAAAGAACTCGTTTCATTGGCTTTTGCTGAATTAAAAAAGATTCCCGGCATAACAATACTGGCAGAAAAAGCCGAACACCGCCTGGGTATTATTTCTTTCTACCACCAAAAAATACATTATAACCTATTGGTCAGACTGTTGAGTGACCATTTCGGCATCCAGGTCAGAGGAGGCTGTGTCTGTGCCGGAACATACGGTCATTTTCTGCTCGAGGTCAGCTATGACCGTTCCCATGCCATCACAGAGAAGATCAATCATGGTGACCGCTCTGAAAAACCTGGCTGGATAAGGCTTTCGCTTCACCCTACCCTGCGTGATGAAGAACTTCTTTATTTTATGCAGGCTTTAAAACAAATTTCTTCCCATATTGATATTTTGAAAAAAGATTATCTTTATGATTCCAATAAGAACGAATTCGAACACACTTCACGAATAAACAATACACCTGGATGGCTCCCGGAATGGTTTGATATCAATTAACGATTATTTATGAATTGCATCGAAGTAACCAACAAAAAGACCCGTAATGAATTTCACAGGGTACCTAAGATTCTTTACCACCATGATAAGAACTGGACCTGTCCGCTGGATATGGAGATTGAGAATATTTTCAATCCCTCAAAAAATGAATGCTTTCAGCGCGGGAATGCCGTAAGGTGGATACTGAAAGATGACTTTGGCAAGCTGATCGGCCGTATTGCCGCTTTCTATGATAACAAAAAGGCTTTGAACAACCCTCAGCCAACGGGTGGAATTGGTTTTTTTGAATGCATCGATGACCAGCAGGCTGCCAACCTTCTTTTTCAGACTGCCCGTGAATGGCTGGAGGCCAATGGTATGCAAGCCATGGATGGACCCATCAATTTTGGAGAAAATTTCGTCCACTGGGGGCTGCTGGTTGAGGGTTTTACCCAACAAGGCTATGGGATGCCCTATAACTTTCCCTATTACAGGGAACTGTTTGAAAATTATGGTTTTCAGAATTACTTCGAACAGTACAGCTTTCATGACGTCTTCAGCAATCCCTACCCCGAGAGGATGAAGAAATTCGCAGAACATTTTTTTGAAAAACCCGAGTATACCTTCCGCCACCTTGAAATGGACAAGGCAGAAGAATACCTGAAGCAGCTGGTTGAAATGTATAATAAAGTATGGTCTGATTTTCTGGAAAACTATACACCCCTCACATATGAGGATTTTCAGCATATTTTTGACGATGCCAAAGCCCTGCTGAATGAAAAAACCATCTGGTTTGCGTACCACAACGAAATGCCAATCGGATTCCTAATAGCATTCCCCGACATAAACCAGGTCTTCAGGAAGCTTAAAAACGGTAAACTACACATTATCAACATATTAAAAATGATATATTACCGGAAACGGGCAGTAAGCCGGGCACGATTGTTACTTTCTGGAGTTATTCCCGAATATCAGCGGACCGGCGTGGTTGGAGCCATTTACCTCAGGCTGACCGAATCGATGAGGAGTATGGGAATGACCGAACTCGAACTGTCATGGGTAGGCGATTATAATCTTACCGTAAACCGCATGTATACCCAGTTCGGCGCAACCAAGGCAAAAACCCATATAACCTATCGCTACCTGTTTGACAGAAACGCTGAATTTGTACGATTCACCAATCAAAGCCAGAAGTTCAGCAAGAGAAGGAAAAATGAATAAGATTTCCTTTGCGTTTTAAAAATGATTATGTATTTTTGCAAACCATTTTAAAAAACGGAAACAAAAAAGATGAAAAAAGGAATACATCCGGACGCCTATCGTTTAATTGCTTTCAAGGATATGTCCAACGGAAATACCTTTGTAACCCGTTCCTCGGCTAATACCAAGGAAACTGTTACACTGGAAGACGGCATTGAATACCCGCTGGTGAAAATAGAAATTTCAAATACTTCGCACCCTTTCTTCACCGGGAAGATGAAACTTGTCGACACGGCCGGACGCGTTGATAAATACATGAACCGGTACAAAGGCCATTTGGATAAAAAGAAGAAGTAATAATATTTTTTTTTTGCAATTGAGCTCCGTTCCCTTCGGGAAGACGGAGCTTTTTGTTTATATTTACGAGGATGGCTACCGGCATGAATTTCAGTGGAAAATATAAATGGCACAGCAATTGTCATATTCAATAGCTATTCTTTTTAATGAGGATAACTGACATTTTGTCCAGTACTTTGTTTACTTATTGCAGGAAATTAATTTATGAGCATATCACAGGATAAAAAAAACAATAATTATATCATTGCCTCGTCCATTAATGATGACAGTGATTTTATTCCCCTTATTTCGGAAGAGGATGAAGATAGTCTGAATATGACACAGATACCGGATAGTTTGCCGATATTGCCGCTGCGCAATACTGTGCTGTTTCCCGGTGTCATCATCCCCATTACGGTCGGGCGGAATAAATCAATGAAACTGGTGCGGGATTACTATCATAAGACAAAAATAATCGGAACGCTGGCGCAGAAAGATCCGAACAGCGAAGACCCCAATCCCGAAGAACTCTATAAAACAGGTACCATAGCGCATATTTTACGGATACTCGAGATGCCCGACGGATCTACTTCTGTTATCATCCAGGGTAAAAAGCGTTTTCAGCTCGAAGAAATCATCGCCACCGAGCCTTATCTTATCGGGAGAGTTAGTCCCATGGACGATTCCAAGCCCAGGAAAAAGGATCCGGAATTTGAAGCCATTATCGGCTCGCTTAAAGACCTTTCACTGAAACTCATTAAATTATCAAGCAATATACCGCAGGAGACATCTTTTGCCGTCCGAAATATTGAAAGCTCCTCCTTTCTGATCAATTTTATCAGCTCCAACAGCGACATAAAAATGAACGAAAAGCAGCAGCTGCTCGAAACCAATAACCTGAAAAAAAGGGCAACCTTGCTGCTGCAATACCTGTCAAGGGAAGTTCAGCTGCTTGAACTGAAAAACGATATCCAGAATAAGGTCAAGATTGATATTGACCAGCAACAGCGCGAGTATTTTCTTCACCAGCAGATGAAAACCATTCAGGATGAGCTGGGAGGAAATCCGCTGGAACAGGAGATTGAAGAACTGAAGGCCAAGGGAAGGAAGAAAAAATGGAACAAGGAAGTATCAGCAGTATTCCTGAAGGAAGTGGATAAGCTTAACCGCCTTAACCCGGCTACCGGTGAGTATTCGGTGCAGATAAACTACCTTCAGACATTGCTGGAGCTCCCCTGGCATGAATATACCAAGGATAATTTCGACCTGCGCCGGGCGCAGCATATTCTCGATAAGGATCATTTCGGGCTCGAAAAGGTAAAAGAAAGAATTATCGAACATCTGGCCGTATTAAAGCTTAAAGGTGACCTAAAATCACCCATTATCTGCTTGCAAGGCCCTCCGGGAGTTGGAAAGACATCACTGGGGAAATCCGTCGCCAAAGCCCTTAACCGGAAATATGTCCGGATGTCGCTGGGAGGTCTCCATGACGAGGCTGAAATTCGTGGTCACCGTAAAACATACATCGGGGCAATGCCCGGGCGTATCGTCCAAAGCCTGAAAAAAACAAAATCATCCAACCCTGTTTTTGTGCTGGATGAAATTGACAAGGTAGGAAGGGATTTTCACGGGGATCCTGCCTCTGCCTTACTGGAGGTTCTTGATCCTGAACAGAACAGTACTTTTTATGACAATTTTCTTGAGCTGGAATATGACCTTTCCAAGGTGTTGTTCATCGCCACTGCCAATACCACCAGTACCATAAGTCCCGCACTGATTGACAGGATGGAATTGATAAACATTTCCGGCTATATCCTGGAAGAAAAAGTTGAAATAGCCAAAAGCCATCTTATTCCCAAGGAACTTAAAAACCATGGCCTGACTAAAAAACACCTTAGCATTCCCGCCAGTACTATCGAATACATTATCGATAACTACACCCGTGAGTCAGGCGTGCGGGAACTCGATAAGCAACTTGCCAAGATCTGCAGGGTCATTGCCATGAAGGTGGCGCTCAAGGAAAATTATAACCTTCGGTTAACCGAGAAGGATATAGAAACCATCCTGGGCCTTCCAAAATTTCTAAAGGATAAATATCAGGGAAATGAATTCGCCGGTGTCGTCACCGGTTTGGCATGGACCGCAACAGGGGGGGAAATACTCTTCGTTGAAACCAGTCTCAGCAGGGGTAAGGGGAATCTGACCATCACAGGCAACCTGGGTGAAGTGATGAAAGAATCAGCCGTCATTGCCCTTGAATATATCAAATCTCACAGCGAACGGCTCGATATCAAATCTGTTCTTTTTGATAACTGGAATGTGCATCTGCATGTGCCTGAAGGCGCAATCCCAAAGGATGGCCCCTCAGCCGGGATCACCATGGTCACTTCTATCGCTTCCGCAATCACCCAGCGAAAAGTCAGGAAAAATGTTGCCATGACCGGTGAAATAACCCTGAGAGGTAAGGTACTGCCGGTGGGAGGAATAAAGGATAAAATCCTTGCCGCCAAACGTGCTGATATCAACGAAATCATTCTTTCGGAAGAGAACCGGAAGGATATCAGTGAGATAAAAGAAATCTACATCAAAGGGCTCACCTTTCATTATGTGGATAATATTATGCAGGTGCTGGATCTAGCATTGCTGAAAGAGAAAGTTGATAAGCCTTTCAATTTTGACTAAATAGACCGTATCATTAATCAAACAAATGCTTTATTTTTAAGCTGACATAATTTTTGTTCTAAACTAAAATTCATATGAAAATGGCTCCGGGATTTTTCTGGGGATTGATTCTGATCCTTCTTGGCCTGGCAATTATTTTCCGGATTGTCTTTGATGTCAATCTGTTCCGCATTATCATTGCCGTGGCGATTATTCTGTTTGGCGTGAGCATTCTGCTGGGCAAAAACCGGATCTCCGGGCAGTCAAAAAAAGACCGCGATGTAATATTCTCTGACCACACCTACCGGGAGATCCCGCATGACGGGACCAAGTATGACGTTGTATTCGGTAAATCGGTGTACGATTTTACGGGAATGGATCCGCAGATAAAGGAGACCATCAGCATAAAGATAGATGTTGTATTCGGTTCTGCGATCATTAAAATCAATCCTGATATGCCCGTCAGGATCAAATCGGAAGCGGTTTTCGGAGGTTCACGAATGCCTGACGGGAATACCGTTGCATTTGGCAGCATTACCTATAATACCGATTCCTTTAAAAGAGATCTTCCCCACTTCTTTATTGAATCTGACGTTGTCTTTGGAGGAATTGAAGTCAGGGCCAAATAAACGCGGAACGATCTGATGACAGATACCATCAAAAGGGGTACTATGATCATTTGGGATTGGAACGGGACCCTGCTGAATGATATCGATATTTGTATTGAATCTATAAACCGGATCCTGGATACAAGGGGACAGCATAGGATCACCAAAGAAATGTACCTGAGATTTTTCAGGTTTCCCGTAATTGATTTTTACAGGGACCTGGGATTCGATTTTAAGAAAGAAAATTTCAATGCCCTTTCTGATGAATATATTCATCATTACCTCAGCATGGAATCACGTTCATCACTGCATGACGGAGCGGTTGATCTGTTAAAATATTTCGGGTCCTGCCATGTGCAACAGGTTGTTTTATCAGCTATGGAACAAAATACGCTCTCCGAATCCATCAAAAAACACAACATTCACCATTTTTTTAAGGAAATTATCGGCGTGAAAAATTTCTTTGGTCATGGAAAATTGGATTGCGCTAAACTTTATATTGAAAATTCATCTGTACCGGCCAGTAATATTACGCTGTTGGGGGATACAACACATGACCACGAGGTGGCCAGCAACCTGGGATGCCATTGCATTTTGATCGCCGGGGGGCATCAGCCCTATGAAAAACTCATGACAACCGGTGTTCAGGTTGAAAAAAATCTTGCTGCACTTTTCAGTCTTGTCACTAATTCGTAATTTGTGCATAATATAATCCGCATACTATGGCAAACGAAACACTAAAAATTGCCCTTTTTCCAGGCTCCTTCGATCCCTTTACCGTAGGGCATGAATCGGTCGTCAGAAGAGCATTGAAAATGTTCGACAAGATCATCATAGCCATTGGCTTCAATACCACGAAAACAGCTTATTTCCCCCTGGATAAACGCATCGCATGGATTAAAAAGGTATTTGCCGACACCGACAGGGTTGAAGTGCATAGTTTTAAAGGCCTGACTGTTGATTACTGCAAGGCAGCAGGTGCCGGGTATATTCTGAGGGGACTAAGGACAGCCGCGGATTTTGAATACGAACGTGCTATCGCCCAGGTCAACAAAGCCATGTTCCCCGAGGTCGAAACAGTCTTCTTGCTGACACTGCCTCAGCATACCCCTATCAACTCCACGATAATCCGTGAGATCATTAAGCAAGGCGGAGATGCCAGCCAGTTTTTGCCGTCGAATTATAATATCAAAGAATAAATTGAAAGTTTGAAGATTTTATTCAGCATAATATTTTTTTTCCTGTCAGGCTGTATGCTGCCTGCCCAGCCCGTTGTTATCTCCGGAAATGCTCCTGCCTATGCCGGAGAGGACCTGGCATTTTATACCCTTACAGACCATATTACCGACAACGAAAAGGAATTGAGCCGGTGCAGGATATCCCCTGCCGGGGATTTCCGCCTGGAGATCGAAACCGCTGAAACGCGGCAGGTATTTGCGCACCTGGGCGTAATTAAGGCTGTTTTATGGATTGAACCCCATCAGGAATATCATATTGTTTTGCCTGAAAAGACTGAAAAATCACCGGAGGAAATACTGAATCCCTTTTTCGAACCGGTGGAAATTCACCTTGGCCTGGAAAACTTCAGGGATGATGAACTGAATACGCTCATCATGATGTTTGACGATGCCTATATTCCGTATTATGAAAAGCATGTAAACGATATTTATGCCAAATCCCAATCCGGAAGAATTGATGAAGATATTGAACAAATTGAAAAATCCTTTACGCAATATACCGATCCTTTTTTTAAAGCTTACCGGCTGTATTCATATGGCGAATTGAAATTGCTGGCTAACCAGCAAAAAGTCAGAAGCCTGTCCCGTGAATATTTCACCCGCCAGCCGGTCCTGTATTTTCATCCGGCCTATATGAAGTTGTTTGATCAGGTTTACGAAAAATATTTTACTTTTTTTGCCCGGTCTGAAGCCGGAAAAAAGATTTACGACGATATAAACAGGTCAAACAGTTATACGGCATTGCTCCGGACCTTGTCGACCGACAGCAATACCAGCAACGATACCTTGCGTGAATTGATAATCCTGAAATCGGTATACGATGAGTTTTACGGAATGGAATTCTCACGGAACGGATTGCTGACCATGCTGGATTCTCTGGTTTTAACCAGTAAAATACCCGTTCATAAGGAAATCGGATTGAACATCAGGCATAAGATCACACGATTACAGCCGGGCTACGATCCGCCCGACTTTGAATTGTATGATGCTGACAGCAATCTTTTCAGGCTTTCAGACCTTAAAGGCAAATATGTTTATATCAACTTCTGCACAAGTTACAGTTATACCTGCATGAATGAATTTCAACTGCTGAACGGCATCCACCAAAGGCATCATCAGCGGCTTACCATTGTTACCATTTCAATGGATCCGCATGAAAGCACTTTCAATCAGTTTAAGAAGAACTATAAGCATGAATGGATCTTTCTCTATTATGGCCATCAGCCGGATGTAATTAAGGAATATGATATCCGGGCATTCCCAACCTATTTTCTCATCGGCCCTGATGGTAAGCTGATATATTCACCGGCCCCTTCACCATCGGAAAACTTTGAAATTAAATTGTTTGAGGCCATGCGGGCCAGGGGTGATTTATAGCTGGATCAGGTTGGCATATTTCAGCACATCCAATATGGCCCCGTAAGTGCCTTTCATGATAACGCTGACCTCTGAGGGACTAACCCACCGGATGTCTGTGATGTCTTCCTTTTGCTGGGGAACAGGTTCCTGATTGCCTTTATACATCATTTCAAACCACATCGTCTTTTTCAGTACAGCCTGATCTTCTATCAGATAAGAATGATAAGTCGACAACAGGCGGCAGATTATCGCGGAGCCCTGAATTCCACATTCCTCTTCAACTTCCCTCGAAGCGGCCTCTTCAAATGATTCGCCTGCATCGAGCTTCCCTTTCGGCAAATCCCATCTGCCTCTCCGGTTGATAATTAAAAGCTGCCCTTTTTTATTCCTGATCACCCCTCCGGCTGCATCAATATTCATAAAACATGAGCGAAAAACATTTCTGAGTTCTTCCATATCGTCGTGAAAGATAAACAGGTTTTCAATTTTTTTAAGATTACGATAAAAGGAGAGCAATTCCATAAGCTCTTCCTTTTTGTGAAATTTATAGAAAAGCCCGAATTTTAACTGAAATGTTTTGGTAAAATCATCAGTTAAAAATATATTCCGGTCGTTGAAAAAAACTTTATACATTTGTGTTATGGAAAATGATGAAAAAAAGACTGCTCGTCTGTTGCTGCAATGCCAGGCCGTCAGGCTAAGTCCCGAAAAGCCCTTTGTGTGGGCTTCAGGCTGGAAATCGCCTATTTATTGTGACAACAGAAAAACTTTGTCATATCCAGCAATACGTAATTTCATCAAAGATAGTTTTGTCAGCCTTATTAAAGAAAAATATTTATCAACAGAGGCAATTGCAGGGGTTGCCACCGGAGCCATCGCACAGGGCGCACTGGTCGCGGATATCCTTCAACTTCCGTTTTTCTATGTCAGGCCTGAGCCTAAAAGCCATGGACTGGAAAACCTTATTGAAGGAGATCCGAAAAAGGGACAGCGTGTTGTGGTAATTGAAGACCTCATCTCAACAGGAGGCAGCAGCCTTAAAGCTGTTGAAGCGCTGCGCCGGTATGGTTGCGAGGTGCTGGGCATGCTGGCTGTCTTTACCTATGGTTTCAGAATTGCCATGGAGAATTTCAGTAAGGCTGACTGTTCGCTGATTACCCTCAGCAATTATGAAACCCTGCTGGAAATTGCCCTTGAGTCAGGGTACATCGATCAGGATACACGGATGGTTTTACAGCAGTGGCGCAAAAATCCCGATACCTGGGATCCCTCGGGGATGAATAAGCAGACCCGTAACGATTAACTTATGAAAGTCGAAAGCACTGTCGGGAAAATAGCGGAAAATGAAGAAAAAGTATTTGCTTTTCTTTCCGATTTCAGGAACCTGGAGTCTCTGGTGCCTAAGGAAAATCTGATTTCATGGGAGTTTAAAGAAGACCACTGCAAACTTGGCATTGCAGGGATCGGGGAAATTGAACTGAAACTGGTGGAAAAAGAACCTTACAGGCTGATCAAATGGGGCTCCGGCAGTGACAGCGCTTATTCATTTACCCTGTGGATCCAATTGAAACAAACGGCTGAAAAGGATACCCGGGCCAGGATTACCTTGCAGGCAGAACTAAATCCATTCCTTCAGGTTATGGCCAAAAATCCCCTGCAAAAATTTGTGAATACCCTGGTTGACCAGATGGCAACCATCCATTACAGTTGATATACCTTTGAACCCATGCGGTTGAATAATGGATAAGCCGGTCAAAGCACTATAACGGGTGGTAGTTAATCTCACGGAATGCATAACGGTGCATGACCCCGCTTTGTTTTTCAACCACGAGTTCCCCCCCTTCAAGAATACCTGCTATCCGGCCCCGGAAACAGCCCGCCGAATCGGTGTATTCAGCCCACTGATCATAATGCATCAGATGCTGAAGATACCGGTCCTTTATGACCTCCCATTCTTTCCTGTATAGCCTGCGAATCCACTCCGTAAGATGCTTCATAGCATCGGAGAACAGGATTTCGCAATTGATCTCCCGGCCAAGCTCCAGTTTCAGGGATGTTGGATTGTTTCCTGCTGCCGTAAAAGAGGTCTGATTGACATTCAGTCCGATTCCGGCTACCGCTGATGTTAAATAATTTCCTGACAGGGAATTCTCAATCAGTATACCTCCTGTTTTGCGGCCGGAGATATAAATATCATTCGGCCATTTAATAACCGCTTTAATCCCGCATTGCAGCAAAAGATCAACCAAACCCAGTGAGATGCTCATGAGCAGATAAAACTGTTTTCCGGCTTCCAGGAAATCCGGCATCAGGATGAAACTGAACAAAAGGTTCTTTCCTCTTTCGCTTTCCCACCTGTTTCCTTTTTGACCCCGTCCATGTGTCTGATAGTCTGCCAAAATTACAGTACCTTCCTCAGCCTTGCCATTTTTTATTATTTTCATGGCACAGGCATTGGTTGAGTCTGTCTGATCAAGCCTTATCAATGGGGAACCCAGTGTAATTTCTGATGACATGATCGGTTGAAATGTGATTTTGGTACTGTTGTTGATAGTACTATAAATGACTATATTTATGGGTAAAATATCAATAATTTTTGACAGTCGGCAGGGTAGAGAATAAATCCTTTACAATCCTGCTAAATTCATTAATTTTGCAGCAGAAACCTATTAATACATTAATTTATTTTGGGAAATAATAACGAATTAGTAAATTGTATAACGGAAGCGATACTGGACAAGAAAGGCAGGGAAGTTGTCAATATTGATTTGATGCGGCTGGGTTATGCCATGTGCGATAATTTCATTGTATGCCATGGCGATTCGACAACCCAGGTTCATGCCATAGCTGAATCTGTGGAGGAAAAGGTTACTGTATTAACGGGAATAAAGCTGATACATCGCGAGGGAACAGAAAATGCACAATGGATTCTGCTGGATTATGGGGCTGTAGTCGTTCATGTTTTTCTGAAAGAAGCCCGCGATTATTATAAACTCGAAAATCTCTGGGGGGATGCGGATATAACAATTATCAAAGAAGATTAAAAACAAAGAATCTACAAGAATGGAAGAAACCAACGACAAAAAAGAATCTGTCAATAATAATTCAAATAACAAGGAGAATAAACCCGGTGATCCGTTTTCAGGAAATAAAAGGCCCCGGTTTAATGCCGTGTGGCTTTATGTCCTCATAGGAATGTCGCTGGTATCGATCTATTTGTTTGATTCCGGTCAACAACCCCAGGAAATCGACTGGTATACTTTTAAGAACGAAATGCTGCTAACAGGCGAGGTGCAGAAAGTAGTGGTCGTGAATAACAAGGATGTTGAGATTTATATCAAGCCCGAATTTCTTGATCAGCCTAAATATCAGAAACTGGCTTCCAAAAAATTCAATTCACTCAACCGGTTGGGTCCGCATTACAAACTGCAGGGAATGCTTTCGCTGGAAAAATTTGAAGACAGGCTGGAAGAAGCACAGGTCAATGTCCCCGATGAACAAAAGATCTATCCTGATTCCAAGGACAAGCAATCATTCGGACAGGTATTATGGTATTTGTTACCGGTGCTCGCCCTGATCATCATGTATGTTGTCATCTTCCGAAAAATGGGAGGGGGAGGAGCAACCGGCAGCGGAACCAACATTTTCAACGTTGGAAAATCAAAGGCTAAGATTTTTGACAAGGATACCAATGTCAAAATTGATTTTAAAGATGTTGCCGGTCTGGAGGAAGCGAAAGTTGAAATCAAGGAAATCGTTGATTTTCTTAAAAAGCCAAAGAAATATACTGACCTGGGCGGAAAGATCCCCAAGGGAGCTTTACTGGTTGGACCCCCGGGAACGGGCAAAACGCTTCTGGCCAGAGCTGTGGCCGGTGAAGCACACGTGCCTTTCTTCTCTCTTTCGGGTTCTGACTTTGTTGAAATGTTTGTCGGAGTCGGGGCATCTAGGGTGCGTGATCTTTTCAAACAGGCAAAAGAGAAGGCTCCGTGTATCATATTTATTGATGAAATCGATGCTATTGGAAGGGCCAGGGGAAGAAATCCCAACTTTGGGGCCAATGATGAACGCGAGAATACACTGAACCAGTTGCTGACCGAAATGGATGGATTTGCATCAAATGCCGGCGTGATCATACTGGCTGCCACCAATCGTGCGGACATACTGGATAAAGCATTGCTGCGTGCCGGACGTTTTGACAGGCAGATTTATGTTGAGCTCCCTGACCTGAATGAACGCAAGGAAATTTTTCTTGTCCACCTGCGTCCGATAAAAATAGAAAAGGACCTGGATATTGAATTTCTGGCCCGCCAGACTCCGGGTTTTTCAGGTGCCGACATTGCCAATGTATGCAATGAAGCTGCCCTGATAGCCGCCCGTAAAAGCAAAAAAGCAGTGCAAAAACAGGACTTCCTTGATGCAATTGACAGGATCGTGGGAGGACTTGAAAAGAAAAACAAGATCATTTCTGCCGATGAAAAACGTACCATAGCCTACCACGAAGGTGGTCATGCCACAGTTAGCTGGATGCTTGAACATGCCAATCCACTGGTAAAAGTTACCATCATCCCCAGGGGAAAATCCCTCGGCGCTGCATGGTATCTTCCGGAAGAAAGGCAGATAACGACCCGCGAACAGCTGCTCGATGAAATGTGCGCCACACTGGGCGGCAGGGCATCCGAACAGATCATCTTTAACAAGATATCAACCGGAGCCCTTAACGACCTCGAAAGGGTTACCAAACAGGCTTATGCTATGGTAACTTATTTCGGCCTTAGCGACAAAATCGGGAATATCAGTTTCTATGATTCCACAGGTCAGGCTGAATACTCTTTTCAAAAACCATACAGTGAAAAAACATCGGAACTGATCGACCAGGAAGTTAAAGAAATAATTGACGAACAATATAAGAGAGCCCTCATTATACTTGAAGAACAGAAGGAAGGACTAGCCAAGCTCTCGGAACAACTGCTTGAGAAGGAAGTCATCTTTACGGAAGACCTTGAGAAGGTATTTGGCAAAAGAAAAGCCGGCAGGGTCCCCGATATGGGCGAAAGACCAAAAAAATCACGTAAGGCTCCCAAAAACACAAAGGCTAAAAAAGCAGAAACGGATGAAACAGATGAAACGGAGGGAACTGCCGACGACGAGACAGAACCGATAACTGAGTCGGCATGATCCGGGTGAATGTTGCTTTGCATTAACTCCATGGAGAATGACTGGGCACTCATTTTCAGTACCGGGAATTACTTCCGGGCGCAATTTGCCAGGAACATATTAAGTGACGAAGGTATTGAGGCTGTTATTATCAATAAAACAGATACCATTTACCTTCATCCGAGTGGTTATATTGAAGTCTATGTCAGAAAGGAAGATGTGATTAGAGCCATGCATCTATTAAAATCGGCGCAATTTGAATAACTTTCTTCTGCGATTGTTCACCGGTATCGGGTATATCATCCTGATGGCAGGTTCAATTTTAGCCGGGAAATATTTCTTTGGCATGTTGTTCCTTGCCCTTACCTTGTTGACCTTGCATGAGTATTTCCGTTTTTTTTCAGGTTCTCCGTACCCGCTTCAAAAAGCATCAGGCATGGTTACCGGTGGCTTCATTTTTATCATGAGTTTCCTTGTTTCTTCAGGAATAGCGGATTCCGGTTATCTGAGCCTGATTATCCCTGTCGTTTTGGTGGTACTGATCATTGAAATATACCGCAATAAAGATTATCCGTTTATATCAACAGCATTGCTGACCCTCGGCTGGCTGTATATTGCCATACCCTATTCCCTGGCAGCCTGCCTGGCTTTCCCCGAAGCCAACCATCACCAGTATACACCCGGAATTTTACTGGGATTGTTAACCCTGATCTGGCTGAATGATACCGGTGCCTATGTTGTCGGTATGCTGTTCGGCAAACATCGCCTGTTTGAACGCATTTCACCCAGGAAATCGTTGGAAGGTGCTGCAGGCGGAACTGTTTTTACCCTCTTGCTGGGATATTTTCTGAATCATTTCACACCCTATCTGTCCCGTTTTGACTGGATCGTTCTCAGCATTATCGTTTCCGTCTTCGGGGTTTATGGTGATTTGTTCGAATCCTTGCTGAAACGAAACATCGGCGTGAAAGACTCCGGTAACCTGCTGCCAGGTCACGGAGGGTTGCTCGATCGCATGGACTCGCTATTATTTATTATCCCTGCATCATGTGCTTACCTGATGCTGAAAGCAATATTCTATTAAAATATACCGGCATGAATATTCATAAAGAAGGAATGCTGACATTGGCCATAGTTTTCGCTGCCGTTATCGTGATAAACTTTGTCATTTCAGCTGTTTCTCATAAACCGCTGATTGAAATAATCACGGTACTGATTACGGTCCCCTTTTTCCTGCTGATCGTATGGTTCTTCAGAAATCCATCCCGTCCGGTTATCCCGGATGAAAATGTTATCCTTTGCCCGGCTGACGGGAAGGTGGTTGTTATAGAAAAAACCTTCGAAAAAGAGTATTTCAACGATGAACGATGGCAGATCTCCATCTTTATGTCGCCCCTGAATGTGCATGTTAATCGTTTTCCGGTAAACGGACAGGTGACTTATTGCATGTACCATCCCGGAAAATATCTGGTGGCATGGCATCCCAAATCATCTGAACTGAATGAAAGGTCCACGGTTGTGATAAAGCATACCAAAGGGCAGGAGATCCTGGTCAGGCAGATTGCCGGAGCCGTCGCGCGGCGCATTGTTCCCTATGCAAAAAAGGGTATGCAGATACAGCAAGGCGATGAACTGGGTTTTATCAAATTCGGATCGCGGGTGGATATCTTCCTTCCCCTGGATGCAGAAATCAAAGTATCCCTGAACCAAAAGGTGAAGGGGAATGTGGATTTGATTGCTATTTGGAAATAACTAAGGAATAATGAACAAGGAATAACGAACGCTGAACACTGAAGACAAGACATCGGATGCATTATCTTTATAGTTCATTATTCAGCGTTCCTTGTTCGTTATTCAAATTAAATATTTATTTACTTTTCATCATACAATCACCTTCAACTTCTTCCCCACCTTAACAAATGCCGCCAGGGCCTTATCCAGGTGTTCCCGTGTATGCGCTGCAGAAAGCTGGACCCTGATACGGGCTTCTCCTTTTGGCACCACGGGAAAATAAAATCCAATAACATAAATTCCTTCTTTCAGCAATGCCGCTGCAAAGTCCTGCGATAATTTTGCATCGAAAAGCATAATGGCCACAATCGCTGATTTTGAAGGCTTGATGGTGAATCCCGCTTCCCGGATCTTCGTAACAAAATAATCCGTATTGGCATGCAGACGGTCCTGTAATTGTGTTGTCTCACTCATCATTTCAAACATCTTCACACCTGCAGCAGCGATCATCGGGGGAATTGAGTTGGAGAACAAATACGGCCGCGAACGCTGCCGGAGAAGATCAATGATTTCCTTGCGGCCTGTGGTGAATCCGCCGATTGCTCCTCCAAACGCCTTTCCCAGCGTGCCAGTAATGATGTCGACCCTGCCCCTGATATTATATAGTTCAGTCACACCGCGGCCGGTCTTTCCAACCACACCGGCCGAGTGGCATTCATCTACCATGACCAGTGCATCATATTTTTCTGCCAGTTTACAAATCTGATCAACGGGGGCAACATTGCCGTCCATGGAAAAAACGCCATCGGTTACGATGATCCTGAACCTCTGTGCCTGTGCCTTTTTCAACTGTTCCTCCAGGTCGTTCATATCGGCATTGGCATATCGGTATCGCTGAGCCTTGCAAAGCCTGACCCCGTCGATAATGGATGCATGATTAAGCGCATCGGAGATAATGGCATCATTTTCTGACAACAGGGGCTCAAAAACGCCGCCGTTGGCATCAAAACAGGCTGCATACAGAATAGTCTCCTCCGTACCGAAAAATGCCGTTATTTTTTGCTCAAGCTCTTTATGCAGGTCAGTGGTTCCGCAGATAAACCGCACCGATGACATGCCATAACCATGGGTATCCAGCGCTTTTCGGACGGCTTCAATGAGAGCGGGATCGGATGAAAGGCCGAGATAATTGTTGGCACAGAAATTCAGCACTTCATCCCCGCTTTCAATTTTTATCTGTGCATCCTGGGGGCTTATGATAATCCTTTCCCTTTTATACAAGCCGGCTTCCTCAATGCTGATGAGTTCCTGACGTAAATGTTCCTTTATTTTTCCGTACATAAGGTTATTTTTTATTTTGGTTCAAGATGCCATACACCCTACGAGGGTCCCCCCACCCTCGCAGGGTATCCACTAAGTTAATGCAGCCTTAATCTGTTTCCTGATCTCTTCAATCATTACATCCGTAATCCTTGTCAGGTGAAAGTCCGGCTGCCAGCCGATATCCCTGCGAAAACTTTCATCATCCACACTCTGCGGCCATGAATCAGCAATTTGCTGGCGGAAATCAGGCATGTAGTCAATGGTAAAATCCGGAATAAATCTTTTTATATCCCGGGCAACCAGGACAGGAGAGAGATTGGGACCGCTTAAGTTATAGGCTGAGTGGGTATGCAGTTTGGAATGTTCAGTTTCCATCAGATTAATGGTGGCCCTGATGGCATCATCCATGAACATCATCGGCATCAGGGTATCGGCACTGACAAAACAGGTGTATTGCTTCTTCTTGACCGCTTCAAAATAGATCTCCACAGCCCAGTCGGTTGTACCTCCCCCGGGTTCTGTCTTATAGCTAATCAGTCCGGGATACCGCAGGCTCCGGATATCCAATCCGTACCGCTTGTTATAGTATTCGCACCAGCGCTCCCCGGCAAGCTTGCTGATCCCATATACCGTTGAAGGTTCCATGTAGGTTACCTGGGGTGTCATCTGCCGCGGGGTGGATGCTCCAAATACCGCAATGGAACTGGGCCAGAATACTTTCCTGACATCTTCAACCAGCTTGGCAACTTCCAGGATATTCATCAGGCTGTTCATGTTGATATGCCAGGCCTGTACAGGAAGCTTTTCGGCATTTCCCGACAGCACGGCTGCCAGGTGATAGATCTGTGTGATCTTATGCCGGATCACGAAATGGATCAGATGCTTGTCATCCATCACATCAAGCAACTGGAAAGGTCCGCTCTCCTTTATATCAGGTGGAGCATCCTTGACATCGGTGGCAAACACATTTTCATGTCCATAGGTTTCCCGGAGCTTAAGGGTGAGTTCGGATCCGATCTGTCCCGATGCCCCAATGATCAGTATTCGTTCCATAAAGCGGTTAATAAACCCGTAAAAGTAATGCAAACACCGCAGGTAAAAAATGATGTTTTGCAGCATGCATAAAAAAACCGGCGCCTCTGCGCCGGTTTCAATCATCAGCAGAAATACTGATTCATATACTGATTTTCTGTTTTGCTTACAGTCCCCAACCCGGAGTCTGTTCCAGCACACCATCGGAAAGGCTTACCTGTGACTCGGGAATAGGGAGGAATCCACCGGTCTCAGGCTTGAAGGTGGCTGTATAAGTCCCTTCAACACCGATATTCCAGATCCTTACGTTGGCAACTGCGGCAAATGCCGATTCTGCATCATGCCAGCGAAGCAGGTCGAAATACCTGAGTCCTTCGAAGGCAAGCTCATGCCTGCGTTCCCGTTTGATATTTTCCAGGGTAGGAGGCACTGAACCCAGACCGGCCCTTGTCCTGATCCTGTCAAGATAATTCTGTGCACTGGCACTTCCCAGTTCAGCTCCCATCAGCATAATATCGGCAAAACGGATCAGCACTTCATCCTGCATGTTCCAAAGCTGCAGGTTATCAGGCTGACCTAATATGGCAAAATACATGCCTCTTAATTCCGCACCCATTCTAACCATGACCGGCATATATTTTTTCTGCCAGTAGCCGGTTTCCTGATGCTGCTGGTCAGCACCCCAGAGAAATTCATGGTTGATCGCACCTTCATCGGCTATGGTATCAATCAGGTTAAGAATGGAGCCCTGCTGTCTCAGGTCACCCGGTTCAAAACTTGCCCAGAGCTGAGGATTAACAGGTGCAAATCCCCAGCCTACTCCGAATGGCAAATAAGATCTGTTTCGTAATCCCTGGTATAAGACCATCTGGTTTGAATAGCCCAGCTTTAGCGGAGGATTCCAACCACCATAAGGTGAATAATGAATGGCAAAAATAGTTTCAATGTTGGCACCGTCTTCACCGATCCATTTCAGGTTATTGTTTACAACATAAGCATATTGTGAAGGATACTGGTCGTTTGAAAAAGTATAAGGCCAAAGGTTCCTGAAGTCGGGTATCAGTCCATGACCGCTGTTGTTGACGCAGTCATCCACCCAGGTAATCACCTCTGCCTTTGTCACCGAACCTCCTCCGGCGAGCGGCATTTCTGTTTTGCTGTAATACCCTGTGTAAAACAGGAAAGCCCTGGCCATTAATCCCTCAGCTGCCCACTTGGTGGCATGGCCCAACCTTTCGATAGGAATGTTCTCAAAACGCGTTGGAGGCATGATTTCAATGGCATTTTTCAAATCCGATGCAATCTGCCCGAACAATTCATCCGCTGTAGCCCGGGGATTGTTAACCGGTGCCGGATCGGTGATCAGGGGAACCGTACCGAAAAACTGAGCCAATCGCAGATAAAAATAAGCCCTGAGGAAATAGGCCTCACCATGTGCCTGGTTCTTCTCACTCTCATCAGTAAATTCTGCATTGTCGAACCTTTTCAGGATCATATTAGCGCGAAATATGCCTTCGTAGGTAGTCTCCCATAAATCCATGAATTGATCCTCCTCTCCTGTTGTGAAAGCGTCGTAAGCCTGACAGTCATCTACATTATCAGAACCGCCGCCGCCAAAGCGGTCATCGGAAAGTATCTCGGAAACAAGGATGGGATTATTCACCCCTGCGTCTATCGGAATACATGCATAGGCCCCTGTCAGCGCTTCTGCAATCTCCTGCGGATTTGAATAATAATCAACATCCAGTTTTTCATACAGGTTTTTCGTATCCAGAAAATCATCGCCGCAACTTATTGCCAGGAAAGCTGCAACAATACCTGCAAAATATTTAATTTTTCTCATATCACTTTTCATTTACAGTTAAAACTTAATGCTTAAACCAACCATAAAGGTCCTGGCCTGCGGATATAGGCCAAGATCAATGCCGGATGCCCATGGAAAATCGTTTTCGTCATTTTCAGTATCCCTGGGCCCGTAACCAACTTCAGGATCAAGGCCTGTGTATTTGGTAAAGGTGTGGAGATTTCTGGCTGTTACATATAGCCGTGTCTCCGCCAGGGGTAATTTCTTGAATAACATGTTTAAATTATAACCCAGGGTAAGATTACTTATTCTCAGAAAATTAGCATCCTCGATAAAAAGTTCAGATATAAAACGGGTATTCTGGTGTGATGCCCATTGCAGGCGCGGCATCCTGTCGGATGTGCCCGGCCCGTGCCACCTGTCGTAAACATCAGTGGTATAATTATTCTTGGGACTGTCGCTGAAGGAACGGTATGATTTTGCAATCTGATGCCCGGCCTGACCGTTTGTGGTCACCTGTATATAGAAACCTTTATAGTCAGCATTGAGTTGTAACCCAAAAACATAATCAGGATGCGGACTGCCGATCATCACCTTATCGTCATCATTGATCTCACCATCTTTATTCTGATCCACAAATTTCACATCACCGGCTGCCTGCTTGGTGAAATAAGGTTCACCTGTGGGACCCAACCAGTTTGCAGCAGCTGCACTGTCCTGCAATATGCCATCCGTTTCATAGCCCCAGAAATAACCGACGGGGTAACCAACCTGGGCACGGAACATTTCGGCGGTACCCTGGGCCAGCACATTGGCAGGCCCATGGATGATCTTTTCATCATTGGCGATATCAACCACTTCATTATTATTATGCGACAGGGAAGCTGAGACGCCATATATCAGATCACCGATGCGGTCATTCCAGCGAAGGGAGATCTCTATCCCCTTATTGGTGATCTTACCGCCGTTGATGAAGGGAGCACCGGTGCCATTGGTCGATAAAGCCGGTGCAACTACCAGCCAGTCCCGGGTATCTTTTTTATACCAGTCGAAGCTGAATTGCATCCTGCTGTTGAAGAAATTCATATCGGTTCCGATATCCAGCTGTTGTGAAGTCTCCCATGAAACATCAGGATTCGGAAGGATGGGAGGATAAGATCCGATGGTCTGGACTGTCTTGTCTATACCAAAATAATAATATGCCATTTCATAGGTAAGGGTGGCCAGGTATTGGAACTTTGCTATATCCTGGTTGCCGTTTTGTCCCCAGCTGGCACGAATTTTCATGAAGTTCAGCCAATCAGCTGTCGATGCCATGAAAGGCTCATTGGTAACTACCCAGCCGGCTGCAACCGAGGGGAATTTGCCCCAGCGGTTCCCTTCATCAAAGTTCGATGAGCCGTCAGCCCTCATTACCAGCGTTAACAGATATTTTTCAGCGTAATCATAGGAAATACGTCCGAAATATGACATTAAACCCCATCCATATTCATCCTTACCCATCATTGTAGAATAGGTTGCATCCAACGTAGGCACATTGGACAGATAGGCATGTTCAGCATCCCCGAATAAACTGGCTTCATTATGACCTGATACCCAAAGATTTGTACTGTTCTTCATAATCTCATTCCCGATCATGGCCGATATATTATGCATACCCCTGGCGCGCGAATACGAGATCGTATTGGTCTGCGTCCAGGTCAGGCCTGAATACATCCGCTGATTGACCTGGTCTCTCGGCGAAGTGGTTATAAGGCTCAGATTATAGGAAGGGATCCATTGCCGCGAATAACCATACCAGTTGTTTACCCCTATGGAAGAACGTATCTTCAGGTTTTTTATGGGTTCCAGAACAAGATAAGCGCTCCCGATAATGGTGTTGTTGCTGTTCTTGTTGTCTTTCCCGTTATATTCCATCAAGGCTACGGGACTGGCTTCATTGGTATTCCAGGGAATGGCATAATGATAGTTGCCCGTTGAATCATACATGGGCAGAAAGGGACTGGCCACCATCATATTGTGCACATCACTCCAGTACATGTTGCCCGTTCTGATAGCGGGATTTTTTGCATTGGTGAAGGTAATGTTTTCGCCAACCATTAATAGATCACGGCCAGCCCTTTCAATAACAGCATGTTCAGAATTCAACCGCAGATTCAACCTTTTATAAATCGAATTGGCCTGTTTTCCCAGGATTCCCTGTTCGCTGAGGTAAGATGCCCCGAGTGAATAGGTTGACTTTTCAGATCCCCCGGTAATGTTCAGGGCATGGCTTTGCACCCCTGCGTTTTTAACCGTGATCTCATCAAACCAGTTGGTCCCTTCCCATTCCCCGCTCTCAATCTTATCCCAGTCGGGAACCAGGGTAGCATAGTCAAATGGCTTTTTGCCGCTGTTGACATTGGCTTCCTGCATTATTTCAGCGTACTGCTTTGCATTCAGCAATTCAGGCTTTTTGTATACATTCGACCAGCCAAAATATGTATCATAGGCAAGCGTAGCTTTGCTGCCCCTTTTTCCGCTTTTTGTGGTGACCAGGATGACACCATTTGCGGCACGTGATCCGTAGATGGCGGCCGAAGCAGCATCTTTCAGAATATCAATGCTTTCAATATCTGCAGGGCTCAGGTTGTCGATGTTGCCTACCGATATGCCATCAACAATATATAACGGAGCTGCATTGTCAATGGTGCCGATACCGCGGATATAAACTTTGGTCCCTGATCCGGGTTGTCCGTTATTTTGTGTAATGCTAACACCTGGACTGATACCTTTCAGTGCATCCATGGTGGTGGTGGTATTCAGTTCCTGCACGTCATCGCCTCCGAGGTTAACGGTAGCACCCGTATTCAGCTTTTTCTTCATGGTCCCGTAGCCGATGACCACTACTTCATCCAGCCCTATTATATCCTCTTCCAGCGTAACATCAATAACGGTGTTTGTCCCCACGGCATATTCTTCTGAAAGAAAACCGATGAAAGTAAACACCAGAATATCTTCAGGAGTTGCGATGACAGAATAATTACCGTTAAGATCAGTGGTTGTTCCGCTCGGTGTTCCTTTAATAATGACATTCACCCCCGGCATCGCGCCTCCCGAGGCATCGGTTACCGTTCCTTTCACCTGCTTTTCCTGGCCATATAGGGTGACCTGGAAAGCAAGGATGATCAAAAGCAGCATATTTACCCGAATAAAATGCAGCTGCAACAATTTGTGTTTCATTTTTGACATCATAGGTTTAAGGTTAAAAATTAGTTAATACAACATGACAAGGTAAAAATAATATTCGAAAATTCCACGGCGGCCGTTTCAAAAATGACTCCGGTCTCACGGATACCGCATGTGTTGTCCATATTATTCTATTATGCAATCCAGCATGCCGCCCCCCTTATATGCCTTCCGCAATATGCTGGTGTTTGTAAAAACGATGCATTCATTATCTTTGTTTTTCTTTGTCTTTATTCCTTATTGTTATGTACCCCTATATCGACATCCATACCCACCATTTTTACCAGGGAGATAACACCCGGCTGATCGTGAATGTCTTTCCGGAAGAAAATGAAAAATTCCAGCATCCCAGCTTTTTTTCCGTGGGATTGCATCCGTGGTATATCCGTTCGGGATCGATGGCGGGGCATCTCAAATGGATCGAAAAACAGGCTGAAAATCCTCAGGTGCTGGCCATCGGGGAGATCGGCCTTGATAAGACTATTGATGTCTCCTGGGAAGACCAGTCAACGGTATTCGAAAAACAGCTTTCCCTGGCAGAAAGACTGGGGAAGCCTGTAATCCTGCATTGCGTGAAATCCTACAATGAGCTGATCGCCTACCGTGATGTTTCAAATCAGCGAATCCCCTGGATCTTTCACTGGTTCAATACCAGCGCTGAAATAGCCGGTGAGCTGATGCGCAGGAACTGCTATCTTTCTTTCGGAAATATGCTCTTCAGGGAAAACAGCAAAGCTTTTGCCGTATTCTCAGCCATCAGCCTCGATGCGGTTTTTTTTGAAACCGATGATACGGAATATACGATCAGGGATGTATACGAACGTGCGGTACAGATCAAAAACATGAAAGTGAGTGCTTTAATGCAGCAGATAGAGATAAATTTCACAACGTGTTTCGGCAACCGGTAAGAAGTATGGAAAATTGGACAGAACGTACGGCATTGCTGATAGGCGAAGAAGGGATTCAAAAACTATCCCGGGCTCATGTGCTGGTAGCCGGTTTGGGCGGTGTCGGGGGATATGCGGCCGAATTGCTTTGCCGGGCCGGCATTGGCAAACTAACGCTGATCGACGGCGACATCCTCCATCCTACCAACCGCAACCGGCAGATCCTTGCCCTGTTGAGCCATGAAGGCTTGAATAAGGCTGAGGTTATGGCCGGCCGGTTGAAAGATATTAATCCTGTCATTGAACTTGAAGTGATCAGCGCCTTCCTGAAGGAAGACCAGTTTCCCGCCCTTTTGGATAAACCTTATGACTATGTGATTGATGCCATTGACACGCTCACACCTAAAGTGCATCTGCTTGCCGGTGCTGTAAAAAGGAGACGCCCTGTTGTTAGCTCCATGGGTTCAGGCGGCCGGCTGCATCCTGAGAAGATCAGGGTGGCTGATATCGCCGAATCGCATCATTGCAGGTTTGCTTATATCGTGCGTAAATACCTTCACCGGCTTGGCGTTCGAACCGGCATTACCGTTATCTATTCTCCCGAACCGGTAGCCAGGGAAACGATCCGTGAAATAAGTGGTGAAGAGAATAAACGGTCGGTGGTGGGCACGATCTCCTATATGCCCCCGATCTTTGGGTGTTATTGCGCCTCTGTGGTGATAAGGGACTTGCTGGGAATTAGTCATTGATTGATTTGTTGACCTGCCTGCCGGCAGGCAGGTCTGCTGATTTGGAGTTTAGGGGTTTAGCAGTTTAGCTGTTTAGCTGTTTTGATTCCTGGTTCCTGGCTCTATATTAAAGGTTAATCCCTCCATCTTAAGGTAATGTTAATAATTTTTAGTAACTTTGCCAGTCTCTTATAAAGATTATAGCAGAACTAAATGGCAGGTTCGAAAGTACTGTTCGTATCCCAGGAAATTACTCCTTATCTTCCTGAATCAGAAATGTCGCTGATCGGGAGAAACCTTCCCCAGGGAATCCAGGAAAAAGGCCGGGAGATCAGAACGTTTATGCCTAAATTTGGTTGCATCAATGAAAGGAGAAACCAGCTCCATGAGGTGATCCGCCTTTCCGGTATGAACATTATCATTGACGACACCGATCATCCGCTCATCATTAAGGTAGCCTCCATCCAGGCAGCCCGCATGCAAATATATTTTATTGATAATGAGGATTATTTTCAGCGGAAATTTATCCTGCAGGATGAAAAAGGAGTGTTTTTTGATGACAATGATGAAAGGGCTATATTTTTTGCCCGCGGAGTTGCCGAAACCGTGAAAAAACTTCAATGGGCGCCTAATCTGATCCATTGCCATAGCTGGTTTTCGGCACTGCTTCCCGTTTATATCAAAAAGGTCTATCATGACGATCCCATTTTTAAACACTCCAGGATCGTGCTCTCGATTTACAACAATGAATTTCCGAAATCGCTAAATAAGACATTGCGGAAAAAAATGCTGCAGGATGATATTCCGGAAAAAGACCTTGCGGCCCTTGAAAACCCAACCTTTCTTAATTTATACAAACTGGCTATTAATATGTCCGACGGGATCATCATCGGCAGTCAGAAAGTTGCACCGGACATCATCAGTTATTGTAAAAAATCAAGCAAACCCATGTTAGCCTATCAGCCTCCGGAAAAATATATCGATGCATATTCCGATTTTTATGATCACGTTCTCAACACGAATCATTAATGACCTGCATCAATTTATACTCTCGTCATAGGTTCATATGTTTTTCACCGGCACAAACATGCTTCCTGTTGTCCGTTTTATTGTTAGTAACTGAAAACAAACAATATCCCTTTCTGTAAATCATTACGGTTATATTTTATCCTAAACAAATCATCCTAAAAACAGGTTTATGTGTGGAATCGTTGGATATATCGGATATCGTGATGCCTATAATGTTCTGATAAACGGGCTCAAGCGACTCGAATACCGGGGTTACGATTCGGCAGGCATTGCCATCGTTAACAGTTCCTCCAGCGTTTATAAATGCAAAGGCAAGGTTTCAGATCTTGAAAGGTACATCATGGGCAACAATGTCGCGGGGACCATCGGAATGGGCCATACCCGGTGGGCAACACACGGAGAACCTAATGATGTCAACGCCCATCCGCACAAATCCTTTCATGGCAAATTCATCCTCATCCATAATGGTATTATTGAGAACTATGCACGGCTGAAAGAAACGCTGTCATCCTATGGCGTAAAATTTAAAAGTGAAACCGATACTGAGGTCCTTGTCAACCTCATTGAACACATCTATGAACAGGGTAAAACCAGTGCCGAAATAGCCGTCAGACTGGCGCTATCAAAAGTCGTAGGGGCCTATGGGCTGGTGATTGCATGTACTGATGAACCTGATAAGCTTATCGCTGCCCGCAAGGGCAGCCCCCTGGTTATCGGTGTCGGCAACAATGAATATTTCCTGGCATCCGATGCCACTCCCATTATAGAATATACCAAAAGTGTGATCTACCTGAATGATGATGATGTTGCGATCATTTCGAAGGAAGGGCTCATTCTGAAAACCCTGAAAAATGATCCGCAAACGCCGCGTATTCATCAGCTCGACCTGGGTATCGGCGAGATCGACAAAGGGGGTTACAAGCATTTTATGCTCAAGGAGATCTTTGAACAGCCCCGCTCTATCCTGGATACTTTCCGCGGCAGGGTTGGCACCGATCTGAATGAGCTTTACCTGGGAGGCTTGTATAACGTCATGGACCGTCTGGTTGAAGCCAGGCGGATCATTATCATCGGCTGCGGCACTTCATGGCATGCGGGACTGGTGGGCGAATATCTCTTTGAAGACCTGGCCCGTATTCCCGTAGAAGTGGAATATGCATCGGAGTTCCGTTACCGGAATCCCATTATCAACCCTGATGAAGTTGTCATTGCCATAAGCCAGAGCGGAGAGACTGCCGATACGCTCGCGGCAGTCAAGTTAGCCAAAGGAGCCGGAGCACTGGTATTGGGCATTTGCAATGTCGTTGGCTCCAGCATTCCCCGCGAGACGGATGCCGGAGTGTATACCCATGCCGGTCCTGAGATCGGGGTGGCTTCCACAAAAGCTTTTACAGCCCAGGTTACCGTACTTGCCATGATGGCCATACTGGTGGGCAGAAAGAAAAATGTATTGTCTGAAGAACAGTACCGGTCATACATCAAATCCCTGACCGAAGTACCGGAAAAAATTGAAAAAATTCTTGCCCAGGACGACGAATTCAGGAAAATAGCCTCCCTTTACAAACTGGCCAATAACTTCCTTTACCTGGGACGGGGTTATCTTTTCCCTGTTGCCCTGGAAGGTGCACTGAAGCTGAAAGAGATCTCCTATATCCATGCAGAAGGATATCCGGCCGCTGAGATGAAACATGGCCCCATCGCCCTCATCGACCATAAAATGCCTGTGGTAGTGCTGGCTACCAAAGATTCCTCCTATGATAAAATTGTCAGCAATATCCAGGAAGTTAAAGCCCGCAATGGTATTGTCATCGCCATTGTCAATGAAGGGGACTCCATAATTACCAAAATGGCTGACCACGTGCTTGAGATACCGGTCACGGATGCAATTTTTTCCCCACTGCTGGCTGTGATCCCACTTCAACTGGTTTCCTATTATATCGCTGTTATGCGCGGTTGCAATGTTGACCAGCCGCGGAATCTGGCGAAATCGGTGACGGTGGAGTAGGAAGTCCCTCCCGACCTCCCCTTAGGGGATGAGTTTGGAAGATTTTAATAAAGTGAGGAATTTTAGTATTTATAGCTTGTTTGCCAACAGGGGTATTGCCCTTCTGTGAGCTTCGGTGGCCTTGCGGGTCGGCAAGTCCCCCACCTGGTGGGATTTAGGGGGCTTCTATCGCTTCATATACTGCTTCTCATAATACTTCTCATAATCTCCCGTAAGCACATGCTGAAGCCATTCCTTGTTTTCAAGGTACCAGTCCACCGTTTTGCTTAACCCCTGCTCAAAGGTGAGGGAAGGTCCCCACCCCAGTTCCTTTTCCAGCTTTCCGGCATCGATGGCATAGCGCAGATCATGCCCGGCCCTGTCCTTTACAAAAGAAATCAACTTTTCGGATTCCCCCTGCGGCCTTGCCAGCTTTTTATCCATGATCCTGCAAAGCAGCCGGATAAGGTCGATGTTCTTCCATTCATTATTGCCGCCAATATTATAGGTTTCACCGGTCTTTCCGCGGTGAAAGATGACATCGATGGCCCCGGCATGATCCTCCACATACAGCCAGTCCCTTATGTTCTCACCTTTTCCGTACACCGGGATGGTTTTTTTATTTAAAATATTATTGATGGCAAGGGGGATCAGCTTTTCCGGGAACTGATTGGGCCCATAGTTGTTGGAACAATTGGAAAGCAGCACCGGCAGCCCATAAGTATTGTAATAAGCCTTCACAAGGTGGTCCGATCCGGCCTTGGAGGCAGAATAAGGGCTTCTGGGATCGTAGGCAGTCTTTTCGGTAAAATAACCACCCTTTTCCAGTGAACCAAAAACTTCATCCGTGGAAATATGGTAGAAGACCCTGCCGGAAGTTTTGTCTTTCCAACTTCCCGTGGCAGCATTCAGCAGATTGGTAGTGCCAATGATATTGGTCTGAATAAACTCCATCGGATTGGTGATGGACCTGTCAACATGCGATTCAGCCGCCAGATGTATGATGCCGTCAAAATCATAATCCCTGAAAAGCTGTTGTATTTCCTCAGCATTGACAATGTCAGCCTTCACAAACCGGTAATTCGGTTTTGATTCAATGTCCTTCAGGTTTTCCAGGTTGCCTGCATAGGTCAGCTTATCCAGGTTCACAATAAGATAATCAGGGTATCGGGTTACAAAAAGCCGTACCACATGCGAGCCGATAAAACCTGCACCCCCGGTGATCAGAATGGTCTTTCTCATTATCGATGAGGTTATTTGCTGTTGTGAATAGCCTTTTCCCAGCTCCAGGCTGTGAAAAGAGTTTGTTCCAGGGAAGTATCAGCTTTCCATCCCAGTTCCCTGTTGGCCCGTGTAGTATCTGCATAAACCATGGCAATATCGCCCGGCCGGCGGGGATAAAACTTAAAATTGACTTTCTCACCCGTGGCCTTTTCAAATGCTTTAATAATTTCCATCACTGAATACCCTTTCCCCGTCCCCAGGTTGAAGACCTCATAAGGACTTTTATTCCTTTTTTCCATCAACCTTTTGATCGCCATAACATGGGCTTTGGCAAGGTCTACAACATATATATAATCGCGTATTCCCGTGCCATCAGGTGTTTCATAATCATTTCCGAAAACCCTCAGTTCCGGCCGTTTGCCAATCACTGTCTGTGTCAGATAAGGGACCAGGTTGAGAGGAACTCCCAACGGCAGTTCACCGATACGGGCCGAGGGATGGGCACCAACCGGATTAAAATATCGCAGGGATATCGCTTTGATCGTTGCGTTGGCTTGTATGGCATCCTGAATGATCTCCTCCGAAACCTGCTTGGTGTTGCCATAGGGTGAGCTGGAATTTTTAATGGGTGAATCTTCGGTGACAGGCAGTTTATCAGGCTGTCCGTAAACCGTACAGGAGGATGAAAAAACCAGGTTCGGTATGGCAAATTCCCACATGATCCGCAACAGGTTGATCAGTGATTCAAAATTATTATGGTAATAATCCAGGGGTTTCTCAACCGATTCCCCTACCGCCTTCAGGGCTGCAAAATGAATGATGGCCTGCATCCCGGGGTATTTTTTGCAGCATTGCCTCAGCCGGTCAAGGTCACAGAGATCGAAGTTCTCAAAATTTGGCCTTACGCCGGTTATAGATTCAATTCCATCCAGCACTTCAAGCCTTGAATTGGAAAGGTTATCCACGATGACTACCTGATAACCATCCTGGATAAGCTCTACCGTTGTGTGAGAGCCAATATAACCTGTTCCCCCTGTTACTAAAATGATTGGTTTCATTGTATTGTTATAATGCTTTTATATCCTGGCCAGCCTGTCCTGATCCAATTTGTATTTGTCACCGCTTTCAGGACAAACGGCTATTCCATTTTCATTAAAACTCAGCCGGTGTCCGTATTCGCTCATCCAACCCGTATGGCGCGCAGGATTTCCGACTACCAGTGAATAGGGCGCTACATTTTTGGTAACGACGGCCCCGGCGCCAATAAAGGCAAACTGCCCGATTGTAATGCCGCAGACAATGGTGGCATTGGCGCCAATGGTAGCCCCTTTCTCCACCAGGGTTTTCTTATACTGTTCCTTCCGGTTAACAGCACTGCGTGGATTGATGACATTGGTAAAAACCATGGAAGGCCCCAGAAAAACATCATCTTCACAAATGACACCGGTATAGATGGACACGTTGTTCTGAACCTTCACATTATTTCCCAGGACAACGCCGGGCATCACCACAACGTTTTGTCCCAGATTGCAGTGGTCACCGATGACACAATCCGGCATAACATGTGTGAAATGCCATATTTTGGTATCCTTGCCAATCTTACATCCCTCATCAATAACGGCTGTCTCATGGGCGAAATAATGATTTTCCATATGGCTTAATGGGTATTGATAAAACTTTTTACCTGAGAAATTATATATTCCAGCTGCTCATCCTCGAGCTCGGTGTGCATGGGCAGTGATAAAACCGTGCGGCACAGGTCTTCGGTCACCGGAAAATCCTTGTTCTGCAGGCCCAGGTACTGAAAGGCCTTTTGCCGGTGCAGGGGAACAGGATAATAAATCATGGCCGGGATCCCTTTTGAATCGAGGTATTCTCTCAAATTATCACGGCTTAAACTGCGCAGGCGGATCGTATACTGGTGAAAAACATGCGTGCTGAAAGGATTCCTGGCCGGGATGATCAACTCATTCAGCCCGGTAAATGCATTGTCGTAAAAGACGGCGGCTTTCTGCCTTGCCTTTATGTAATCGTCGAGATGATTGAGCTTGACACGGAGGATGGCGGCCTGCAGGGTATCGAGTCGGGAATTGACACCTATCATATCATGATAATACCGCACCTTCATGCCATGGTTAATGATGGTAGAAAGCTTATCGGCCAGCACATCATTGTCGGTGAACAGCGCGCCCCCGTCACCAAAGCAACCCAGATTTTTTGACGGGAAAAAAGATGTGCAGCCTATATCCCCCATGGTACCCGCCTTTTTTACAGCGCCATCGCTGAACCGGTAATCGGATCCGATGGCCTGCGCATTGTCCTCAATTACATGCAAATGGTTTTCCCTGGCCAGGGCCATGATTTCTTCCATGTTGGAACACTGGCCAAACAGGTGCACCGGAATAACAGCCCGCGTCCTCGGACTGATCGCCTTTTTTAGCGCTTCCATATCGATGGTGTAATCACCGGGGTTGACATCCACAATAACAGGCTTCAGTCCCAGCAGAGCAATTACCTCCACCGTTGCGATAAAGGTAAAATCGGGCGTGATCACCTCATCCCCCGGCTTCAGGTCCAGTGCCATAAGGGCAACCTGTAGCGCATCCGTTCCGTTGGCACAGGCAATTACATGGCGGACACCCAGGTACAGCGCCAGCTCTTTTTCAAAATCTTTAACCTCAGGGCCCTTGACGAAAGATGTTGCATCAATAATCCGCTGAATGGCATTGTCGATTTCGGGTTTGATTTTATGGTACTGACCTTTCAGGTCAACCATATGGATCTTATTCATATTCTTTGCGTTAGCCTATTGCTATGTTCCCGGGACTGCCCCGTAAAACGTTGCGAAGATAATGAAAGGAAAAGGATATTGAAAATATCAGCATGATGGAACGTTGATAAAAATTAAGATGGCAGTTTAAAATATTGTTCTGCTTAAGATTTTATTACATTTGTTGATTGTATATTTAAACCCCGATTTTAAGCTGTCGTGAATATTGCCGCAGACATAAAAGACCTGATACTGTTGAACGAAGGGCTTATACTTCCCGGCCTGGGAGGCTTTGTTACAAAATACCATCAGGCTGAGATCAGGAAAAATTCCAATGTTTTCGAACCTCCTTCCATGGAAATCAGGTTTGACAGCCGTATGATTACGGATAACGGTCTGCTCATATCGCGTGTGGCCAGGAAAAATAACTTGCCTGAAGAAGAGGCACGGCTGGTTGTAGATGAATTTATTGAAGGCCTGAAAAAAGATCTTCAGGAAAAAGGCTCTGCATTGATCGATGAGGTAGGCTCGATTGTGAAAGACAGCACCGGGAATTTGACTTTTAAGGCTCTTTCCGGCCAGAACTACCGGATCCAGTCCTTCGGATTGCCGGAGGTTGAAGTGCCATTGTCCGCCAAACCTCAGGAAACGTACAGGCGTACCCTACCTCCGCCGGTAGTACAGCCTGTCATCAAAAAACGGGTGAAGATCCCCCTGGCTGCCGTTATCGCTGCCCTCATTATACTGGGTGCCGGTACGGTTTATTTTACGGGTTTTTTCGACAGGTATCTTAAACCCCTTTTCGTACGCGCCGAGCCGGTCGTTATGCTCCACGAGGATAACCCGGATAAAATTGTTTTCGGCCAGCAGGTAATTCCGGATGAAGACACGCTGGCCAAGGAAGTCGACCAGCAATTGGCCAAAACATCATCCAAAGAAAAAGCACTTTATTACGAGGAGCCAAATAAAACTGAACCCATTCAACCCATCGCTTCAACTGAAAAGAATGCGATAACAGAGCCCCCGGCTACCCTTCCTGCAGTAGTCAGCCCCGGTGAATTTCATATCATCGCCGGCAGCTTTCTGATCCCAAGCAATGCTGACCGTCAAAAAAGCCAGCTGGAGAAAAAAGGATACAGCCCCCAAATCATCAGGAAAAATGATGACTTCTTCTATGTTGCTCTGCAGGCATACGATTCAAAGGAGACAGCGGTAGTGGAAATGCGGAAACTAAGCCGGGAATTGAATCTGCCGCTTTGGGTGATGAGAAGATAGAAAGCCCCTCCCAACCTCCCCTTTATTTCACCTCCGAACCATTGCCAACACCTTCGGTTGGGGTTACCAGCACCAGCCTTCCGTCAGCATCCTCAGCCAGCAGGATCATCCCATGTGAAGTGATGCCCTTGATCATCCTGGGTTCCAGATTAGCCAGCAGGCAGACCTGTTTGCCTATCAGGTCTTCGGGCTTGAAATATCCTGCAATGCCTGAAACAACAGTACGCTCATCAATGCCTGTGTTAAGTGTTAGCTGCATCAGCTTGTCGGTTTTTGGCACCTTCACAGCTTCCAGCACGGTTGCTGTCCGTATGTCCATGGTTGAAAAATTGTCGTAGCTGACAGCCGGCTTTTGCGGTTTTGCCAAAGGCTTCGATCCCGCTTTGCTTTCCCTGCTTTTTTGCAGTTTCAGCAACTGCTTCTCAATGGCATCATCCTCAATTTTCTCAAACAGTAAACCCGGTTCTTTCAGAGCATCTCCTGCCTTAAGCAAGGTGGTGCTTCCTCCATCATTCCAGCTCAGTTTTTTTATGTTCAGGTAAGATGCCAGTCGTGCCGTGGTGAAAGGAAGGAAAGGTTCCATGATGATAGCCAGGTTGGCGGTTATCTGAAGCGAAACATGAAGAATGGTCTTTACCCGTTCCTCGTCGGTTTTGATCAGCTTCCAAGGCTCGGTATCGGCAAGGTATTTATTGCCCAGCCGGGCCAGGTCCATCCCTGACTTAAGGGCTTCCCTGAAACGGAAGTTGTCAAGGTTATCCTCAACCGCCTGTTTGATCCTGCCGATCTCTTTCAGGGTCTTACGGTCGGAGTCATTCAGCGTACCCTGTTCAGGCACACGGCCGTCAAAATATTTCTGCGTCAGCACCAGGGTGCGGTTGACGAAATTTCCCAGGATGGCCACCAGCTCATTATTATTGCGGGACTGGAAGTCCTTCCAAGTGAAATCATTATCCTTAGCCTCCGGCATGGTGGCGCAAAGCACATAGCGGAGCACGTCCTGTTTGTCTTTGAACTCATCCAGGTATTCATGAAGCCATACCGCCCAGTTGCGGGAGGTTGATATCTTATCTCCTTCGAGATTGAGAAATTCATTGGCCGGCACATTGTCCGGAAGTATATACTCCCCGTGAACCTTAAGCATTACCGGGAAAATGATACAGTGAAATACGATATTGTCCTTTCCGATGAAATGGATCAGGCGGGTATCCTTGCTTTTCCAGTATTTCTCCCAGTCATCAGGCAACAACTCCCGGGTGGCTGAAATATAGCCAATAGGGGCGTCAAACCAAACGTACAATACCTTTCCCGCTGCTCCTTTAACGGGTACCGGGATTCCCCAGTCGAGGTCACGGCTGACGGCGCGGGGCTGCAATCCCGCATCCAGCCATGATTTGCATTGTCCGTATACATTGGATTTCCAATCCTTGTTATCTTCCAGTATCCACTTTCTCAGTTCCTTTTCATGTTTATCCAGGGGCAGAAACCAGTGAAAGGTATCTTTCATCACAGGCTTGCTTCCGCTCAGCGTCGAACGGGGATTGATCAGGTCAGTGGCATTCAGCGAGGTACCGCATTGTTCACACTGATCCCCGTAAGCTGAATTATTACCGCAATGAGGACAGGTGCCGGTGATATACCGGTCGGCCAGGAATTGCTTCACCTCTTCATCATAATACTGGCTGGTAGTTTTTTCGATGAACTCACCCCGCTCATACAGGGTGCTGAAAAAATCGGAAGCCGTCTGATAATGTACCTTCGACGTTGTGCGGGAGTATATGCTGAAGGATATCCCAAAATCCTCAAATGACTTTTTTATCAGGGCATGGTATTTGTCCACGATAACCTGGGGACTCACTTTTTCCTGCCGTGCCTTAATGGTGATCGGCACCCCGTGTTCATCCGAACCGCAGATGAAGATCACATCCTCGCCTTTCAGCCGAAGGTAACGGACATAAATATCAGCGGGTACATACACGCCGGCCAGGTGACCTATATGAACGGGACCATTTGCATACGGCAATGCCGCAGTAATTAAATGACGCTTGTAGTTTTTAGACATCTTGATAAAATAATTCCAACTTTTATTAACTTGGCAAAGATATTTAAATCAGGCATATCTGATTCCACCACGAAAATTAAGAATAAAACCAACACACCACCAAAACACCAAAACACTAAAATAAATGCCAGCTTATATTATTGTCAATCAGTATTATATTCTTTTGTGCTTTCGTGCTTTGGTGGTATAAATTAAAATGATTTTTTATGGTAATTTTATAATTGGCAATCTGTAATAATTAATTCATGCGTTATGATAACCCCTCCCTGGCTTAAAAAAGGCGATACTGTAGGCCTTGTTGCCCCCGCAAGCTATGTTAAAGCGGAAGAGCTTGAACAGTTTCTGGCGATACTCGACAGCTGGGGACTGAATGCCGTGTTGGGTAAAAATCTCTACCGCCGGAAAAATTCATTTGCAGGGAATGATGAACAGCGGGCATCCGATTTTCAGCAGATGCTTGATGATCCTGCTGTAAAAGCTGTCCTGTGCGCCCGTGGCGGGTACGGTTCCATCCGCATTGCCGACAAACTTGATTTTTCCCGTTTTAAGGAAAATCCAAAATGGATTATCGGTTGCAGCGACGTAACGGTACTGCATACCATGATACAGAAAATGCTGAACACCGAAAGCCTGCACGCCATTATGCCCCGGCACATCAAGTCGGGAAAGAAAGACCTTTCTTCACTGGAATCCCTGAAAAAGGCAATATTTGGAAAACTCAACGGATATACGGTGAAACCCGTGCGGCAAAACCGCATGGGAGAGGCCTCCGGAACACTGGTCGGGGGCAATTTGTCAGTGCTGTACAGCATGCGCGGTACAAAGTTTGACATTGACACCGCCGGTAAGATACTCTTTATCGAGGATATTGGTGAATACCTGTACCATATCGACCGCATGATCATGAACCTGAAGACCGGCGGCAAGCTGAAAACACTGAAAGGACTTATTGTCGGCGGCATGACGGGTATGAAGGTCTCTGTTTCCGGATTCCGGAAGACCGCTTACGATGTCATTTACGAAGCTGTTGAGAAATATGATTACCCGGTAATGTTTGGTTTCCCTGCCGGACATAAACGGCCTAATATGGCCCTGATCCTGGGGCGGGATGTAACCCTGCAGGTCAGGACCGATAAGTGCAAGCTGATTTTTTAATCATAACAACCTTAAATTACTGCTTTATACAGGATGAATGCCCGTTCAATCCTTGGCAAAAAGGGTGAGGATATAGCCGTTCAATACCTGTTGAAAAAAGGCTATATCCTGGTGGAAAGAAACTGGCGGTTTCACCATAAAGAGGTGGATATCATTGCCAGGGACGGCCCGGACCTGGTTTTCATTGAGGTTAAAACCCGCAGCAGTGAATGGTTTGGAGCTCCCGAAGAGGCAGTTGATTACAGAAAACAGCAATTCCTGTCGCTTGCCGCCCAGGCATTTGTCGCCTTCAGAAAACTTGATATCAATATCCGTTTCGACGTAATTTCCATCATTTTAAGGCAGGGCTACCAGTCCGTTGACCACATTAAGGATGTATTCTGAATTTGCCGGCCGGTTCATGTGTTAAGTTCAGATGCGTGTGCTATCTTTGAGGACAGTATTTATTGATTTGTTGACCTGCTTGCCAGGCAGGTTTGTTGATTTATTGATTTGGAGTTTAGCGGTTTAGCTGTTTAGCAATTTAGGGCTTGGCTATTTAGGAATTTAGCATTTGACTAATCTGTAAATCTTGATTCTTGATTCTTGCATTACTCGTCGCTCGTCACCTGCCTGCCGGCAGGCAGGCTTGTCACTATCTTGGTTCTTTCCCCATGGACATCGAAAATTTACGTGAATATTGTCTTTCAAAAAAATGGGCCACTGAAAGTTTTCCTTTCGGTGATGATACCCTCGTCTTTAAGGTCATGGGCCGCATGTTTGCTCTTGTTAACCTTGACGGAGAACCTTCGGTAAACCTGAAATGCGACCCTGAGAAAGCCATTGCACTGCGGGAGGCTTATACTTCCATCCTGCCCGGGTATCACATGAATAAAAAACATTGGAATACCGTGCAGCTGAATGGTTCTTTACCGGAAAAGCTGATCAGGGAGATGATTACAGATTCTTACCGGCTGGTTGTTGCAGGGCTGACAATGAAATTAAAAAATGAATTAAAACAATTGCTATAAATGATAAACGATCAAAATACTGAAAAAGCCATGAATAAATCCAGACTTCTCATGAAAAAGATCTTCCGTTTCTTCCTTCAGGGCATGTTGCTGGTCGCTCCTGCCGGTATCACCATTTTTATCCTCTATTGGATATTCAATAAAATCGACGGCCCGGTGCGCAGTTATTTCAATGCAATCTTCAACATCAATATTCCCGGTATCGGACTGGTCATCACCTTTACCGTCATAGCCCTGCTGGGCTGGATCGGCCAGTCAATTTTATTCGAGCCCATCGGCAGGTTTGTCAATAAAATATTTGAAAAGGCGCCCATCGTCAAGATGCTCTATTCTGCGCTCACCGATTTCTTCAATGCTTTCGTGGGAGAAAAGAAAAAATTCACGCGTCCTGTGCTGGTGAAGGTGAACATGGTATCGGAACTCCATAAAGTTGGCTTCATCACTGCCGATGATCTGTCAGACCTGGGGTTAAAGGACATGGTAGCCGTGCTCTTCCCCCACTCCTACAACTGGTCGGGTGAGATGTTTATCGTTCCCAAGGAGCACATTACCCCGATCAACCTGCCTCCCGGTGAAGTCATGAAATTTGCCCTGACAGGAGGGGTGACAAGGGTGTAGCACCGGAATTTTTTTCCCCTGATCCAATGACCTTTTAATCTACTGATCATGTGGAACATTTTATTAAACAGCTTCAGCAAAATTAGATTTTTAACCTTCATTTTTTGCCTGATCATGACAAGGACAAGCTTTGCACAGAATATATCAATGGGAATATTTGATAACCATGCAGATATAGGAAATGTCCATCAACAGGGTGCGGCCGTTTTTGATCCTGAAGACCAGGAATATCTGATTGCGGGTTCCGGGAAAAATATATGGTTCGACCGTGATGAGTTCCACTTTTTGTGGAAAAAAATAAAAGGGGATTTTATCCTTACAGCCCATGTTGAATTCCTGGGTAAAGGTGTTGACCCGCACCGGAAGATCGGATGGATGATACGGAAAAGCCCGGATACCTGTTCAGCCCATGTCAGTGCCGTTGTTCATGGTGACGGACTGACCTCGCTGCAATATCGCAAAACCAATGGAGGCCCTACGGAGGAAATACGGTCGGCAGCTGCCGGACCTGTTGTTGTTCAGCTGGAGAGGAAAGGGAGTATTTATATCATGTCGGTTGCCGCTTTTGGAGAGCCTTTTATAACCACGCAGATAACCGGTGATTTCCTTCCTGACGAAGTGTTTGCCGGACTGTTTGTATGTTCCCATAATGCAGAAGTGCTGGAAAAAGCTGTTTTCCGTAATGTACGGATCACCCTGCCTGCACCGGAAGGATTTGTACCTTACCGCGACTATATCGGCAGCAACCTGGAAATACTGGATATCGAAAGCGGATGGCGGAAAATCATTTTCAGCACCCCGGATGCCATACAGGCGCCAAACTGGACAACGGACGGAAAAAGCATTATTTACAATGCCGGCGGCCTGCTGTACCGTTACGAACTGGAGGCAGACACGGCAGCCGTTATCAACACAGGCTTTGCCACCGCCAACAATAATGATCATGTGCTGTCCTTTGACGGGAAGATGATCGGGATCAGCCACCACAGCAAAAAAGATAACGATCAATCCATCATTTATGTATTACCCGTGGAAGGCAGTGCTAAACCAAAGCGCATAACAAAACTGGGGCCTTCCTACCTCCATGGCTGGTCATCCGATGGCAAATACCTGTTGTTCACCGGCGCCAGAAACGATCAATACGACATCTATCAAATACCCATAAAGCAGAAAAAGGAGATCCGGCTGACGGATGCCCGGGGGCTTGATGACGGCTCGGAATACAGTCCCGACGGCCAATTCATATATTTCAACTCAAACCGCACCGGGATGATGCAGATCTGGCGCATGAAACCCGATGGAAGCCAACAGGAACAGATAACTGCTGACGGATATAACGACTGGTTTCCCCATATATCACCGGACGGAAAATGGATCATATTCCTGTCATACAGTAAGGAAGTTGATCCCGGCCAACATCCTTATTACAAACCGGTATACCTGCGGTTGATGCCTGCAGGCGGCGGAAAGCCCAGGATCATTGCCTACCTTTACGGAGGTCAGGGGACCATCAATGTGCCCAGCTGGTCGCCGGACAGCAGGAGGGTGGCGTTTGTAAGCAATAGCAGGGAGTGAAAGAAGGGGCAGGAGAAGAAGGTAAGCGGTGATCGGTAATGGGTAATCGGTGATTATGGAAATTGAGTTTCATAATACTTAAATGAAATATTGCTGAAAACGCTGCCAGTAAAAACAAAATCAATCTCAATAACAAATTTACAATGAAATAAACAAGACGATCTACGGTGGGCTTTGGATTTTTTTTTACTGCAGTTCTTCCATTATGGCCGTTTCGATCTCATTCATACTGAAAGGCTTTCTGAAATATTTCTGTATGAGCTTTTCCCTCAGCGCAAATAATATTTCGTCGTTGATGTCAAATCCGGTAAGTATAAAACAAATGATGCCGGGTGAATGCTCTTTTGCTTTCTGGATGAATTCAATCCCATTCATACCGGGCATCTTCATGTCGCTGATAATGACCGATACATTGGGATCGGATCTGAGTATCTCAAGCCCGTCACTACCCGATTCAGCAGTCTTAACATCAAACTTATGTTTGAAATTGAATGCAAAAAGCTGCAGGTTCAGCGGCTCATCGTCTACATATAACAATGTTGCGGGATTGTTCATATTCGGTCGCTATTCAATTTTTCATATCTTAATAAAGATACAAAAAAAAATTAAACAACCATTATCCGGAACTGATCTGCAATTTTTTTAACGGTGTATGATAATACCTCAGAACAATCCTTCCACCGACAGGTACCGTTCGCCGGTGTCATAATTAAATGCCAGTATCCTGGAGCCGTTTGGGATATCTGGAAGTTTTTTGGCCACTGCCGCCAATGCAGCACCCGAAGAAATCCCGACAAAGATTCCTTCTTCTTTTGCAATCCTTTGTGCATAAGCAAAAGCCTCTTCTTTTGAGACTTTTATTACGCCGTCAAGGACTTCCATGTGAAGATTTTTGGGAATAAAGCCCGCCCCGATGCCCTGCAGCGGATGAGGGCCGGGCTGTCCGCCACTGATGACCGGTGACAGTTCGGGTTCCACGGCAAATACCCTTAGTTTCGGGAATTCAGGCTTAAGTACTTCCGCAATCCCCGTGATATGACCACCGGTACCCACACCGGTAATCAGGTAATCAATCCCTTCGGGAAAGTCATTCAGGATCTCCCGGGCCGTGGTGTCGCGGTGAACTTCAATATTGGCTTCATTGTCAAACTGATTGGGAACCCAGGCATTCGGATCGGATGCAGCAATTTCATGCGCTTTTTCAATGGCTCCTTTCATTCCCTTTTCACGGGGTGTGAGGGCAAATTCAGCGCCATAGGCGGCCATGATCTTTCGCCGTTCCACTGAGAATGATTCGGGCATTACCAGGATGAGCCTGTATTTCTTTACGGCTGCCACCATGGCCAATCCGATACCGGTATTGCCTGAAGTAGGCTCCACGATCACCGAACCGGGTTTCAGGATACCTTTCTTTTCAGCATCCCCGATCATTGACAGGGCAATGCGGTCTTTGATGCTCCCGCCGGGGTTGAACCTTTCCAGTTTTAACCAGACTTCATGGGTTGGGGGAAACAGGTGGTTGATCCTTACGTGAGGAGTATTGCCGATGGTCTCCAGGATATTCGCTGCTTTCATAGGATTAAATGACAAAATTAATGGGTTCCTTGAAATTCTTGCTGTCTCTTATAATGACCTGGCTTTCGTGATAAACCACGGAATTGGCGGCAACGCTTTTGGTAAGCCAGACATTGCCACCTACCACCGTATCATGTCCTATCACCGTATCACCTCCCAGGATGGTGCTGCCCGAATACACAATGACATTGTCCTCGAGGGTAGGATGCCTTTTCTTGCCTTTCATACTTTTAGCCACGCTCAGGGCACCCAATGTCACTCCCTGGTAGATTTTAACATTATTGCCGATGATGGTGGTCTCACCGATCACAATACCGGTACCATGGTCGATGAAGAAATGACTGCCGATATCAGCTCCGGGATGAATGTCAATGCCCGTTTTGCTGTGCGCATATTCGGAGATCATGCGCGGCAGATAGGGTATCTTCAGCTTAAAGAGTTCGTGCGAAAGACGGTAAACCGATATGGCGTAAAATCCGGGATAATACAAAATAACACTTTCCACCGACCGGGCAGCAGGATCAAAATCAACAAACAGCTTTGCATCCTGCACCAGGCTTTCATATATGGAAGGGACGATAGCAAAAAACTTTTGCGTCAGGATATTGGGAGATTCTTCCAGCACTGGCTCCAGCGGGGTGAGAATATCCCGCAGATCAATCTGTAACTGGGCCATATTGAGTTCAATATGGGGCAGCGTACATTTTTTGTCAATTTTAAACGGGAACAGGAAATAGGTCATATTATCGATAAACCTGTGGGCTTTGGTCATGGACGGAACTTCCTTCCTGAAATTGTTGTATTGCTGTAACAGGTATTCCGGGAAATTTTCAATGCTTATCATGGATGATTTAATAGAAGTGACAAAATTAGTATCATTTAGGATATTTTCCTCTTTTATTCCCTGTCCGGGGGTGACTTTTTTTCCATCAGGTGTTCAAGTTTTGTATAGGAAGTGATCAATCCCCTTATCACGGCCGAGCTCAGGCCCTGGTGTTCCATCTCATTCAGTCCTGAAATGGTTATGCCCTGGGGCGTGGTTACCTTGTCGATCTCACGTTCGGGATGATTGTTGGTCTCCAGGATCAGCCTGGCGGCACCTTTGACCGTCTGGGCGGTGATGAGCTGGGACATCTCGGAATTAAAGCCTATTTCAATGCCGCCCTGGGACATGGCCCGCATGAAACGCAGGGCAAAAGCTATACCGCAGGCACCGACGACGGTTGCCGCGGCCATCATGTCTTCGGATATCTCCAGGGTATTTCCCATTTTGTTGAACATCGATAGTATCGTCTCCTGCTGATCGGTATGGGCGTTTTTGGATGCAATGCAGGTCATCGATTCACAGATCGCCAGGGCGGTATTGGGCATGATCCTGAAGATGGGCACCTTTCCCAGCTCCGATTCGATTTCCTTCAGGGTAACTCCGGTGATGGTGGATAATACAATGTGTTGAGGCCGGATGTGGTCTTTTATCTCCTGCGCCAGGCTTTCAAACTGCTGGGGTTTAATGGACATCACGATAACCTGTGCCTGCTTTACTGCCTCGGCATTATTATCGGTCACCGTGAAGCCTTTTTCCGTGAGATAGGTTATCCGGTGTCCCCGCTTATCCGTCAGTATCATATCGGCGATGTGGTATTGCTTTGAGGCCAGCAATCCTTTGGCCAGTGAAGTACCCAGGTTACCGGCACCCAGGATGGCGATCTTTTGATCCATGGTATTTTCGTTTGTTTAAGGTGGCGCCGGAATATTCCGCAGCGTCAAATGGTAAAAGTAATACGCGAATAACAAATGAACAACATATTTGGGATTTATTCACAGATCCGGAGAGCAACTGCCTCCAGCCACTGCCTCCAGCCACTTCTTTTGCTTGTCCCTTTAAAAAAAAGCCCGGATAAGCATTATGTTCGGCTTAAACGGGCTTTTAACGAAAATGATGGCAGGAACTATCCGCGGATTGTCTTGATACCCGGCAGTTCCTTGCCTTCCATGTATTCGAGCATGGCGCCGCCACCAGTGGAAACATAGCTTACCTTATCGGCCAGCTTGTTCTTGTTGATGGCTGCCACCGAATCACCGCCGCCGATGAGGCTGAAAGCGCCTTTTGCCGTTGCACGGGCAATAGCCTGGGCAATGGCTGAGGTGCCTTTGGCAAATTTGTCCATCTCAAAAACACCCATCGGTCCGTTCCACAGGATGGTCTTTGAATTTTCAATGACTGTACTGAAATTCTTAATGGTCTCTTCACCGATATCGAGTCCCATCCAGCCATCGGGTGTCTGATCGATCTTTGACACACCGGTATTTGCATTGGCATCAAAAGCATCGGCATTGATAGCATCCACCGGAAGGTAAACATTCACTCCTTTTTCCTTTGCCTTTTTCAGTATTTCAAGGGCCAGATCAAGCTTATCTTCTTCACACAATGATTTCCCTATTTTTCCTCCCTGAGCCTTGATGAAGGTATAGGTCATACCTCCGCCAATGATGAGGTTTTGAACTCGGTTCAGCAGATTTTCAATGATCATTATTTTATCGGATACTTTTGCTCCGCCCATGATAGCCGTGAAAGGCTTTTCGGAAGCCTGCAATACCTTATCCATAGCCTTCAGCTCGCTTTCAATGAGGAAACCGAACATGCTGTTTTCGGGAAAATGGGCAGCGATCAGAGCCGTTGAGGCATGTGCCCGGTGAGCCGTACCAAAGGCATCATTTACATAACAGTCGGCATAGCCGGCCAGTTGATTCACAAAGTTTTTCTGGCTTTCCTTCACTTTGGCTTTGGCAGCCTTCTTCTGTTCTTCACTGGCGTCTTCGGCAAGGGAATATGGCTTGCCTTCCTCTTCCTCATAAAAGCGAAGGTTTTCCAGCAGCATGACTTCGCCGGGTTTCAGCTCTGCAGCCATCTTTTTAGCCGTTTCCCCCATGCAGTCGCCTGCGAATTTCACGGGTTTACCTGTTACTTTTTCAACGGCGGATACGACATGTTTTAGTGAATACTTATCCTGTACCTTGCCATCAGGCCTTCCCAGATGTGACATCAGGATGGCTGAACCACCATCAGCTAGGATCTTTTTAATGGTTGGAAGGGCTCCCCTGATGCGGGTATCATCGGTTACTTCAAATGTCTGCTTGTTGAGCGGCACGTTGAAATCCACACGGACGATGGCCCGCTTCCCTTTAAAGCTGTATTTATCGATTGTTTGCATGTTAATAGAATTTTGTTTAATGGAGTAACAAAGATAAAAAAGTTATTTTATTTACCTTTGATCCCTATGTTTTTCAGTGAGATCATCGGCCAGGCAGCCTTGAAAAAGAGGCTCATGCAATCGGTAAAGGATGGCAGGATAAGCCATGCCCAGATGTTCTTCGGTCCCGAAGGTGCCGGCGCACTTCCCCTGGCCATTGCCTATGCGCAATACATTTCCTGCACCGGTGAAAAAAATGAGGAATCCTGCGGCAAATGCCCCAGCTGTCTCAAATACGGCAAGCTGGTCCATCCCGACCTGCACTTCCTTTTCCCGGTCAATACCACCAGTTCCAAGAAAGATGATCCTGCCTGTGATGATTTTCTGGCTGAATGGAGAAGCTTTATATCACAGCAGCCCTATGCCCGGCTGAATGACTGGTATTCCTTTATCGAACTGGAGAACAAGCAGGGGCTGATCAAAGAAAAGGAAAGTGATGCCATTACAAAAAAGCTCTCTTTCAAGCCTTATGAATCGGATTATAAAATTGCTGTCATTTGGATGGCGGAGAAGATGCATGATGTGGCCTCGAACAAATTGCTGAAATTGCTGGAGGAACCGCCTGAGATGACGGTATTCCTGCTGATCACCGAAAATCCCGATATACTGCTTTCCACCATACGGTCGAGGTGCTTCCCGGTTAAAGTACCCCTTATTGCCGATGAAGATCTGCAGGAGGCCCTGCAATCAAAGCATGGTATTGAAGAACCGAGGTCTGGCAGCATGGCCCGCCTGGCCATGGGCAATTATGCCAGGGCCCTTGAGCTAATCAGTGATAACGAGGATGATGGCACGCCGTTGTCAACCTTTCGCGAATTCATGCTGGCGGGTTACAATAATAACTTTGAGTCGGGCCTTAAGACGATCGATGCATTGAATTCCCTCACCCGCGAAAAGCAAAAAGCCTTTCTCGAATATTCCCTCAGGCTGATCCGTGAAAATACCATGGTTCGTTTTAACGACAGCAGTCTGAATTATATGAACCAGGCCGAAGCGGAGTTCTCCGTGAAGTTTTCGAGGTTTATCCGGGGCAATAATATGGTTCAGCTGACAGAGGAATTCAACAAAGCAGCCTATGATATCGAACGCAACGGAAACAGCAAGATCATACTGCTTGATCTGTTACTGAAGGCGGGAAGGCTGTTAAGGCAATAATTACAGGAACAACGGCAATCCTTGATGTCATTCCTTACGAAGCTGCTCAAATTAACAAGCTTACAAGAGATTATATGCGAAGATCTGGAACCTCCCCGCATTAGCAAAACTTCCATTATCCAAATCATTATCGTAAACTATTTTTTAATCTGGATTCCCCGGTGTTTTTCAATTCCCTGATCCCGTTTCATAAAAATAATTAAATTTGCATTTTTCCTGTCCGGCCGGATTGCACGAAAATCCTTACGATCAAGTGATTTAATGATTCTGAAGGACAGCGGGGCAGGTTATCTATCAATAAATGACAATGAATGCTATAGTAGGATATAACGGAAGGGGTTGCCGTAAAATGATCAAAGATGCATCCGAAGCATCCGCCTGTGTGGATACCGGGTGCAACAAGCTGGATACTTTTGATTTCTTCAGCGATATACGGGAAGCTTATCAGAACGTTGACATCGTGGAAGTCCGGTTTAAGAACACCCGCAAGGGATTCTTCAAAAATGTCAACAACCTGAAGCTGAAAAGGGGGGATATCATCGCCGTTGAGGCAAATCCGGGACATGATATCGGAATTGTTTCCCTGACAGGGGTATTGGTAATACGGCAATTGATACGCAATAACATATCGGTCGAAAACACCGAATTCAAAAAGGTATACCGGAAGGCCAAGCCTGCAGACATTGAAAAATGGATGGAAGCTATGGCGCTTGAACACGCCGCCATGATCAGGTCGCGTAAGATTGCCGAAGAGCTCAAACTCGAGATGAAGATCGGAGATGTGGAATATCAGGGCGATGGCACCAAGGCCATTTTTTATTATATAGCCGATGACAGGGTTGATTTTCGTGAACTGATCAAAGTACTGGCCGAACGTTTCAAGGTAAGGATAGAAATGAAACAGATCGGGGCCCGGCAGGAAGCCGGCCGCATCGGAGGAATCGGTTCCTGCGGGCGCGAGCTGTGCTGTTCCACCTGGATCACCAATTTTGTGTCGGTAACGACCAACGCCGCCCGTTACCAGGAAGTCTCACTCAACCCGCAAAAGCTCGCCGGCCAGTGCAGCAAGCTCAAATGCTGTCTCAATTACGAGCTGGCTGCTTACATCGATGCCCAAAAGGACTTCCCCGACCCGGATATCATATTGCATACAGAACAGGGACCTGCCTACCATCAGAAGACCGATGTATTCAAAAGGCATATGTGGTATTCCATGCAAAAGGATATGCCTTCGGAAATCTCCTGCCTCTCGGTGGACAAAGTGAATGAGATCATTGCCATGAATAAAAGGGGTGAAAAAGTAAAGAAGCTTGAAAGCATCCAACCTGTATCCATTGCCCCTATTCTTGATTACCATCAGCCTGCGGATGAGGAAAGCCTTTCACGTTTTGAAGATAAGCCTCCTGAAACCCAGAAAAGAAAGAACAGAGACCATCGAAAACACCGGTAATATGAAAAACCTGCTTTTCCCCGGACTTATTGCTGCCCTCCTGCTGATCAATGCCTGTGACGATGGGAAAGTTTATCATAAGTATGTCGAGATCCCGGGCAATACATGGAATGCCGGCAACATCATCCATTTTGATGTATCCATAACGGATACCCGGCATTCCCACAATTTATACCTGCTGGTGAGGAACAATGCAAACTATAAATACAGCAACCTGTATCTTTTTATCACCACAACCTCCCCCATGGGGTCTACGGTTCGCGATACCCTTGAGCTGATCCTTGCAGATCCAAAGGGTAAATGGGTCGGCAAGGGAGCAGCCGATGTTTATACCAGCCGTCATCCGTTTAAGATGAATGTCAGATTTCCCCATCACGGAATCTATTCTTTTGATATCCAGCAGGCCTTGTGGGACAATGACCTGAAAAACATATCCGATATCGGACTGCAGATCGACCTGCTGCCATGATCCTGCTGTTGCCGTGTAATCATCCATTATCCGTGAATGCATCGTGAAAAGAAAGCTGGAACGTTTCGCTGAAATGAATACTTTCCCGAATGTTGTACAACCTTCCTTTGAGGAAGCTTTCCGCACTAATCACCCGCTGAAGGGAAACTGGAACAGGAATTTTTTTGGTGCTGACCATCCGCTCATCCTCGAACTGGGATGCGGGAAAGGGGAATATACCGTTGGCCTTGCCGGCCTTTTTCCGGAATCCAATTTTATCGGCGTTGACATCAAGGGAGCCCGTATCTGGAAAGGTGCGAAAACCGCCCTGCTCAATAACACCCATAATGCAGGCTTCCTTCGGACCCGCATTGAATTTATCAACTCCTTTTTTGCCCCCGGAGAGGTGGATGAGATCTGGCTGACATTTCCTGATCCCCAGCTTGAAAAAAAACGCAAGCGGCTTACGGCGCCGAAATTTCTCAATACCTACCGGAATTTCCTTAAGGACAAGGGCACGGTGCACCTGAAAACCGACAATAAGGTATTGTACCGTTACACGCTGGATATCGTGCAGTACAACAAGCTTGAAATTGTCAGGAATACGGAGGACCTGTATGCCTCAGCCTTTGCCGACCCCATACTTTCGATCAGGACCTATTATGAAAGCCAGTTCATAACCATGGGTTTAGCCATTCATTATATCAGTTTCCGCCTGCCCTATGACAAAAACATCGAAGAATTTCCGGAACGCTGAGCATGCCGATTTCTTTGACCAGGTATATGCGGTAACCAAACTCATTCCTCCCGGCCGCGTGACAAGCTACGGCGCCATTGCCGCTTTCCTGGGATCGCCGCAGGCAGCTAGGACTGTGGGGTGGGCCATGAACGCATCCCACCTGCAATCCGGTTTTATCCCTGCCCACCGCGTGGTTAACCGCAATGGCCTGCTGACCGGCAGGCATCATTTCAGGTATCCCACCCTGATGCAGGAATTACTGGAAAGCGAAGGGGTGATCGTGGTGGATGACCAGGTCAGGGATTTCAACAAGCTTTTCTGGGACCCTTCTAAAGAATTAATCTAAATAAACATAACAGATAATAAATTTAGCCCTATCTTTGACACCATAACCCGGTGAACACTAACAGCATGTATTACAGCGAAAACAGCGTGGTCGAAGTCCTGAAAAAAGTTATTCATCCTGCTTTTAGCAAAGATATTGTTACCCTGGGCCTGGTAAAGGAGATGCACACTGAAAACGGCAAAGTGAGTTTTACCCTGTTTTTCAGGCATTCCAACGATCCGTTGAAAACATCCATTCAGAAAGCCTGTAAGCAGATCCTGAAAGAAGAGCTTGATCCTGATCTTGAAGTTGAAATAGATTTGCAAAGTGAAGCCCATGCTGACAGCAAGACCGAAAGGCCTATGCTTTCAGGGGTGAAGAATATCATAGCCATTGCATCCGGCAAGGGGGGCGTAGGCAAATCTACGGTGGCCGTTAACCTGGCTGTCGCTTTTGCCCGTGCGGGATTCAATGTGGGGCTGCTCGATGCGGATGTTTTCGGCCCTTCGGTGCCCAAAATGCTGGGATTGGAAAACGAACAGCCGCAGATCAAAAAAGAAAATGAAAAGGATATTATCATACCCCTTGAAAAATACGGGATCAAAATCCTTTCTATCGGATTATTTGTAAAACCATCCGATGCTGCCATTTGGCGCGGCCCCATGGCTTCCAATGCTTTTCAGCAATTGATGGGCGATTCCGACTGGGGTAAACTCGACTACCTGTTTGTCGACCTGCCCCCGGGGACCAGCGATATACACCTCACCCTGGTGCAGTGTGTTGCCGTGACCGGTGCCGTCATTGTCAGTACGCCCCAGGATATTGCGCTTGCCGATGTCATCAAAGGCATTAGCATGTTCAGAAATCCTTCCATCCAGGTTCCGGTGCTCGGGCTTATTGAAAATATGGCCTGGTTCACGCCCGAGGAATTGCCTGAAAACAGATATTACATTTTCGGAAAAGAAGGCTGCAAAAAACTGGCGGCCGAATATGATATCCCCTTTCTCGGACAAATCCCGCTGATACAAGGAATCCGGGAAAGCGGCGATGCCGGCGAGCCTGCCGTGCTGGGTAAGAAAGCTATCGGTGAATCGTTCAAAACCATTGCTGACAAGCTGGTAACAGAGGTCACAAGACGAAATGCCGAACAGCAACCGACCCAGAAGGTAAATATGAATTACTACAGGAAATAGAAGTGAAAAAACATACTGCAATGGAAAATAACCGTAAAAAAGAGTTGATGCAAAAGATCCATTTGGCGATCGAATCCGTCAGGCCTTACCTTAATGCCGATGGTGGTGATGTGGAACTGATTGACCTTACTGAAGATCTTATTGTCAAAGTACGCCTGACGGGTGCCTGTGACGGATGCCCCTTCAGCCTGATGACCCTGAAAGCAGGCATCGAACAGGCAGTCCGTAAAAATGTACCCGAAATAAAGGAACTGGTGACCGTTGAATAATTCAGGCTTATTTCCCGGTTTATCCGTTAAAGCCTTTCAGGAAGCTGTAAACAGTGTTGAAGCATCAGGGAATTGGTTTTCTTTCATAATTCAGTTTTTTCTTATTCTTATAATAAATATTTTTACGTTGCTAAAATAAACTGACATGTCCTGGTGTTTATTATGCTGGGATTCAAATCAACTCAATCAACCAATAAACCAATAAACCGCCTGCAAATCATTCCATGAAAAGATCGCTGTTCAACATTATGATGGTCATGACAATCGTGCTGGTGATGGTTGCCGCCTGCAGTACGCAGAAAAATACCCCTGTGACGCGGTTTTATCATAACGTGACGGCCAAATACAATGTTCTTTTCAATGGCAATGAGAGTTACAACAAGGCCATAAGAAAAATGGAAGAAACCTATATGCACGATTATACTGAAGTGCTGCCGGTTTTCCTTTATGGTGATCCCGAGATGGCCAAAGCGATCGCATCGGACATGGACAGGACAATCAAAAAGACATCCAAGCTTATATCCCTTCACTCCATAACCGTTAAGCCCAAGGTCAAGAATACCAAAAACCTCAGTCCAAAACAACGGGAATTTTTTAACCATAAAGAGTTCAACGACTTCGTCGATGATGCTTATCTGCTTATGGGCAAAGCCCATTTTCACAAGCATGATTTTGGTCTGGCAACTGAAACCTTTCGTTTGCTTATTAATGATTTCAAAAATGACCCTGTGGTGGATGAAGCGCAATTGTGGCTTGCCAGAACTTATAACGAGACCGCCCAGTTCAAAAGTTCCGAAGAAATCCTGAATTTTCTTTCCCACAAGGATGACTTTCCAAAAGAACTTACGGCAGACCTGCAGGCAACCTTTGCTGATTTCTATCTCAAGCAGAACGATTACAAATCATCCATTGAATCACTCGAAAAAACACTGGAATATAAGCTTTCAAAAATCAATAAAACCCGGTATTCGTTCATCCTGGCACAATTGTACGAAAAAACCGGAAATCTTAAAAAGGCAACCGACCTTTACGGACAGGTCATCAGGATGAACCCGTCCTATACCATGGCCTTCAACGCGCGCATTAACCGCGCACTGACCTATCAGCAGGGTTTTGGCGCATCCGGTGAAATTGAACAGGAGCTGCTGAAAATGCTGAAGGATGATAAAAACCTTGAATATCGTGATCAGATCTATTATGCCCTTGGAGATCTTGCTGCCAAAGAAGGCAAACGGGAGAAAGCTATCGAACAGTATAAAAACTCTGTGCTTTACAATACCCGGAATGCCGACCAGAAAGCCCGGTCGTATCTTACCCTGGCAGACCTGTATTACAGCCTGCCTGATTATGTTAATGCACAGGCTTATTACGACAGCACAGTCACATTGATCGATCCTTCATTTAAAGGCTATGAGCTGATCAGCGCCAAATCAGCGAATCTTACCCGGCTGGTCACGGAAATCAATACTTTCACCCTGGAAGACAGTGTCCAGCGGCTTGCTTCGTTCAGCGATCAGGAATTGTTTGCCTTTGTTGACAATATCATTGAAGGGGTACGCCAACAGGAAGAGCTGGAAAGGCAAAAGGAGCAGGACCGGTTGCTGAACGAACAATTCGGCCAGGAGATGACGGACCAGAACTACCGGTCACCGACTGACCAGGCTTCACAGGCAAAGTGGTATTTTTATAATGATGCAACAAAGAACATGGGTTATAAAGAGTTCAGGCTGAAATGGGGAAATCGTAAACTCGAAGACCACTGGCAGCGCCAGAATAAAAACATAGCCGCCTTTGCCTCAGGAACGGAAAGCGGTGAAACTGAAGCAGAAGAAGCTGTGCAGGATAAACAGCTCAGCAATAAAACCCGTGAATATTATCTCCGGAACGTTCCCCGTAACGACTCTATGATGCAGGCCTCCCACAAACGAACAGAAGATGCCCTTTATAACATGGGTGTCATTTACAGAAATGAACTGAAAGACAACAGCAAGGCAAAAGAATCCTTTCGTGAACTGCTGAAAAGATACCCTTTATCAGGGCACAGGCTTGCCGTATATTATAACCTTTACTCGATGGCCAAAGAAGAAGGCGACCCGTCTATGATGTCCAGCAACCAGCAAAAGATCACCGCTGAATTTCCCGAAAGTGTATATGCTAAAATGCTGACCAACCCTGATTACATTAAGGAAATCGAGGCTGAAGAAAAGCGCATTATCCGCCACTATGAAGAGACTTATGATCTGTTTCAGCTGGGCAATTATCCTGAGGTCATAACACGGTCAGCCTATGCTCTTGCCAATTACCCTGCTGATCCACTGATCCCGCAGTATGAGTATCTCAGTGTTTTATCGTTGGGGAAGACCGCAGATGCCAAAACATTCCGTGAGGCGCTGAATGAAATTATTACAAAATACCCTGCAACTGAAGTGTCAGAAGCCTCACAGAACATCATCACCTATATGAACAAAGAACACCCCGAATTACTGGAAGAAGAAGAGAAGGCAAAGGCAGAAGAGCTTTATCAGGTTGATGATAATTCCGAACACAGGGTAGCCTTTGTAGTAAACAAAAAGTCAAATAATAATCAGCTGATATTTAATCTTATCAATTTTAACCTGGATAATTTTGACAGCGAAAACCTCACCGTTGAAACCGTTGAGATCAGCACGCAGCAAAGTTTATTGCTGATAAAATCCTTCCGGGGCAGAACAGAAGCCTCTCAGTATATTGAGCGTGTGAGGGCAGACGAAAAAGTGCTCAGGGATTATGATAATCCATCCTTGGAAATTGTATCCATTTCAGCCGGGAACCTCAGGATCCTGCTTGAGGATAAATCCCCTGCGAGGTATCTGAAATTCTATACCGAACATTATGAATAATCCATCCCCTATGAAAAAGATCAGAATATTGTGGGTGGATGATGAAATGGATCTGCTTAAGCCTCATATCATGTTTCTGCAGGAGAAGGGATATGAAATGGAAACGGCTACCAATGGCCAGGATGCCATTGAAGTGGTGAAAAGCAGGTATGTTGACCTTGTTTTCCTCGATGAGAATATGCCGGGACTGAGCGGCATAGAAACCCTCGGTAAAATTAAAGGCTTAAACGCCAACCTTCCGGTTATCATGATCACCAAAAGCGAAGAGGAAAATATAATGGAAGCTGCGCTGGGAGCAAAAATTGCCGACTATCTTATCAAACCTGTTAACCCCAACCAGATATTGCTTTCCATTAAAAAGAACCTTGACACCAAAAAGCTTATTACCCGCGAGACAACTTCAGCCTATCAGTCTGAGTTTTCTGCCATCGGACTGAAAATCAATAGCGCCACTACCTACGCGGAATGGGAGGAGATCTATAAAAAGCTTGTTTTCTGGGAACTTGAGTTTGAGCGGTCAGAAGACCAGGGTATGACGGAAGTGTTCAGGATGCAAAAAGCGGAGGCTGATGCAGGTTTCAGCAGGTTTATCCGCAACAACTATGCCGGCTGGTTTAAAGAGAATACCCCCGACAAACCCCTGCTATCACACAATGTTTTTAAGGAGAAGGTTTTTCCGCTTGTAGAGGCTGGACAGAAGGTCTTTGTTATCCTGATCGACAATCTCCGCTTCGATCAATGGCGGGTCATCACCCCGGTCATCAACGAATATCTTATTGCGCGTGAGGATTCACTGTTTTGCAGCATCCTGCCCACGGCCACGCAATATGCCCGGAATGCCATGTTTGCCGGACTTATGCCCCGGGAGATCCAGTCCCTGAATCCTGATCTCTGGCTCAACGATGATGAAGAAGGAGCCAAAAATATGAACGAGGAGGAACTGTTGCAGAAACACCTCAACAGGCTTGGAAAGAAATTCAGGCTTTATTATGATAAGATCATCCATGCTAAAAGCGGGAAAAAGCTTGTGGAAAATTTTAATAACCTGCTGAATTATGACCTGGTCGTTGTGGTTTATAATTTCATTGACCTGCTTTCTCATGCCAACACCGAGATGAATATGATCAGGGAGCTTGCCGGCAGTGATTCGGCATACCGGTCACTGGTCCTATCCTGGTTTCAGCATTCCCATCTGTTTGATTTCATCCGGCTGCTGGCCGGAAAAAACGTGACGGTGATCTTTACCACCGATCACGGTTCCATACGGGTAAACAATCCTGTAAAAGTCATCGGCGATAAGAAGACCTCTGCCAACCTGCGCTATAAAATGGGAAAAAACCTGAATTATAACCCTAAAGAAGTATATGAACTGGGAGACCCTTTTATTGCCCATCTTCCAAAAGCCGATGTCAGCTCAAAGTATATCTTCTCCCTCGCGCATGATTTTTTCGTCTATCCAAACAACTATAATTATTACGTGAATTATTACAGGAATACTTACCAGCATGGCGGCATATCCATGGAGGAAATGCTGGTGCCCCTGGCTGTCATGACACCCCGCTAATCAGATGTACCGAGGATATGCATACCCTTGAGATCCCTTCACTGCAACAAATAACGCATGCATCCCAACGCTTCCTGGAGCTCACAAAAGGGCATAAGAAATTTGCATTCACCGGTGACATGGGAAGCGGGAAAACCACTATTATCAGCGCCATATGCCGGCAGCTGGGGGTCATAAACCTGGTTACCAGCCCTTCTTTTGCACTGGTCAACGAATACCATACCGCTTCCGGTGAGTTGGTTTTCCATTTTGATTTCTACCGCATCAAATCAATTTCAGAGGCTTTTGACCTGGGTTATGAAGAGTATTTTTTCAGTGATGCCTGGTGTTTCATCGAATGGGCTGAAAAGGCTGCAGAAATCCTTCCGGAGGAATTCATCGCGGTACATATTGCAGTGATGAAGGATAATGCAAGGAGGGTGACCATAGCATTAAAGGATTAAGTGTTGTTGTGGCGATTGTCTGATCCTGAGTCCATCCATTATTCAGCTTATAAATTAATTTGACTATATCCTCCATATGTATTAATTTAGGTACGAATAATGGTTAATAAATACAGCTGGCATGGTAAAACAGAAACCTGATCCGTCGAGTAATCCATTGATGTACGGAGGGATCCTGCCTCAGGAAGAAATGCTTTCCGTAGGTAAAAAACATAAAAAGCTGGTGATTGGCATTCCCAGGGAAAACCAGCAGGTTGAGCAGCGGATACCCCTCACACCGGAAGCTGTTGAAGTGCTTGTGAGCGACGGCCATGAAGTATTTATTGAAGCCAAAGCCGGTGAAGGATCCCGGTATACCGATACCGACTACAGCGAATGCGGGGGATTAATCACCGAAACACGGAATAAAATTTTCTCAACTGATATTATCCTGAAAGTATCCCCGCTGGAAACGGATGAAATTGAAATGCTCACCGGTAGCCAGATGGTGATTTCCAGTGTTCATAAAAGCCATCTGAAAGAAGAATATGTCAGGGAGCTGATGCATAAAAAGATCACCGCTATTGCCTTCGACCGTATTATGGATGAATACGACTGCTATCCGTTTGTTCATTCCATGAGTGCCATTTCGGGTATTTCGGCTGTCATCATGGCCGGGGAATACCTTAGCAATCACAGCGGGGGCAAGGGCGTGATGCTGGGAGGGATCTCGGGCATTACCCCCACCGAAGTGATCATTATCGGAGCCGGCACGGCAGCTGAATTTGCAGCCAGGGCTGCCCTGGGACTGGGTGCTTTTGTCAAGGTTTTCGATAATTCCCCGCACAACCTCGAAATGTTGCAGCAAAATCTTGGCCGTCGTTTGCATACCTCTATTTTTCATCCCAAGGTACTAAGGCGGGCCCTGAAATCGGCCGATGTGCTCATCGGCACTATGCAACTGCAGGATAAAGGGCCACGCTATTTCGTTACCGAGGATATGGTGCGCGAAATGAAAAAAGGGTCCATCATCATAGACCTCAGCATTGACCAGGGCGGATGCATTGAGACTTCGGAATACCGTACGATGATGGATCCGGTATATACCCGACATGACGTGATTCATTTCTGCGTTCCCAATATGCCCTCCAGGGTGGCCCGCACAGCATCCATCGCCCTCAGCAATATTTTGTCGCCCATTATGGTCTCCATGGCAGCATCAGGAGGTTTTAAGCCCTTCCTGAAAGCCAATATGGGCGTGAGGGCAGGAGTCTATATGCTGAATGGAATTCTCACCAGTGAATATATAGGTAACAGGTTTGGACTGCCTTCCAAGGATATTGACCTGCTGATGGCCGCTTTTTAAATAACACTGTTGCATAAAAAAACATTATTGATCTCAGGAATAACGAACAAGCCTGCCTGCCGTCAGGCAGGGAACGCTGAATGATGAATAATTTTATCAAAACAGTACCTGCTGCTATGGAATATGACAACATGATCGAACTCAGAAGCCGGCTGCTGAAAATTGATGCAGGCACGGTGCTGGATGTTGCCTGCGGCAAAGGTGATTTTCTGAAGTTTGCCCTGAGATCATTCAACAGTTACCGGATGGCTGTCGGCATTGACGATGATACCCTGTCCCTTAACCAGGCACGCAACAACCTGTATGAGTACCCGGTTTCCTTTGTCATCGGAACAGCCCTTTCCATGCCTTTTCTCGATGAGTCTTTTTCAACTGTCATGCTGTCCAATGCCCTGCATCATATCGAGGATCATGCAAAGCTTTTTGCTGAAATGAACAGAATATGCAGGGGTGATGGTATCATTCTCATCAATGAAATGATCAGCGACAGCCTTTCTGAATATCAGGAATCCCATAAGCTATATCACCATTTTATCGCTGAACTCGATAACCTGCTCGGGCATTATCACCGCGAAACATACTCGGAGAAAGAACTGATCAGCGTGATCAGGGAACACAACCTGAAAGTGGATGAATACTTTGTTCATGAAGACAATTCAAAAGATTACCTGAACCCTGAAGAGATAAACCGGATAGCGCAAAGGATGAACCAAAAGGTCTCACAGCTGAAAAACAATGATTCATATTATCTTTATCTTAACAAAGCCCGCGACATCGAGAAAAAAGTAAGGAAAACCGGTGTGCACAGGCCTCAGCATTTAACCTTTGTCATCAGGCCCATCACAACTTGAATCTTTCTGATAATAAAATCCCGATTGTTATGATGAAAAAACTTCTATTGCCGGCCATCTCTTTGCTTTTTATATCCCAGGCCATGGCCCAGATCACCGCCGTGACGGAAGAAGGAAAAGCAGTCATCCTGTTTGGCAACGGAACCTGGCGTTACCTGAATGATTCCCTATGGATCTCCAATACGGGCATGCAATATTTTTCCACCCCCGAAAATTCCACTCATGTATTAACGGGCAAAGAACCTGCATACGAAATCCGGTACAATGCGGAAAAATGGAAACTGCTGCCCGATACCCTGTATAAAAATGCTGATTTTTCCCTTGAAAACCATGACGGCGAGGTGATTGCCATGATCATCACAGAAAAAATGCAGGTCCCCCTCCAAAGGATCAAAGATGCCGCCGTTGAAAATTTTAATAAAACAGGAACGGAGTTTAAGATCACCGAGGAACAGAAACTCAATGTGAATGGCACAGAAGGCTTGTTGCTGAAAATTGACGCCCTCGTTGACGACATGCCTTTTTCCTATCTCAATGGCTTTTTTTCGACCCCTCAGGGAACTTATCAGCTGATCACCTTTACCGCCTACAACCTGTTTGATCAGTACCGCAACGATATGATGGACCTGATCTGTGGCTTTCTGCCCGTAAAATAAATTACTCCACCGCAACAGTGGGGAATTAACCCTATCCCGATACGCTTCGCTATCGGGATAATTCGGCAAACAGTATTCAGTTCGCCAGTAGGCTCCTGAATGCTGTGCCTCATTAAATAAAACGACATGCGTTTTAACGGGACGGTTTATTTCCTATATTTATCCTCTTATATTCGATTGTTCTCATAAACCTTAACCCATAAAAAAATGAGTACTCACAACGGCAAGCTTTCCTTTGGTGAAAAAGTAGGCTATGGATTTGGCGACCTTGGATCTGTTTTATTCTGGCAGACCATTATGGTCTACCTGCTTTACTTCTATACAGATGTATTTGGACTGACAGCCGCCGCAGCCGGTGTTATGTTTTTCGTATCCAGGGTGTTGGATGCCGTTTTTGATGTGGTAATAGGAATGACGGCTGACCGCACCATCAGTCGCTGGGGTAAGTTCCGTCCTTATATCCTGTTTGGGGCAGTACCATTGTGCGTTATGGCCATCCTTGCCTTCACAACACCGGAATTCAGTGAGGGCGGCAAGCTTGCCTATGCCTATATAACCTTCATTTTTTTCATGTTCCTGTATTCCACGGTCAATATTCCTTATACGGCATTGCTCGGTGTCATCAGCGGCGATCCGGTGGAAAGGACCAGCGCCTCTTCCTTTAAATTTGTCGGGGCCTACCTGGCCGGTATCATTGTATCAGCCACCGCCTTGCCATTTGCGGCTCATTTCGGACAGGGCAACGATGCAAAAGGATGGCAAACTACCATGATGTTATACGCCATAGCCGCTTTTCTCTTTTTCATGATCACCTTTCTTTCCACCCGGGAACGGATAAAACCAATTGCCAAGGAAAAAACCAACATTAAGAATGATTTAAAGGATATTTCCAGGAATGTACCCTGGATCCTGCTGTTCATCGTAACAATCCTGTTCATTCTCTTTGTCTGCATCAAGCTTAGCGTCACCGCTCATTACTTTAAATATTACATCGGTGAACAGGTTGTCCCCTGGCTGACACAAATCATCAATTTCTTTAGAGAATATTTGCTGAATCCAATTTATAGCCTTGTCGGAAAAAAGGAAGTTGCCCTGCTGGAAGAGTCCCATAAATTCGGATTTGAAATGCTGGCTTCTTCTTTCAATACCGTCGGACAGATATTCTCCCTGATCGGCGTTGTGCTGATCCCCTATTTCGTAAAACTCAACGGCCGGAAAAATGCATTGACCATTCTTTTTGTCATCGCGCTGATCTGCACCGGCTCGTACTTTTTCTTTAAACCCCACAACCTGGTCCTGATCTTCCTTATGCAGGTATTTGGTTCCGTCACCGGCGGCCCCATCTCCGCACTGTTGTGGGTGATGTATGCCGACACAGCTGACTATTCAGAATGGAAAACCGGAAGAAGGGCAACCGGCCTTGTTTTTTCGGCCTCTATTATGTCGAACAAACTTGGATGGGCTATTGGCAGCATGATTGCTGGACTGATTCTTGCCACGACCGGCTTTGTCCCAAATGTGGTGCAGAACCTGCAGGTTCAGAGCGGACTCAGAGCCATGATGAGTGTCATTCCGGTAGCGGCAGGGCTTATCGCACTGATGCTCTTGCTCTTCTTCTACAAACTGGATGAACCCACCATGAAAAAGATCAAGGAAGAGCTGGATGAAAGAAGGAAAAAAAGCGGAGTGGAGGTTTCATAATGCCAACACATCGGTGTGACAGGACTTAATAGCCTGTCAGGCCTGAATAATCGGAGGAAATATCGTATGCATTTCGGCCATTTTGACGACAAGGAAAAGGAATATATAATCACCAATCCCGACACCCCGGAACCCTGGAGCAACTATCTGGGGTCTACCGAATACGGGGCTATTATCACCAACAACGCCGGCGGTTATAGTTTTTACAAGTCCGCTGCCCTGGGGCGTTTTATGCGCTTCAGGACAAACACGGTGGAACTCGATCAGCCGGGAAGGTACATCTATATCCGTGACAAAGACTCCGGTGATTACTGGTCAACATCCTGGCAGCCCGTTGGAAAGACCCCGGAGTCGTATAAAACCACCTGCCGGCACGGAACGGCATATACCATCATTGAATCGGAATATACGGGATTAAGATCCGTAACGAATTATTTTGTCCCCCTCGGTGCAACATTCGAATGCTGGCATTGCGTGCTTACCAACAATGGTAAGGCCACACGACGGCTAAGGCTTTTTACTTTCGTTGAATACACCAGCAACTGGCACCTCTGGATGGACCTTGTCAACCTGCAATATACCCAGTATATCCTTACCATGGCAGTGCATGATGGCATCATTGACCATGGCACCAATGTCTACCTGCCACCCCAGCCTGATAATTTTGAGGAAGGTGGCCAGGCCCGGCATACCTTCCTGGGAGTGTCCGGTGCTGTAATCACGGGTTATGACACCGACCGTAAAAAGTTTATCGGCACCCACCGTTCATATTCCAACCCGGTGGCAGTTGAAAAAGGACAGTGCAGCAACTCCCTGGCTTCAGGCGACAACGGCTGCGGCACCCTGCAGTTTGATATCGACCTGAAACCCGGAGAGTCAAAGGATTTTACCGTGGTAATGGGCATCGGCCAGGCAGCGCTGGAAGGAAAAAAAGCCGTTGAAACCTGCCGGCATCCTGATTCGGTTAAAGAGGAATTCAACCGCCTCAGACAATACTGGCATAACCGGTTGCAGGGCTTTACTGCGGTTACTCCCGACGCCGATTTTAACAGTATGATCAACATGTGGAACCCTTATAACTGCCTGATGACTTATGCCTGGTCAAGGGCCGCCAGCCTGGTTTATGCCGGGGAGCGTGACGGACTGGGATACCGCGATTCGGTGCAGGACTTGCTGGGCGTTCTCCACATCATTCCTGAGGAGGCCAAAAAACGTCTTGAGCTGATGATTACCGGCCAGACATCGGCCGGAGGAGCCATGCCGGTTGTCAGACCTTACTCTCATAAACCGGGGAAGGAAATCCCGCCCGGGGAAGAAGAATACAGATCCGACGACTGCCTCTGGCTGTTTAACGCCATCCCGGCATACGTCAATGAAACCGGAGATATTGCTTTTTACAGTAAAATCCTTCCCTATGCCGATCAGGGAGAAGATCCCGTATTGGGTCATATGCGAAAAGCCATAGCATTTTCACTGCAGCGTTCGGGAGCTCACGGTCTGCCCTGCGGGCTTGCTGCAGACTGGAATGACTGCCTGGTACTGGGACACAAAGGTGAATCGGTCTTTGTCGCCTTTCAGCTGCGGTTTGCACTGAGAACCTATATCAATATAACCAGTTACCTTGAACTGAAACAGGAGTCTGAATGGGCCTCGGCAGAACTGAAAAAACTTGATGAGAATATTGAAAAGTACGCCTGGGACGGTGAATGGTACCTCCGGGCATACCGTCAGGATGGCCTTAAATACGGAGCAAAAGGGGATAAAGAAGGGTCATTGTGGCTGAATCCGCAGACCTGGGCTGTACTTAGCGGTCATGCCGATCCTCCGGTTGCAGAAAAAATCATGGATCATGTGAACAAAAGACTTGCCACTGAATACGGGCTGGTGATCATCGATCCTCCATACCAGAAGGCCGATCTTAATGTAGTAAAAGCTCCACTGTTCAATACCGGAATGAAGGAAAACGGGGCTATCTTTTGTCATATTCAGGGCTGGGCTGTTATGGCCGAAGCAAAGCTCGGACATGGCAACCGGGCCTATGCATATTATCATGCCTTCCTTCCTGCCGCCTACAATGAAAAAGCCGAGGTTCGTGAGATAGAACCCTATGTATACAGTCAGTCCACCCATGGGAAAACCAGTCCACGTTACGGTGCGTCACGCCTTCCCTGGCTTACCGGGGCCGCCACCTGGGCTTATTATTCAGCCTGCCATTCGATACTGGGACTGCAGCCTGCCCCTGAAGGAATGGTCATTGACCCATGCATCCCGGCCCGCTGGGATGGCTATACCATGAGCCGGAGGTTTCGCGGAAAAGAACTGAACCTGCAGGTCGAAAATCCCGCTCACATCGAACATGGTGTTAAACAGATCATCCTAAACCAAAAAACCATACCGGGCAATTACATCCCTGCGGATCAATTGCTGGCGGTAAACGAGATAAAGGTTGTCATGGGAAAATAAATCAAATCATCATTATCATATGAAGATCATTGGAAATGCATTGCCCAACCTTCCCTGGGAAGACCGGCCTGCCGGAAGCACGGAAATCATATGGCGCTATAGTAAGAACCCTGTTATCGGATGGAATCCCACCCCTTCAACAGCAAGGGTTTACAACAGCGCTGTATTGCCCTATAACGGTGAATTTGTGGGAGTCTTCCGCGCCGATCACAGGAACGGAAGAGCCAATATTCACTTTGGACGCAGTAAAGACGGAAAAGTCTTTCAGATCGATGATCATGTAATTCCCTGGCAGGATGAGAACGGAAAACCCAATCCGGTCAGCTATGCCTATGACCCGCGCTTTGTAAAAATCGACGACTGGTATTATGTCGTATGGTGCGATGATATGCATGGAGCATCCATTGGACTGGGCAAAACACAGGATTTCAGAACCTGGATCCGCCTGCCCAATCCCCTGATGCCCTTTAACCGCAATGGTGTGCTCTTTCCGCGGAAGATCAACGGCACCTACAGGCTGCTGAGCCGCCCCAGTGACAGCGGGCATACTCCTTTCGGCGACATATTCATCAGTGAAAGCCCCGACCTCATTTACTGGGGGAAACACAGGCATGTAATGGGCAAAGGAGGAAAAGGCTGGTGGCAGGGGACCAAGATAGGCGCAGGCCCTACCCCCATTGAAACCACCGAGGGATGGCTGTTGTTTTATCACGGCGTATCCACTACCTGCAATGGTTTTGTATATAGCTACGGTGCGGTGCTGCTTGACCTTGCAGAACCCGGCAACGTATTATACCGCTGCGGCGATTACCTGCTTACTCCCGAAAAAGAATATGAAACCGCAGGCTTTGTGCCCAATGTGGTCTTCCCCTGCCAGAACCTGTTCGACGCCCCCACCGGCCGCATCGCCATATACTATGGAGCTGCTGATACTTACACA
>CAYWCR010000008.1:0-62507 GCA_964456825.1 uncultured Bacteroidales bacterium
ACACCATACAAGAATCGGATATGCCCATTAAATTGCGATTCAGGCCATTTCTGGCTTTCAGGAATATCCATTCGTTGAGTAAGGCTAATCTGTATGCCAATACGAAAGTAAAAATGGTCAAAAACGGCATCAGGACAAAGCTGTATGACGGCTATCCTTACCTTTACATGCAGTTTTCCAGAAAAGTCGAATTTGTGCAGGTGCCTGACTGGTATTACAACATTGAATACAGTGAAGAGCAAAAACGGGGGTATGATTACAAGGAAGATCTGTTTGTCCCGGGCTATTTTGAAATGTCAGCCAAAAACGGGGATGTTATTGTTTTCTCTGCATCCACGCAGGAGGAAAATCCCGAGGAATTGAAACAGGAATTTGAAACTGACCTTAGCAAAAGGATACCGCGAACCAGTTTCAAAAATTGTATTGCCAATGCGGCACAGCAATTCATTGTAAGAAAAGGCCAAAAGGCTGAAGTCATTGCAGGTTTTCCATGGTTTGGATCATGGGGCCGTGATACCTTCATAGCACTTCCGGGAATAACGTTATCGATAGGCAATGAAAAAGCCTGTAAAGATGTGCTGGACACCATGGTAGGCAAGCTGAAAGGAGGGTTGTTCCCCAACATGGGTGCGGATGATAATCCTGCCTTTAATTCGGTTGATGCACCGCTGTGGTTTTTCTGGTCAGTGCAGCAATATGCCCATGCCCTTAAAACATACGCACCGTTATGGGCCTCTTATGGCAATGCCATGAAAAGTATTCTGGAGGCTTACAGGGAGGGGACTGCCTTTGGTATAAAGATGCATGAAAACGGACTTATCTATGCCGGCGAAAAAGGAAAAGCACTGACCTGGATGGATGCCGTGGTAAACGGGAAACCCGTTACACCAAGGATTGGCTATGCCGTGGAAATAAATGCCCTCTGGTACAATGCTTTAATGTTTTCGCTTGAATTAGCGAAAAAGGCCAGGGATAATGATTTTATAAGCCGTTGGTCTGCATTGCCGGCTCTGGTTAAAGAATCTTTCATTAAATTATTCTGGGACAGCAAGAAGGGCTATCTGGCTGATGTTGTGGATGATGGAACGAAAGACTGGTCCATCAGGCCAAATCAGGTGATTGCCGTCGCCCTGGAATATTCGATGCCTGATAATGAAATGAAAAAAGGGGTTCTTACGATTATTGAGAGAGATCTGCTTACGCCCAGGGGATTGCGAACACTATCGCCCCAAAATGAAAATTATAAGGGGATTTATGAAGGGAACCAGGAACAACGGGATAAGGCATATCATCAGGGCACCGTTTGGCCATGGCTGCTGGAGCATTACTGTGAAAGCTATCTCAGCCTCTATAAAGAAAGTGGTCTTTATAAGGTTAAGGAAATGCTGAATGCATTTGAAGAGACTATCAATGAATATGGCATTGGCACCATTGCTGAAATATATGACGGTGATCCTCCACACAAACCACGCGGAGCAGTATCGCAAGCCTGGAGTGTAGCGTCCATCCTGAGAATCATTGAAAAAATAGAAAAATTTCAAGAAAATATCTAAAAATAAATTTGTTAACGTAATCTAAAGCAATCGACCTGTATGCGTGTTTTAATGTTTGGGTGGGAATTTCCGCCTCATATTTCCGGAGGGCTCGGAACTGCCTGTTATGGGCTGACCAAGGGACTAAACCAAATCGGAGGGGTGGAAATTTTGTTTGTGGTTCCCAAGGCATACGGAGATGAGGATCAAAGCAGGATCTCGCTGATTGATGCGGGAGAGGTCGTCGTAAGTACTCGTACGGTTGATTACAAGGGATTTTTCAGGCGTATCCACTTTATTGAAGTGGGTTCTTCCATCCTTCCTTATACCACGCCCGAGGAATATGCAAAGTTCATGTCAAAAAATGAAAAGGGCAACCATTTTCTCGTCAATACTACTTTTTCAGGAAAACTGACTTTCAGCGGAGGATATGGGGCTGACCTGTTTCAGGAAATTGCCAATTATGCAGCCATTGCTTCCCTCCTGGGCGTTTCCCATGATTTTGATGTCATTCATGCTCACGACTGGCTGACCTATCCGGCAGGGATCGCAGCCAAAATGGTGTCAGGTAAACCCCTTATTGTGCATGTGCATGCCACTGACTTCGACCGGAGTGGAGGTAGTGTCAATCCCGGCGTATATGAAATAGAGAAAAACGGGATGGAATATGCAGACAAGGTTATAGCAGTAAGCAATCTGACCCGGAATATTATTATTGAAAAATACGGCATTAACCCTGACAAGGTGGTCACCGTTCATAATGCTGTTGAACCGCTTGAGAACCGGGAAATGATAAAACGACAAAAGGGCATCGATGGCAAAATAGTTACCTTCCTGGGACGCGTAACCCTGCAGAAAGGACCGGAATATTTTGTGGAAGCTGCCCACCTTGTTCTTCAGAAAATGAAGGACGTCCGGTTTGTCATGGCCGGCAGCGGCGATATGCTCAGGCACATCATTCACCGGGTATCGGCTTTGCACATGGGGGACAGGTTTCATTTTACCGGATTCCTGAAAGGAGAAGACGTATTTCAAATGTACTCCCTGAGTGATGTGTATGTTATGCCATCCGTATCCGAGCCTTTCGGGATATCACCGCTGGAAGCCATGCAGTCGAATGTTCCCGTGATCATCTCGAGGCAGTCGGGCGTATCGGAAATTCTGGAACATGCCATAAAAGTCGACTTCTGGGATATTCATGCCATGGCGGATGCTATTTATGGAATTCTGCGCTACAACGGATTGTCAACGATGCTGCGCAGGAATGTTAAGGAAGAGGTCGATAACCTTAAATGGGAAAATGCAGCGGCCAAAGTAAAAGAAGTTTATAGTTCCGTGATATAATAACACAACATCAATATAATTCAGCATGAGGACAATTTGTTTGTATTTCCAGATCCACCAGCCTTTCAGGCTTAAACGTTACCGGTTCTTCAATATAGGGAACGACCATTATTATTACGACGACTACATGAATGAATCGATCATGCGGAAGGTAGCCGATCGCAGTTATCTGGTTGCAAACAAAGTACTCCGGCAGATCATCAGGGAATATGGATCCCAGTTCAAGGTAGCCTTTTCCATTTCAGGAATTGCACTCGATCAGTTTGAACTCTATGCTCCCGACGTCCTTGAAAGCTTCCAGAAGCTGGCAAAAACAGGTTGTGTGGAATTCCTGGCTGAAACCTATTCCCATTCGCTGGTTGCCCTGAAGGATAAAAATGAGTTTAAACGGCAGGTTGAGGAGCACAAGCAAAAAATAAAGCAGTATTTTGATTACGAGCCGACGGTATTCAGAAATACAGAGCTGGTCTATTCCGATTCCATCGGAGCCGACGTAGCCGATATGGGATTCTCAGCCATACTGACCGAGGGGGCCCGGCATGTATTGGGATGGAAAAGCCCTAATTATGTGTATTGCAATGCTGTCAATCCAAGATTGAAAGTGCTGCTGCGTAACTTCAGGCTGAGCGACGATATTGCCTTTCGCTTTTCCAACCAGGCATGGTCAGAATTTCCGTTGACCGCCGACAAATTCGTTACCTGGCTTAATAAGATGGACAAAAAGGAAGAAACAGCCAATATTTTTATTGATTACGAGACCTTTGGAGAACACCAATGGCTTGAATCAGGGATTTTTGATTTTTTGAAAGCTTTACCCGGTGCTGTTTTCCGCAATTCCAAATTTACATTTGGCACACCAAGCGAGGTCACGCAGAACCTGCAGCCGATCTCCTCCATCAGCGTGCCTTACCCGATCTCCTGGGCTGACGAAGAAAGAGATCTTACGGCATGGCTGGGAAACGACCTTCAGCGGGATGCTTTTAACCGTCTTTATACCATGACCGATAAGGTCAACCGCTGTGCTGATCCGCGTATCCAAAAGGATTGGAAATACCTGCAGTCGAGTGATCATTTATATTATATGTCTACCAAGTTTTTCTCTGATGGTGAAATACATGCGTATTTTAATCCTTATGAATCACCTTATGATGCTTATATCAATTATATGAATGTTCTCAGTGATTTTAGCATCCGGCTGAATGCCCTGGTTCCTGAAAGCAATTCCGACCAGGAAATCGTTAATCTCGCCAGGATCATTGATGAAAAGGAAGAGCTTATAAAGAAATATGAGAATGAATTGAAAAGACTGAAGTCGACGAAAACAAAAATAGCATCGGTAAAAGAAATCCAAAAAACAGAAAAAAAGACTATTCAATCCAATAAACGGGGAAAGACATCTGGTAAAAAACCAGGCCAGGTAAAAAAAGCAACCGGTAAAACAGTAAAAAAAACCACCGCTACCAGGAAAAAGAAATAGTAAGTTAATTCTCCGTTCATAATTTCTTACAATTTCCTGCACCAATTAGGGAATCTTATTATTAGTTTGCATAAACAGTATTAAGCATGAAGAATTATTATATACCAGATTATCTGTTTGAAGTAAGTTGGGAAGTATGCAATAAAGTTGGAGGAATTCATACCGTTGTTGCTACGAAGGCTTTGTCACTCGTAAGTGAACTTAAAAACAATTATATCCTGATTGGCCCTGATCTTATAAAAGATGAGGCAGGCAATGCTGAGTTTGTTGAAGATCAACAGTTGTTTTCAACCTGGAGAAAACAAGCTGAATCGGAAGGCCTGATGATCAAAATAGGCCGCTGGAATATCAACGGATATCCCATAGCCATCATTCTTAATTTTTCGAACAGCTTTCAGGACAAGGACAAAATATTTTTTGCCTTGTGGGATCAGTATAAACTGGATTCATTATCAGGGCAATGGGACTATGTTGAACCCGCTCTTTTCGGATATATGGCCGGCAAGGTTATTGAAAGTTTCATAAAATTCAACCTTACCACAAAGGACCATATTATTGCCCAGTTTCATGAGTGGATGACAGGCACCGGCTTGTTATACCTGAAACATAATCTGCCCCAGGTGGGGACCGTATTCACCACCCATGCCACGGTCATTGGTCGTTGCCTGGCCGGCAATAACAGACCGTTGTATAAGAATCTTTTAACCTACAATGCAGATGATATTGCCAAGGAATTCAACATTGTTTCAAAACATTCTTTGGAAAAGCTTACTGCACAACAGGCTGATGCTTTTACTACCGTCAGTGAGATCACGGCACAGGAATGCAGTCAGTTTTTGCAGAAACATGTTGACCTGATTACGCCAAATGGCTTTGAAGATACCTTTGTCCCCGCCGGAGAAAAGTTTGAACAAAAGCGTGAGGAAGCCCGGAAAAAGCTGATTGAAACAGCCGAACTGGTGCTGAATCAGCCTTTTGAAAAACCGCCTTTCCTGTTGGCTACCAGCGGACGGTATGAATTCAGGAACAAAGGGATCGATCTGTTTATTGATGCACTGGGGTTGCTTAATAAATCGGATAAACTTGAACAGCCTATACTGGCGTATATACTTATACCCGCCAATCATTATGGTCCGCGTAAAGATCTCCTGCTGGGACAGGCAAGCGATAATCCTTCGATTGCGGATTCCCTCTATCTCACCCATAATCTGCATGACGCTGAATGGGATCCAATCCTTAACCGTATTAAAAAGGCCGGATTAGGGAATACACCGGAGGAAAAGGTTAAGGTTTTGTTTGTCCCTTCATACTTAAACGGGAATGACGGGATCTTCAACATGCCCTATTATGATCTGCTGATCGGCCTGGATCTTACGGTATTTGCATCTTATTATGAACCCTGGGGCTATACCCCCCTGGAAAGCCTTGCGTTCTCAGTACCTACAGTTACGACATCCCTCGCGGGTTTCGGATTGTGGATCCTCAAGGAATGCAACAACGCGGGAAAATGCATTGATGTAATTGAACGTACTGATGATAACGACATTGAGGTAGTAACAAAAATTGTCGAAGCGGTTCAGTCAAAATATGCCCTGAAACCTGAGGGTATGAGAAAAATACGCGAGGCTGCTTTTACCCTTTCGCGGACCGTTCTCTGGAAAACCCTTATTTTATACTATAAGCAAACTTATGATGTTGCACTGCAGCAGGTTGGCCGACGCCGCGATCAATTTGTACTGATTGAAGAGAAACCCAGTGAGCGGGTTCATGAATTTATCTCTCCGACTGTGAATGCCCCGATATGGAACAGGATCATTGTCAAATCAACCTTGCCTGAACCCCTTTCACCCCTGAACGAGATTGTTCAGAACCTTTGGTGGACCTGGGATGATGAAGCACAGGAATTGCTCGAAAGCATTGATCCTGAGATCTGGAAACAATGTGATCAGAATCCGGCTATCCTTTTTGAGCAGGTCAATTTTGAAAAGCTGGATTTGTTAAGTAAGAACAAAAAATATGTAGACAAAATAAACCTTGTTTACAAGCGGTATAAAGCCTATATCAGCGAGGGTGCGACAGAAAACAAACCATGCATTGCATATTTCAGCATGGAATACGGCCTTCATAATTCCCTTAAAATATATTCCGGAGGACTGGGCATTCTTGCCGGAGATTATTTAAAGGAAGCCAGTGACCGCAAGGTGAATATTATTGCCATCGGACTGCTTTACCGGTATGGTTACTTTACACAGCAAATTACAACACGGGGAGAACAACAGGCCTCCTATGATTTTCAGCATTTTTCCAAGCTGCCCATAAAACCTGTGAAGGATGAAAACGGCCATTTTAAAACCATCTCCATTGTGCTTCCCGGCCGCACCCTGCAGGCCAGGATATGGGAAGTCAGTGTTGGGCGAATTAAGCTATATTTATTGGATACTGATTTTGATGACAATATTGAAGAGGATCGCTATATTACCCATCATTTATACGGAGGCAATAACGAAAACCGGCTGAAGCAGGAATTGCTGCTGGGCATCGGTGGCATAAGGGCACTGGAAGTAATGAACCTGAAACCTGATCTTTACCACAGCAACGAAGGACATAGTGCTTTTATCGGGCTCGAGCGGATGCGCATGTACATACAAAATTATAACCTCACCTTTGCCGAAGCACGCGTGATCGTGAGATCATCGACCCTTTTTACAACGCATACACCGGTTCCGGCAGGACATGATTCTTTTGAAGAAGACCTGCTCAGACGTTATATCGGGCATTATCCCGAACGTCTCAGGATAACCTGGAACGAGCTTATGGCACTGGGACGCACTAATCCCAACAGCTGGAGTGAAAAATTCAACATGAGTTATCTGGCAGCACATCTTGCCCAGGAAATCAACGGAGTAAGCATGCTGCACGGTTCAGTCACCCAGGAAATGTTTTCCAAACTCTGGCCCGGATATCTTCCTGAAGAACTGCACATCGGTTATGTTACAAACGGAGTGCATTATTCAACATGGACCGCCGCGGAATGGAAAAAACTCTATTCGGATTCATTCGGAAAGAATTTTGAACAGAATCTGATTGATTTTAAAAGGTGGTCAAAAATTGAAGAAGTCCCTGATGAAGACATCTGGCAGATTAAGCAAAATCTCAGGAAACGACTAATCACCTCTATCCGTGAACGCTTTAAGGAAAACTTAATCAAACGTCATGAAGATCCTAAACAGATCATTGCCATTAACAATACCTTGTCAGAAAACTCTCTTACCATATGTTTTGCCCGTCGTTTTGCCACTTACAAAAGAGCTCATTTGCTGTTCCGTAATCCTGAACGGCTGGCCAGGATATTAAATATCCCGGGCAGGCCCGTACAGATTATCTTTGCCGGCAAAGCCCATCCCAACGATAAAGCAGGCCAGGATCTGATCAAAATCGTATTTGACCTGGCCAAACACCCGGAATTTCTGGGGAAAGTCCTTTTCCTTCCGAATTATGATATGAACCTTGCCCGCATCATGGTTCAGGGAGCCGACATATGGCTTAATACCCCAACCCGGTCCATGGAGGCATCGGGTACCAGTGGAGAAAAAGCTGTAATGAACGGCACGTTGCATTTCAGCGTGCTCGACGGCTGGTGGGTGGAAGGCTATCATCCTGATGCCGGCTGGGCCCTCACCAACGAATCAGCCTATGATGATCATAACCTGCAGGACGACCTGGATGCGGAAATTATTTATACCATGCTGGAACAGGAAGTGATACCTGCATTTTACAGCAGGAATCCCCAGGGTATTCCGGTTGAATGGATCAGGATGATCAAAAACTCAATAACCAGCATTGCTCCCCATTTTACCACAACCCGGATGATTAATGATTATCTCAGGCGTTATTACCAGAAGCTTTACGACAGGCATCTGATGATTGTCGAAGATGATTATGAAATGGCCAAAAGAATATCATCCTGGAAAAAAAGGATCGCCAAGGCATGGAATAATATAAACGTATTGGAGGTCAATATATTCAATAAAGGGACAGAGGTGTTTAACGTTAGTCAGGTGTACGAAGGCAAGGTGGTACTTGACCTGAATGAAATCCCGGCTAATGAAGTGGGTGTGGAACTCGTTATAACTGAAAATGGTGAACGGATGATTTCAACCCATGAGCTGGAGCTTCGTGAATTCTTTGTTGATAAGGCTACCTATGCTGCAAAGATAAAGATCGGCCAGCCGGGCACCTTTACCTACGGGATTCGCCTGTATCCTAAGAATGAAATGTTGGCACACCGCCAGGACATTGGATTTGTGCGATGGATAGCGTGACAAGGCCTGCTTTCATATGGGAAGATGGTTTTACCGGATTGCCTTTGCTATGTGCAGGCTTTTCAGGATAGCGTGATGCAGATTTCCTAATGCAATGACTGCAATCTTTTTTCTTTTTGCTGTATCCTTAATAAAATCAGCATAAATACAAGGCCGATCAGGAAATAGATGATGATAGCCAATACGGAATACCGCATGCTGCCTGTGATGGCCTCTATTATACCAAAGCTAAAAGTGCCTCCCACAGTGGCCAGTTTCTCCATTACATCATAAAAGCTGAAAAACGAAGTATGATTCTTTGTCTCGGGAAGCATTTTCGAATAGGTTGACCGGGCAAGAGCCTGGGTCCCCCCCATCACAAATCCCACACACATAGCAATGGCAATAAAGCCGGCAGCAGTATAAATGAGATATGCGCCCACGCAAACTCCTATCCAACCAATAATGCTGAAAATCAATGTTTTAACATTGCCAAACAGGCCTGAGAACCGGGCAAAAGACCAGGCTCCGACTATTCCCACCAGCTGGATCAGCAGAATGGTAGGGATCAGTACTTTGTCTTCCAGCCCCAGCTCCTTTGTTCCGTATGTCGCCGCCATGAACATAATGGTCAGCAGTCCCATGGTCATGAAAAAGAAAGCCACCAGGTAAATCTTCAGCTGTTTCATTTTCATCACCTGGTTAAAAACAACGCGCAATTCCTGATATCCTTTCAGGAAAATGTTGGCTCCTTTTTCCCTATTTCCGAAGGTATATTTGGGCAATCGTCTGAAGGTGATCTGGGAAAAGCCTATCCACCATATAAAAACAGTGGCGAAGGCAAGCCTGGGAGGCAGGGTGGTATCCGTTATGCCGAAAAATCCAGGGAACAGCACAAAGATAAGATTGATGATGAGCAGGGATACGCCACCTACATAACCCAGGGCAAATCCTCTCGCGCTGATCCGGTCCTGATCCTTTGGCTCAGCAATGATGGGGAGAAAAGAATTGTAAAAAACCAGGCTGCCCCCATAACCAATGGTAGCAAGGGTGAAGGCGATCAATCCCAGTTCAACGGTATTTCGGTTGAAAAAGAAAAGCATGCCGCAGGAAAATGCACCGATCATGGTGAATATCCTCATAAATAGTTTGCGGCGGCCTGTATAGTCGGCAATAGAGGACCAAAGCGGAGAGAACAAAGCTACCAGCAGGTAGGATATGGCAATGGACCACGAATAAAGGACCGAATTGATGGCCTTGAATCCAAAAAAGCTTATGGTATCAATATCACCACTGCGCGTAACCGCATTATAATAAATGGGGAAAATGGTGGAACCAATGGTAAGCTGGTAGACCGAATTGGAAAAATCATAAATAACCCAGGCCCGGGTCATTTTATTATCACCCCTGGTGATCGGCCTCAACTGCGATAATTTAATCAAGTTTAATAATCATTTGTATCCTATAAATATAACAAAATCTAAATTGATATTTATATATATTCAAAAAATAATACTTTGATATAAAAAAGTTTACAGTCAGTGATTTAAAATATAAATGTAAATTTTATATCTTTATTCCGGCTTGAGAATATTATTATCAATGTATGTTAACCTTTATATATATTGATTATAAAGGTATTTATTTGACTCCATAAGTATTAACCTTTGCGCCATGATAAAAGCTCCTGTTTCCTTTGGATACGGCCTCCTGGTGTTTTTACCATTGGTTTTCACATCCCTGAGTGCATGTCATCACGAACCGCTCATTATTGACGATATGGACACGGTATGTTTTGGAGCACAGGTTTTACCTGTTCTTCAAAGCTCCTGCGGCATAACCGGCTGTCATGATGGTTCGCAGGAAGGATTTCTCGCTGCGGATTATGCATCCATTGTCCGATCTGTGAAATCCGGCGATCCAAGGGGTAGTAAATTGTATCAGGTAATTACGGATATTAACGGAGAAGAAATGATGCCCCCTGATATGCCACTGACACAGGAGCAGCGCACCATCATTCAGGTTTGGATCGCACAGGGCGCATTGGAAACTACCTGCGAAGCCAGTAATGGAGGAAACGGAAATATTCCCCCTGGAGATGCGGATAGTATTTGTTTTGTACAGGACGTCCTTCCGCTGTTTATATCCAACTGCGCCATTTCATCCTGTCATGATGGTCTTTCACAGGGAGAAGAAGAAGAAGAATCCTTTGCGCTGAACAGTTATAGTACTATATTGCCCTATGTCGATGCCTTCAATCCTTCCTCCAGTGATGTTTATAAGGCTGTAAATGGTACTGGTGAGGACATGATGCCGCCGCCTCCCAAATCTCCTCTTTCGTCCGCGCAAAAGGAAGTATTGCGGAAATGGATAGCGGATGGCGCACTGAACAGTGATTGTCCCGATGCTCACTGCGATACCGCAGGTACGATTAGATTCAACACCTCGGTAAAACAAACCATCGACAGCTATTGCGTGTCATGTCATAATGCATCAGTTACCAGCGGAGGCGTAAACCTGAATGGTTATGCCCAGATTAAAGAATATGCAGCCATGTTGAGAAACGGAACGCCTTTACTGGTGGGAGTTATAAGTCATGCGGCCGGATTCAAGGCCATGCCCCCTTCCGTAAAACTGGATGAGTGTAGTATTCGGAAGATTGAACTTTGGATAAGTCAGGGGATGCTTAATAACTAATTGTTTATCAAATTAATATTAACATACATTCGATTCAATTGGCATTTCACTTTATGATGCAGTCATGAAAATATCGGTTTTGTTTACATTGCTTTCTGTTATGATATTGGTTTCGATATCATCCTGTTACTATGACAGTGAGGAATATCTTTACCCGGGAACCGGCAGTCAGTGTGATACCACCCAGGTTACCTATGCCCAATCCATTGTGCCCATTATCAGAAATTATTGTCTTTCCTGCCACGGTAATAGTACATCCTCCCTGGGAGGTAATATCAAACTTGAAGACTATACCGATATCAAGCTGCGTGCGGATGATCACAGATTACTCGGATCTGTTGAACATAAAGACGGATTTTCTCCCATGCCTAAAGGAGCCTCAAAGCTGGATAATTGCAAAATAGCGACCCTTCGTATCTGGATCGCTGCAGGTGCACCCAATAATTAATACCCATTGGCCATGAAATATAAAATCGCCCAGATACTACCGGTAATGTCATTGTTGTTATTTTTCCTTATACCTGCCCGCGCCCAGGATATTGATGAACTGCTGGAGGAGGCTGCGGGCAGTGAAACAACATTTACCTCGGCTACTTTTAAGTCAACGCGTATTGTAACAGGGCATTCTATTGAGCGTATGCCTTCAGGGCAGCTTGATTTCAGGATTTCACATCGTTTCGGAGAAGTTAAAAGCGGCATTTATAACTACTTTGGACTTGATCAGGCCAACATTCATTTCGGATTGGAATATGGGATCACAGACTGGTTGATGGCAGGTTTTGGACGTGGCACCTATGAAAAAACATACGATGGATTGCTGAAGTTCACCTTGCTGAAACAATCGAAAGGCAAAAGAACCATGCCTGTTTCATTATCCTATCTCGCCAGCACAGCCATCAATACCTTAAAATGGGAAGGCCCCGGAGATCTTAATTTCTGGGATCGTGTAAGCTATGTACATCAGCTGCTCATTGCCCGTAAATTCAGTGAACGCTTTTCTCTGGAGATCAATCCGACATTTGTTCACAGGAATATGGTCGGAACCGAACTTGATCCGAACGATTTATTTGCTGCAGGCATAGGTGCACGATTTAAACTGACCAAGCGCTTATCGCTGAATACTGAATACTATTATAGTATTCCTCCGGTCCATGATTACCGGAGTGAAAAGACCTTCAACCCTCTATCTGTGGGTGTTGATATAGAGACCGGCGGACATGTATTCCAGATTCACCTGACAAATTCACTGGCCATGATTGAGAAGGGTTTTATCGGAGAAACCACGGGCAAGTGGACAGATGGAGGCATTCATATTGGATTTAATATTTCCAGGGTTTTTGCACTGAAATGATCCAAATCCGGAATTAATTGTTATACTGTAACAAATTAATTATCATGAAAAAAATCTTTTTAGCTTTTTTATCCATTGGGCTTTTCCAGATTGCCGGTGCCCAGAAATTCATTGCAAAAAACGGCCACATATGGTTTTATTCATATACCCCTATTGAAGTAATTGAAGCGCATAACCGGCAGGTTGTAAGCATACTCGATGCCGCCACCGGGGATCTGCAATTTAACCTGCTGGTAAAATCTTTCGAATTCAAAATTGCCCTGATGCAGGAACATTTTAACGAAAATTATATGGAATCAGATCAGTATCCCAAATCATCCTTTAAAGGAAAAATAATGGATCCGGATAAGATTGACGTTGAGAAAGACGGGGTCTATCCTGCATCAGTGAGCGGAGACCTCATGTTACATGGTATTACAAAAACAGTTACAACAACAGGTACACTGGAAATTAAAGGAGGAAGCATTACCGCTAAAGCAAAATTTACGGTATCACCCAAGGATTACAATATTGAGATACCGTCACTGGTTGAAAACAATATTGCCAAGTCAATTGATATACATGTTGATGTTACCTATACCTTACCTCAATAAAACTAGAAACCATGCAACGTAAAGCAATCATCATTCTTATCCTGTTTATTGCCGCAGGTATTGTTGCACTCGCTGTCTGGAAATGGACATTTAAAAAATCGGATATCAGCATGGCTTCAAAAAAGGCTGATGTCGAAATCGAAGCCGGTATCCTGACGCAAGCATTTGAAAGTAATGAAGAGGACGCCAATGCAAAATATCTGGGTAAGGTCATTGTGGTTTCCGGTGTGATCAGTGTCATTAGTGAAGAAGGACAGGACATATCAGTATACCTGAAAAAGGATGGTGATTTGTCAGGCGTCATGTGCACTTTTAGCCCGGGTACGGTCGACACAAACCGGATAAAAGTCGGGAATACGGTTAAAATAAAGGGAATCTGCGATGGGTATCTGATGGATGTAAAATTGAATAAATGCTCCCTCGAAAAGTAATATGATCCTGAGGTTCCGGTAATTATTGTATGGATATTACTAAAAAGTTCCGCGAGTAGTACCTCCTGTGATGAGATTTTGTTTCATCATGCTTGTTTTCTTCCCCCGTCCTGAAGATAAATAATTAATTATCTTTATCTTATTATATTGCTCCCTGTCTGACTTATCTTTCTTGGTACTTATCAAAAAAATACTATTTTTGCAAATCCCTTACCGGGGAAATCATTCAGACTATTAATGTTAATCATTTTTAAAGCATGAAATCATATACGACGAATCAGATCAAAAATGTGGTAATTGTCGGGAATTCGGGATCAGGAAAAACCACCCTTGCCGAGTCAATGCTTTTTGAAGGTGGAGTAATAGAGAGGCGCGGAGATGTTGAAAGCAAAAGTACGGTTTCCGATTTTAAGGAAATTGAGCACAATAATACCTGCTCTGTTTTTTCTTCCATGTTGTATACAGAATACAACGATCATAAGATAAACATGCTGGATGTACCAGGTCTGGATGATTTTATCGGTGGAGTTGTTTCTTCCCTTACGGTAACGGATACTGCCTTGATGGTCATTAATGCACAGAATGGTGTTGAAGTAGGGGCTGAGGTACATGGACGTTATCTGGCAAGAGCATCGAAGCCGATAATATTTGTAGTCAACCATCTTGATCATGAAAAGGTTAACTGGGATAAGACATTGGAATCCATTAAAGAGCGTTTTGGCAACAGCGCCGTGGTAATTCAGTATCCTGTCAATCCGGGTACCGGATTTGATGCCATCATTGATGTGGTTGCCATGAAAATGTACAAATATCCCAGTGGTGGAGGGAAAGCACAGATACTCGACATTCCTGCCGACCAGAAAGACCAGGCTGATGAATATCATGCACAGCTGATTGAGAAGGCTGCAGAGAGTGATGAAAGCCTCATGGAGCAGTTTTTTGCCAACGATACCCTGACGCCGGAAGAATTTCAGAAAGGTATTAAAAGCGGCCTTATCCAGCGGGGCCTCTTTCCTATTTTCTGTGTTTCTGCAAAAAAGAATATGGGTATTGACCGGCTGCTTGAATTCATTACCCAGGTGGTTCCCTGTCCGGATGAATTACCTGCCCCCAAAGCAGGCGACAAAGAGGTCAAATGCAATAAAGCCGGTGCCCCCTGCCTGTTCATCTTCAAGACTTCCATGGAAACCCACATTGGTGAGATCAACTATTTCAAGGTAATGTCAGGCCAGATCACGGAAGGTATTGACCTGGTCAACACTACCACCCATAATAAGGAAAGGATTGCCCAGATATTTAATGTAGCGGGTAAAAACCGTAATAAAGTGCCTTCCATGGTCGCCGGTGACCTGGGTGCTACCGTAAAACTCAAAGGAACAAAGATCAATCATACCTTGTCTACGGATACCTCCCTGAAATTCGATTCCATCGTATTTCCCGAACCCAAGTTTCGTACTGCCATTAAACCGCTGAGCGAGGGAGATGATGAAAAACTGGGAGAGGCCTTGCAGCGGATGAATTATGAAGATCCTACCATTCAGATTGAATATTCCAAAGAACTAAAACAGATTATTCTGTTAGGTCAGGGGGAATACCATCTGAACATACTGAAATGGCACATGGATAATATCTTCAAAATTGGTGTTGAATTCGTGCCGCCCCGTATCCCTTACCGGGAAACCATAACCAAAGTAGCCCAGGCGGATTATCGCCACAAAAAACAATCCGGGGGCGCCGGACAGTTTGGCGAGGTGCACATGATCATTGAGCCTTACCGGGAAGGCGACACAAAACCCACCATGTACAAGATTGAAGGCAAGGATATTAAAATATCGGTCCGTGATGAGGAAGAGATTCCATTGACCTGGGGAGGTAAGCTGATATACTATAATTGTATCGTCGGAGGTGCTATTGATGCCAGGTTTATGCCCGCCATCCTGAAAGGTATTATGGAAAAAATAGAAGAAGGTCCCCTCACCGGTTCCTATGCCCGCGATATTCGGGTATGTGTATATGACGGAAAAATGCACCCGGTTGACTCCAATGAAATCTCCTTCCGCCTTGCGGGACGGAATGCTTTCAGCCAGGCATTCAAAAAGGCCAATCCCAAAATACTGGAGCCGATCTATATGGTTGAAGTGCTCGTCCCCAGCGACAGGATGGGTGATGTCATGAGCGACCTGCAGGGAAGAAGGGCCATAGTCCAGGGTATGGAAAGCGAAATGGGGTTTCAGAAAATCACGGCGAAAGTCCCGTTGGCTGAAATGAACAAATATTCAACTGCCCTGAGTTCTTTAACGGGCGGCCGAGCTATTTACACTATGAAATTTCTCGAATATGAACAAGTGCCCGGCAATGTACAGGAAGAACTGCTGAAAGCATACGAAGCTGAACAGAACGAAGAATAGTAAACAGACGTAAGATTAAAGATTTAAGACAAAAGAAGGGAAATACGTTAGACCCTATGATTCAAATATATCTCTGGTTATTTGATTCAGTCCCTGTATAGGTGGATGAAGCCTTTGTCCTTTTCTTCCCTTCTGATCATCTCAGTGCTGGCTTCGCTGGTACCGTAAAAGTGACGTGTCAGGCAATAAAAATAAACACCATCGGGAGCTTCACGGTTTGAATCCATAACAAAGCCATCCCATCCTTTCCAGTCACGGATGTTTCCGGAATACTGATGGACTTTCTTACCCATACGGTCGAAAATAGTAATATCAATATTATAAATGGAAACATCCTTGCTCCTGAATACATTGTTCTCCTCATAAAGTTTTATGATATCATTCCTGAGATCCCCGTTGGGGGTAAAAACATTAGGCATACTGAATTCAGCGGAAAGCAATTCGATGCTGTTCTCAATCACAATCGAATCAAGGCAGAAATAAGGTTCGGGCGATCTGGTAAACAGCATAGCCGTGTATTTTCCCGGCAGCATGTAATCATGGACAATTTCAGCGGTATCGGCATCAATCTCCGTCGTCAGCCCATCACCGAAAGATATTTTATACCATGATGAGTTTTCTGAACCGGAAAGGTCAAACCGGAATTTTCCCGGCGCGGAATTCTCATCTTCATAATAATACTGATAAGGCTTGTCAGGATATTCCACGGAGTCGGACAACGGCACATGATCAGCTGTCATGGAGGCCTTTGATGCGATGGCCGGACAGAATACGGAATCTGAACGAGACAGGTTAAAATCATCGGTAACGGTTACGATGTACCAGGTATCCTGGTAAGGCGGATTTTCAACACGCCCGGTTTTTGAGCCTGTCGGGTCATCCGATTTTTCATTGCCAGATTCCCATTCAAACCGGTATTTGTTGATCACATTGATGCTGTTGCCGGTCCCGGGTTCAGGATACTGCAACGAAATAATATTGGTATCCGACAGCAAGGATACGGATTCACAACTGCGGTATCCTGACTGTACCTCACCGTCAGCATTCTTATTGGTTACCACAACCTCAAAGTCACTGAACAACAGCCAAACCCTGAAGGTATCGCTGATGGCGCCCTTGGTCATAATTACCTGGTAGCCCGATGAAACACTTATCGTATCAATAGTTGAGCTGAACCCGGCATCGGCCTTGGGAATAATAACATAGGAACGGCTTGTGGCATTATATTTCGACCATATAAAACTCCAGCCTGATGTGCTGTCAGTTGAAGTAGCCTGCAGGGTTATGGCTCTGCTGCCACCGAATACCGGCTCGTTGAATATGAAAACTGAGTCTGTACCTCTGTTGGAGGGATAGTTGGCGATAAAGGCAGCATCCTTGTCAGGAGAAGAGATCTGGGCGCAAACCGGGGAAACGGCAGCAAGGAGTAAAAAACACAAACCTTTGACGTTTTTCGTAATAACCTCGTTAATAAGCCCAAATTTCCCTGTTAAAAATATGTTCAGCATGATGATGCAATGATAAAAAAAATCATCCATAAGAATGACCACTTACGGAATAATTTTATAACGTAAAAACCGGCTGTTAATTATTTCCTTAAAAAAAACCGATAGCCTTCCCGCTTATAAAAACCGCATTCGCTACCTTTAAAGCCTTATTTTAACAGCAGCAGGTGGACCGGTTTTTAAAGGAACTCAATGAAGTGCAATATGAGGCGGTGCGCAATACCGAAGGTCCGTCTCTTGTAATTGCCGGAGCCGGCTCAGGCAAGACACGCGTGCTCACTTACCGCGTGGCCTATCTGCTGAGCAAGGGAGTAAATCCTTCGGTCATTCTCTGCCTTACCTTTACCAACAAGGCAGCCGGAGAAATGAAAGAGCGCATAGGCAAGCTGGTGGGCCATGATCTGGCAAGGTATGTATGGATGGGTACCTTTCACAGCATATTTGCCCGGATTTTAAGGTCGGAGTCTCATGCCACAGGTTATTCCCAGCAATACACCATTTATGATACCGTTGATTCCAAAAGCCTGATCAAAACGATCCTTAAGGAGATGAACCTCGATGATCAGCTATATAAACCCGGTGATGTGCTTGGCCGTATTTCATGGGCCAAAAACAATCTTATCTCACCGGCAGCATACAACAGTAACAGTCAGCTGGTTGCCTATGATAATTCCATTCGCAGGCCCCAATTGGGCTCCATTTACACTACCTATTGCAGGCGTTGCAGGAACGCTGATGCCATGGATTTTGACGATCTCCTGTTAAATACCAATATATTGTTCCGGGATTTTCCGGATGTCCTGGAAAAATATCAGAAACGGTTCACCTATATCCTGGTTGACGAATATCAGGATACCAATTATTCACAGTACCTCATCGTTAACAAACTCGCCATGTTGCACCGCAATGTATGTGTGGTGGGCGATGATGCCCAGAGCATATATTCATTCCGTGGCGCAAAGATTGAAAACATCCTGAATTTCCGCAATGACTATACCGATTATAAATTGTACAAGCTGGAACAAAACTACCGTTCCACCCAGACCATCGTAAATGCGGCCAACAGCGTTATAGCCAAAAACATTGGCCAGATCAAAAAAAAGGTATGGTCGGGTAATGAAACAGGCTGCAAAATAAGTATTCAAAGGGTGCTGACCGATTTTGAAGAAGGTTTCTTTGTCTCCAACAGCATCCTTGATAACATCCTTACCGAACAACAGCAATATTATGATTTTGCCATATTATACCGCACCAATGCACAGTCCAGGATCTTTGAGGAAGCATTGCGCAAGCGAAACATACCCTACAAGATATACGGAGGGGTAGGCTTTTACCAGCGGAAAGAAATCAAGGATATGCTGGCCTACCTGAGATTATCAGTGAACCATAACGATGATGAGGCCCTGAAGCGGATTATCAATTACCCGGCGCGGGGCATTGGGGATGTGACCCTGGAAAAGCTGGGCGACTATGCGGCAAATCATGAGGTCAGCCTGTGGAAAACTATCGAGATTCTTAGTCCCTCTACCCTGGAGATGAACAAAGGAACCCTGGGAAAACTATTTGGCTTCCGGCAGCTTATGGATGAATTCTCATCGGTTTCCGCTTCGCAGAACGCATACGAGGCCGCACATCTCATCGCCGTTAAATCAGGCATTATGAAAGACCTTTATAACGGGAATACCGTTGAAGAAAGGAGCCGATATGAGAACCTCGAAGAACTGATAAACGGCATCAAAGAATTTACCGAAGCTGCCATTAACGAAAACCGTCCTTACGGCATAACTGATTTTCTTGAGAATGTATCCCTGCTTACCGATCAGGACAACGAAAAAGAAAACGACCGCAACAAGGTGGCTCTAATGACAATGCATGCTGCCAAGGGCCTTGAGTTCAACAATGTTTTTATTGCCGGCGCTGAAGAGGAAATATTTCCATCCCGTATGGCTGTTGATTCCCCGCAGGAACTTGAAGAGGAACGACGGTTGTTTTATGTTGCCCTTACCAGGTCGAAAAAAAAGGTTGTCATTACCTATGCACAAAACCGTTATCGCTGGGGAACGCTGATGTTCAGCCATCCAAGCCGGTTTCTTCGTGATATTGATACGGATTTCGCCGACTGGCCGGCCCGGGAAAATGGCAGGGATAGCCAGCAAACAGCAGATACGGACTCCTCCTTCTCTTCATCATCAGGCAATAAAGTAAAAAAAACCAGCCCCGTACCCCATAAAACAGACTCCAGGGGAAAACCTGCCACTACCGGGATTTTTCAGCAAAAGGCTGTTCCCAGGATGGTGGCAGCTGAGGATTTTATACCCGATAATCCTGATATCATTGAAGCAGGAATGCGGATTGAGCACCGGCAGTTTGGAGCAGGTGAAGTGCTCAGTGTGGAAGGTGTCAGCCCGAACCGGAAAGCAACCGTGCGGTTTACCGGAATTGGTGAAGAGAAACAGCTGCTGCTTAAATTTGCGAAACTTAAGATTAGGAAGTGATTGCTGCTGCGTTGACAGATTAGAAAATCATACGAAATTCTCTGCTTTAAAACCAGAATCAATTCATCAACAAATATTTCCCCTTTTTAACAGGCAAATCATTTTTTTACGTTAGTTTTGCAGAAAACTGATCTATGAGTTACGATTACAATTCCTGCCGGCCCAGGTTAATACTGCCGGAATACGGAAGAAACATGCAGAAGATGGTTGATCACATCCTTTCCATAGAGGATCGCGATGAACGCAATCGTTTAGCACAGGCTATCATCACCATTATGGGCAATATGAATCCTCATTTGCGGGATATCAATGATTTCAAGCATAAATTATGGGATCATCTGGCACTCATGTCTGATTTTAAACTCGATATAGACTATCCTTACGATGTTCCCAGGGCTGAAGAATTTGTTGAAAAACCCAGAATTGTACCCTATAACACCAATCAGATAAGGTTCAGACATTACGGAAAAATCATCGAGAGGTTAATTGAAGAAGCGATCAAGCTCCCCGAAGGTGATGATAAGGAAGCATTGAGTAAACTCATTGCTAATCAGATGAAGAAATCCTATCTGGCATGGAACCGCGACTCGGTTACTGATGCCATCATCGGTGCTGATCTCGAAGAACTGTCGGGCAAAAAAATAAAATTGAAAGAAGGGGTTAAACTCAGCGACCAGAAGGACTTTCAAAAACAGAAAAAGAAATTTATACCCCGCAACGACAAGAAGCAGCGTAACTAATTCCTTTTCCCTATGGCATCATTTAAAGTAACCGGAGGAAAACATCTGAAAGGTGAAATAATTCCACAAGGTGCCAAAAATGAAGCCTTGCAGGTTATCTCCGCTGTCCTGCTTACCCCTGAAAAAGTTTCCATCCGGAACATCCCCGATATACTGGATGTCAAAAACCTGATTGACCTTTTGCAGGCTATGGGTGTCAGGGTATCACGGCTGTCGCATGCTGATTACACATTTGAAGCCCGGCAGGTGAATATCGAATACCTGCTTACCGAAGAATATAAGAAAAAAAGTGCTAACCTAAGGGGGTCGGTCATGATTGTTGGACCGCTCCTGGCGCGCTTTGGGAAGGCCTATATCCCCAAACCGGGCGGGGATAAGATCGGAAGACGGCGGATGGATACCCATATCAACGGGATGATCAGCCTGGGGGCCAGTTTTGTTTACGAGCCCAGGGATGCCTTTTACAAGCTGGAAGCCGACCGACTTCAGGGCTGCTATATGCTGCTGGATGAAGCTTCTGTCACGGGAACTGCTAATATTGTCATGGCCGCTTCACGGGCCAGGGGGGTTACCACCATATACAATGCCGCCTGCGAGCCTTATGTGCAGCAATTATGCAGCATGCTGGTCTCCATGGGGGCCAGGATCAAAGGCATAGGCTCCAACCTTCTTACCATTGAAGGGGTTGAAAATCTAACCGGTTGCGAACATTCATTGCTGCCTGATATGATCGAGGTAGGGTCATTTATCGGACTCGCTGCCATGACCCATTCGGAAATTACCATAAAAAATCCCGGATTTGAAAACCTCGGCATTATACCTGCCACTTTCCAACGGCTGGGTATCATCATGGAACGGAAAAACAATGATTTATTTATCCCTGCCCGGGACCACTATGAAGTGGAAACTTTTATAGACGGTTCCATCATGACCATTGACGATGCACCCTGGCCGGGATTTACTCCTGATCTGCTGAGTGTGATCCTGGTCGTGGCAACGCAGGCCAAGGGAAGTGTCCTGATCCATCAGAAAATGTTCGAAAGCCGCCTTTTCTTTGTAGACAAACTCATTGATATGGGCGCCCAGATCATTCTGTGCGACCCTCACCGGGCAACCGTGATCGGCCTGGACAACCATATACGGCTCCGTGCAACCACCTTGACATCTCCTGATATCAGGGCCGGTGTTGCCCTGCTGATAGCAGCCCTTTCTGCCGACGGAACCAGTACCATTCATAATATCGACCAGATCGACAGGGGTTATGAACGGATCGATGAAAGACTCAATGCACTGGGTGCGGAGATTGTCAGATTGACAAGCTAACAGGTTTAAGGATCTTTCATGCTCAGACAAAAGCGGGTGGTTTTATTATAAACTGCGGGAAACAACATCACATCCCGAACTAATCCGCACCTGGTGTGATATCCCCGGATAATCCTTTTCCCCGAATGATGAGCCGGGACAAGTAAGGTTGTTAACAGGAATTAATGGCAAAAAGCATAAAAAGAAAGATAATTTTTTACTTTTGCGATCATGAAATGAAACATGGTCTTTTTACCCTGGATAATGAATGCATTATTGTTTCTGATTGTTTCTTCCCTGACATTCCTGATCTTTATATTACCTAAAACATATAAGTATTACTATACTCTTTTTTTGCTTGCCGTTGCCGTTACCCTAAGTTCAATATGGAGTTTCAGCATACTCTCAGGCAATAACCAGACGCCTGAACTAACGCTGGAGTTACCCGTAATAAAGATCGGCCTTGTTTTTACGATAGACAGTATTTCAGCTTTTTTTATCCTTGTCATTAATATCACGGTTTTGGTTGGTTTCCTGTATGCCAGGGGATATCTTGAACCCTATTATAAAATCAAAAATGCATTGCGTTTTTCTATACATTACTTTTCTTACCTCTGGCTCTATCTGTCAATGATAATGGTGGTTATGATCCGTGAAGGTTTGTCGTTTCTGATAGCCTGGGAGATCATGGCACTGTCATCTTTTCTGCTGGTGATTTTTGACGCGGAAGTCCGCACCATTTTAAAAACAGGCATCAATTACCTGATACAGATGCATGTGGGCATGTTTTTTATCTTATTGGCTTTCCTGATCGTGGACAAGGCTACCGGGCAAATGAGTTTTAATGCTCTTGGGCTTTATTTTTCAAACCATTCCAATATTCTGCTGTTCATTTTATTTTTTATCGGCTTTGGGATAAAGGCAGGATTTATTCCCCTGCATACATGGCTCCCCCAGGCACATCCTGCCGCGCCATCGCATGTATCAGGAGTGATGTCAGGTGTAATGATAAAAATGGGCATATATGGCATGCTGAGAGTCCTGATGTCTCTGCAAAACGATTTGCTCCTGATCGGTATTATCATCCTTGTCATATCGCTGATATCGGGTGTCCTTGGCGTTATGATGGCCATTGTTCAGCATGATCTTAAGGGTCTGCTGGCCTATCATAGTATTGAAAATATAGGAATAATAGGTATCGGTATAGGTTTGGGGGTGATTGGCCTGGCAACCCATAATACAGCGTTGAGCATGCTCGGTTTTAGCGGCGGATTGCTTCATGTGCTGAATCATTCCCTGTTCAAATCCCTTCTTTTTTACAACGCGGGTTCGGTATATCATGCCACACATACCCGAAATATAGAACATCTTGGTGGTCTGATGAAAAAAATGCCTTATACGGCTGTGCTGTTTCTGATCGGTTCTCTGGCTATCTGCGGCTTGCCTCCATTCAATGGTTTTATTTCTGAATATCTGATCTATGCCGGAATGTTTAAAAGCCTGTCGATCGCTAACTTATATCAATCCATCCTGGTATTAGGGACCATTGTTGGCCTTTCTCTTATCGGAGGCCTGGCGATTTTTTGCTTTACCAAAGCATTTGGAATGGTATTCCTTGGAGAACCCCGCACAGAAAAAGCAACCATGGCAAAAGAAGTCAGCCAGGAAATGATTTACCCCCAGTTTATCACCGTAGCCTTTATTGTATTGATCGGATTGGCATCTGCCTTTTTTGTAAAACCTGTTTTCACTATTATTTCCCGGGCATTTAACCTGTCTTATGTGGCTCCCGTGACCGAACATGCTATCAGTAACCTTTCGCAAATAAGCCTGCTGAGCGGCATATTTGTTTTGGTCGTTATTTTATTGCTGTTATACCGAAATATGCATCTAAAAACCAAACCAGTATCTTACGGCCCAACCTGGGGTTGCGGATATTCAGTTGTCACCAGCAGGCAACAATATACGGCTACCTCTTACGCCTATAATTACAATCACCTGGCAAAACCGGTACTGCAGACAAAAAAGAAGATGGAGGACATAAGGGAAGATGAAATCTTTCCGGAAAAAAGAGCATTTGAGTCGCACAATGACGATATTTTTAAAAAGATATTGATTGATAAACCCGTAGATTGGGTTTCACGCCTGCTAAAAAGGATTGCAGTTATGCAGACCGGACGGATTCAGCATTACATATTATATGCCTTTGTATATATGCTGGTGGTGTTTTTGCTTACCTACTTTAACCTTATCTGAACATGCTCGGATTTGTGCTGATATTCATTGCTGCCTTCTTTTTCCCGGGCCTGATATTGCGAACAAAAAGCATTTTCTCGGGACGCAAAGGTCCCGGAATATTTCAGCCCGTTAAAGACATTGTGCTGCTGTTGCGGAAAGGCAGTGTTTTCAGTAAAACCACCGGATTCATATTTCAGATTGCCCCGGTTATCAACTTGTCCGCTATTCTTTGCGCCATCCTGGTGATACCTTTTGCCAATCAGAAGGCCATTATTTCCTTTGAAGGCGATTTTGTTTTTTTCTCCTACCTGCTGGCGCTGGGAAAATTTTTTGCCATTATTGCCGCACTGGATGCCGGCAGTAGTTTCGAAGGAATGGGAGCCAGCCGTGAAGCCTTTTTCTCTATGCTTGTGGAACCGGCATTTTTCATTCTGCTGGCCACTTTTGCCATGTTTACGGGGTATACTTCCTTCTCGGGAATCTTTAGCCATTTTTTCATAACCGGTAATCATTATGTTTTAATATACAGCATTATAGGATTTTATCTGCTCGTTCAGATCGCCATGATCGAAAACAGCAGGGTCCCGGTTGATGATCCCAAAACGCATCTCGAACTTACCATGATCCATGAGGTGATGATTCTGGATAACAGCGGATTTGACAAAGCCTTGATTCACATAGGATCGTACCTGAAATTTGCCATCTATGGTGCATTATTGTACAATGTGATCGTACCGGCCGGATGGAACATATGGCTGCAGATTGTTTTATTCCTGACCGTTCAGGTAGCTTTTGCCATTATTGTTGGTCTGATAGAATCGTTCAGAGCACGGAACAAAATGAATCTGAATCCAAAATTCATTCTGGTAATATCAGCCATTGCCTGGCTGGCTTTTATTATAATTTTAATATTGACAGATAAATTGATATGAAATAAAACATGGTAAATTATCTGGTAGTTTTATTTGCCATTACTCTGATATATTTCGCTTCTGCCGAACGGTTAATCAATTATATCAGACTGATCGGATTGCAGGGTATATTGCTGTGCGGGATTGCCATATTTGAACTTAAGGAAATCAATACGGCTAACCTGATTTTTATAGCTTCAGAGTCTTTAATATTCAAAGCTATCCTGATTCCATATCTGCTGACCAGGATCATTAAACGTTCCGGTGTGACAAAAGTGCATCGTTTGGCAATACCCGCGTTTTATACCATCATATTTTCAATCATTGCACTATTGATAAGCGTTGGCCTGGCCTATTCCCTGATCAATTCTTTTGTCAATACCATATACATGGCTATAGCCCTGTATACGCTGTTTACCGGCTTGTTGCTCATTGTAACCCATAAACTGATAATCTCTCACCTGATAGGCTTCCTGATTGTCGAGAATGCAGTTTTTCTGTTTTCACTTTCCATCGGAAACGAAATGCCCATGTTGATCAATATCGGTATTTTACTTGACATCTTTGTAGGGGTGCTGATTCTTGGCTTTTTCGGATTAAGACTGAAACCGCATACCAACGAGTTAACTATGCTAAAAGATTAAGCGATGGCCCTTTTATTGTTTTTTATATTGTCAGCCTTAATGAGCATCTCCATAGTTTTGCTTAAAAATAAAACAATCACCAGGTTCATATCACTTGGATATGCATTGATGCATATCTGGTTTACGGTATATTGCTGGACCCATCTGAACAAAACCGAACTTAACTATTTTACCTATAACAGTATGGGTGTTTTATTGCTGTCCGTTTTATCCTTGCTGGCAATCCCGACCCTATACCATGGATTTATTTATACGTCAGCGGCTACCGTAAAGAGATATAACATTTACCACGCAGCGCTTATAGCCCTTATGACTTTTATGTCGGGCGCTTACCTGGCAAATGGAATGACCGTTTTGTGGATTTTTGTAGAAGCTACTACATTGGCTGTTGCAGCCCTGATATATCACGATCGTACTGAAATGGCCCTTGAGGCAACATGGAAATATGTTTTTATCTGCTCCACCGGAATTGCCCTGGCCTATCTGGGGATATTGTTTCTGGGATTCATATATGGCCGCAAAGATGCTTCAAACCTCTCTTTTACTTCTTTGTCCGATATCATTAACCAGGCTAATCCACTGTATCTTAAGCTTGCATTTGTATTTGTGCTGATTGGCTTTAGCACTAAAATGGGACTCTTCCCCATGCATACCGTAACCATCGATGCTCATTCCGTGGCTCCGCCTCCTATCAGTGCGTTGATCTCCACTACGCTGATGAATGTTGGTTTTCTGGCTATTTTCAGGGTCTATACCTTATTCGCTTCATCATCGATTTTGCCTTTTATGAATAATGTGCTTATCCTTTCCGGAATACTATCCTTATTAATCGCTGCCGGAACCATGCTTAAAGCAAAACATCTTAAGCGCATGCTGGCCTATTCAAGCCTCGAAAACATGGGTTTGGTGTCCATTGCATTGGGAATCGGGGGGACCGGTTATTATGCGGCACTGCTTTTAATAATTTTGCACTCATTCGCCAAATCAAGTCTTTTTTATCAGATGGGTCAGCTTTCGCGGATTCTTCATACTTTTAAACTGGATAGCTGCGGCCAATATATGAGACTTTACCCGGCCGGTGCCCTGGTCCTTTTGACCGGTATGATCTGCATTCTTGCCATTCCCCCTTCGGGATTGTTTATTTCCGAGTTTATGATATTTAAGGGATTGGTATTCAATAATAAGTGGTTCATCCTGATCACCGCAATAGTGCTGCTTTGCTTTGTGATATATGGCATGAGCACAAGAATCCTGCATATTGTCTTTTCGAATCCTCTGGAGGAATCTGGTATGGGACTTCCGGATAAAATTAATCCTGTGGAGACAACCAGCCAGTTTGTATTGCTTGGTATCGTCATCAGTATGTGTTTTTATCAGCCGCCCTTTCTGGTTGATTTGATTAATCAGAGCTTTATATTATTACCTAAATAGGAATCATAATGAATCCATTATATCCCGGAATAAAGAATGATTCATCACCCACTGATCTTGCAGCAATACCGGTTGTGGAATATAATGTTTTTTCTGACCGGGTATCTGACTTGCTGAAGGACGGATCAAAGCATTGCATAGCCTATTACGGTGTGGAGACATCCGGCCATCTGAAATTCTATTGCTGCATTGCGGATGATAGCGATAATTGTATTGCCGTATTGTCACACCAACAAAAAGGAAACCATCCTGTTCTAAAATCGCTGACACCCGGTTGTCCGCAGCTTCATATCTTTGAGCGCGAAATACATGAAAACTTCGGTGTGGAATTCGAAGGTCATCCATGGTTAAAGCCGGTCAGATATCCGCAGGACCGTTACGATAAGTCAAAAATCATAGATAATTATCCCTTCTATGAGATCGGGAGCGAAGAGTTACATGAGGTGGGGGTAGGACCTATACATGCAGGTGTTATTGAACCAGGACATTTCAGGTTCATCTGCAATGGTGAAAAAGTGTTGCATCTTGAAATACAGCTTGGATATCAGCACCGTGGAATTGAAAAATTATGGATTGAAAGGAAAGATTCATTGCAACGGTGTTTACTTTCAGAATGCATTGCCGGTGATACTTCAATCGGACATGCACTGGCTCATGCACAGCTTGTTGAGTCATTGGCCGGCTTTGAAGTTAGTGAAGCGCTGCAAATAGAGCGCTGCATAGCATTGGAAATGGAAAGGATGGCTGTTCACATTGGCGATACAGCCGCCTTATGCGGTGATATTGCATACCAGCTGGGGCAGGTAGTATGCGAGACCCTCAGAACAACGATCATTAACACTACACAGCTTTGGTGCGGGAATCGATTCGGGAAGGGACTGGTGCGTCCAGGCGGATCCAATTATCCCCTGAGTAATGCTGTTGCTGACGAGATGTTAAGAGTACTTGCTGATAGTGGCGGGCGATTTGATGAAATCAACGACCGTATCTATTCATTACCAAGCGTTCTTGCCCGGTTTGAGGATATAGGCAAGATCTCGGAAAAGCAAGCGCTGAGCATAGGTGCCGTAGGAATGGCTGCACGCACTTGTGGTATTGCAAGGGATATTCGAAAAACGCACCCCTTTCAGTTCTATAAATACTTTCCGATACAACCCGTGATGTGCGAAACAGGTGATGTTTTTGCACGCAGTATGCTGCGAAATCTTGAAGTCAGGGAATCGGTGAAAATTGTCCGCGGACTGATTGAGATATGGCGACAAAAAGACAAGGACACTAAAAAGCCGGTTTATGATTATACATTAAAGCCAGACTGTTTTGCGCTCTCCATGGTAGAAGGATGGAGAGGCGAAATTTGTCATGCAGCCCTGACGGACACTGCGGGCAATATTGAACATTATAAAATAAAGGATCCTTCCATGCATAACTGGCTGGCGCTGGCACTGGCAGTCCGTAACCAGGAAATATCAGATTTCCCGGTATGCAATAAAAGTTTTAACCTGTCATACTGTGGCAACGATCTTTAACCTGTAAAAGTAAACATGGAAATGCTGAGAGAGCTAAAAATACTGAGAAGTCATGGTATTCAATATGTTAAGAACCTGCGTACGCAGCCTGTATCGGAGCTGTTCAGGGGACGGCCGGTTATTGCAGGGAATCTGTCACCCGACGAGATAAATGAAATTGCCGGTTTATGTCCTGTTTATGCCATTGACAAAGAAGCAGGTTCAATGGATCTGGGGAAATGTGTTTTCTGTAAGGAATGCGCTTTCAGGCAACCTGACAAGATCAGGTTCACCAATGATTACAGGATTGCTTCCAACACAAGGGAAGACCTTTTAATAAAACCGGGAGTTGAAGTTCCTGTCAGGATTGATGAAAACAAGGTCAGAAAAGAAATAAAAAAGTTTTTCAAAGGTGCGTTGAAGCTACGCCAGATATCCGCAGGCGGAGATAATTCAAACGAAATGGAACTGGCCGCAACCGGAAATGTGAATTTTGATGCCGGACGTTACGGAATTGAATTTGTTGCCTCGCCAAGGCATGCCGATGGTATTGTCATAACGGGCCCCATCACCAAAAATATGGCAGTGCCTCTGCAATTGTGTTACGATGCCGTTCCGGCTCCGAAAATAATTATTCTCGCCGGCACCGATGCCATCAGCGGTGGGTTATTTGCCGGCAGTCAGGCCGTTGACAGGTCATTCCTTGATAAATACCCGGTGGATTTATGGGTGCCGGGGAATCCCGTGCATCCGCTGACCTTTATTAACGGGGTGCTGGATATGATTGGAAGAAAGACCAATAGAATGAAGTCTTGAGGAGGGGAGGACTTTATTTTTTCCCCTGGCTTAAGCCAGGGGCAAGAGATATCACTTCGTTTTACAGTTTGCTTCTTTCCAGTGTTGAAATTCTTATTCCCGGTTTCAATCAAAGCTTCAGATTTCAAATGTATAATCGTTCACAATGAATCTGTTGTAAAATAAACTTTTAAATCTTCAGACTTTTAAATCTTTAAACTCTTTCAGCCTTTCCCTGATCGCCTGCATTCTGTCCTGTCTTTCCTGTGAATAGGAACGGCAGACGATGTCGATATATTCCAACAAAGCCAGTGATTTGCGATAGTAAGACATACTTTCAGCAGTTTTATTTTCAGCCAGCAACAACTCGGCATGGGCATAAAACAATTCCGCCAGCATTTCAAGTTGACCGTTTGTGTAAAGGTATTCCTGCAGTAGGGTATCTATCAATCCTTCTTCGGGAAGGATTTTCAGTTTCAGTGCTTCGTTCCGGAAAGCCATACCGTAAGCACTCTGCAGACTCTGTGAAGCCTGATGCAGATCGCCGGACTTAATGAGCTTTAATATCCCTGCAATCACCTGGGCCAGCATCTCAATCATACGAAGGATATAATCACGTTGAACCATGCTAAAGGCTTTAGGATGGATTCTTCCTTTATTCTATCCTTCCCTCATTTACCGGCACTGTATCAGGGGTGATAATATGGTTCTGATGATACTCCTTCACCTGATACATAAATGCCTGTAACCTCGTTTCCAGTGAGGCGTCATCCTGTCCGTCATAAGCATAGTCGACCCAGGGTATATTGTTATGGTCCTTCCGGAATACATCGGCAACGGAACAAATCAGTGTCCCGGGCATACAGGTGAACGGAAGGATATTACAGATGCCTGAAACGCCTTTTTTCGAAAGGGCGGCAGCCGTTCCCAGGGCTATCACCGGATCGCCGTCATAGTCTTTATGAACATAAGGGGCAGTGAGCTGCAACATGGTATTCAGGGGTACTTCTTTCTCCCTGTCAACAAGTTCTTCCACCGCATGGAAAAGCTTTTCATAGGAAACATGCTGGGAAATAGCCTGTATTTTGGATTTCAGAATGCCCATATTATCACCTTTCCAGATGCTGTCGCGGGTATACCGGTAGGTTGAATAAATAAACCATTCCGCAAACGGAGACATCAGTGTTTCCGCACCAAGTGCCTCAAGTCTTTCCACTATGTTCCCGTTGCAAAAACGGTTGTCGCGCATAAAGATCTCGCCGATAATAGAAACTACAGGTTTGCGGGGTATATCAATCCGTTCTATAATTTTGAATTTCAATTCCGCTTCTTCCAGGACTTCCACCAATCCTTTGGCATTATTCTCGACACTGCGCAGTATATTGTCCAGCGATTCACGATAAACCCTGTCGGTTTCACCCTTGTTCTTCTCATAGGGTCTGATCTGCTGCTGAAGTTTCCGGATCAGGTCAACGGCCACAAATCCCTTCCAGGCACTGAACCTGAACTTGGTGCCGCTGCCCGGGGTAATATCTGAATAAGAGCCATCATTGGACGGGGACACGATCTTCACATTCTTTTTGCCCAGACGGTCAAAAATGACTTTTTCCAGGTGGTTGTATTGTCCGAACCTGCAAGGTCCGTTATGATCGGGCATGAAAAAGCTGACCTTGTTTTCATCCACTCCGGGTTCCATCAGTTTCTTGACAAAAGATCCGACGGTGCAGATCATGGGGAAACATTCTTTGGACGAAGTGAACTTCCTTCCAATATCAAGGTCTTCATGGGTCTGCATGGGCAGGGAATAGGATTCTATTCCGCAGCTGCGGGCTGCAGCAGCAGCAACGTAAGATCCGTCATGCATGTAAGGCCAGTACAATATCCTGTCCCTGGTTGGGGTTGCCTGTTTAAAATCTCTGCTGATAAATGGCTTTTTTGAACTTTTTTTCCTGTCCTTTTTCCTGATGCTGTCAAGGAAAGCTTCCAGTCGTGTAATAAGTCCGGCATCTGCGGAATGCTCATCGATTTCGAGATGCAGTGTTGGCTTTCCTTTCAGCACTTCGGTTACAAAGTGCTGGAGGAAGGAGTCGGGTCCGCAGCGGAAATTACCGATGTAAACGCCATGCAACCGGTCATTGGAAGCAATTATTTTAGCCCCTGCCAGTATTTTTCTGCCATTGGGCCAGTACATATTCGGAAAATAGTCAAAGATATGCTCATCGTTGAGCGGAAGAAAGTCGAGCGGGATCGGCAGTACCTGCTGGTTGATCAGTTTCTCCACCAGTCTGAGGTTGAGTTCAGGATCGCCGGTATTGTAAGGCCTTCCCAATATAACCATGGCTTCTTTGTCTTCCGGCAGATGGTCCAGTATTTCCCTGCCGCGTTGAACCAGTGAGTCCTCAAAATTATTCTGCTGCTCCCGTGCAAGATAAAGGACTCTTTTAACCTCATTGGCCGGTGTGCCAAACTGCTGCTTCATGAAAGCAGTCATTTCTTTAATAAAAACCCTGTCGAAAAACCGTGGATGCAAAGCAGGTATAAGCAGCTTCTCTTTTCCGGGATGGTGCGCAAGAGCAGCCCGGACCATAAAAGGATAGGTCTGAATCCACGGGCAGTTGCAGTTGGATGTGGGATTATCTGCGGAAGCCCTGCTGTTTATAATAAAGGGTACAAATATATGATCCACTTTTTTATCCAACAGATCCATAATATGTCCGTGTACTACCTCAACCGGGAAGCAGGTTTCTGAAGTCAGCATCTCAAGAGACCGGGAAACAAGCTTTCTGTCGGAATGATCTGAGAGTACAACCTGAAATCCCAGTTCGGTGAAAAAGGTCCTCCAGAAAGGAAATTCCTGATAATACAAAACCAGTTCCCGCGGAATACCAATGGAAATACTTCCCTTGTTTTTCTCCTCATCGTAATCACCAAGCAACATACGTTCGCGTTCAACGAACAGGTTCGGGATGTCATCCGTTTTTCTCTTTCTGGAATCAACTTCATATTTTTCGCACCTGCCGCCGTAATACAGGGGTTTGCTTTCCCCTTCTATCTTTACCATCCTGATTTCACAATGATTGGTGCATGCTTTGCAGGTAAACTTATCCAGTGAAAATGGAATGTTGCGTATATCAAAGCCTTTAAACCGGGTAGTCCCGCCTTCCCTGATCTTTTCCCTGGCGAGCATGGCCATGCCGATGGCTCCGGTAACATCGAAATTTGGCGGGATAATGATCTTTTTCCCGGTAACCTGCTCAAAAGCTGCCACCACTCCTTTGTTATTGGCAACACCTCCCTGAAAGAATATCTTGTCTCCGACCCTTTTGCTTCCTACGACTTTCTGCAGGTAATTATTGACAATGGAATAGGCCAGGCCACCTACGAGGTTCTCATTTTTCTCACCCCGTTGCTGATTGGCATTCAGGTCTGATTCAATGAAGACCGTACAGCGGCACCCCAGGGCAACGGGCTTTTCAGCGCTCAATGCCAGGGTCCCGAATTCCTCAACTATATTGATGTCAAGTTTTTCAGCCTGTTCCTCCAGAAATGATCCGGTCCCTGCCGCACAAACTTTGTTCATTTCAAAATCCACTACCACGCCATGGTCGATACTGATGAATTTTGAGTCCTGCCCGCCTATTTCAAAAATTGTATCCACATCAGGGTCGTGGGCAATAGCCGCAGTTGCCTGGGCGGTGATCTCATTCTGTATCACATCGGCACCTACAAAATCACCTGTCAGATAACGTCCTGACCCGGTGGTCCCCGCTGCCTTAACCTCAATCTTCTGACCAACCTCATCGAATATCTCCGTCAGCCCCCGGCGGATGGCATCAATCGGGCGGCTGGCAGTTGGCAGGTATCTTCTGGCTATCACGTTGTCATAATCATCGATAAGCACCACATTGGTACTGAGCGACCCGACATCAATACCCAGGTAAACAGGATATCGGGTCTGGCCGTTAAGGTCGAAGTTGACTTCCTTGATTAGCCTGGCATTAGATTCTATAAGGACCGGAAGGCCTTTACTACCCTCACGGGCCATCATCAGGTATGCTTCAAGGTCACTTAATCCCTTGCATGGCAAAACACCCTGAGGTTGTTCCATAACATATAATATGGCACCAAGAGCACCCATTGAGGCATAATATTCCGGTACAATTAATTCTCCGTCACTTACATGGAGGATCTCTTTGAAAGCCTGGACAACACCTGCATTAGCAGCAACCCCTCCCTGGAAAATAATGGGCCGGGCAAGATCTTTACCCTTGGCCAGATTGCTTTTGAAATTCCGGGCAACAGCAAAACATAAACCAGCTACAATATCATGAACAGGAGTAGCGATCTGCTGCAAATGGATCATATCGCTTTTTGCAAATACGCTGCACCGGCCGGCAATATGAGGCGGATTTTTTGACATCAGGGCAAGCTGACCAAACTCCTTGTCAATGGAAACCCCGATTCTTTTTGCCTGCTGGTCAAGAAATGACCCGGTACCTGCAGCACAGATACTGTTCATCGAAAAGTCTGACAGGCTTGAATGAGCCTTTTCCTTTCCTTTTTCCATCAGGATAAGCTTCGAATCCTCACCCCCCATTTCTATAACCGTTCTGGCATCAGGGTATAGTTTTGAAACGGATTTTGACTGGGCAATGATCTCATTGACAAACTTTCCGCCAATCAGCTCAGCAGCCAGCTTTCCACCCGAACCAGTCAACGCAACAAGGCTGAACTGTTCAGGGTCATAACGTGTCAATACATCAGTTAATCGCTTACGCAGCACCAGGAAAGGCTGTCCGTGACAATAATCATAATGATTTTCCAGTATGTTTTCCTGCCGGTCGATGATAACAGTATTCAATGATATAGAGCCCAGATCGAGCCCAAGAAAGTACTCTCCTTTAACTTCGCCCTTTGTCATATCGTGAGATTTTGGATTTTATTAATCATTGCAAACAGGTCAGATCAGGTTTATCTCCGGATACCGGATCAGGCTTTTATAACCAGGTAATCCATTCTTTATCAAGGAAATGAACCTAATGAAACCCTTAACTTTACGGGTAAGAACCCGGACCAAATATAATAAATATATTTAATGATGGTTACTGACGGGCTTCCTTATTCCTTTCCTGAGCCAAGTAAATCACTGATAATGATAAATGTAGCCCCGTATATTTCCTCCAGAACCAACCTTGACAGATCTGTAACGGGTACGGTGGTCTTTTCAATAAGGACGGTGTCTGAAGAAGCCAATATGCCGGTATTGAAAGACCTGATCTCATGATCGGCCGAATGAACCAGGCTGCAGGTTCCGGGAAGGTTAAAATCCTTTAGCTTTTGTTTGATTATCAGGTGGTGACGGTTGCTGGAAGATACCGGTGAATCAAGAAAGATATCTGCCCTGACCGGATCAAAAGGTAAAAGTGTTGTGAGAAGATCTTCAATGCATTCTTCCAGCAAACGGTCATCCCTGAGTTTGCCATGAAGCGAACCGGCATCCCTGAGGATACCATCAGTGCTTATGAAAACCATCCTTCCCAACCGGTAGTTTAGGATGGTAAACAACACATTGTAACCGTCAATAACCAGGTGCATGTTGCGGGAAAGGGGAGTAAGCCTTACATTTCGAACCATTGATGCCGTTTCAGCAGCAATTCCCCTATAGAGTACTGACCGTTGATCGCGTGACAGCCGGTAACGGTCACCGACAATTTTAAGGGATCCGCGTTCAGGATATTCTTTTGAGAGCAGGTATTGATAATCATGGCAGGCTTCTTTGAATTCGCCGGTAATGATTTTCTCAGGATTCATACATCATGGTTTGATATTTATGATGCCTTCAGCAGGCGATATTGCCGGGATGATAGATCCTTTGCCAGGCTCGCTCAACAATGCAGGAAGCTACATTAATGCCGGTCACCCGCTCAAAAGAATGCCATTGAGGTGCCCGGTTAGCTTCAAGCAAATATAGCTTTCCGTCAGTATCGCGGATAACATCGGCACCAAGAATTCCTTTACGGCTGGTATTGCGGAGTGTAAACGCTTCCACTTCTTCATCCCGGGCAGCAATAAACTGCCCTCCCCGTGCGGCATTGCGAGCTATCTGTCCGGCTGCCGCAATTTTTTCAACCATCCCAAGGCACCTTCCATCCAGCACCATGACACGGTATTCTTTTTCCACTTCAATATAGGATTGAAGAAGGAGAGCAGAACGGGCATATTTTTCATGGGAAAAGAAACGGTCAATATAAAGAATTGCTTCTGCCAGGTTCTTTAGCAAACACACGTTTTCTCCACGGCTTCCACGGTTGGGCTTGCCGATCAAAGGGAAATAATTCCCCGAGTTCAGCCTGACAGCAATACGAAGCGCATCATCACGGTTAAATGCAATATAGGTATCAGGTGAAATTTGATTCATTTGTCCTTTTAAGGATTCCATCAGTTTACCTGCCGGTGAACCGCTGAACCTTTCCAGCGGATCAAGCAGGTCACAACCATTATGATAAAGTGTCCTGGCCAGCAGGGAAATAGGCTCTTCATAACCATTTGTTTTGCGGACCAGCAAAGTAGAAAGCCTGGATAAATCAGCATTTTCAGTCATAACGGGCGGAAACCTCCGCTTTCGGTCAAACATAAAGTAAAGCTTTGCGGGATTTATCAGAATCACTTCATGATAAAGCTTTTTGCCTTCTTCCAGCAAGCGGAATATTTCATATCCCATTTCATCGGACAAGATACCCGGTTCGGCTAACTGTGAACTGGTAATGCCTAATATTTTAATCATATTAATGTCTGAAAAATGCAGTTCTGATATACATTCCGGCTGATATTTTGCATGATTAAGTTAGAAATATTGAAGAAATAAATGATTAATTTGACTTTTTCTTTTTACTGATGAGGTATTTTTTCTATTTTCATCTCCATATTAAAGAAAATACTCCGATGGGTTTTTCAACACCACGCCGGGATTTAAAAAAAATGTATAAGAATTCCTGAAACTGTAAAAAACAATCTATGGTAAACTCATTTGCGGACAAGGATTACGCAAAACCTCAGCTGATATTGCTGGTCCTCCTCAGGTTGTCTATCGGATGGCATTTCCTGTATGAAGGAGCCGTCAAGATCATCAACCCAGACTGGTCGTCCTTTGGATATCTGATGGATTCGAAGGGGCTTTTTGCCGGGCTTTTTATTTCCATGGCCACTCATCAGGGTGTTTTACAGGTAGTGGATTTTCTCAACATGTGGGGATTATTATTAATCGGCCTGGGTTTGATGCTGGGATTATTCACGCGCCTGTCGGTTATATGCGGCATCGTTTTGCTGAGCTTTTATTTTCTGTCACATCCCCCCCTGGCAGGCATCCAATACATCATACCCCAGGAAGGAAGCTATCTGCTGGTTAATAAAACGCTGATCGAGATCATCGCTTTGTGTGTATTGCTTGTATTTCCAACCGGACAAATTGCAGGGATTGACAGATTTTTCAGGAAAAAAAGGGATTAATCAGGAATGTATTATGGCAAAAGATAAAAACAATAAGAAGGAACTTACCCGGCCAAAAGGCATAAGCAGGCGGGAAGTGATCAAAGGACTGTCAACGATTCCTTTCATGGGTGCTTTCGCCGCGGCATGGTTCCGTAAAAGCAGTGTTGAACAACAGCTTAAAGAAAATCTCCTTGAAGCCGTGAACCTCACGGCAGAACCTGCTGACCTGGCTCCAGTCGCCGTGGGCGGCAAACCGCTGAGGCTGGGAATGATCGGGTTCGGAATACGGGGCAGGCATTTGTTGCGGGCCACCGGGCATGCTGAGCCTAAATGGATTGACGATACCAGGACTGCCGCTGCTGAAAATAATCTGAATACCTCCTATGAGGACTTCATGAACCAGGAAAGCCTGAATATAGTGATCAGCGGAGTTTGTGACATCTTTGACATCTATGCTGAAGAGGCTATACTGACCGGTTCAAACGTCAACCGGCAAGGGGCCGGAGGAAAGATGGGAACGGCTCCCAGACGTTACCGCAGTTACAAGGAAATGATAGCATCCCCGGAAATCGATGCGGTGATCATTGCCGCTCCCGATCACTGGCATGCCACCATGGCCATTGAAGCAGCCCGGATGGGGAAACACGTATATGTGGAAAAACCGATGACCTGGACCGTTCCTGAAACCTATGAACTGGTAAAGGCAGTGAAGGAGAGTAACATCATTTTTCAGCTGGGTCACCAGGGAAGACAGACGGAAAGCTATGTGAAGGCGAAGGAGGCCATTCAGAAAAATATCCTCGGTAAGATCACCCTGGTTGAAGTGTGCACAAACCGCAATGATCCTAACGGGGCATGGGTATATCCCATTCATCCCGGGGCAGGTCAGCAAAACATCGACTGGCAGCAATTCCTGGGGGCAGCTCCTTATCACGACTTTAGCCTGGAAAGGTTTTTCCGCTGGCGTTGCTGGTGGGATTATAGCACGGGACTGAATGGTGACCTGCTAACCCATGAATATGACTGCATTAACCAGATCATGGGCATCGGAATACCTGATTCTGTGGTTGCCTCAGGTGGAATATACTTCTTCAAGGACGGACGGACCGTGCCCGATGTGCAGCAAGTGGTTATGGAATTTCCGGCTCGCGACCTTACCTTTTTGTACAGTGCATCACTTGCCAGTGACCGGCAGAGAGGAAAGGTGATCATGGGCCATGATGCCCATATGGAGATAAGCGACCGCCTGACCATTAGCGCTGACCCTCAATCAACAATATATAAGGAAAAAATTGAAAACGGCACCATCGATCCCCAGGTCCCCATTTATTCCTTTACACCGGGCAAGAAAGGTATTGACGGAGTAGCCTCGGCCACAGAACAGTATTTTGCCAGCCGGGGTTTGCTCTATACTTACCGACAGGGAAAAAGAGTGGATACGACCTTTCTGCATATGAAGGAATGGATCAACTGCATCCATGCCGGCATTCAGCCCAGCTGCAACATCGACCAGGGCTTCGAAGAAGCCATCACCGCCCATATGGCCACCATCGCTTTAAGGGAGGGAAAGAAGGTGCATTGGGACAGAGAGAAACAAGAGATAGTAGCCCCCTAATCCCCCAAGGGGGACTTCCAACCCGCAAGGCTTTCGTTCAGCTGAATTCCTGTAAACAATGCTGTGACACAAAGGATTATTGAGTATTTCTTTCCCCTCTCCTTTGGAGAGGGGGCAGGGGGTGAGGCTTTTTTTTCCAAACTGATTTTTCCCATTTCATTTCCGGATTTTTTTTCGTAAACTTATACTCATATTAATTCTAATTTAAACCGTCATGAGCAAGGAAAGCAAAACATCAGCAATGTCACGAAGGACATTTATCGGAAATACAGCCAAAGCTGCAGCCCTGTTTACAATTGTCCCGAGCAACGTGGTCAGCGGCTTAGGTCATAAGGCCCCAAGTGACAAACTGCACATAGCCGGTATCGGTGTGGGAGGAGTTGGCAGAACAAACCTCGTTAACATGAACAGCGAAAATATTGTTGCAATGTGCGATGTTGACTGGAAATATGCACAGAAAAGCTTTGAGACTTTTCCGGATGCCAAAAAGTACAAAGACTGGCGCGTCATGCTGGATGAAATGAAGGATTCCATTGATGCGGTGGTTATTGCAACGGCTGACCATACCCATGCCATTACTGCTGCGCACGCTATCACCATGGGTAAACATGTATACCTGCAAAAACCCCTTACTCACACGGTATATGAATCACGCCTGATGACCAAGCTGGCTGAAAAATATAAGGTTGCTACCCAAATGGGCAACCAGGGCTCTTCGGGCGAAGGCGTACGTACGACCTGCGAATGGATCTGGAACGGTGAGATCGGCGAAGTCACAAAAGTTGAAGCCTTCACCGACCGGCCCATATGGCCGCAGGGATTAAACCGTCCGGCAAAGGGAATGTGGGTGCCCGACACGCTGGACTGGGATCTTTTTATCGGACCTGCTCCCATGCGTCCGTATCACGAAATCTATACGCCATGGAACTGGCGCGGATGGTGGGACTTTGGTACCGGTGCCCTGGGTGACATGGCCTGTCATATCCTTCATCCGGTATTTCTGGGATTGAAACTTAAATATCCCGTCAGGGCCCAGGGCAGTTCAACCCTGTTACTTACGGATTGTGCCCCGAATGCTGAAATGGTCCGCATTGTTTTCCCCGAACGGCAAGCCCTGAAAAAAGTAAAAATGCCAAAAGTCGAAGTAACCTGGTATGACGGGGGACTCCAACCCATAAAGCCCGACGGATGGCCCGCCGGAAGAATTATGGGCGATGAAGATGGCGGTGTCATCTTTCACGGTACTAAAGACAAGCTCATCTGTGGCTGTTATGGCAGAGAACCCTGGCTCCTTTCAGGCCGCATACCCCAGGCCCCAAAAACCCTTCGCCGCATTGATATATCCCATGAGATGGACTGGGTGAGGGCATGCAAAGAAAATCCTGAAAATCGCATCCCAACAGCCTCTCCATTCAGCGAAGCCGGACCCTTCAACGAGATGGTCGTTATGGGCGTGCTGGCAGTTCGCCTGCAGGGCTTGAACAAGGAACTGGAATGGGATGGTGAAAACATGAGGTTTACCAATATCTCCGATGCGGATAAATTGCGTATCTGCATTGAAGATAACTTCAATATTACTGATGGTGACCCCACCTTTGATAAAAAATGGACCGATGAACTTTCAGCAAAACAGTTCGCGGAAGAACTTATAAAACATACCTATCAGCATGGCTGGAGTTTGCCTCAGATGCCAACGGCCTGAAGCATAATGTATCTATGATAAACTAACATAACTAAGTAAAAGAACTATGAAAAAATTATTATTGATTGCATTTATTGTTGGTTTCGCCGTTGCCGGTACACAGCTGTTTACATCCTGTAAATCAGCCGGCAAGGGAGCTGACACAACACAGGTTGCCATGGTTGAACAATTTAACGTATTAACGGAGCAGGAGAAAGCGGACGGCTGGATCCTGATGTTTGACGGCCAATCCTTTAACGGTTGGCGGGGATATAATAAACCGGCCTTTCCCGACTCGGGATGGGAAGTGGTTGACGGTACCTTGCATTGTATTGGCTCAGGTATGGGTGAAGCCGGCGGCAAAGGCGGCGATATCCTTTATGACAAAAAATTCAGGGACTTTCATCTCAGCCTTGAATGGAAAATTGATTCTGCCGGTAATAGCGGTATATTTTACCTGGGGCAGGAGATCCCAAAAGAGCCCATCTGGAAATCGGCACCTGAAATGCAGATCCTCGACTCAAATCATATAGACTATAACCTGGGCATCAACGGCAACCGCCGTGCCGGTGCCCTGTATGATCTCATCCCCACCAAAGTGCCCTGTAAACTGGCAGGCGAATGGAATAAAGTGGAGATCATCGTTTCTCAGGGAACCGTGATCCATAAAGTTAACGGGCAGGTGGGGCTGGAATACCATCTGGCAACATCCGAATGGGATAATATGATCAAGGGTAAAGACAGCAAGTTTAAAGACTTTCCGGAATTCGGAAAATACCAGGAAGGCTTTATCTGTCTGCAGGACCATGGCAATAATGTATGGTTCAGAAATATAAAGATCAAGGCATTATAATATTAATCAAATGAAACAAAAGGCTGTCAGGTTCAGGCAGCCTTTATTTTTCAATAAAAGCGTGGGGGTATTATGAAAAACAACCGTCGTCAGTTTATTAAAAAGTCGGCTCTGGCCGCAGCCGGTATCGGAATGGTTTCCGGATTTCCGGTAAAGGGATTATTCCGCGATGAGACCGGATTTAAAATCTCACTGGCTGAATGGTCCCTGCACAGGGCAATTTTTGCCGGAACCATCAGCAACCTGGATTTCCCGGTCATGGCTGCGCGGGATTTCGGGATTTTTGGTGTTGAGTATGTCAGTAGTTTTTTTGAAGGAACCGGTTCACAATATCTAGCGGAGCTCAATCAAAAAGCAAAAGACAACGCAGTCGAAAATGTGCTGATTATGATCGACAATGAGGGTAATCTTGGCGATTTGTATAAACCCAGCCGGATCCAGGCAGTGGAAAGACATTACAGATGGATTGACGCGGCACATACGCTGGGATGCCACTCCATTCGTGTCAATGCACGCGGAGAAGGCAGTGAAACGGAAGTTGCCGATGCAGCGGTCGATGGTCTGGGACGGCTTTCTGAATACGGGGAGCAGGCAGGCATTAACGTTATTGTTGAGAATCATGGTGGCTATTCCTCCGATGGAAAATGGATATCTGGAGTGATATCGCGTGTGGGAAAGAAAAACTGCGGTACCCTTCCGGATTTCGGGAATTTCTGGATCGGTGACGGCAAAGAATATGACAAATACCTGGGCGTAGCAGAAATGATGCCTTATGCCAAAGGGGTCAGTGCCAAATCGCATGATTTTGATGAATCGGGGAATGAAACTGGGATTGACTTTTATAAAATGCTTTCCATTGTTAAAGATTCCGGATACAAAGGATACATCGGTATTGAATATGAGGGAGACAAGCTGACGGAGAACGAGGGAATTAAGGCAACCAAGAGGTTGCTGGAAAAGGTGATTGCACAACTTTGAAGAAGGGACAAGAGACAAGTAGGGACAAGGGATAAGGGACAAGATAGTGACAAGTGACGAGCCTGCCTGCCGGCAGGCAGGTGACGAGTGACAAGTAGGGAAGAGGGTTGAAGGTTGTGAGGTTTGTGAAGGTTATGATTGCCTGCCTGCCGGTGAGGCAGGTTCAGTCGCGCGGCTCTATCGGGTGATGGTTAAAAAGGTTTATTCAGATCCTCCATGAGTTCATGGCCCAGCACACCCCTTGCGATTTCCCGCACTTCACCGGTCATGCGGATATTCCAGCCGTTGTCAATCTGGATTTTCAACTTTCCGCCCGGCATGTGCATGGTCAGGTCGCCTTTTACCAGTCCTCTTTTCACAAGAACAGAGGAAGCAGCGCATGATGAGCTTCCCGAAGCCAGGGTGAATCCGGCACCTCTCTCCCAGATCAGGATCTGGGCATCATGATCAGAAAGGGCTTTGGCAAACTGAACATTGATGCGGTTTGGGAACAGCGGATGATTTTCAATCAAAGGGCCATAGGTGCGGATCTCATGCTCATCCAGCTCCTGTTTGATAACAACGCAGTGAGGATTTCCAACCGACACACAGTTTACTTCAAACTCCTTATCGCCGGCCACTATGGTTTGCCCGATAAATTCAGGCTTGTCTGAATCAACGGGTATATCCCGCGGTGAAAAAATGGCTTTACCCATGTCGACCCTTATCAGCGTGGCTTTCCCATTCTTTTCTTCAATGATGTCAGCATAGACAATGTCCGTAAGGGTTTCCACTGAAAACTGCGGGACTTGTGCATACCCGTAATCAAAAAGGTATTTACATAAAATACGGAGTCCGTTCCCGCTTTTCTCAGCCTCTGAACCATCGGGATTGTATACCCTGAAACCATAATCAGCGTTGGTGGAAGGAACCTTCATGACAATACCATCGGAACCGACTCCGAAATGGATGTTGCACAAACGCTTAATAGCCTGTTTTGTGAGCTGAAAATCAATATTTGTGCTGTCCAGCACAATGTATTCATTGCCCAGTCCGTGCATCTTGACAAAGCTGTTTTTTTCCATGGCTGCCATGTTTACTTGCGAAAAAATGTTGTCCGTTGTTTTAAGAAGAAGATATGTTCAATATATTTGGGCAAAAATAGAAAAATGGCGCAGATAAACGAAAACTATTTAAAACTTCAGGCCGGATACCTGTTCCCTGAAATCGGAAGGCGGGTCCGTGAATTCCAGCAGGAAAATCCACAGGCCGACGTCATCAAGATGGGGATAGGGGATGTCACACAGCCATTAACACCGGCGGTCATCCGTGCTTTTCACGACGGCGTCGAAGAGATGTCAAAGGCTGAAACGTTCAAAGGATATAGTCCTGACCTGGGGTATGATTTTTTGCGCGAAGCCATTGCACAAAACGATTACAGGCAACGAGGCGCCGATATCCATGCCGACGAGATCTTTATTTCGGACGGGTCAAAATGCGACACCGGCAATATACTGGAAATCTTTGGCCGCGACAACATCATTGCCATGCAGGATCCGGTTTATCCCGTGTATGTCGATACCAGCGTGATGGCAGGCCGTACGGGCAAATACTCGGAGAACGGATATTATGAAGGCCTTGTTTACCTGCCTTGCATCGCCGCAAACGGCTTTATCCCTGAGATCCCGAAACAAAAAGTCGACATCGTCTTTCTTTGTTATCCCAACAATCCGACGGGCACAACGGCCGGCAAACAGGAATTGAAAAAATGGGTGGATTATGCCCGGAAGAACAAGACGGTTATCCTGTTTGATGCGGCCTATGAAGCCTATATTACGGACCCCGATATTCCTCATACCATTTATGAAATTGAAGGAGCCAAAGAGGTGGCTATAGAATTCCGCAGCTTTTCGAAAACTGCGGGGTTTACCGGAACACGTTGTTCCTTTACCGTTGTTCCAAAGAACCTGGTTGGGACCACTTCAGATGGAGTTGAAAAACCCCTGTACCTGCTATGGTACAGGAGGCATACCACGAAATTCAACGGCGTATCTTATCCGGTGCAGAAAGCTGCTGCCGCCATCTATACACCGGAAGGCAGGAAAGAGGTTAAGGCTACCATAAATTACTATATGAAAAATGCTGACATATTGCGTGAAAGCCTTTCCAAATGTGGTTTCCAGGTATTCGGCGGGCAAAATGCCCCTTATGTATGGGTGAATTCCGGCAGGGGAATCAAGTCATGGGATCTGTTTGATAAACTACTGAACGAAGCCCATGTGGTGGGAACCCCGGGTTCCGGTTTTGGCCCATCAGGCGAAGGCTATTTCAGGTTTTCTTCATTCGCCAGCCATGAGAGCGTGCTGAAAGCCATGGAAAGGCTGAAAGGTTTGAAATGGTAGCGGGAATAGATTGATTAAAATGCAGGGACACCACATGTCGTGTCCTTACCAATACCTGGACCCACTTGTGACGTCCCTGCAATATGGCTATTTTACCGTGGTTTATTTGTTGGATTCATGCAAAAAGTTACCTGTATAGACTTGGGATTAATGGACTATAAGAAGGCCTGGGATTATCAGTCCGGTCTGCAACAACGGCTTATAGGGGCCAAGACGAACAATGGTACGGACCAAGCCGGGAATTATCTGCTTTTCGTCGAGCATCCCCATGTTTATACCCTGGGTAAAAGCGGAAAGGAAAACAACCTGCTGATTCAGGATAACCTGCTAAAATCCATCGGCGCGGCTTTCTACAAAACAGACCGGGGCGGGGATATCACCTACCATGGGCCCGGTCAGCTCGTCGGATATCCGATATTTGACCTCAATTCCTTTGCCATAGGGGTTAAGGATTATATTCATAAGCTTGAACAGGTCATAATTGATACACTTGCGGAATTTGGCATTGCTGCATCACCGATGGAAGGTGCTACAGGTGTCTGGCTGGAACCTGATAATCCCCGGCATGCAAGGAAGATCTGCGCCATCGGAGTCAGGGTAAGCCGTTCGGTTACGATGCATGGTTTTGCATTGAATGTAAATACCGACCTCAGTTATTTCAGTTATATAAACCCCTGCGGCTATGTTGACAAGGGAGTGACTTCGCTGGCAAAGGAACTGGGAGCCGGGCAGCCGATGGACAAGGTTAAGAATCTGCTGTTAAATAATATGCAAAGGGTTTTCCATTTGAGTGCCATTATTTAAAAGAATATGACCTGATGATTGGCAGGATTTTTATGTACCTTTGCGTTTTATAACCACGAACTGGGGTAAGACTGTATGACGAAAGCCTGGAAAATAAAAGAGAACGGACATTTTGAGGACATCAACAGGCTTGCCCGGGAATTGAATATCGATACCATTGTTGCTACTCTCCTGATCCAAAGGGGAATTAACACTTACAATAAAGCCAAAGCCTTCTTCAGACCTGACCTGAATGACCTGTATGATCCTTTTCTGATGAATGATATGGAAAAAGCGGTTGACAGGCTCAAAACTGCTATCGGCGGCGGGGAAAAAATATTGGTATATGGTGATTATGATGTCGATGGTACTACCTCTGTAGCCATGGTATATTCATTCCTGAAAAAGTACCATGACAAGCTTGATTTTTATATTCCCGACCGGTATGCGGAAGGATATGGGGTTTCGTACAAGGCTATTGATTATGCACACAACAACGCGATAACGCTGATCATTGCGCTCGATTGCGGTATCAAGGCAATTGAAAAGGTTGCCTATGCCAAAGAAAAGGGTATCGACTTCATTATCTGTGATCATCATACTCCCGATGACAAGCTTCCGGAAGCCATTGCCGTGCTTGATCCTGAAAGAGCTGATTCTACCTATCCCTTTCATTTCCTTTCAGGATGCGGTGTTGGTTTTAAACTGCTTCAGGCTTATTCGATAAGAAATAAACTGCCTTTTGAGGATCTGTTGGAATATATTGACCTTCTGGCAGTCAGTATTGCTTCCGACATCGTCCCCCTGATCGATGAAAACAGGATCCTTGCCTATTTTGGTATCTTAAAACTGAATAAAAATCCCCGGGTTGGAATTAAGGCCATCATAAAGGCTGCAGGGATTGGAGATAAACCCATTACGGTGGATGACATTGTCTTTAAAATCGGACCCAGAATTAATGCCGCCGGCCGTATCGAGTCAGGAAAACAGGCAGTCGATCTGCTGATCTGTGAAAAGGATGAGGAAGCCATCCTTCACTGCGAAAAAATAAACAGCCATAATCAAACCCGCAGGAATATAGATAAAACAATCACTGAGGAAGCCCTGAAAGAAACCATCGCCGGTAATGAGCGCTACAAATACTCAACCGTATTGTATAATCCCTTATGGCATAAAGGTGTTGTGGGTATTGTTGCTTCCCGGCTGATCGAAAGTTATTACCGCCCTACCATCATTTTAACTGAATCCAATGGATTTGCCACTGGTTCAGCCAGGTCAGTGCCCGGTTTTGACCTTTATCAGGCCATCAGCAATTGCTCCGATCTGCTTGAAAGCTTTGGAGGTCATATGTATGCTGCGGGCCTTACATTAAAAATCGATAACGTTACAAAATTCAGGGATAAATTTGAAAATGTAGTGAAAGAAACCATTACACAGGATCAGATGATTCCCCAGATTGATATCGATACGGAGCTGAATTTCAGGGATGTAACCCCAAAATTCTTTCGGATTTTAAAACAATTCGAACCTTTCGGGCCCGAAAATATGAACCCTGTTTTCTTTGCGGAAAACGTGGCTGACAATGGATCTGCCCGCGTGGTGGGATCAAAGAATGAACATCTTCAGCTCAATCTGATACAGGAAGATATTCCTTTTAACAATTTTAAAGCCATTGCCTTTAACCAGGCTCATCATTTTGATAAAATCAAAAAGGTAAACGGGTTTGACATTGCCTTTACCCTTATGGAAGATACTTTCAGGGGAAATTCCATGTTGCAGCTGAATGTGAAGGATATCAGGATATGATGAAGAATTTGAAGACCTGGCTGCCGGCAGGCAGGTTTGAAGGTTTATATGTAATACAGTTTTTCAATTGTTGGATCATCCGGATCAGGAGTGCTGAACCTTTTGGGGCAAAGTAAATCAACAAAACAGATCTATCCTGTCATGCGAATCGGATTTGAAGCAAAAAGAGCTTACCTGAACAAAAGCGGCCTGGGAAGCTATGGCCGTAATCTGATCAACGCCTTATCGTCCAACTTCCCCCAAACAGAATTCTTTCTCTATACGACAAAGACAAATCCCACCCTGTATGATCCGACTTCCGGGAACATCCGGTTGCGCGTCCCGGAAAAATTGCTCCATCGCAGCCTGCCCTCGCTTTGGCGCAGCTATGCTGTTTCAAAACTATTGGTTCAGGATGGTATTGATTTATTCCACGGCCTGAGCCATGAAATCCCTTTTCGTTTTCCGGTTGAGAAAGTCCGGTCGGTAGTGACTATCCATGATCTTATCTTTTTAAGATTTCCGAATCTTTATAAAGCCCCTGACCGATATATTTATAAACGCAAATTCAGCCATGCATGCCGTGTAGCTGACCGCATTATTGCAATCAGCATGCAGACAGCTGATGACATCGTGGAATACTTTGGTACGGATCGCAGCAAGATCGATGTGATCCATCAGGGATGCCATCCTGAGTTCTTTAAAGCGATGTCCACGGTTGAAAAAGATAGGATCAGGGCAACCTATAAACTTCCGGGATCCTTTATCTTGTATGTCGGTACTATTGAAGAAAGAAAAAATTTATTGTCTCTTGTCCGTGCCCTTCATCATGGAAAAATCGATATCCCCCTTGTGATCATCGGGAAAAAAACAAACTATGCCAGGGAAGTACTGAAATTCCTTGATCAGCATAAATCTGTCAGCGCACTTTTTTATGATGTGATTCAAAACACCGATTTACGAGGCTTTTATCAGCTTGCCGAAGCGTTTGTTTATCCTTCCGTCTATGAAGGTTTTGGAGTCCCGATTCTGGAGGCCCTGGCTTCCCGGACACCCGTGATAACGTCGAGGGGAGGCTGTTTCTCTGAGACCGGCGGGCCGGCAACCCTGTATGTTGATCCGCTTAACTACGGGGAAATCGCCGGGGCGATCCTCCGGGTTTTACAGGATACAGAACTGCAGAAAAAAATGATTGAAACCGGATATCAGCATGCCACTGGTTTCAAAGAGGACAGCGTGGCCGGAAAAATAATGCAGGTTTACGAAAAGGTTTTGCATTATGACAGATGATATCAGCATTGCTGTTCAGGTGCTCAGGAAAGGCGGGATCATCCTGTATCCGACAGACACCATCTGGGGTATTGGGTGTGATGCTACCAACCCTGCTGCCGTGGAAAGGATCTATGAAATTAAGCAACGGAATGACACAAAAAGCATGCTGGTGCTGCTGGATACAGCAGCCAGTCTGGACCGTTATATACAGCAGATTCCTGATATCGCATGGGACCTGATTGACCTTGCCGATAAGCCACTGACCATTATATACCCCGGAGCAAAAAATCTGGCAAAAAACCTGGTGAGTGAAGATAATTCCATTGGTATCCGAATTGTGCAGGATGAGTTCTGCAAAAAGCTTATTCAGCAATTCCGTAAACCTGTTGTTTCAACATCAGCCAACATCAGTGGAAAAACATGGCCGGAAAATTTTGATGCTATCAATCCTGCCATACTTCAGCGTGTTGATTATGTCGTAAAATGGGGGCAGGAAGACTATACGAAAAGGAAGCCTTCTGCTGTTATAAAACTGGGATTAACGGGAGAGATCAGGATAATAAGGGAGTAGGAGTAAAAATATAGCCCCCAAAGTCCCTGCTTTAAGGAAGTCAGGGACTTTGGAGACTTGAAGAAACCCTCATAATGACCTCACGGGAATATGGAAAGATCAATTAAAATGGTTTCCTGTTCCGGCTTTATTCCATGGAATGGGTTTTGCCTGATCCGGTAGAAACAGCATTTACCTGCGGATTGCCTTTATAATTAACATTACCGCTTCCCGTAATATGGGTGTCCAGTTCTTTTACAGCCCATATTGCAGCAGAACCCGAACCGGTAATGGTGATATCGGCTTCTTCTGCAGCAAATCCTTCCCCCGAGAATGACCCCGATCCTGTTACCTTTACATCCAGTTCTGACTGAGCCTGCCCCGATTCGATGCCAATATTGCCCGACCCCGTAATGGTTGCGGATACCTCACGAACAGCCAGGTCCTTGATATCAATAGAACCGCTTCCACTGACACTCAGATCAAGCTCATCGGTTTTTAATCCTGACTTGGCCTTTATATCACCCGAGCCGGCTACACTTAATCCATTGATCTCAGATACGGTAATATAAATGGTGATATTCCCGATGTTACCCCCAAAGTGGTTTTTTGTACCAATCTTTAATACCCCATCGGCTACGATGGTTTCCAATTCCTCAAGATCATTTTTATCACCTTCAATTTCAACTTTTTGAGTAGTTCCCTGCGTGAGATATACATCAGCTGAAATGACCAGGCTGATGGAAGAGAACTGGCCTACATTGCGGGATTCCTTTATGGTTTCACCGCTCATAACGGGTGCAGTGCAGGAAAATGTCAGTGCTGCAGCAAGCATGATTAAATTTTTCATATTTTCATATTAATAGGTTAAACACAAATTATGCAACGAAAAGACGAAACTATCCGGAGGTTGCTGCATGATTGCCTCACAAAATGCAACAACAGGGTGTGAAGTGTGTCTAAAATCTGAATGTATCCAGGAAATTTTTGGTATCCATTACTTTCCCATATGCATAAGATATGGTGCTTAAGGTGGAGTAATGCACTTGCTCTGCCGGAATGATCTTATCCTCATATTTCAGGTCGCGGGTTGTACAGGCATCTGCAATAACGATGCACTGGAATCCCAGATCAGCTGCTGCCCGCGTAGTTGCCTCAACACACATATGTGTCATCATGCCGCAGATAATAAGCCGTTCAATACCGTTTTTCTGCAGGAAATCCAGCAAGTCAGTATCACGAAAGCTGTTGGCATAACTTTTTGTAATTACTTTTTCATTGTCCAGCGGGGCTACATCCGGATAAATTTCTGCCAGCATTTTTGCATTATGCCGTACATGCACAACCAACTGCCCGGATTCCCGGAATTTCTTTAAAACCAGGGCTGCATTGGCACTGGCACTTTCGGGATTTACCAGCGCGCCTTTGCTTCCCGGGAAATAAAAGTACTGAATATCCACAAGCACCAGGGCTGTTTTAATTGAATCTGCGTTTTGTGCAGCGGCAAGCTGAGGATTCATGAGCAGTATATTGAGTATGGCCACAATGGGGAAAATATCACTGATCTTTTGCATAATTTAAAGTTGAGTTGTAAAAATAATATAAATCTGCCGGAAACCTCCTACATTATTGGATTATATAATGCAATAAATCAAATCTTTAGTAGAGACGCGATTAATCGCGTCTCTACGGTGGACTGTGGACATTTTTTTCCGTTACCGTAGGAAATGATTCTATCGTTCATTGAAACACCTTATCTTTGCGGAAAACTAATATTTAGTATAATATGGATAATAGTAGAATACTGGATATAAACAGCGATATCCGCTGGATAGGGATTTTAGATGACAGTATTGTCACCTTTGACATTGTAATGGAAACAAAACACGGGACAACCTATAATTCCTATTTTATTAATGCTGACAAAAAGGCTGTAGTTGAAACAGCGAAAGAATCCTTCCAGGATATCTATCTGGATAAAATCAGAGAAGTCACAGATCCCAGCGATATCAGTTACATTATCATGAATCATACTGAGCCTGATCATTCAGGTTGTCTTAAGGCCTTGCTTGAAATCGCACCGCAGGCCATAGTCTACGGAAGCCGTCAGGCGATCACATACCTTCAGGATATTGTCGGGATGCCCTTTGCATTTTGCTATGTGAAAGACGGGGATACCCTGAGCCTGGGCAATAAAACCCTGCGGTTCATTGGAGCCCCCAATCTTCACTGGCCAGATACCATCTATACCTATGTTGAGGAAGACAAGGTGCTTTTTACCTGTGATTCTTTCGGAGCCCATTTCTGTCATCCCGGTATGTTTGATGATGAGGTGGGAGATTACAGTGATTCCTTCCAATATTATTTTGATGTCATTCTGAAACCTTTTAGTCAGTTTATGGTGAAGGCCATTGAGAAAATAAAACCCCTTGAGATCAGATGCATATGTCCCGGCCATGGACCTATTCTGCGGACACGGTGGAAGGAAATAGTAAGTCTTACCGAACGATATGCTGAACAATATATTGCCGATTCTTTGTGCGATGATAATCAGGTGCTGATTGCTTATGTATCGGCCTATGGCTATACAAAACAAATGGCCGAAGCCATTGCTGAAGGCATCAGGGAAGTTGCCGGTTACAAGGTCAGTCTTGTGGATATAGAGAACATATTACCAGGCGACCTGGAAGCGATGATCGTCAAAAGCAAGTCCATACTTATTGGTTCCCCGACAATAAATCAGAATACGCTTTTGCCGGTATATAAAATGTTTGCATTGATCAATCCGATCCGCGACAGGGGCAAAAAGGCTGCAGCCTTCGGTTCTTATGGATGGAGCGGTGAAGCCGTTAAGCTCATTGAGAATCATCTTAAAGCCTTAAAGCTAAATGTTGTAATGGACGGAATGGTCAACAAGTTTTCCACCGATGCCAGGAAACGGGAACAAGTCCTTGAATTCGGGCGTGCTTTTGCAAAGCATATCCGGTGAATTTTGGCTCCCGCTAAGTTGCGAAGACGCAATGAGGCATTAATTTCTCGCTAAGACGCAAAGGCGCAAAGGAAGAAGTGTATGATGTATTTTATTTTATGATTCCTTCTTTCTTTACGTCTTGGCTTCTTTGCGAGAAAAAATCTTAGCGTGCATTACCTTGAAATGACCAGCTTTTGCAATCCGATAAACTGATTGTCCGACGTGATCCTCATAAAATAGAAACCTTCCGGAAAGTCTTCCATCGTTATGGCATGCAGCTGGAATCCGGCAAACAATTCTTTGGTCATAATCAGTTTGCCGTTGATGTCAAAAAGATCAGCTCTCGTGTTTTTAATGAGTGCTTCGTCAAACCGGATGAAGATCTCATTATTAACAGGATTGGGAAATGCAATAAAACTATTGTTTCCGGTGCTACGATGAATGTCATGCTCATTCTCCAGGGCTGTCCGAACATCGAATTTGTCGATCATAGCCTGGTAAATTTCATGGGTGACTTCATCCTGTATAAATGCAATAACCCTTATTTCATCAGTATTATAAGTGTTTTTAAGATTCCAGTTCTCGGTGATTCTTTCCAAATCAACGGAAGGATCCCAGTTATTGGTAAAGGAATTGCTGGAGAGAATTATTTTCAACACACTTTCGAACAATGTATCTCCGTTGGCACCAGTGACACCCGATATTTTGCGTTCAATGACGGCAATGTGCAGGGTAACCTGATGGTTTATTATGGGCTCAAGAGATCCAATCTCGGCATCTACTTCAAGTGAATTATCCTGCAAGTCAGTCTCCAGGTTTATGTTGAATTTCGGATCCACTAACGATTGATTTTTTATCATCACCGGATCCAGCAGGCTGTTTTTGTAATCAAACTTGTAGGTGCCGCCGTTGATGATGGAGAAAGGCACTGTTGATAATTGATAGAACAAAACACGAGTGCCGGGGTCAACCTTATTCTGTTCGTTGAAAGGATCAGCTCCGGGGAACGAAGTGTGATATTGTATGTCAACAATATCAAATGGATTGCTGTTGGCAAGTTCATCCAGTTCTGAATCGGCTGCCATGGATGCAATATCGCTGGTATTGGTAAAATGTTCAATCAGCACAATCTTGTTGCGATCACCAATCCAGAAGTTGTCAAAAGCAAGTCCGTTGGTCCCTATGGCTGTACTATCCGAACCATAGGCAATCCTGAATTGGACATCGGTCTTTCCTTTCAGTTCGTCGATACTGTGCCTGGCCTCTATCCAGCCAGGATCAGCTTGCACATCATTGCTGCTTGACCATCCGGTTGATTTGCCACCGGGGTTTCCGGTTATTTCATAGTTATTGTACCAGTTAATTCCATCATTGAGTTTCCCAACGTTGACCCAGGTCTTGCCGCTGTCTGCCGTGTACTGCAAATTGGCGCCATCACGATACTCGTCGAAGTACCTCCACAGGTTCATTTTTATCATGGGTTTTTGTAAGCCTGAGAAACTAAAACACGGGGATGTGACTGCGGAATTTTCTTTGGGCGGCCGTTCATTGATTATAGCTGTATACCAGGCATACATTCCCTTTGCTGCTGCATTAAATCCTTTTTGTGGTTGACCCAGGGTCCAGGAATTCACCGTGTCTTCTGATACCCCTAACCATCCTGCCCTGCCATTTTCAAAACCTTCGAAATAAGAGGCTCCGTCCTGTAGTAAATAGGTAGGCCTTAACGGAAGGGTTTTGCTGATCTTGTCGGTGCATCCATAGTTGGAATGAATGAAGAGCTCAACCTTATAATTGCCCGTATCGCTGTATTGATATTCAGCATTCCAGGTTGTGACGCTGTCATAGTTATCACCCGTATAGAATTTCCAATGGTAATTATCGATAGTCACCTCCTGATTTTCCCAGGATGACCGGTTGATGAATCGGATCGTACTGTCTGTATGGAAACATTCGGTAGCCCAGTCAAAATCAGCCTTAGGCTTATCACCGAATTTAAAATAAATTGAATTTGTGCTCTCGCAATGGTTAGTGTTGGCGATAAGGGTAACTTTTTTCAAGCCATCCCTTAAATACCGGTGTTTAGGATTTTTAAGGGTAGAGCTGTTTTCACTGCTGCCAGGATCACCAAAATTCCAGGACCATGATTTTATTGTATCCATGGTTGTTGTCAGGTTGATGAATGCTGTGGAGTCCAGCGCTGAGGATGAAAAACAGGTATCGTTCACGGTGAATTTAATGTCGGCAGCATCATGGATGATCAATGGCCGGATTATCTGACGTGAACAACCGCGGGCTGTTGTATAAGTATAGAATACAGTATCCATGCCTGGCATTGAACGCTTTGGCTCAAAATAATAACCAGTGCTTGCATTGCCGGTAACAGCCCTGCCTGAGAAAACGGCCCCGGTAATGTTACCATTTAGTCTTACGCGGCTTGCATCATCACAATACGATGTTTTGTCGAATCCGATAATCCGGAGCTCAGCCACGGTTTCAATCTCAAAGCTTTCTTTTACTTCCAGGAAGGTCTCGTTGTAGTACCGGTAAGTTACCTGGTACTGCCCACCCTCCAATTGTGAGGGATAAATGGTAGCGGTATTATCGTGGTTGTCAACAAGGCCTTTCCCTCCGCTGATGGTAAATGTACCGGTACTGTTCTTTGTATTGTGGCCAAGAATGGTAAAGGGCAGGTCATTAAAGCAGAAGAATTTCTTCTGATTATCCCCGGGGAATGTAATTATAGCATCGGCTTCCAGCACAGCCACGGAAACAGTGTCATAACCGTAACAACCGGTCTGGGGATCACGGTATGAATATATGATGGTATGTATACCGGCCCCGACCAGCTTGGGCAGGAAGTAATTGGTATCATGGATCATGATTAAAGGTGGCGTAAAGACTCCGTTTCTGGGATTACCGAAAATGGATACCATGGTCTCATCAACACTATAGGCCGGATTCAGCCCCGTGATGCTGACCACGGGAGCCGGTGTAACCGTCACCGTGGTATTGCCCGTAACAGTTCCATTGCAGTATTTGTCAGATACGTTTACCAGCGAGTATGTCCCCTCTTTTGTTACCGATATATTACGGGAAGAAGAGGTGACGTTGGTTACACTGATAGCCGCTTCGGTATTGAGGTGGTAACTGAAGTTCCAGGGAGGCGTTCCCGTAAAAGTTACCCTCAGGCTTGCCGAAGTATGTTCACAGATATTGCCGGACCCCGAAATGGTTGCCGTAGGAACAGTATAGTATACTACCCTGCCGGTGCCGGAAATGCAGCCGCTTCTTACTTGATCTGATACGGCAGAGAGGGTATAGGTACCATTGCCAATAACTTTTAAAGCATAATTCGTCTGCCGGATATTGCTGACCGTTTTTGCATTCGCTCCGTTACGCAGATAGGTTATGCTGAAAGGCCCGGTACCTTCAAGCTGAACGCGAAGCACAGCAGTATCCCCAGGACAGGTAGTATCAATACCGGAAATGACTGCTTTGGGAGAGGTAATATAACTAATGACCGCCGTTCCGTAACCTGCAACAGTATCACCCTGGCAATACCGGTCATAAAGGCCGGCAATTTTATATATACCGGGTTTTCTGGAAGTGAAAACAAAAGGATCCTGGGTGATGTTATAATAAGTGGTGTCTTCAGTATTCCGCTGCAAAATAAACGTCCAGGGAGAGGTACCGGTAAAATCAACCGTCATGGGTACGGATATGGCTTTATCCTGACAGATCTGCGCGGTTCCTGAAAGCCTTGCTGTGGCAGCAGGGAAATAGGATATAACGGCAGAGCCGGATACGGAACCGGATGTATAATTGGCATCAGATACAGATAACAGTGTATAGGTTCCATCTCCCGAAGCATCGATAACAAAGGGAGTATATTGGATATTCCTGATGGTGTTATCCTCTGTCCTTCCTGAATAAACACGCCGGTAACGAATAGTCCATTCCGGCTCTCCTGTCAGATTTATAGTGAGCTTTACTTTTGGTCCATTATGGCATGTTGTGTCAGTTCCCGAAATAGTGGCGGTGGGAATAGAACTGCCTACAGGGCCTATCCATGCTGAAGAGACGGCTGCGCCTGGTGTAGACCCGACGGAAGCAGCGGGTATTATGACAAACCTGATATACCGGCTGTCCTCGGTGACCATGAGTCTGTATATTGTATCAGTGGCCTCTGAAATAAGCGCCCCTGTCCCCGATGGAGTGGAAGACCGGTACCACTGATAAGTATGTCTTCCGGCCCTGTTATTTTCAAGGTCACTGTATGTAAATCTTCCGTATGCATAACGGCTGACCCTCAGATCAGGAGCAAATATACGAACATTGCTTACAGCCGGGGCAGCATTAATATATACGAAAGGACTTCTGACAGGATTTCCCAGCAGGTCCAGATTGTCCCGCGGTGTAACCTCGAAACAAATGGAATCTCCTCCGTCAGCCATAACCGGAGTGTAGGAAATGGCGGATACACTGTCAATGGATTGGATCCGGCCATCAGGAAGCTTGCGGTACCATTTATAAATATGGTTTCCTTCCATGAAGTCGCCCGTTTCGGGATCAGTATAAACAAAGGTTCCCGTGTTTACTGTCCCTATCCTGTTATTTGAACGGGATATGATGACACCGGATGCAACAGGTGGCTCATTGACATTGGTAATAACAATCGTAAAATTCTTATCAAAATTCAATCCGCCGGCATCAGTAACCCTTATGCGGATGGAATAGGATGATTTGCTTTCAAAATTAAAAACAGCACGGGTGCGCAATTGATTATTGGAAATGGTGAAACTTGAATTATCCGTGCTGCCGGTTCCGGAAACCAGGGTGAAAGTATGGCTGTCACTTGCATTGGGATCTGTTGCAGCAAGATTACCAACAAGGGTATTATTGGGCTGGTTCTCGGCCACGGAAGCATTGGAAAGGGACAGGTTAGTAGGAGCCTGATTGAACAGGCTAACCGTAATGACGAAGGTTCTTTCATAACTTAGCCCTTCGTTATCTGTTACGCTGATGCGAATGGAATAGGTTGACTGGGATTCATAATCAAATACCGCACTGGTCCTCAGGCTGGAACCTGAAATATTAAAACTGACGTTACCCGAACTGCCGGTTCCCGGAACCAAGGAATAGATAAAGGTACTCCCGTTATCGGGATCAGTGGCTGAAAGGGTTCCTACAACAGTGTTAAGAGGCTGGCTTTCGGGAACCGACAAATTGGAAAGGGCGATTGCAACGGGAGCTTCGTTCACATTGGTGACGGTAATGATAAACACTTTTTCAATCCAGCGGCCACCAGCATCGGTTGACCTGAGCCGCAGGGTATAAGATGATGCAGTTTCGAAGTTAAAGGATTCATCTGTCCTTAGCCTGTTTCCTGAGATATTGAAATGGGTGTTATCATCGCTTCCGGTACCCGAAACGAGTGTATAAATGTGGCTGTCATTTTCATCGGGATCTGCAGTCGAGAGTGTGCCTATAACCGTATTGACAGGCAGGTTTTCGGCTATGGATGAACCGGAAAGCATTATGTCCGAGGGGGCCTCATTTATGTCGGTGACTGTAATGATAAATTGTTTCTCGGTATAAAGTGAACCTGCGTCGGTAACTCTTACGCGTATGGAATAGGTAGAGCCTGTTTCATAATTAAAGGAGGTATTGGTGCGCAATTGATTTTGTGATATGCGGAAACTTGAATTATCAGCACTGCCGGTTCCGGAAACCAGCGTGAAAATATGAGTGTCACTTGCATTGGCATCAACAGCAATAAGATTGCCCACCAGGGTGTTCGAAGGTTGATTTTCAGCAATAAAGTTGTTGGAAAGCAATATATCAGTAGGAGCCTGGTTATACAGCGCTACCGTGATGGTGAAAATCCTTTCATAATAAAGGCCTCCGTTATCTGTAGTTCTCACCCGGATAGAATAAGCAGGCTGGGTTTCATAGTCAAATACAGCATTGGTCTGCAGGCTGGAACCTGCAATAATGAAACTGCTATTGCCCGAACTGCCGGCCCCTGAAACCAGTGTATAGGTAAATGAACTGTCAGCATCCGGGTCAGTGGAAGACAGGTTCCCCACCAGCGTATTGACAGGTTGACTCTCAGGTATTGTTGCATTGGAAAGATTAATTCCGACGGGAGATTCATTTACATTGTTAACGGTAACGGTAAATACTTCTTCATACCAGAGCCCGTCAGCATCGGTTGTCCTGATCCTGATGGAATATGATGATTTTGATTCAAAATTAAAGATTTCATCTGTCCTTAACCGTGTTCCTGCAATAATGAAACTGCCATTGTCATTACTTCCGGGGCCGGAAACCAGAGAATAAGCATGGATATTGCCGTCATCGGGATCTGTTGTGGCAAGCATACCGACAACCGTATTGACAGGCCGGTTTTCATCCACTGACGTATTGGAAAGTGATAAATCAGACGGGGCTTCATTTACGTTGGTAACCGAAATGATAAACTGTTCTTCTGCGTATTGTGAACCGGAGTCTGTTGACCTTACCCGGATAAAATAGGAAGCTTTGACCTCGTAATTAAAGGAGGCGCTGGCACGCAACTGATTTCCGGTAATGGTGAAACTGGCGTTATCCGAACTGCCGGTTCCCGGCACCAGGGTATAGGTATGGCTGTCACTGGCATTGGGATCAACTGTCGTAAAGTTGCCGACCAGGGTATTCGATGGCTGGTTCTCGGCAACCGAGGCATTGGAAAGATTGATATCAGTGGGTGCCTGATTAAAAAAGGTTACTGTGATGGTAAATACGTTATCCACATACAATCCTCCGCCATCTCTGGTTCTGACCCTGATGGAATAGGCAGATCGTGTTTCATAGTCAAAGATCTCACTGGTGCGAAGGCTGGAACCGGAAATATTGAAACTTCCGTTGCCTGAGCTACCGGTCCCTGCAACCAATGAATAAGTAAAGGTATTCTCAGCATCCGGATCGGTTGTGGTCAGGGTACCAACTACCGTATTGACAGGCTGGCTTTCGGCAACGGAGGAGTTGGAGAGCGTTGAACCGGCAGGCGCTTCATTCACATTGGTAACCGTTATGGTGAATTGTTTTTCGGTATAAAGCAAACCGTTGTCTGTAGCTCTTATCCGGATGGAGTAAGTGTCTTTACTTTCAAAATTGAATATAGCATTCGTGCGCAACTGGTTCGCGTTTATGACAAAACTACCATTATCCGCGCTGCCGGGTCCTGTAACCAGCGAATAGGTATGACTGTCCTCTTCATCCTGGTCAGTGGCTGATAGCGTACCTATCAGGGTGTTGGTTGGCCTGTTCTCGGGTACTGAAGTGCCGGTAAGCAATATATCTGTCGGTATTTCATTTATATTGGCAACCGCGATGGTAAATTGCTTTTCAATATTGAGTGAACCAGCATCTGTAGCCCTTACGCGGATCGAATATGTTGTTCTGGCCTCGTAATCAAAGGGGGCGTTGGTACGTAATTGGTTTCCCGCTATGGTGAAACTGGAATTGTCAGTGTCGCCATCACCTGATACAAGCGTAAAGGTGTGAATGTCTCCTGCGTTCGGATCAGTTACGGCTAAATTGCCCACCAGGGTATTTATGGGTTGGTTCTCTACAATAGCCGAACCTGAAAGCGATATATCAGTGGGTGCCTGATTAAGGTAGGTTACCGTGATGGTGAATACATTTTCAATATAAAGGCCTCCGCCATCTGTAGTCCTTAACCGGATGGAATAAGAATTTTGAGTTTCGTAATCGAAAATCTGACTGGTGCGAAGGCTGGAACCGGAAATATTAAAACTGCCATTGCCCGTGCTACCCGTCCCAGGAACCAGTGTATAGGTAAAGGTATTGCCTGCATCAGGATCGGTGGTTGACAAATTGCCCACCACGGTATTAACAGGCTGGCTTTCGGGCACAGATGCACCGGAAAGGGCCAGGCCGGTGGGCCTCTCATTTATATTGGTAATAGTGACTGTAAAAACTTCCTCGAACCATAATCCCAGGTCATCGGTGGTCCTGATCCTGATGGAACAGGATGATTTCGTTTCGTAGTTGAAGGGATCATTGGTCCGCAAACGGTTTCCTGAAATATTGAAACTGCTGTTATCGTCACTCCCTGAGCCCGCAACAAGTGAATATGCATGGTCATTGCCTGAATCGGGATCTTCGGTTGACAGCATTCCTACAACTGTATTTGACGGCTGATTTTCAGCCACTGATGTGGCGGAAAGGTTTATTTCGGCAGGGGCTTCGTTAACATTGGTGACCGTGATGGTGAATTGCTTTTCCGTATACAGTGAACCGGCATCTGTAGCCCTGATACGGATAGCATAGGATGATTGGCCTTCGTAATTAAAAGATGCATTGGTGCGCAATTGGTTCTGGAAAATGGTGTAACTGACATTATCTGAGCTTCCGGCTCCCGGCACCAGGGTAAAGGTATGGCTGTCGCCGGCATTGGGATCGCTGGCGGTAAGATAACCTACCAGGGCACCGGATGCCTGGTTTTCTGCAACCTGCGTATTAGACAGGATTATATCAACAGGGGCTTCATTAACCGGGATTATGGTGATGGTGAATGCTCTTTCATACCAAAGTCCCAGATGGTCAGCAGATCTCACCCGGATAGAATAAGAATTCCTGGATTCATAATCAAATATGGCACTGGTACGGAGACTGGAACCCGCAATATTGAAACTATTGTTGTCATTGTCTCCGTCTCCGGAAACCAAAGTATAGGTAAAAGTTTCGCCATTATCAGGATCAGTTGTGCCAAGGGTGCCTACTATCGTGTTTATAACCTGGTTTTCGGCCACCGAAGAATTGGAAAGGGTTATTTCAGCCGGTGGTTCATTCACGTTGGTGATCCTGATGGTATATGTTTCTTCATAAATACCTCCGGTATCATCGGTTGTTCTGATGCGGACAGCGTAAGTTGATTTAAGCTCATAGTTGAAAATGACTGCTGTGAGCAGGCTGTTGCCAGTGATGCTGAAACTTGCATTATCCGAGTCACCTGTTCCATTAACAAGGGAATAGGTATGTGTATCCCCAACATCAGGATCATTGGTTGTAAGCGTGCCCACGGTTGTGCTGACAGGCCTGTTTTCATTTACCGAAGAACCTGAAAGGGTAATGTTGGTGGGATTTTCATTAACGTTGATCACGGTAATCGTAAAGGCTTCCTCATGGGTAAGGCCACCGGCATCGGTTGTCCTGATGCGGATATAATAGGTTGATTTTATTTCATAGTTGAACACGGAAGCTGTAAGCAGGCTGTTGCCTGAGATGCTGAAACTGGCATTATCCGTGTCCCCTGTTCCATCAACCAGGGAATATGTATACGTGTCCCCTTCATCGGGATCGTTGGTTGTAAGGGTTCCAACTGTGGTGCCGGAAGCCAGATTCTCTGCCACCGATTCAGCTGAGAGGTTAATATCGTAAGGTGTTTCATTGACGTTGGTCACGGCAATCACAAATGCCTCTTCATAATAACGACCACCGTCATCAGTTGTCCTGATGCGGATATTGTAAGCAGGTTTTAACTCATGGTTGAAAACTGCCGCTGTGAGCAACCTGTTGCCGGTAATGCTGAAGCTTGCATTATCAGTGCTTCCCGAGCCTTCAACAAGGGAATATGTATGGGTATCCCCGGTATCGGGATCGGTGGTTGTCATTGTGCCTACTGTGGTTCCTGAAGACAGATTCTCGGCTACCGATGCGGCAGAGAGGTTTATATTAACAGGAGCTTCATTGACATCGGTCACGGTAATCGTAAATGCTTCCTCATAGAAAAGACCACCGGCATCGGTTGTCCTGATAAGGATCATGTAGGTTGATTTTACCTCCAGGTTGAAAACAGCAGCGGTGAGCAGGCTGTCACCCGCAATTGTAAAGCTGGAATTATCAGTGTCGCCTGTGCCCTCAACAAGGGAATAGGTATGCGTATCGTCTTCATCGGGATCAACGGTTGTAAGCCTTCCCACCCTTGTTCCGGCAGGCTGGGCTTCCATAACTGAGGTAGCTGAAAGAGTAATATCGGCAGGAGTTTCATTAACGTTGGTCACGGTAATCGCAAAGGTTTCCTCATAAGTAAGTCCACCGGCATCGGTTGTCCTGATAAGGATATTATAAGTCGATTTTAACTCATGGTTGAATTCAGCCGCCGTAAGCAGACTGTTTCCCGAGATGCTGAAACTGGCATTATCCGTGCCCCCTGTTCCTGCAACAAGAGAATAGGTAAAGGTATCCCCGTCATCGGGATCGATGGTGGTAATTGTTCCCACCACGGTGCCGGAAGCCCGGTTCTCAGCCACCGATTCAGCTGAGAGGTTTATATCGTAAGGTGTTTCATTGACATCGGTAACAGCAATCACAAATGCTTCCTCATAATAACGACCACCATCATCAGTTGTCCTGATGCGGATATTGTAAGCCGGTTTTA
>CAYWCR010000008.1:62607-70538 GCA_964456825.1 uncultured Bacteroidales bacterium
AATCATTTACCATAATGCTGATGGTTGCTGAATCAGCTCCTCCATTGCCATCAGTCGATTTTATGATCACCGATGCAATGCCGCTATAAGAGGTGTCACCACGAAAATACGAATTGTTCAACGCTGCATTAAGATTGGTCAGGGTACCCGAATAGGATAGGGTATCAGTGCCGTTTCCGTTTCCTGTCAATAACAGGGTTGTTGAAAGGTTGAAAATCCCGTTTTTCACTGTAATGAAAATGGACTGGCTAACATTATCAGGATCGCTTATAGAAATCAGGTTGTTGCCTGCTCCATTGAATACCAGACTTGAATCAATAGCAACACCCTGGGGACAGGGAACGGTAATCACCGGGGCATCATTTTTCGCGGTCACTGTGATAATAATAGTTTTATTATCCGTTTGACCAGTGCCGTCATTGGTGGCAATCCTCACCGTATCAAGGCCGAAATAGTTCAGGTTTCCCCTGTAATATGCGATGTCCAGTGCAGCATTGATGCTGTCGATGGATCCCGCGTAAGATAACGATGAACTGCCATTTCCAGTTCCTGTCAGCCCTGAAACTGTTGAGAGCGTGAAAGTCCCTTTTGCCACAGATATGGTAAAGGATTGGGCATTGCTGTCAGCATCGTTTATTAAAATCGGGTTGCCGGTGGTTGCACTGAAAACGAGGTTGGTATCTTCGGCAACGCTCTGCGGGCCGGAAATGGTAATTACCGGGGCATCGTTTAATGCAGTTACCGTAATGCTTATGGTGGCAGTATCACTTCCTCCTTCACCGTCGTCTGAAATGATGGTTACCGAGGCCTGGCCGTTGTAATTCGCGGTTCCTCTGAAATTCGAATTGTTCAATGCAGTATTAAGTCTGCTGATCCGACCTGAATAGGACAGGGAATCAGTACCGTCTCCACTACCTGTAAGCAAGTCGGTCCTGGAAAGCCTGAAAATCCCGTTGGTTACCATTATGGTAACGGTTTGGCGAATGGTGTCGTCATCGTCGATGGAAATGATGTTATGATTTGTTGCATTGAATACCAGGCTGGCATCTTCGGCGACAATCTGCGGGCCGGGACTTGTTATTACCGGATTACTGTTCTGCGAAAATACCTGAAAGGAAAGCAGTATGAATGTGAAAATGAAGATAGCAGGTTGGCTGGAATGAAATGGCTTCATGATAGGTAGTGTTATAAGTTGAAAATAAAGTAGTTAAATGTGAGACCTTCTTTTCAACAAACAGGGATGCTATTATAACACGTAAATATACAAAATAATAGCATATATTATCATAGTATGATGCTCATCAACTGGCGTATAATAAAGAAAAAAACACTGTGTAGCCTGATAAGGTTATCAGGATGCCTGAGCTTGCCGGCCGGAATTACTAAAAACTATCTGGAAATGACCAGCTTTTGCAGGCCGATAAATTGATTCTCGGAAGTGATCCTCATGAAATAGAATCCTTCCGGGAAGTCTTCCGTCATTATCGCATGCAGCTTAAGTCCCGGGAATAATTCTTGTGTCATGATAAGCTTGCCGTTTATGTCGAAGAGATCAACCCGTGCATTTTTATGAAGTACCTCGTCAAACCGGATGAAGATCTCATTATAAACAGGATTGGGAAATGCAATAAAACTATTGTTTCCGGCGCTGCGATGAATGTCATGCACCTTCTCCAGGGCTGTCGGAACATCGAATGTGTCGATCATAGCCTGGTAGATTTCATGGGTGACTTCATCCTGTATAAATGCTATAACCCTTAACTCATCTGTGTCATAAGTGTTTTTTAGGCTCCAGTTCTCCGTGATTCTTGTCAAATCGTCTGCAGGTTCCCAGTTGTTGGTGTATGAAGTGCTGGAAAGTATTGTTTTCAAAACACTTTCGAACAATGTATCGCCGTTCGCCCCGGTAACACCCGATATTTTACGTTCAACTACGGCGATATGCAGGGTAACCTGACGGTTTATTATGGGCTTAACTGACCCGAATTCGGCATCCACCTTCATGGAGTTATCTGTTATATCGGTGTACAGGTTTATGTTGAATTCCGGATCCGTTAATGCCAGGTTCCTGATCAGCTCAGGATCCAGCTGGTTTTCGACATAATCAATACCGTATATACCGCCGTCGACTAATGAGTAAGGCACTGTCGATAACTGATAAAACAGCACACGCGTTCCGGGATCTACCTTGTTTTGTTCGTTGAAAGGATCCATACCGGGGAAGGAGGTATGATATTGTATATCAACAATATCAAATGTATTACTGTTGACAAGTTCATCCAGTTTTGAATCGGCTGCCATGGAAGCCATATCACTGGCATTGGTAAAATGTTCTATCAGCACAATCTTGTTGCGGTCCCCAATCCAGAAGTTGTCAAAAGCAATCCCTTTGGTACCAATGGCTGTACTATCCGAACCATAGGCAATCCTGAATTGGACATCGGTCTTCCCTTTCAATTCGTCAATACTGTGCCTGGCCTCTATCCAGTTACGGTCAGCCTGCACAGCATTGTTGCTTGACCATCCGGTAGATTTGCCGCCGGGGTTTCCGGTTATTTCATAATTATTATACCAGTTTATTCCATCTTCGAGTTTCCCGACATTGATCCAGGTCTTGCCGCTGTCTGCCGTGTACTGCAAATTGGCACCGTCACGATATTGATCGAAGTACCTCCATATGTTCAATTTTATCATGGGTTTGCTGATCCCCAGGAAATCAAAACAGGGGGACGTGACCGAAGAATTTTCTTTGGGTGGCCTTTCAGCTGTAATATCCGTATACCAGGCATAAACACCCTTTGCTGCTCCGTTAAATCCGATGTTATTAACGTCAGGAGCCGGTTGTCCGAGCATCCATGAATTTACTGTGCTTTCGGAAACATTTAACCATCCGGACCTGCCATTTTCAAAACCCTCAAAATAGGATGATCCCTTCATTAACGGATAGGTTGGCTTTAACGGAAGGGACTTGCTGATCTTGTCGGTGCATCCGAAATTGGAATGAATATAAAGTTCAACCTTATAATTACCCGTATCGCTGTATTGATATTCAGCATTCCAGGTCGTGATGCTGTCATAGGTATTACCGTTATAGAACTTCCATTTATAACTGTCAATGATCACTTCACGGTTATCTGAAACTGATTTATTGATGAAACTGATCTTATTTCCTTCATGGAAACATTCGGTAGCCCATTCAAAATCGGCTCTGGGTTTATCACCGAAGTTGAAAAAGATGCTGGTCGTACTTTCGCAATGGTTTGTGGTTGCAGTAAGGGTTACTATTTTTAAGCCATCCCTGGAATAGCGGTGTTTAGGATTTTCCAATGCGGAATGGTTAACATCGCTGCCAGCATCACCGAAATCCCAGTACCATGATTTTATGGTATCCGTGGTTGTTGTCATATTGATGAATACAGTGGAGTCCAGTATTGATGATGAAAAACAGGTGTCCTGAACGGTAAAGATGATATCGGCAGCATCATGGATGACCAGCGGACGGACCAACTGGCGGGAACAGCCGCGGGCTGTCGTATAGGTGTAGAAAACAGTATCCATGCCTGGTATTGAGCGTTTTGGCTCGAAATAATAACCCGCAGTTGAATTGCCGGTAACAGACCTGCCGGAGAAAACGGCCCCGGTAATATTGCCACTTAGCAATACCCTGTTGTCGTCATCGCAGTATGATGTTTCATTGAATCCGATAATCCGGAGTTCAACCACGGATTCTATTTCAAATGCTTCTTTGACTTCGAGGAATGTCTCATTGTAATACCGGTAGGTAACCTCGTAGTTGCCGCCTGCAAGTTGTGAGGGGTAAATGGTGGCAGTATTGTCGTGGTTATCAACAATGCCCACTCCTCCGCTAATGGTGAATGTACCAATACTGTTCTTCGTATTGTGCCCGAGGATGGTAAAAGGCAGGTCATTATAGCAGAAGAATTTCTTTTGATTTTCTTCGGGGAATGTGATTTCAGCATCAGCGGACAGCACTGCCACGGTAACAGTATCATAACCATAGCAGCCGGTCATCGGATCGCGGTATGTGTATATGACTGTATGTATGCCGGCTCCCATGTATGAGGGCAGAAAGTAAGTGGTATCATTGATCGTAATCAGGGTTGGGGAATAGGTTCCGTTTTTAGGATTACCGAAAATGGGAATCATTTTTTCTTCAGCACTGTAGGCCGGATTAAGTCCGGTGATGCTGACCGCCGGGGCTGGTGTGACGGTTACGACAGGACTACCGGAAATAGTCCCGTTGCAATATTTATCCGATACGCTTAACAGGGTATAAGTACCTGCCTTTTTAACAGATATATAACGCGGAGAAGCAGTTACATTCGCTACACTGGTCGCCCCCTCAGCATTGCGATGATAACTGAAGTTCCAGGGAGCCGTCCCGGTAAAGGTGACCGTCAGATTTGTCGAGGTATATTCACAAATGGTGGCTGTTCCTGAAATGGTTGCCGTGGGTATGGTATAGTATACCACTGTACCGGAGCCGGAAACGCAGCCGCTTCTGACCTGATCGGAAACGGCCGAGAGGGTATAGGTGCCGTTGCCCACAACTTTCAAAGCATAATTTGACTGGATGATATTGCTGACCGTCTTTGCATTAGACCCGTTGCGTAAATAGGTTATACTAAAAGGCCCTGTACCTTCAAGCTGAATGCGAAGCACAGCGGTATCACCCGGACAGGTGGTATCAACACCCGAAATGACTGCCCTGGGAGAAGCAATATAGCTTATGACAGCCGTCCCAAAGCCTGCAACAGTATCGCCCAGGCAATACCGGTCATAAAGGCCTGTAATTTTATAAATACCCGGTCTTTTTGTAGTGAAGACTAAAGGATCCTGGGTGATGTTATAATAAGTGGTGTCTTCGGAATTTCTTTGCAGTACAAAGGTCCATGGAGATGTCCCGGTAAAATCGACAGTCATCGGAACCGATGGTGCATTATTCTGACAGATTTGCGTTGTTCCTGTGAGCCTTGCCGTGACAACGGGGAAATAGGATATAATGGCAGAGCCTGATACGGAACCGGACGTATAATTGGTATCGGATACTGATAAAAGCGTGTAGGTTCCATCTCCCGGAGCATCAAAGACAAAGGGAGTACTTTGGATATTCCGGATAGTGGTTTCTTCTGTCTTTCCGGCATAAACGCGTTGGTAACGAATGGTCCATTTAGGCTCCCCGGTAAGATTAATATTAAGCTTTGCCTTTGAGCCATTACTGCATATCGTATCGGTACCCGAAATGACGGCAGTGGGAATAGCACTGCCTACAGGACCTATCCATGCTGATGAGGCAGCAATACCCGGAGTAGATCCTGCGGAAGCAGCGGGTATTATAACAAACCTGATATACCGGCTATCCTCGGTTACCCTGAGTTTGTATAGGGTATCGGTAGCTCCGAAAATAAGCGTACCTGCACCCGATGGAGTGGAGGACCGGTACCACTGACAGGAATGTTCTCCGGCAGCATTATTTTCAAGGTCACTGTAAGTAAATCTTCCGTATACATTACGACTGATCCTTAGATCAGGAGCATAAATATTAACATTGCCTGCAACCGGGGCAGCATTAACATATACGAAAGGACTCCTGGCCGGATTTCCCAGCAGGTTCAGATTATCCCGCGGTGTAACCTCGAAACAAACGGAGTCTCCTCCGTCAGCCATGACCGGCGCATAGGTAATGGCTGAAATACTTTCAATCCATTGGACTCCGCCACCAGGAAGCTTGCGGTACCATTTGTAGATAGGGGTTCCCTCCATAAAGTTACCCGTTTCAGGATCTGAATAAACGTAGGTCCCCGTATTTACTGTCCCTATCCTGTTATTTGAACGGGTTATACTTACACCGGTTGCAACAGGTGGCTCATTAACATTGGTGATAGTCACTGTTAAGCTTTCTTCATAATATAATCCGCTGGCATCGGTAACCCTTATACGGATGGAATAGGATGATTTGCTTTCAAAATTAAAAACAGCACGGGTGCGCAATTGATTATTGGAAATGGTGAAACTTGAATTATCCGTGCTGCCGGTTCCGGAAACCAGGGTGAAAGTATGGCTGTCACTTGCATTGGGATCGGTTGCAGTAAGGTAGCCCACCAGGGTATCGACAGGCAGATTCTCGGCCACCAAAGCATTGGAAAGGGAAATATCAGCAGGAGCCTGGTTAAAATAAGTCACCGTAATGGTAAATGAACTTTCATAAAAAAGTCCTCCGCCATCTGTTGTTCTTAAGCGTATGGAATAGGTTGGCTGGGTTTCATAATCAAATATTGCACTGGTCCTCAGGCTGGAACCCGAAATATTAAAGCTGCCATTTCCTGAACTGCCGGTTCCGGATACCAGTGAATAAGTAAAAGTATTGCCTGCATCAGGATCTGAAGATGACAGGGTACCAACAACCGTATTGACAGCCTGGCTTTCGGGCACGGATGCACCGGAAAGGGTAATCCTGGTGGGAGTTTCGTTCGTGTCGGTAACGACAATAACAAAGATTTTCTCAAACCAGAGGCTGCCGGCGTCGGTGGACCTGAGCCGCAAAGTATAGGATGATGTTGTTTCGAAGTCAAAAGATTCACTGGTTCTTAATCTGTTTCCTGAGATATTGAAACTGCTGTTATTGTCGCTACCGGTACCTGAAACAAGCGTATAAGTATGGGTATCATCTTCATCGGGGTCTGTGGTTGTGAAGGTTCCGATAATGGTATTGACCGGCCGGTTTTCGGTTATTGTTGAACCCGAAAGGGTAATATTGGTCGGCACTTCATTTGTACTGGTAACGGTAATGATAAATTGTTTTTCAGTATAAAGTGAACCTGCGTCTGTAGCCCTTACCCGTATGGAATAGGTAGAACCGGTTTCATAATTAAAGATGGCATTGGTACGCAATTGATTTCCTGATAAAGTGAAACTTGAGTTATCGGTACTGCCGGTACCGGAAACCAGGGTAAAGATATGGCTGTCAGTTGCATTGGGATCAACAGCTGTAAGACTGCCCACCAGGGTGCCGGAAGGTTGATTTTCAGCCACCAGATTATTGGAAAGGATTATATCAGCAGGAGCCTGGTTAAAAAGCGTAACAGTAATGATAAACACACTTTCATAAGAGAGTCCCCCGTTATCGGTTGTTCTCAAACGGATAGAATAGGAAGGCTGGGTTTCATAGTCAAATACTGCATTGGTCTGCAGGCTGGAACCTGAAATAATGAAACTGCTATTGCCCGTGCTGCCGGTTCCTGATACCAGAGAATAAGTAAAGGTATTGCCTGCATCTGGATCTGATGATGACAGGGTACACACGACAGTATTGACAGGTTGGCTTTCGGGCACTGATGCATTGGATAGTAATATTCCGGTTGGGGTTTCGTTTAAGTTGGTAATGGCAATGGCAAAAATTTCTTCATACCATAGCCCGCCTGCATCGGTAGTCCTGAGCCTGACGGAATACGATGATTTTAATTCAAAATTAAAGGGTTCATCTGTTCTGAGATTTGCACCTGAAATGTTAAAACTGCCATTGTCGTCACTGCCGGTGCCGGAAACCAGGGAATAGGTATGGATATTTCCTTCATCAGGGTCGGTGGTTGTGAGAATACCGATAACTGTATTGGCGGGCTGGTTTTCAGCCACCGATGAACCGGAAATCATTAAATCGCCGGGTGCTTCATTCACATTAGTGACTGAAATAGTAAATGATTTTTCAATAAACTGTGAACCGGCGTCCGTGGCTCTGACGCGTATGGAATAGGATGCGCGGGATTCGAAATCAAAGGTGGTATTGGTTCGCAACTGATTTCCAGACAGGGTGAAACTCAAATTATCATCACTACCGGTTCCGGACACCAGGGTGAATGTATGGCTGTCGCCGGCATTGGGATCGGTCGCGGTAAGGTTACCGACAAGCGTGC
>CAYWCR010000008.1:70638-78405 GCA_964456825.1 uncultured Bacteroidales bacterium
TTGGCTTTCGGGCACTGATGCAGCTGAAAGGGTAATTCCGGTCGGTGCATCATTCGCATCGGTGACGTTTATGATAAATTGTTTTTCAACGCTAAGTGAACCTCCGTCTGTAGCACTTACACGAACGGAATAGGAAGAAAGGGTTTCATAATTAAAGATGGCATTGGTACGCAATTGGTTTCCCGTAATGGTGAAGCTGGCATTACCGGTGCTGCCGTCACCCGGTACGAGCGCAAAGGTATGGCTGTCGCCGGCATTGGGATCGGTCGCGGTAAGGTTACCGACAAGCGTGCCGGATGCCTGGTTTTCAGCAACCAGCGCATTGGAAAGGGTTATATCCGTGGGAGCCTGGTTATAAAGCGTTACCGTGATGGTGAATACGCTTTCATAAGAAAGTCCTCCGTTATCCGTTGTTCTCAGCCGGATGGAATAGGAAGGCTGGGTTTCATAGTCGAATACCGCATTTGTCCGCAGGCTGGAACCCGAAATATTGAAACTGCCATTGCCCGAATCTCCGTCCCCCGGAACCAGTGAATAGGTAAAAGTACTGCCGGCATCAGCATCGGTAGATGACAGGGTACACACGACAGTATTGACAGGTTGGCTTTCGGGCACTGATGCAGCTGAAAGGGTAATTCCGGTCGGTGCATCATTCACTGGATTCACCGTAATTTCAATGGATTTGTTGTCCGTTCCCCCATTGATATCAACGGTTCCGATAGTTATTGAAGTATTACCGTTAAAGTTTAATGTCCCCTTGAAAATGGCACCGTATAATGCGGTATTAATATCAATGAGGGGCTCTTCTGTAATGGTAACACTCCCGGTACCGTCACCGGTCACTGAAAGCCCTGAGGTTGTTGAAAGCGTGAAGGTGCAATTGGTGACACCTATGGTAACAGTTTGTGTATCGTTTTCTGCATCACTGATGGATATCGTGTTAAACACCAGGTCAACATCTTCAGCAACAATCTGCGCGCCGGGAACGGTTATTACCGGGGCTGTTTGTGAGAATACCTCCAGTGAAAAAAACAGGAATACGGCAAGGAAAATTATCGTATGGCTGGGCTGAAGTGGCAGGGAGAGTTTCATAATAGGCATTGTAATAATTTGAACACCAAGCAGATTAAAAAATATCTCCTTTCAAAAAATATACAGGTTATTACAATTAGTAAATATACACAATATTGGAATATATTGATCGTCTGGTGTTCCTCAACTGGCGGATGTTGAGAAAAAAAATCACCGTAAGCCTGCCGATGGTTTCAGAACGCCTGCGCCCAAACTTTATAAATGAGGTAAACTATTTGGTAATAACCAGTTTCTGTAATCCGATGAATTGATTGTCTGAATTAATTCTCAGGAAGTAAAATCCTTCCGGATAGTTTTCCATCGGGATCGTATACTGTTTATTACCGGGGTGTAATTCCTGTTGCATGATAAGCTTTCCGTTGATATCGAACAGATCAATTCTCAAGGTTTTCACTGGCGCAATGCTAAACCTTAGATAAACCTCATTATTCAATGGATTGGGAAAGGCAATAAATTCGCTGCTTTCGTTGCCGGGATAAAGTGTATTTTCATCTTCGAGAGCGAGCTGAACGTCAAATTTATCAATCATAGCCTGGTAAATCTCATAGGTCGCTTCATCCTGGACAAAAGCAATGACCCTGATTTCATCAGCGTTATAGGCATTCTTAAAATTCCAGTTTTCAGTAACCGTTTCAACCCTGGTGGCCGGATCCCAGTTGCCGGAGTATGAATTACTGGATAGTATTGACCTCAGTACACTTTCGAATAAGGTATCGCCATTGGCTCCGGTAATCCCTGATATCACGCGCTCGACGACGGCAATATGCAATGTAACCTGCCGGTTTATCATCATTTGCAGGGATCTGATCTCGGCATTAACCGTTAACGTATTGTCAAGTATGGATGTCCTCAGCGTGATGCCAAATTTGGGATCCAGTAAGCTTTGAATTTTCACCAAATTGTCATCCAGTGGTTTATTATCATAGTCAAAACGGTACACACCGCCGTTGACGACAGAGAACGGGACGGTCGACAACTGATAGAATAAAACACGCGTGCCGGGATCTACCTTATTTAGCTCATTGAATGGATCTGCACCCGGAAATGAAGTATGATATTGTATGTCGATAATATCAGCGGGATTGCTGTTGGTGAGGGCATCCAGTGCTGCATCAGCCAACATGGAAGCGCTGTCACTGGTATTGGTGAAGTGTTCAACCAGCACTATTTGATTGCGTTCGCCGATCCTGAAATTATCGAAAGCCAATCCATGGGTCCCCGTGGCCCTATCATCCGAACCATAGGCAATCCGGAACTGAATATTTTTCATTCCTTTTAACTGATCGATACTATGCCTGGCCTCTATCCAATCATTGTCGGGTGGCACTTCTTTCTTGCAGGACCATCCGGTGGACCTGCCACCAGGGAGTCCGGATATTTCATAGTTATTATACCAGTTAATTCCGTCGTCTAGTTTCCCGATATTGAGCCAGGTTTTACTGGTATCTGCTTTGTACTGCAGATTGGCACCGTCACGATATTGATCGAAATTCCTCCAAAGATCAAGTTTTACCATGGGCTTGCTGATCCCGTTGAAATCAAAACATGGAGAAATTACAGCGGACTGTTCCGGGTCTGGCTGTTCTTTAACAATATGGGTAAACCATGTCTGGGTAACAACACCGGAACCCGTGAATTCATTTCCGGGTAAACCCAGCGTCCAGGAGTTAACCATGCCATCAGATGCGCTTGCCCAACCTGCCATACCATTCTCGAATCCTTCAAAATAGGATTCTCCCCTGGACAATGGATAAGTAGGCCTTAAGACCAGTGTTTTACGGTGTGTGTTTGTGCATCCGTGACTGGAACGAACAAAAAGCTCAATATCATAAGTGCCCGGCTTGCTGTACAGATATTCAGCATGCTCTGTAAGGGCGCTGTCAACCTTTTCACCATCATAGAATTTCCAATTGTATTCGCTTATGGTCGGTTCGGGATCATAGGATGATGAACTTCTAAAAAACATTATTTTATGGCCTTCATGGAAACACTCGGTCGCCCATTGGAATTCAGCCCCGGGCTCAGCACCAAAAGTGAAGAGGATAGATTTTGAGCTAATGCAATAATGGGTGGTTGCCTTAAGAGTTACACTCCTTAAGCCCTCTTTGGTATATAGGTGTTTAGGATTTTCCAGCATAGATGAATCGTCCCCGCTGATGGCATCCCCAAAAAGCCAGCGCCAAGACAATACCGGGTCTGTGGATGTGGTGAGATTGAAAAACTCAATGGAGTCTGAAGTTGTGGCTGAAAGGCATGAATCCCTGATGGTAAAATTGATATCGGCAGCATCCCTGACGATTAGTGCTTTATATATCTGACGGGAACATCCCCACCGTGATGTATAGGTATAAAAAACGGTATCCGGGCCGGGGACGGAACGCATAGGCTCATAAAAGTAACCTGAGATTATATTACCGGTCACGGCCTTTCCGGAGAAGATCCCTTCGTCAGCATTGCCAATCAATCTGACCGGAGCAACATTATCGCAATAGGATGATTCATCAAAACCAAAAATCTTGAGTTCGCCTATGGATTCAATAGTAAAACTATCTGTGACATAAAGAGGGGTCTGGTCATAATAACGGTAGGTAAGCTTGTAAGTACCGCCGGTCAGCTGATTAGGGTAAATCGTGGCTGTATTGTCACGGTTATCAACCAGGCCCGCTCCTCCGCTAATGGTAAAGGATCCAATGCTGTTAGCCTTGTTGTATCCCACTATGGTAAAGGGAGGTTCGTTGTAACAAAACAATTTTTTAGTGTCGTTTTCGGGGAATGTAATTTCAGCATTGGCTGACAGCACGGCAACAATGGCAGTATCATAACCATAACAACCGGTTCCGCCGTCGTAATATCTGTAAACAATCGTGTGTATGCCGGGGCCCACGATAGCAGGCAGAAAAAAATTAGTATCATTTCTGTACATCAAAGAAGGAATGAATGTCCCGCCTTTGGGATAACCAAATACAGGGACCATCAGGATTCTATCGCTATAGGCAGAATTAAGTCCTGAAATGGTAACGTCGGGTGCCGGGATAACCGTTATAACCGCACTGCCGGAATAGGTACCCTGGCAGTATTTATCCGAAACCTCTGTCAGTGTATAGGTTCCTGCTTTGTTTACGGAGACCAGCCGTGTAACGTCAGTAACATCAATATACGTGGTTGGAATCTCTGCATTCCGGTGGTAACTGAAGCGCCATGGCCTGGTCCCGGTCAGGGTTATACTCAGGTTTGCATTCGTATGTTCACAAATGCTGCTGCTTCCTGAAATAGTCGCTGTGGGAAGGGCCCGGTTAACCACGGTGCCGGAACCGGAAACCCGTCCTTTTCTGTATTTGTCAGAAACAGCTGAAAGTGTATACAAGCCGTCACCCACAACTTTCAGGATGTAATTAAATTCCGTAATATTACTGATAGTCGTTGCCCCTGAGCCATTACGCAAATAAGTAATGCTGAAAGGAGGGGTCCCTTCCAGCGATACATGAAGGATTGCGGTATCGCCCTGGCAGGTGGTGTCAGTGCCTGAGAGAACAGCTGTGGGAGGGGGCATTCCTATAGGACCTGTCCATGCTGAAGTTACTGAGGCACCCGGCGTTGACCCAGCGGATGCTGCAGGAATAATTTCAAACCTTATATACCAGGTGTCATCTGCGGAGGTGAGCCGGTATGTCGTATCCGTGGCGGTGGAAATGAGTGTTCCTTTACCTGATGGCGTAGATGACCGGTACCAGCGGTATGTATGCTTTGCGGCCGTATTATTTTCCAGGTCCGAATACGTAAATCTTCCGTAAACCCGGCTGTTAATGCTCACGTCCGGAGCGTATATATACACATTGCCTGCAACCGGTGCAGCATTAACATACTGGAATGAGCTTTTAACAGGATTTCCCAGCAATCCCTCATTGTCACTGGGTGTGACCTCGAAGCAAATGGAACATCCGCCGTCAGCCAGCACCGGAATATAGGTGACAGTTGAAATGCTGTCAATCCAAATAGTATCTCCAAAAGATACAATGCGGTACCACTTATATATATGTTTCCCTGCCCCATCTTTGTCCGGATCCGAATAAGTAAAGGTCCCTGTATTGGTTGTGCCGATCCTGTTGTTTGAACGGGAAATGTTCACGTTGGTGGCCACCGGCGCTTCATTTATATCCTTTATGTTGATATTAAATGTTTTATCCAGATATTGTCCGTCATTATCGGTCGATCTGACCCGGATCCGGTAAGTCGATTTCGTTTCGAAATTGAAGACAGCTTTGGTAAGCAACTGGTTGTCCAGAATGCTGAAACTGGCATTGTCCGGATAGAATAATGAGGAAACCAGCGAATAAGTATGCGTGCTGCCCGCATCAGGATCAACGGTAACAAAGGTTCCCACCACGGTACCCACAGGCTCGTTTTCGGGAACTGAGGTTGTAGTAAGTGTAATACTGGTGGGCCTCGCAGCTATGTCGTCAATGCCATAAACCAGGGAATTAACCGACAAAGGCACTATCTTCAACAACGGAGCATTGGCATATGACTCAATGGAAGTAAGGAAAAGTAAAACAAGGGTAACTGTTTTACACCGGTGCAAATATGGAGGGTTTACTTTCATATAGGTTGAGTCAACAATTCGAACTCGCGGGTCATAGTGAAAAAGCCGCCAACGTAAACTATCGTGAAATGACCAGCTTTTGTAATCCGATGAACTGATTATCCGAAGTGATCCTCAGGAAGTAAAATCCTTCCGGGAAATCACCCATGTCTACTTCATAAAGTTGAACTCCGGGAAATAATTCTTTTGTCATGAGAAGTTTCCCATTGATATCAAAAAGATCAATTCTCGATTTTTTAACAGGCGCTTCCTCAAATCTTAGATAGACTTCTTCGTTTGCCGGGTTGGGATATGCTGTGAACCCGTTACTCCCATTGCTGCGATGAATGGCATGTTCTTCTTCCAGTGCCAGCGGAATATCAAATGTATCGATCATGGCCTGGTAGACTTCCTGCGTAGCTTCATCCTGGACAAAAGCAATCACCCTGATCTCATCAGTGTTATAGGTATTCTTAAAATTCCAGTTCCCGGTGACAGTTTTAACATCAACTCCGGGCACCCAATTATTGGTATAAGAAGTGCTGGAAAGAATTAATTTCAACACACTCTCGAATAAAGTATCGCCATTGGCTCCGGTAACGTCTGATATCCGTCGTTCCACAATGGCAATATGCAATGTGACCTGATGGTTCAGCAAACTCTCAATGGGTCTGAGTTCAGCATTAATGGTCAGCGCATTATCCTGCCTGGTTGTTTGCAGGGTTATGTTGAATTTTGGGGGGGTAAGTGATTGAACTTTCACCTTTACCGGATCCAGTGATTTTTCATTATAATCACACTTGTATACCCCTCCGTTGATTATGGAAACCGGAACGGATGACAATTGGTACAACAGCGCACGTGTACCCGGGTCCACCTTGTTCATTTCATTGAAGGGATCAGCTCCGGGGAATGATGTATGATATTGAATATCAATAATATCCAACGGATTACTGTTGGCAAGCACATCCAGTGCCGAATCAGCTGCCCTGGAAGCCATATCGCCGGTATTGGTAAAATGCTCAACCAGTACAATTTTATTGCGATCTCCGATCCAGAAATTATCAAAAGCCATTCCGTTATTATCGGTAGCTGTTCCATCCGAACCATAGGCAATCCTGAACTGAATATTGGTCTTCCCTTTTAATTCATCAATGCTGTGACGGGCTTCAATCCAGTTAAAGTCTTTCGGCACATCATCTCCGCTGGACCATCCGGTTGACCTGCCACCAGGAAATCCGGATATTTCATAGTTATTATACCAGTTTATTCCATCATCCATTTTCCCGACACTGATCCAGTGTTCACCGCTATCTGCGGTGTACTGCAGATTGGCCCCGTCCCGGTCAAACAACCTCTTCATGTTCATTTTTACCATAGGTTTGCTGATCCCGGTGAAATCAAAACACGGGGATGTAACATAAGATTGCTCCGCGGGTGGCCGTTTGGCAGTAATATTGGTATACCACGCAAAATTATCCTCGGCAGCGCCGCGAAATCCATCACCCGGTTCACCCAGACTCCATGAGTTCACAGTGTCCAGGCTGTTGCTTACCCATCCCGAATGGCCATTCTCAAAACCTTCCAAATAAGAGGCTCCATCGGTCAATGGATAGGTTGGCCTTAACGGAAGTGTTTTAATGAGTTTGTCCGTGCATCCGAAGTTGGAGTGGACAATGAGTTCCACCTGATAACTGCCTGTATCGTTGTACAGGTATTCGGCATCCCTGGTGACAAGACTGTCAAAAGCCTGCCCGTTATGGAATTTCCATTTATAACCATCAATGATCACCGGACTTTCCGAGGTTGAGCTGTTGATGAATCTTATCTTCCGGCCTTCATGGAAACATTCGCTGGTCCAGTCAAAGTCAGCTTTAGGTTTGGCACCAAATTCGAAAAAGTTATTTTCTGAGCTCGAACAATAACTGGTGTTTGCGGTGAGTTTTACTTGCTTCAAACCATCCTTGCTATAACGGTGTTTAGGATTTTCCAGTTTGGAAGTATCGTCCTTCCCGCTGGTTGCATCGCCAAAAGTCCATAGCCACGACAATACAGGGTCAACGGAAGTGGTGAGATTAATGAAAACGACGGAATCC
>CAYWCR010000009.1:0-5148 GCA_964456825.1 uncultured Bacteroidales bacterium
AAAAACGAAAAGTGAAGAACGAAAAGTTTTGTCCGACAGGCTACAGGCTACAGGCTGTCGAATACCAATTACCAATTACCAATTACCAATTACCAATTACTATATTCCCCTTCCAATCCCGTAATACACAAACCCATTCTCCTTCACCTCGGCCGGGTCGTAAATATTCCGTCCGTCGAAAATTACTTTTTGCCTCATGAGCTTTTCCAGCACCCTGAAATTCAACACGCGAAACTCTGCCCATTCCGTTATCAGCAGCAATGCATCGGCATCCAGCACGGCATCATAACTGTCGGTTGCGTAACGGATCGTTTCGCCGAAATGCTGCCGGGCTTCTTTCATGGCAACCGGATCATAGGCCTTTACCGTGGCTCCTGCTTCTATCAGTTTTTTGATGATGACCTCCGAAGGTGCTTCCCGCATGTCATCGGTATTGGGTTTGAAAGAAAGGCCCCAGATACCGAAATGCCTGCCCCTGATATTATTCCCGAAATGCTGCATGATCTTGTGAAACAATACTTCTTTCTGTCGATTATTGACGGCTTCCACAGCCTTGACCACATCAAGGGAATAGCCGATATCACCGGCGGTTTTGATCAGCGCTTTTACATCCTTGGGGAAGCAGGATCCTCCATAACCAACGCCGGCGTATATGAACTTGCTGCCAATGCGCGGATCGCTGCCGATACCTTGCCTCACCATATTGATATCAGCCCCGACCCGTTCACACAGGTTGGCGATCTCGTTCATAAAGCTGATCTTGGTGGCCAGCATACAATTGGCTGCATATTTGGTGAGCTCGGCAGAAGGGATGTCCATGAAAATGGTGCGGTAGCCGTTTAGCTGGAATGGCCTGTATATTTTCGATAGGATGTTCTTCGCATTTTCATTATCAACCCCAATAATGATCCTGGCCGGCTTCAGAAAATCTTCAACCGCATTGCCTTCCTTCAGAAATTCGGGATTGGATGCTACGTCAAAAGTCAGACCGGATTGCAACTTGTTAAGTTCTGACTGAACTGCCTCCTTGACTTTATGCGAGGTCCCAATGGGGACGGTACTTTTGGTGACAATTACCGTATAGGCTTTCATGCATCTGCCGATCTCCCTGGCCGCATTGAGAACGTGCGAGATATCAGCACTGCCGTCTTCGTCAGGGGGTGTTCCCACGGCAATAAAAACCGCTTCACAACGGTCCATGCTATCTTTTATGCTGGTAGAGAATTGCAGCCGTTGCTTTTCAACATTGCGCCTGACAATATCCTCAAGCCCGGGTTCGTAAATGGGGATTATCCCCTTCTTAAGATTTTCAATTTTTTGTTTATCAATATCCACGCAGGTGACTTCTACTCCTGTTTCAGCAATGCATGCACCTGAAACAAGGCCTACGTAACCTGTTCCAATGACCAATATTTTCATATGTTGAAGGTTGAATTTACCGGGGATAAAAATACTATTTTAATCCTGAATTATGGTTTGATCCTTACAGGCTTTGATAAAACTCTATTTTATGAAGGTCAATAATTTGAATTACAGGGGTGAGCCATGCGAATAATTTTATCAATTTTTTTTGTAACTTTAGTTTTTTAACACAGAAAATTATAGCTTTGCAGCTCCATTTTTGTCAAAATAATGTCTAACTTATTAATTTTTAACACTTTAATTAAATGGTAGAACATCTGGAAAACGAACTTGATCCGCAGGAAGGTCAAGCTGAAGGAGCTGTTGAACAAGAGTCCACTGCAGCTGTTGATGCTGCATCATCCGAAAAGGAAGAAGTTAAAGAAAAGATTGTGGCCGAAGAAAATGAGCCGGAACCGGTAGCTGTTGAAGAATCCGGCGCAGTCACCAAAACAAAAGCAAAATCAGAAAAAGCCGGCGCACGCCGGAAGTCGAAAACGCCGGAAGGTGAAGCTGAACCTGAAAAGGCACCTGTTGAAAAGGAATTTGACTGGGAAAAGTACGAAGAAGGAAGTAATTTCTATTCCAAAAACGAACGTCAGCATTTTGAACAGCTTTACAGTGACACCCTGAGCGCTGTCAAGGTAAATGAAGTGGTGGAAGGTACCGTTATTTCCATGAACAAGCGTGAGGTTGTTGTCAATATCGGGTATAAATCCGAAGGAGTCGTCAGCCTCAATGAATTCAGGTATAATCCTGAACTGACTATGGGCGATAAAGTTGAAGTTTACGTTGAAAGCCAGGAGGATAAAAAGGGGCAGCTGGTACTGTCACATAAGAAAGCCAGGGCTTTGAAGTCATGGGACAGGGTGAATGAAGCACTGGAAAAAGATGAAATTATAAAAGGTTATATAAAATGCCGTACGAAAGGCGGTATGATCGTTGACGTATTTGGCATTGAAGCATTCCTCCCGGGATCGCAGATCGATGTCAAGCCTATCCGCGATTATGATATCTATGTGGGAAAAACCATGGAATTCAAGGTGGTTAAGATCAACCATGAATTCAAGAACGTGGTGGTATCGCATAAAGCCCTCATAGAAGCTGAACTGGAACACCAGAAAAAAGAAATCATTGCCAAGCTTGAAAAGGGACAGATCCTTGAAGGGACTGTTAAAAACATCACATCCTACGGCGTATTTATTGACCTGGGAGGTGTCGATGGCCTTATTCATATTACTGACCTGTCGTGGGGCAGGATCAACCATCCTGAAGAAATCGTACAGCTTGATCAGAAACTCCAGGTGGTCATCCTTGACTTTGATGATGAAAAGAAACGCATTGCACTTGGCTTGAAACAGCTTACTGCCCACCCATGGGATTCGCTTGATCCCAATCTTAAGGTTGGAGATCAGGTAAAAGGCCGTGTTGTGGTGATGGCTGATTACGGTGCATTTATTGAAATTGCTCCTGGTGTTGAGGGACTGATCCATGTTTCGGAAATGTCATGGTCACAGCACCTGAGAAGCGCACAGGAATTTCTTAAAGTTGGGGACGAAGTCGAAGCCGTTATCCTTACCCTTGACCGTGAAGAAAGAAAAATGTCATTGGGTATGAAGCAGTTGAAGACTGATCCGTGGGAAAAGATTGAAGAAAAATATCCTCTCAGCAGTAAACATAGTGCAAAAGTCCGCAATTTTACTAACTTTGGTGTATTCGTTGAAATTGAAGAAGGAGTGGATGGTTTGATCCATATTTCTGATCTTTCATGGACCAGGAAAATCAAACATCCCGCTGAGTTTACCAATATCGGTGACGAAATTGAAGTGGTTGTACTGGAGATCGATAAGGAAAACCGCAGACTCAGCCTGGGCCACAAGCAACTGGAAGAAAATCCGTGGGATGTCTTCGAAACTGTTTTTCTCACTGATTCAATTCACGAAGGAACGATCATTGAGGTCACCGATAAGGGAGCCGTCGTTGCGCTGCAATATGGTGTGGAAGGCTTTGTGACACCCAAACATCTGGTTAAGGAAGACGGCACCGCAGCAAAAGTCGAAGAGAAGCTTCCCTTTAAGGTAATTGAGTTTTCAAAATCAGCCAAGAAGATTATTCTTTCTCACAGCAGGGTGCATGAAGATGCAAAGAGGTCAACCGAATCAGCCGAACGGAAATCTTCATCCGATAACACCCGGAAAGCCACGCGGAAGATTAAGGCCGGCCTTGAAAAAACAACCCTCGGCGATATATCAGAACTGGCTGCCTTGAAGACCGAGATGGAAAAAAGTGAATCCAAGAAAAAGAAGGCCAAAGAGGAAAAAGACGAAAAAGCTGAAAAAGACGAAAAAGCTGAAAAGACCGTAAAAGCTGAGACGACTGAAAAGGCTGATAAGGATGAAAAATCAGAAGAACCGGAAACATCAGAGAATTAGTCAAACTATCTAATACTTTTCATCATGGAATTCAAAATCGAAAAGCTCAACATTTACACATTAATTCAGGTCTTGGAAGAAAAGCTTGATACCCATATTGCTCCTACCCTGAAATCAGAATTGGTACTCGTATCAGGCAACGGTGAAAAGAATATTATACTTGATCTTGGTAAATGCCGTTATTGTGATTCTTCAGGACTGAGTGCTATTTTGGTTGCAAACCGCTTGTGTAAAAACGCCAACGGAACCTTTGTATTAACGGGTTTAAACGATGCAGTGGAAAGGCTTATTACCATTTCCCAGCTCGATACCGTGCTGAATATTACAAGTTCTGTTGATGATGCTGTAAAGCTTATCCAGGAAGCTGAAAAGTAGACAAAGTTGATGCCAGCATGTCATTTTCTTTGACGGTGCTGGGCAGCAGTTCTGCCTTGCCCACATCAAAAAGATTTCCAACCGCTCAGGTACTCAATGTACAGGAGCGGTTTTTTTTAATTGATTGCGGTGAAGGGACGCAGATACAGATCCGCAAATTCAAACTTCCCCTGTCCCGTATTCATCATATTTTTATAAGCCATCTTCATGGCGATCATGTTTTCGGGTTGTTCGGCCTTCTCTCATCGATGAATCTGCTGGGCAGAAATGCTGATCTGACCATTCACGCCCATGCTGCGATGGAAAATCTGATCCGTTATTTTACTACCTCCTTCGGAACCGATCTTCAATTCCGGATAATTTTTGAGCCCTTCCCCTCCAGGCGCCAGCGCCTGATCTATGAGGACAAAATGGTAACGGTTGAGACGATTCCCCTGAAACACGGAATCCCAACGGTGGGTTTTGTTTTTCGCGAAAAAAAACGCCCGTTGAATATCCGGAAAGACAGTGTTGAACAACTCAGGATACCTTATCGTGAGATCGTTAAAATCAAGAAAGGTGCCGATTTTGTAACGGATGAAGGAAAAGTATATAAAAACAGTGAACTCACCCTGCCTGAAATCAGACCGCGGTCTTATGCCTTTATTACCGACACAGCTTATCAGGAGAAAATTGCCGGATTAATACAGCATGTCGACCTCCTTTATCATGAAGCTACTTTTCTGGACACTGACCGCAAACTTGCCCGGTTAACGGGTCATTCAACCGCTCTTCAGGCAGCCGGAATAGCGCATAAGGCATGTGCCGGTAAGCTGTTGCTCGGCCACTTCTCCTCGCGGTACAAAAATGTGGCTGCCTTCGTATCGGAAGCCAGTACGGTATTCGAAAATACCGTGGCGGTTGAGGATGGTGACGTATTTCAGGTAGAGGAAACCAGGGA
>CAYWCR010000009.1:5248-54115 GCA_964456825.1 uncultured Bacteroidales bacterium
AAAACATATATCTTTGCGCCTTCATTATTAAGGTTTATCAGGAGTGGAAGAAAAAATCATCATCCTTGATTTCGGATCCCAGTATACCCAGCTGATCGCCAGAAGGGTCAGGGAACTTAATGTTTTCTGTGAAATTGTCCCCTTCAGCAAAACATCAGCCATTGATGATACGGTGAAAGGCGTTATACTTTCAGGCAGCCCATCTTCGGTGCGTGATCCCAATGCTCCTTTCCCCGATCTTAGAGCCATCAAAGGAAGAATACCGTTGCTGGGAATATGCTATGGTGCACAATTTCTTGCCCATCAATACGGTGGCGAAGTGTTACCGTCAAAAACAAGGGAATATGGCCGTGCCAGTCTCCTGATTGGTGATGGCCATTCAAAATTGCTGAAAGGCATGACCGATAATTCGCAGGTATGGATGTCCCACGGTGATACTATTGTTAAAGTGCCGGATCAATATAAGATTATCGGAGGCACGCGGGATGTGAGGGTAGGAGCCTATGAGATTACGGGCGAATCCACCTATGGTATACAATTTCATCCGGAGGTGTATCATACCAGCGAAGGCATGACCTTATTGAAGAACTTTGTAGTGGATATCTGTGGTTGCAGGCAGCAATGGACGCCGGAGTCATTTGTGGATGAAACGGTTCACCAGTTGAAAGCCCTGCTGGGTGATGATAAAGTCATCCTGGGCTTGTCAGGGGGCGTGGATTCATCCGTCGCTGCCCTGATACTTAAAAAGACGGTAGGCGATAATCTTATCTGCCTGTTTGTTGATAACGGTCTGCTTCGCAAGAATGAATACCAGAAAGTGCTGGCTTCATACCGCGAAATGGGCCTTGTTGTTATTGGCACTGACGCCCGAAAATTATTCCTTGACGACCTTAAGGGTATCACAGATCCCGAGCTGAAAAGAAAGAGCATCGGCAGGAATTTTGTCAACGTCTTTGAACAGGAAGCAAAGAAACTAAAGGATGTCAAATGGCTGGCTCAGGGTACTATTTACCCTGACGTGATTGAATCGGTCTCTGTTAACGGGCCTTCCATGACCATAAAATCGCATCATAATGTCGGCGGTCTGCCTCAGCGGATGAACCTGAAGGTGGTGGAGCCCCTGCGCCTTCTTTTTAAAGATGAGGTCCGGAAGGTGGGAAAATCTCTTTCCATGGATCCCAATATTCTGAACCGGCACCCGTTTCCGGGACCGGGACTCGCTGTGCGCATCATCAGCGATGTGACTCCCGGGAAAGTGGCCCTGCTGCAGGAAGTGGACGATGTGTTTATGGAAGGATTGCGCGAATTCGGTCTTTACGATGAAGTATGGCAGGCTGCTGCTATATTATTGCCGGTTCAATCCGTCGGTGTCATGGGAGATGAACGTACCTATGAAAATGTAATTGCATTGCGCGCGGTAACGTCCATGGACGGTATGACTGCCGATTGGGCCCACCTTCCTTACGATTTTCTCAGTACCATATCAAACCGGATCATCAATGGTATCAAGGGTATCAACAGGGTTGTATATGATATAAGTTCAAAACCTCCTGCTACCATAGAATGGGAATAGATCAGCCAAAACCATCCGGCCGGTAAATTCCGCAAATCTGTCGGTGTAACTTGGTTACAAAATATAGAAATTTGACTAACTTGCCTTCTCAAAAACACTAAGATGAGACCTCTGAATATACAGGCTGGTAAATCCACGCCGGGGATAATCTATGATCCGGAAGAAAATATGCTTTCAATCAGCGGATCATCGTTACCTGAAAACGTTTACACATTCTACAAACCTGTCATTGAGTGGATCGATGAATTTTCTGCATCTCCTGTGCTGGAACCGGCCATGCGGATCATGTTGAAGATCCATTATTATAATTCCGGTACCATACGTTTCCTGGCAGAAATATTGGATATCCTGGGTAAATTACGGCAAAAAGGATTGCAATTCTCGGTGGATTGGTATTATGAAGCTGATGATGACATTATCCGGGAAGCCGGTGAAGAACTGGCTGAGATTGCAGGAATAAAGTTCAATATGATTTCCGGACAGTGAACAATTAACAATTAACAATTAACAAACAATTAACAATTAACAATTAACAATGAAAAATGAACATTACTATTAACCAATAACCAATAACCAATAACCAATAACCAATAACCAATAACCAATAACCATTAAATCTTAAACCCTGAAAACTATTGTCTTTGTTCTTTGTTCTTGTCTTGATTCCTGGTTCTTGATTCTAATAAAAATATACATAGGTTACTATAAGAAAAAGGGGGAGTGTTTTTATGATGAAAAAATTCGGTTTATCGCTTTTTGTTTTAATAGCAGGGCTTTCGTTCCCGCTCAGATCGCAGGTTTTATATGAACAGACCATTAAATTCGGGAAGGTGCTGGAATGGATTGACAATTATTATGTCGATACGGTGAATCAGGAAGAAATGGTTGAAACAGCCATCGTGCAGTTGTTGAAAGAACTGGATCCTCATTCGTCCTATCTGAGTAAGGAAGAAGTTGAGGAAATGAATGAACCCCTGCAGGGTAATTTTGAAGGAATTGGTATTTCTTTTAATATTCTTAAAGACACCATTTTCATTGTTTCCGTTATTGCCGGAGGGCCTTCGGAAAAAGTGGGAATGCTCGCCGGCGACCGCATCATCAGGGTGGATGGCAACAACGTGGCGGGAGTGGGAATAACCAACGATAAGGTATATGAAGTTCTGCGTGGCAAGAAAGGTACCCGGGTGAATGTAACAGTGCTTCGCCGGAAAATCAATCACTTGCTCGATTTCAATATTACGCGCGATAAAATTCCTATTTTCAGCATCGATGCAAGTTATAAGGTAGACGATAACACCGGATATATTAAGATCATCCGTTTTTCTCTTACCACCATCGATGAGTTCAAGCAGGCCCTGGCATCACTGAAAAAGGAGCAACTGTCAAACCTGATCCTGGATCTGACGGGAAACGGGGGCGGATACCTAGAAATTGCCACTGAACTGGCAGATCAATTCCTTGGCGACGGCAAAATGATCGTGTATACCGAAGGGATTAACAATCCTAAAAGGGAATACCTGGCGACCCGGGAAGGTGATTTTGAGCATGGCAAGCTGGTAGTCCTCATTGATGAAGGTTCTGCCTCTGCCAGTGAAATTGTGTCAGGGGCTATCCAGGATTGGGACCGGGGCATTATTATTGGCAGGAGGTCTTTTGGAAAAGGATTGGTGCAGCGGCGTTGTCCCTTGCCCGATAACTCCGAGATCAGGCTTACCATTGCCAGATATTATACCCCTACCGGCAGGTTGATTCAAAAACCTTATGATCAGGGAAAAGAAGAATATGACCTGGAAATAAACAGAAGATACGCTCATGGTGAGTTTATTTCTTCCGACAGCATTCATTTTCCCGATTCGCTGAAATATTATACGCTTAAAAACACAAGACTGGTATACGGCGGAGGGGGAATCATGCCGGATCTGTTTATTCCGATTGACACGGCATATTATACCAACTATTACCGTGATCTGATCCGGCTGGGTATACTGAACCAGTATGTGCTGAATTATGTGGATCAATACCGGAATGAGTTAATGAACCAATACCCGCGTCTGATCGATTTTAAATCACATTTTGAGGTCGATGATAAAATCCTGGCCGGGCTGACTGCCTATGCCAGGGAACAAGGCATACCTGACAATCCCACTGAATTTGCTGTTTCGGAAAAACAGATCAGATTGTTGACCAAAGGCTATATTGCACGTGATCTCTGGTCAACCAGTGAGTTTTATGAAATAGTCAATGAAGAGGATTCCAAATTCAGGACAGCCTTGTCCATTATCAGGAACTGGGATTTGTACGAGGCAAGCCTGTTGACCGGCAAAGACAAAATGAAACCCTAAGGTCCGATTGGTCTGCGTCCATACTGCCATGCACTCATGGAAATTAACCGAACCCTGCTGTATTTGCGTGATCATTACCTTGAAATACTCGGCACGTTAACCGGTCTGGTATATATCTATTATTCCATTAAAAAAAAACGGATCCTCTGGGTATTCGGGGGAATATCTTCTGTATTTTATATCGGGGTATTTTACCGGGCCGGACTGCTGGCCTATATGTCACTTTATTTTTACTACGTAGTGATCAGTATTTACGGATGGTTCGCATGGACTCCCGCGCCGGAGTCAAACGGACCTGAACAAACCGGTATAAGACAAATGAAAGCACGGTCATGGCCAGTGGCTTTGGCAGTAACTTTCCTGCTGTTCCTGATCCTGTGGCGTATCCTGCATTATTTCAGCAAGGCTGAGTTGATCTGGGCCGATGCCTTCCTTACCTCCGGCAGTATTGTTGCCACCTGGCTTCTCGTGCGTAAATTGATTGACAACTGGCTGATGTTTATCGTGATCGATATACTGTCAGGTTTGGTTTCCTTATATAAGGGACTGCCATTTGCTGCCATCTTGTTTTTTATTTATACCTTGCTTGCCATTAAAGGTTATGTAGAATGGAAAAAGGAGCTGACAAGTCACGGTCATCCATGATCCGTATCGTGGTTACAGGTCCTGAATGCACCGGTAAATCCACGCTGACGGCTCAGCTGGCGGAACATTACGATACGATTTTTATCCCGGAATATGCAAGAGAATACATTGAAAACCTCAACAGGCCTTATACCTATGAAGATGTGGTTAACATAGCCGAACAACAGATCAGGGAAGAAAATATATTTACCAGGAAAGCCAATAAACTTTTATTCTATGACACCTACCTCATCATAACCAAAGTATGGTTTGACCTGGTATATAGACAAAGGCCCGATTGGATAGATGAGATATTGAAACAACGGCATATCCATCTGTTCTTGCTTTGTGATACCGATATTCCCTGGTATCCTGACAGCGTAAGGGAAAATGGAGGAGCCATGCGAAAAAAACTGTTCCGGATGTATCAGCAGGAAATTAAAAATTATGGTTTTCCGTATGCCATTATTAACGGTAAGGGTGAAAAAAGACTGCAGAACGGAATAAAAGCGGTTGAATCCATACTGAACAAAAAAATCAGCCATTCGGAATTATGATAAAAGAGGCCAACAGCAATCATTTTGAGATCGTAGCGAAAACTACTTACGGACTGGAAGAAGTATTGTCAAAGGAACTTGCTGCAATGGGCGCCGGTGACATTAAAATACTCAACAGGGCCGTCGGTTACAAGGGAGATATGGATCTTCTGTACCGTTCCAATTATTGCCTCAGGACTGCCCTGAGAATTTTAAGACCCATCTGTTCCGTCCAGGTTTCCGACGAAAATGAGCTGTATAATGCTGTACGGGCCATTAGATGGAATGAATGGCTTGATAAAAAAGGAACACTGGCTGTGGATGCTACCGTGAAATCCAGTTATTTTTCTCATTCGCATTATGTGGCCCAAAAGGTTAAGGATGCCATGGTAGATCAATACAGGGACAAATACGGGATCAGGCCGTCGGTTAACCTTGATGATCCGGACCTCCTGGTCAATATTCACATAGCTGAAAAAACGCTTACCGTTTCTCTGGACAGCTCAGGCACCTCACTGTATAAACGGGGATACCGCGTCAGCCAAGGGAAAGCGAACTTAAGTGAAGTGCTGGCTGCGGGCATGATATTGCTCACCGGATGGAAGGGAGATACACCCTTTGTCGACCTGATGTGTGGTTCCGGAACCCTGCCTATTGAAGCTGCATTAATGGCCCACAAGATAGCACCTGGATTTTACAGAAAGAAATTCGGATTCCAGCAATGGCCTGACTATCGTCCGGAACTAATGAAAAAAATAAGGTCGGATTATATGCCCTCCTATAATCCTGACGTTATATCCTATGGATTTGATAATTTCCATGAAGCGATAAGAATTTCAAGGAAGAATGCAGATGGGGCTGGATTAAGGGATTATATCAGGTTCTCGGTATGCGATATCGGAGCGGTTAAAAGGCCGGGTGACAAAGGACTGATCGTAATCAATCCTCCCTACGGGGAAAGGTTGCAGCAGGATGACCTGAATATGCTTTATAAAAAAATAGGGGATTCACTGAAAAACAATTTTTCGGGCTTTGATGCATGGATCATCAGCAGCAATGCTGATGCCATGAAAAACATCGGACTGCATCCCAGCCGGCGCATAACCCTTTTTAATGGTCAGCTGGAGTGCAAATTCAACCATTACAGCCTGTATGCCGGATCACACAAAAGCAAAAACCAGCCGGATAATGTATAATGTTAATAATCAGTAATATATGTTTGGCTGCTTAAAATGTTAATGAATACCATCACCGAATCTTAACTTTGTCGCATCTTAAGCGTATAACGGCTAAAACATGAATGCTCAGGCAAAAAACCGGTTTTTTATAAGTGTTGGGAAAAAAAAAGGATAATAAAAATTTAATTTGTGAAAAATCGCTATATTTAAATTTATAGATTTTCTATTGATCAGGGACCACCTGAGGATAAAAAAAGGAAAGAATATTAACACGAATTTTTAAAAGAGATTTTTTTTTATATATTTGTCAGTTAATCAATTATTGCAGTTTATAGCAAATAAAGGCTTCTATGAGCTTTAATTTGAAAGATTACTATAACGAATTAAGCAAGGGAGATGTAATTCTGGCCTACAAGGGCAGTATCACTTCTGAGCTTATTAATGATGTGCTCGAAGGCGTTGAGAAGAAGCTTGAAGAAGCCCAGGAAGAAAGCAAAACACGCAAGAAGATTTATAATGTGCTGGTTGAAAGTATGCAAAACCTCTTTCATCACATCGAAGAATATCATGAGGGAATTAATGAGAACCTTGATCCTAAATTCGGTGTCCTTGTTATTGAAAGGGAAGACGGCCTTTATAAAGTAACAACCGGCAATTTTGTAAATTCTACCAAGATTAAATTTCTGAAAGAAAAAATTGATAAGATCAATTCCCTGACCAAGGATGAACTTAAGGACATGTATAAATTCATCCTCAATCATCAGAAGCTGTCTGCAAAAGGCGGAGGAGGTCTTGGCCTGGTTGATATTGCCCGGAAGACAGGAAATAAACTGGAATACGCTTTCTACAACTATAACAATAATTATTATTTCTTTAATCTGACCATCAGGATCTGAAACCCAGGGTTAATAAATACATTGTGACTTATTATGGAACCAATAAACATAGAAGGAACCCCTAAAACACCCTCCGTTAAGTTTGACCGAGAATCCGGCGTAATGGAGATAAAGGGAAGGTCCATACCGGAGAATTCAATTGAATTTTATAAACCATTGGTTGACTGGCTGGAAGATTATGCAAAGACTCCTATGAAAAGAACTCAGGTTGACGTTCAGCTGGAGTATTTTAATACCAGCTCCTCCAAATGTATCCTCGATGTGTTTAAAAAACTTGAGGCCATTCACAAAGCCAAGAATGAAGTGATGATCAACTGGTATTATGAAGAAGATGATGAGGACATGCTGGAAGCCGGCGAAGATTATGAATCCATTATCCGTGTACCCTTTAAAATGATCGAGATTGTTGATTAAATACCTGCAACAGGAATGAAAAGAATAGGGATACAAGATCTTGTATCCCTATTTTTTTTCATTATTCCTCAGTATTCTTTTTTAACCGCTCGGTGAGTTCTTCGAAGAAATCCAACACTCTTTTTAATCCCCTGAAATAGAGAATGATAAAAAGAACAATGGAAAACATCCAGATGACGATGGTATTGACCCAGAAGGTTCCATGCAGACTTCCAAAAATCCGTTTATAGGGGGTATAAAAATGGGCTTTGAGGAGTTTGTTCTCAGGAACCATATAGATAGGGTCAATTTTCTGGTAGAGCTTACCCTTGTATTCAATAATGCGGACAATTTCATTATTGTTCTCAACAAATTCGGTAAGCTCGTCATTATGATAATTCCTTTTTAAGCGCTGGAACAATTCCTTCCCTTCAGGAGTAGCCTGCATATTTCGTATCAGATTATCCTTTCTGTCATTTGCTTCGTTGTATACTTTTATGTATACACGATTGATCAAACGTATCAATGAATCTGTTTTTGCAAGGGTCTGCAGGTTAATGCTTTCCGGATTCAGCTTGTCAAGAAAAGTATAATCCATATTCTGAATGGCCTTGTTGTTAAGGGATTTCAATAATACCACTTCCTTTTTCAGTTCATTGCGCAGCAAGGTAAGCGAGTTCTCTTTCCTGGTTTTATATTCCGGATGATCAACATGCAGCTTAAGAAAATCAATTTTATTCTCAAGGTTCTTGATCCAGTAATTCTTTTTATATTCTGCAAGACTCATGACCCTGTTTTCCGCGTAGAAGAGCTCATCATATTTATTGGTCATGAACTGGTTAACGGCAAGCGCTTCATAACCCCACCGGGCAGTCATCAGTTCGCCATACCAGGGTATGGTACTGGGCGAAGATATTTTCGGATTCAGCTTTTCATACTTGACCATTACACCGCTGAGCATGATCTGAGGAATTACCAGAAAGGGTATAAGGATATAGATGGTGACCACAGTCTTGAAACTGTCGGATATCAGCAATCCCATAATGTTGGATGAAGCCCAGGCACTGAAGAGCAGCATCCAGTAATGAAAGTACATACCTTTTATTTCCATAATGCTGTTCCCGATCAGTACAAATGTGAGTGCCTGGATGGCTGATATGGCAAGCATTACAGCAACCTTGGAGAACAGGTAGCTGGCCCAGCTGAGATTCAGAAATGCCTCCCGTTTCAGGATCTTGCGGTCCTTAATGATCTCTTCTGAGCTCAGGGTCAATCCCATGAAGATGGCAATAATTACGGCCATAAACAAATACACCGGAAGGTTGCTGTTTTCAATGAATGAATAGGTATTAGCCTCAGTCTCGCTGACATTATAATATTTAATAATGTAAGCCAGTATCAATGCGAGCAAAGGGGCTTCAAGAAAAGTAATTACCAGGTATTGCGTATTGGCGAGCTTTGCCAGGATATCACGTTTAACGAAAACCAGGAATTGTTTAAGCTTATTGGGTACCTTAAAGAAGATAGAAGGCAGATCAAGAGCCGGTTTTATGGATTGGTCTTCAAGCTGTTCTGATTCATTGTAGATCCTGTTCCATTCTTTGGGGGATATTTTCCTTGTACGGGTTTCTTTTCCGTACTCATCAATTACCATCGATTCGACAATGTTGAAGATCTGCTCGGGATTAACATTACCACAGATATGGCATTCACTTTCGGACCAGTTGGCATGGTGGACCCTTGATTTGAAATACATGATGGAATCGATGGGATTGCCATTATAGATAAGATATCCGCCGGAATCAAGGAAAAGCAAATTATCCAGCATTTTAAAAATGTCCGAAGAAGGCTGATGAATAACGACGAAAACCAGTTTTCCTTTCAGGGTAAGGTCTTTTAACAGGTCCATGATGTTCTCCGAATCCCTGGATGACAGGCCTGAGGTAGGTTCATCCAGAAACAGGATGGCCGGCTCCCGTATCAGTTCCAGCGCAATGTTCAGCCTTTTACGCTGTCCGCCGCTGACTTTTTTATTTAAGGGAGTTCCAACCTGAATATCTTTGATCTCAAATAATCCCAGGTTCTGCAGCATACTGTTGACGGCATTCTCCAATTCCCGTTGTGAATAACAGTCAAAGCATAACTTGGCATTATAGTAGAGATTCTCATAAACAGTTAGTTCTTCAATTAAAAGGTCATCCTGTGAAACATGTCCGATGAGACCTTTTGTCATATCCTTTTCAGTATGAATGTTCTTCCCGTTGATCAATGCTTCGCCTGTGGTTGGGGAAGCAGAACCATTCAGAATATTCAGCAAGGTTGATTTGCCGGCACCGCTGGCGCCCATTATGCCAATAAGCCTTCCTGATTCTTCTTTGAAGCTCATGGGGTAGAGGCCGGTTTTGCCGGATTTGAATTTGTAGCTGATGGAATTGACCTCAAATACGATACGCTGTTGCTCCTGATCTTCCTTAAACTTATTGACAATATCACTGAAATAGAGTGGCTTGATCAGGTGATTTCGTATGGATGTTCCGGGGTTTAAGACATAAACCTTATCCTGCTGCAGGATCTGGCCGTTAAGGTACATTTCATTTTCGCCTATATACCTTAGGAAATACATGTTTGCCGTTGCCAGATGGATGATCCATAAATGGCCGTCCAGGAATTCCGAATACAGGTATTTGTATGTGCCCTGAGGAGTTCCTTTTTTGTTGTTGATGATCAGCAGGTCGTGATTATCCGGTATATGGTCAAAGGTATGGGTAGTGAAATCCTTCAGCAGGTCCTGCTCTTCTCTGGTTATGTAGAATGAATCCGTGACAACCTCAATAAATTCGAGTTCCTGGTCGCTGATCTTGTGTTTTTCGGCTTTGGCAAATTCAAACAGCTGAACCAGCACGATGAATTTCTGCTTTTGCGTCAGTTCTTTATTGATGTCGTTACAAATGCGTAATATTTTTACCGAGTCGGGCCCTATACGACGATCCCCCCTTTCTATCTGAAGCGCCTGATGCTTGCTGTAATAAGCATCAAAGACGTCCATATAGTCGCTTACAAGTTCCTGGTTTAATTGACGGATCAGAAATGACTTTACGACAGAACGTCTGTCATTGCCATCACCTTCCGGTCTGGCAATAATCGCAAACAACTCCATTAAAGCTTTCAGTATTTGCTCACTCATGTTCTAGGTCGAATGAAACTCCAGGTTACGCGAATATTAGGTTCAATGAATAGTACGAAATTAAAAGCAGGAGGTTACAAAATAAGGAGATGAATATACCCTTCTTACCGGGCTTCCATCTTTATTTGTGAGACTCAAATTTCAAAAACTTATTGCATTGAAATTTGTAAGTCGAATAATCCCGCCGAAGGCGGAGGGTTTTATACCCGTGATTTCGACAGGATCGGTATGTTCGGCAGATCGCAGGACAAATTGTCAATTTTCTGTATGATTAGCGGACAAGCTGTCGTTTATGCAGGTTTATTTCAGAATGGTAAAGAATTTGATGATAACAGGACAGTAAATTAAATTAGATATGAACTACAGCAGTTTTACCATTAAGTCACAGGAAGCTGTCCAAAAGGCTTTTGACATCGCCCTGGGCAATATGCAGCTGGGCGTGGAAACAGGCCATATCCTAAAAGGTGTTTTCAGTGAAAGTGGGGATACCATAAGCTTTCTGCTGAGAAAATCCGGTGTTAATGACAAGGATATGGAACGTGTGCTGGACAAGATGGTACAATCCTATCCAAAAGTCAGCGGCGGAGAACAATACCTGGCCACCAACGCCAATAACGCCCTGCAAAAAGCATTTGACTTTTCCAAGGAGATGGGGGATCAGTTTGTATCCATAGAAGCCATCTTGATGGGATTGCTTAGACAGGGAGATGAAATTTCGCGGATGATGTCAGACTTTGGTATGAATGAAAAAGTACTTAAGGCTGCTATTAAGGAATTAAGGAAAGGTTCCACGGTTCAAAGCCAGACGGCTGAGGATACCTTTGATGCCCTTGCCCGGTATGCGATAAACCTTAACGACCAGGCAAGGAACGGCAAGCTTGATCCGGTCATTGGCCGGGATGATGAGATCAGAAGGATTCTGCAGATACTGGCACGCCGTACAAAAAATAATCCTGTGCTCATCGGAGAGGCAGGGGTTGGCAAGACAGCCATAGTTGAAGGCCTGGCCCATCGTATTATTTCCGGAGATGTGCCGGAAACCCTTAAAAGTAAACAGGTCTATTCCCTGGATATGGGAGCCCTTATTGCCGGGGCAAAATATAAAGGGGAATTTGAAGAAAGGCTCAAAGCCGTCATTAAAGAGGTTATCGCTTCAAACGGCGAAATTATATTGTTTATCGATGAGATCCATACCCTGGTGGGTGCCGGTAAAAGTGAAGGTGCCATGGATGCCGCCAATATCCTTAAGCCTGCTCTGGCGAGGGGAGAATTGAGGGCTGTCGGAGCTACGACACTGGATGAATACCAGAAGTATTTTGAAAAGGACAAAGCGCTGGAAAGGCGGTTCCAGGTTGTCATGGTGGATGAACCCGATGTCCCCAGCGCCATTGCTATCCTCAGAGGACTGCGGGAAAGATATGAAAACCATCATAAGGTAAGGATCAAGAATGAAGCGCTGATAGCAGCTGTGGAACTGTCCAGCCGCTATATTACCACCCGCTTTTTGCCGGATAAGGCCATTGACCTTATTGATGAGGCTGCTTCCTGCATGCGGCTTGAGATGGACTCTGTGCCTGAAGAGATAGATACCCTGGAACGCAAAATCCAGCAGTTGGAGATTGAGCGTGAAGCCATCAAACGGGAAGGCGACGACGTCCGCATTAAGGAAATCAGTGAGGAAATTGCAAACCTTGAGGAGGAACGCAAAAAGATGAGGGCCAGATGGCAGTCACAGAAAGATGTTATTGGCAGCATTCAGCAGTTCAAACAGCAGATTGAAAACCTTAAGGTTGAAGCTGAACAGGCTGAGCGACAGGGAGAATATGGAAAAGTTGCCGAGATCCGTTACGGACGGATCAAAGAAGCTCAGGCCCGGCTGGACGAACTGAATGATAAACTCCGCGACATGCAGGGAGATTCTCCCCTGATAAAAGAAGAAGTGACTGCGGATGATATTGCTGAAATTGTATCGAAGTGGACCGGTATTCCGGTAAACAAAATGCTGCAGGGCGAACGCGAGAAACTGCTCAGCCTTGAACAGGAATTGCACAAAAGGATCGTCGGACAGGATGAGGCCATCACGGCGGTGGCTGATGCCGTGAGAAGAAGCAGGGCAGGGCTGCAGGATCCGAAAAGGCCGGTCGGCTCATTCCTCTTTATGGGAACAACCGGAGTGGGAAAAACCGAATTGGCCAAAGCCCTTGCCGAATACCTTTTTAATGATGAGAACCTGATCACGCGCATTGATATGTCGGAATATCAGGAAAGACATACCGTCTCCAGGCTTGTCGGGGCACCTCCCGGATATATCGGCTATGAAGAAGGCGGACAACTCACCGAATCCATCAGAAGGAAACCCTATTCTGTAATACTGCTGGATGAGATCGAAAAAGCCCATCCCGATGTTTTTAACGTATTGCTGCAGGTGCTGGATGATGGAAGGCTCACGGATAATAAGGGGAGGGTGGTGAATTTCAAGAACACCATTATTATCATGACTTCCAACGTGGGCTCTCCGCTGATTCAGGAAAATATGGCAAAGCTTACAGACAGGAACAGAAAGGAAATCCTTGAGAAAACCAAAAACGAGGTGTTTGATCTGCTGAAGACCATCATCCGTCCTGAATTCCTGAACCGTATTGATGAACTTATCATGTTCACTCCGCTAACGAAAGATGAGATAAAGGAAATTGTTCGCCTGCAATTTAACCGTATAGCCAAAATGCTTGCGGAAAATGAGATTACCGTTGAAATTACGGAAGATGCAATTCAGTGGATCGGCGATAAAGGATATGATCCGCAGTTTGGTGCAAGGCCTATCAAAAGGCTGCTGGAGAAGAACGTTGTCAATGAATTATCCAAGGCTATTCTGGCCGGTACGGTAAAAAAGGAGAATACGATCGTAATTGACAGCAAAAAGGATGGCCTGGTGTTCAATAATGAGGGCGTAAAAGCGTAATCCTGCCAGCTCAGTTAAAACTGTTTATGCATTCATCCAGGCTGTTGTGTATTTCAAATACATTATGCAACTGTAACAACCTGAATAGTTCCATCACTTCAGTCTCAATGTTGCACAGCTTAAACTGGCCATGATTATTATTGGCTGTTTTGAGGATCGACAGAAAAACGCCAAATCCGGAGCTGTCAATGAATCGGATGCCCTCAAGATTGAGAATCAGGCGGGTATCCGGTTTGTTGTACAAACTTTTCAGTTCTTCCTTAACCGGCTCCGTTATCAATGCATTGAACCGGTCAATATTATCAAATCTGACAATGACAACATTGTTTATCTTATCAGTTTTCAACATGGTTTTTCAATTAAAAGTAGTTGTCTATTTCTTGTAAAACACCATTTAATTCTTCAACGGCTGTTTGCGTTTCTTGTTTAAACCGGGAAATGATGCCGGCATATTTATCGGTTTCTCTGCCCTCCCTGGCAAGATTCTCAAGCTTTTTAAGTTCCTTTGCCAGGTCATCCAGTCCCATGATGGAAATGGACGATTTTGCCTTATGAGCTAATTTCCCCAACAGCTCATATTCCTTCTTTGCCAGATGATTGTCCATATCCTGCGTAAATTCCTTCACCTGGGCGTTAAAAATAGAAATCATCTCCCTGATCAGATCCTTGTTGCCTCCGGACATTTCTCTAAGATATGACAGATCAGTTTTCATCAGGTCGCAAAAGCTTTATTAAAAATTGAAGGTAAAATAGAAAATTTCTATAAATATAAACTAATTTTTTTATTTTTAATACCGAATAAAAGTCAGAAACTTGTTCAATGATCTCATCTTGTTTATAAAACAGTTCTAAAGCCAATAATACTATAGCATATGAACACAAAACCCGTTTTATGGTTACTCCTTTCAGGCTTTCTGCTTTCCTCGCCAGTAAAGGCTCAGGGCAGTAATCAGCCGGCGGCTTCAGGCGACCGGAAAAAGGCTGAACAGGCCTATAATCGTGGCGTTGATAAAATTACGCTGCTGGATTACGCGCAGGCGCTTTTAGAGCTTAACGATGCTGTAACGGCTGACCCTGTTTTTGCAGAGGCTTTTGTCCTCCGGTCACGGATAAAATATCAGCTTGGCGATTACCGCGGTGCATTATCGGATGCTGAAAGGGCCCTTGAATTGAATTCCTATCTGGGGGAAGCTTATTTTTTCAGGGCTTTTGCTTCTTTTGCCCTGGATACGGGACTGGTAAAAGGATCAGACCTTGATAAAGCCATTCAGCTGGGCTATAACGATGCATCTGCATATTATTACCGGGGATTGTATAAATTAATAAAGGGGCAGCATATGGATGCCATTTATGATTTCAATGCATCCATCGAGAAAAAGCCCAATTATGCCATTGCTTACAATGACCGGGGAACAGCCCGCTTCAAAGCTGAAGATTATCAAGGGGCTATATATGATTTCAGGGTAGCGGTTAACCTCGATCCCCGTCTTGCCGTTGCCTATGTCAACATGGGAAATGCCAAAAAGAAGGTGGGAGATTACCAGGGGGCCTTGTATGACTTCAGCGAAGCCATTAAACTGGATACGGCGTTGACAGAGGTCTATAATTACCGGGGTGAAGCCTATCTGATTACCGGAAACACTGATCTTGCCCGCGATGATTTCGGACAAATGATTTCCCGTCATCCGGCTGATGGTTTTGCCTTATGCGGGATGGGTAATGTCCATCTTAAAATGAATGAACTCGACAAAGCCAGGGAATACTTCGACCGTGCGATAACACTTTATCCTGACATGGGAGAAGCATACTTAAACCGGGGAATGCTGATGGAACTGAAGGGGGATCTGGAAAATGCCTGCAATGACTGGCAGATGGCAGCATCGCTTGGGATCGAAGCTTCCCTTGAATTTCTGAAAGAATGCAGTAAACATTAAATACCAGCTTGTTATGAAATATCTGACCCTATTGCTTGTTTTGCTGTTGACTACATCCGGATTGGATGCACAGCAACGGCTCAAAGTCAAGAAAAGCGAGTTTAAAACTGTTGACCTGGGACTGCAGGAAGCCTGGAAATCGATCAGGGAAGGCAATAAACTTTTTGATGAAGGACTGGGTACATACAGGGAAGCCCGGCAAAACTACCTCAAGGCCTACCGGTATAATCCCGATAATGCTGCCTTAAATTATAACATCGGATTGTGCTATCTGTTCACGGATGAAAAATTTGAGGCCATTAAGTACCTTAACAAAGCGGCAAATTCCAATCCGGATGTCGCGCCCGATATTAAATACCTGATAGGACGTGCTTATCATTTAACCCTGGAATTCGACAAAGCCATATCCTATTATACCGATTTCATCAACCATTTGGCGAACCAGAAGAATACCGCTGGAATCATCAGCCGGGTGAACCGGCTGATCGAACAATGCCGGAATGGTAAGGAACTGGTGGCAAAGCCCCAGCGTGTGGTGATCAACAACCTGGGAAACCTGGTTAATGCTGAAGAAGATGATTACAATCCCTTGCTTAACGCAAGTGAAGACGTGCTGTATTTTACATCCAGAAGGCTGCTTGATGAAAGAAGCAAGCGGAATCCTTTCGATAATAAATATTTTGAAGATGTTTATTCTTCAAGGTATGAAGCCGGCCAATGGACGGTGGCACAGCGTGTGGAAGAGCCGGTGAATCCCAAGACCAATAAAACCAATAATGCCGCTGTCGCCCTGTCATCAGACGACAAAAAGATGTTTCTATATGACGGACACAAAAATGCAGGTGATATAATGGTTAGCCAGAATCCCTCAGGATACTGGACAAAGCCCAAACCCGTAAAAGGCAAGATCAATACAAAATCGCGCGAAACCTCGCTTTGCCTTACCCGCGACGGTAATACCATGTATTTAATATCCAATGACAAAAAGACGACACTGGGCGGTGCTGATATATATACCGCTGTCAGGCTGCCGAATGGAAAATGGTCTGAGCCCGTCAATATCGGGGCCATGCTGAATTCAAAATACGATGAGGCTGCGGTAAGACTTTCAGAAAATGACAGCATACTGTATTTCAGTTCGAAAGGCCATAAATCCATGGGTGGGTACGATATTTTCAGTTCTGAGCTGATGGCTGGCGGACAGTGGTCCCTTCCCGTGAATCTCGGATATCCGGTTAACACTCCCGATGATGATTTGTTTTACCTGCCTTCAGCAAAGACCAAAAGCGCTTTTTATTCCACCATTCTGGAAAAGGGAACCGGCGGAAAGGATATCTACAAGGTCGTTTACCTGGGAGCAGAAAAGGAGATCCTTTTTCCGAAGGCAACGATGCTGGTGAGAGGACTCAGGCCTCCGCCTGAAAATGCCTTTTTCATCATGCCGGAAAAATTCGTTGTGGATACCTCTCTTCTCGTAAGGGGCATCATAACCAATTCGGTAAATCAACAGCCGGTGTTTGCGAAAATGGATATCATTGACGCTGAAATCAGCAGGGTAGTGGCTACAACGACCTCCGACACCAGCGGCAGATACTTTATCAGGATTCCGCAACCCAAACGATATGGGGTGGAAATCGTAGCCCGCAATTATATGCTCTACCTTGACATACTGGAACTTTCCGGGGAAAGCTTCCGCAAGGAGATCATCCGGAATTATCAGCTCGAACCTATAGAAATAGGGGCTAAGATGATCCTTAAAAATATCTTCTTTGAATTTGGCAAATCAACCCTGAAACCAGAATCCTTTATTCAGCTCGATAATGTTGTTTTGCTCATGAAATCAACCCCCGGATTGCGCATTGAGATCTCAGGCCATACGGATAATGTGGGTTCGGCAAAGGCAAACCAGAAGCTTTCTGAAGACAGGGCCAGGGCCGTTGTTGATTACCTGATAAGCCGCGGCATTGAACTTGCAAGGCTGGAATCCAAAGGATACGGATTTGCACAACCCGTGGCCTCCAACAGCACACCTGACGGGAGAACACAAAACAGGAGGGTGGAGTTTAAGATTGTAGGGAAGTAGGAAGAAGTGACACCTGCCTGCCGGCAGGCAGGAGTAGGGGCGACCCTTGTGGTCGCCCGTTGTAAAGACAACAGAAATACAGAAAAATGAAAGATAATATTTTTAAAATAAATGAAGAAAACCGAATTTTATCCAAAGCATCTTGAATGGAGCGCTAGAATGGTTGCATTTGCCGGATATGAAATGCCCCTCGAATACAAAGGTGTTACGGCAGAACATCTGGTCGTAAGAAACTCGGTGGGCGTTTTTGATGTTTCCCATATGGGTGAGTTTTGGGTTAAGGGACCTAAAGCGCTGGAATTGCTGCAGAAAATAACCACCAATGACGTGTCGGCTATTTCACCCGGAAAGGCTCAGTATACCTGCTTCCCGAACGGGAGAGGCGGTATCGTGGATGATCTTATCATATACCAGTTCGAGAAGGAAAAATATATGCTTGTTGTTAATGCTGCCAATATTGAAAAGGACTGGAACTGGATCAATGCTCAGAATACCCCGGGGGCAGAACTTGAAAATGCCTCGGATAATATCTCCCAGTTGGCTGTTCAGGGGCCTGATGCAGTAAAGGTTTTACAAAAGATCACGAAGGTTGATCTTGCTGCGATGGATTCATATACTTTTGTCACCAGCGCCATTGGAGACGTAAGGGATGTCATTATCGCAGCCACGGGATACACCGGTTCAGGGGGATTTGAACTGTATATTTATAATAAGGACGCCCTGACAATATGGGATCAGGTTTTTGAGGCCGGAAAGGAATATGGTATTCAGCCTGTCGGCCTGGCAGCGCGCGATACCTTGAGACTTGAGATGGGCTATTGCCTGTATGGAAATGATATTGATGATACAACCTCTCCGATTGAAGCCGGATTGGGATGGATAACCAAGTTTGCAGCGGGTAAGGATTTTGTTGACCGAACGCTGCTGCTTCAGCAAAAAACCCAGGGCATAAAACACAAACTGGTTGGCTTTGAGATGATAGACAGGGGCATACCGCGTCATCTTTACAGGATCACGGATGAACACGGAAATCAAATTGGTGAAGTTACCTCAGGTACCATGTCTCCCTGCCTGAAAGCAGGTATTGGCATGGGCTATGTGCAAACTGCTTTCGCTCAGCCCGGCACCATAATCCAACTTAACATAAGGGAAAAACTCCTGAAAGCCAGGATTGTTAAAATGCCCTTTTATAAACAAACCTGACGGGTATTTAATGCCTGACAGGTTTTTTGACCGCCAAATGAATAACGGTAAAAGAAAAGTTGAGGTTTGCTTCACCCCATCCGTTTTTCCTGCGTTCAGGAATGATGATGCTATAGTGGTGGTAGTGGATATCCTGAGAGCAACAACTGCCATCATAACGGCTTTCATGCACGGCGTGAAAAAGATCATTCCGGTGGCTACACTGGAGGAAGCCAGGGCATACAAGGAAAAAGGATACCTGGTGGCTGCGGAACGTGACGGGATCGTGCGTGATTTTGCAGACTTTGGAAATTCTCCCTTCAATTTTCAGCAGGAGATCATCCGCAACCGTGAGATAGTGTATTCAACAACCAACGGGACTCATTGCATCATGCTGGCAGCTGACAGCTATAGGGTGCTGATAGGAGGTTACCTTAACCTTGACACAATCGCGGCAACTATACTGAGAGAACAACATGACCTGCTGATACTCTGCGCCGGATGGAAAAGTAAGTTTAACCTCGAAGATACCCTGTTTGCAGGCGCCCTGGCTAAAAAAGTATTGCAGGATGACCGCTTTTATACGATCTGCGACTCAACCCATGCTTCCGTTGACCTGTGGACCATGGCGCGGCAAAATATGATGGCCTATATTGAAAAAGCTGCGCAACGGCACCGGCTTAAAAAAAACGGGCTAGATAATGTGCTGGAGTATTGTCATACCATGAATATGACGCAGATTATCCCTGTATTAAAAGAAAATTATCTGATCAGACTAAGTGATTTATAAGGCCTGCAATGGTGAATAGACGGTTCATAAAAAAGCATCATTTATTTTAAAATAATTTTTCTTTAAAGAAGATCGAAAATCTATATATTTGAAAAAAATAGTTGTTAATTGTTTAACAAATTAAATAACCCCTTATGAAAAAATATAATTTTAATCCCGGCCCTTCAATATTACCTGAGTTCACGATTAAGAACACGGCTGAGGCTGTTCTTAACCTTAACGGAAGTGGCCTCTCTATCATGGAGATTTCCCATCGGAGCAAAGATTTCGAAGCCATTTTAAATAAAGCGGTAGAATTGGTGAAAGAAATATTATCCGTACCCGAAGGATATTCCGTGTTGTTTTTACAGGGCGGTGCCAGTCTGCAATTCTCAATGATCCCCTTTAACTTTTTGAATAAGAAGGCTGCATATCTCGATTCGGGTTCCTGGGCCTCCAAGGCTATCAAAGAAGCCAAATTGCTCGGAGAAGTAAACGTTGTCGCCTCATCCAAAGATGCCAACTATAACCATATTCCCAGGAACTATACGATCCCGGCGGATGCTGATTATTTTCATATTACCACCAATAACACCATATACGGAACTGAATTAAAAAAGGACATAGATTCTCCGGTGCCGCTGATAGCGGATACTTCATCCGATATTCTCAGCCGTCCCCTGGATGTATCCAAGTATTCACTTATTTATGCCGGCGCTCAGAAAAACCTGGGACCTGCCGGTGTGGCTTTGGTTATTCTGAAAAACAGCATGCTCGAAAAGGCAACCCGTCCGATGCCTACCATGTTCAGTTATAAAACACATGTGGAAAATAACTCACTTTATAATACACCCCCCTGTATTGCTATTTATGCCTGTTTGCAAACCCTGATATGGCTGAAAAACCTGGGAGGCCTTCCAACGATCCACAAAATGAATCTTGAAAAGGCAAAGGTCCTTTATGACGAGATCGAAAGGAATAAATATTTTATTTCCAGCGTCGCCAATGCTGAAGATCGTTCTATCATGAACGTTACCTTCATCATGAAAGAGGAATATAAGGATCTGGAACCCAAATTCCAGGAACTTGCTTCGTCACGCGGGTTGGTTGGTATCAAGGGACACCGGTCGGTAGGCGGTTTCAGGGCTTCTATTTATAACGCCATGACGCTGGAAGGCATCAATGCACTTGTTACAGCCATGAAAGATTTTGAAAAACAGGTTTAACCTGTTTTTCTTTTCTTGATAGTTTTAAACCTAAAACCCTTTTGCCATGACAACAGTACTTGTTGCTACTGAAAAGCCATTTGCCAAAGTGGCCGTTAACGGTATCCGTGAAATTGTTAATAAGGCTGGTTTTGAGATCAGCATACTGGAAAAATACACAGCCAAAGATCAGTTACTGGAAGCGGTTAAAGATGTCGATGCCCTGATCGTCAGAAGCGATATTGTGGATGAAACCGTTATCCAGGCTGCCAAAAACCTGAAAATAGTTGTCAGGGCAGGGGCAGGATACGACAATATCGACCTAAAGGCCTCGTCTGCAAAAGGTGTTGTCGTCATGAACACACCGGGGCAGAACGCCAATGCCGTAGCGGAGCTGGCCATTGGTATGCTCCTCTTCCTGAACCGTAATTTTTTTAACGGCACTTCCGGTATTGAATTGCGGGGAAAAACGATGGGCATCCATGCATATGGGCATGTCGGCCGTATTATTGGGATGATCGCCAAGGGTATGGGAATGGATGTTTTTGCCCATGATCCGTTTGTAGACAAAATCTTTATTGAAAATGACGGGGTAAAAACCACCGCATCGGTTCAGGATCTCTACAGTAAATGTCAGTACGTATCGGTAAACCTGCCTGCTAACAAGGAAACAAAGGAATCCATAAACTATGAGCTCATGTCAAAGATGCCCGAAGGAGCCACACTTGTCAACACGGCCCGGAAAGAGATCATGCACGAACCATCGATATTGAAAATGTTTACCGAACGGAAGGATTTTCGCTATGCAACCGATGTTGCCCCTGATTGTGAAGCCCAATTAAAGGCTGAATATGGTGCAAGATATTTTGCAACGCCAAAGAAAATGGGAGCCCAGACCGAAGAGGCAAACATAAATGCAGGACTGGCGGCAGCCAGGCAAATTGTTAATTTCATTTTAAAAGGAGACAAGACTTTTCAGGTTAATTAAACCGGTTATTCAGTATATTCATACCGATATTTTCTCACTATGGCAATCATCAAAGCATTCAGGGGATTCAGACCCCGGAAAGACCTGGCAAAATCAATGGCCAGCCGCCCCTATGATGTTCTTTCATCGGAGGAAGCCCGCGCAGAGGCAGGTGATAATCAATACTCCTTTTATCATGTGATCAAATCAGAGATCGATTTTCCGAAGGACGTTGACCATTATTCGCCGGCCATATATGATAAGGCCAAAGCTACACTTGAAAGTTGGATTGCAGGGGGTATACTGAAACAGGATCCCGTGCCCTGTATATATATTTATGCCCAAACCATGTGGGGCAAAACCCAGTACGGGATTATGGCCTGCGCTTCCGTGCAGGATTATCTCGGTAATGTCATCCGCAAACATGAATTGACACGCATAGAGAAGGAAATTGACAGGAAAACCCATATCCGGGTGACCAACTTCAATTGCGAACCTGTATTTTTTGCTTTCCGCGACCATACTGAAATAAACAAGATCATCAATGCCACCATATCCGGCGTACCTGAGTTTGACTTTAAGACACCGGATGACATCAGGCATCAGCTGTGGGTGATCAATAACGCTGCTACCGTCAAAAAAATTGAGGATATCTTCCGGGATGAAGTGACCTGTACCTATGTTGCCGATGGCCATCATCGTACTGCTGCTGCTGCCCATGTCGGTGAGGAACGGAGAAAAACAAATCCGTCGCACTCCGGAAATGAGGAGTATAATTTCTTCATGGCCGTTCATTTTCCTGCCAGCCAGTTAACCATCATTGATTATAACCGGCTGGTAACGGATCTGAACGGATATACCACCGAAGCATTGGTCAAAAGGCTTTCCGGATCGTTTGACATATCGCTGAAAGGCAATAAGGAGTATAAGCCGGCCCGCCTGCATGAATTTTCCATGTATATTGACGGTAACTGGTATGCCATGATGGCAAAGCCGGGAACCTATAATGACCATGACCCGATCGACAGCCTTGACGTCACTGTTTTATCGAAATACATCCTTGATCCCGTGCTCGATATCAAGGACCTTCGGCAATCCAAACGAATCGATTTTGTTGGCGGTATCAGGGGACTTGGGGAACTTAAAAAACGGGTTGACAGCGGTGAAATGGCTGCAGCCTTTGCCTTATTCCCGGTTTCTATGGAGCAGCTGATGAATATAGCCGATTCAGGTAATATTATGCCACCCAAAACCACATGGTTTGAACCCAAGTTGAGAAGCGGACTGGTGCTGCATTTTCTGGAATAGAAATATCAAAGAGACGCCCATAATCGCGTCAATGCCATTTATACATTAATGGCATTGAAGGTTACGCAGCAAACCATGGCTGCTGTTTCTGTCCGCAGTCTTCTGGATCCCAGTGATACCGGTTTATAACCAGCCGTAAAAGCCAGCTGAACTTCATCCGGCGTGAAATCACCCTCAGGCCCGATCAGGAGAACAGTATTGTTTCCTCTAACCAGTGCTTTATGCAAAGGTTTATGCTTTATTTCACTGCAGGTTGCGATAAATGGATCCGTGTTTTGCAGCGGGTATGTCCGGATAAACTGATGAAAAGAGATCATTGGATTTAGTACCGGCTTTTTGGCCACAATAGCCTGTTTCATTGATGCAATAATGTTTTTTTCGAACTTTTCCATTTTCATTTCCCTGCGTTCAGACCGTTGACATAATACCGGTGTTATCTCATCAATGCCAATCTCCACGGCTTTTTCAACGAACCATTCAAAACGGTCCCCTTGCTTGGGTGGGGCTATGGCAATATGCAGTTTGCACAGGCCGGGATTGTATACCGGATTGGATTCAACTATTTCAACCTGGCAGGCATGAGGATCGGGATCAGTAATGCAGGCTTTGAATAAACCTCCATGGCCATCGATTAAATAAATGAAATCCCCCAAAACATGGCGCAAGACATGAATGCAATGATTCGACTCCGTTTTACTCAGTGTGGCATATTGGCCATGGATGTCGGGAACATAGAAGACCTGCATGGTTGGAAAGAAGTTAGAAGTTAGAATATAGAAGTTATTAGTTAGAAATTAGAAGTTAGAAGTTAGAAGTTTATGAAACACTCTCTCTACTAACTTCTGGCTACTAACTACCGGCTCCTCCCAAATTTATTATAATTTTGCTCATTCTATGCTATCTGTTACCCCCATCTGACAAAAATGATCCGGATCACTTTATTATCTGATACCCACGGTTACCTTGATGAAAGGTTCATCAAGTACCTTAGTGCCTGTGATGAAATATGGCATGCAGGCGATCTGGGCACTTCAGATGTAGCGGATCAGCTGGCATCACTGAAACCTTTGCGGGCAGTGTATGGCAATATTGATGGTCAGCCTTTGCGTCTGCAGTTTCCTGTTGACCAGCGGTTTTTGCTGGAAGATGTTACCGTCTGGATCCGTCACATAGGCGGATATCCGGGTCATTATGAGAAAAGCGTCCGTGAAATTCTGCACTCAGATCCGCCAAAGCTTTTTATTACCGGACATTCGCATATGCTGAGAATACAATATGACAAGCAGTTTCAATTGCTGCATGTCAACCCCGGTGCCGCCGGCAAGTACGGGTTTCACACTGTGCAGACCCTGGTGAAATTCATCATTGATAATGGCCGGATAAGGGATATGGAGGTTGTGGAATTAACCAGGAAATGAAAGCCTTTTCTGCCGTTCATGGTCAGGGATTTTCCAGTTTTTCTTCTTCCACAATGTCGCGGTACCTCCGAATAAAAGTATTCTTTTTCACATCGGTTGAAACCATGTAAATGTATGATTCTCCAGAGCTTACCTTCAACCTACGCTCGTTGGGTTTCATCACCATCATTTTATCCAGGAATTCCTGATTGGACGAATGGATTTGCATTACACCCCGGGTATAACCAAAATAATACCACGTCTTGCGGTTCATTTGCAAATATATATCGCAGATGTCCCCGCTGCGTTTCAGCTGTATCTCAATAAGTCCGTCCACCCTTTTATTGATCTGGGTGTTATTGATGCTGGCAATACCAATTTTACCGACGGATAAATAGGAATTGGTCTGATCATTCCATTGCAGCTTAAGTTCATTGAACATAAGGGTATGCTTCAATTCAGGAGGTACTTCCTTGACCGAACCAAAAAGGCTTATTTCGGTACGCAGGGCATCGAACCTATCCTGCCCGATCAGCTCGGTTATTCCTCTGGTATAGGTTGTACTGTTGAGATCTGTTGCCGGAAGGTCAGGTAAGCTGTCAATTTCAGCGGCCATAATATCAATAATAGCCGGTGCAATATAAAAATCAAGCGCCAGGATTATTTCCAGCACGGCCTTATTCTGGTTTATATCAAACCATGCATTGCCGACGGTTGTATGCTTAACCTGACCCAGGTTAGTCCCAATGTCCATTTTGCCTTCACCGTATAGTTTGCATGTTTCCCGCAGAATGCTGACATAATTGCCGGGAATACCCGGATTATGCAATTTTTCTTTGGAACCTATCTTATATTGCTGGGTGACCTTGTCATAATAAAGGAAACCACCTGCAGTAACAATAGCTTTATCACTATAATTCTTTCTTTCACAAAGGAAAGCCGGGTACAAATGAATGGAGTCATAGCTGACATAAATACCGTTGAATATTTTGTTGCGGTCAACATCGATCAATGGATCAGCCAGGGGGATGTAGATATTGAAGGGATCTATTTCGGATTGGAAATAAACCCATTTAACAGGCAGTGTTTCACAATTGGTTTCAATCAGCGTTGCACCGTCAAAAGTCAAATACTGATTTTCGGCAAACAGTGTTACCTTGCCCTGATAGCGGAACATCGGACTCAGTGTGAAACCATCCGCTTCAATGATATCAGCCTTTGCGACGGTGGATTTATGGGGTTCAGCCTCAACAGATTTGAAATGTATCACCTGCTTTCTATCTACCTCATCGAGATAGTCATAATCAGCTGAACCGATATAGGCATTCCGGCTTTTAATCGTTATGCTCCCGTTGTACAGGGTATGATACTGCGTGCTGCGGTTAGCAAGCAATCGTGCTTTTTCCAATGGCTTCATCATGGCATCCGGTTTTACAACCAGGGATTCCTTATCGGGGAAGATACGGGCATCAGCAACGTCAATGTATTTGACCTGGGTGGCTTTGATCATATTATGCTCATAATCATAATAGGATAGCGGGGAGATAAAATTGAGAGAATCCTGGGCAGGATCTACGGAAATATAGCGCGGACCAAAGAACTCCTCCTCATCTGTGGCTCCTTCCTGTGAAAAAGTTTTGTTGGAACCCATGGCAAGCTCTTTTTTATTCATATTCCATACAAAATAATCGAGGTAGCTGATGTATTTGTTCTCAGGGAAGGTTACCATGGTAAAATCCTCATTGGAATTGAAATATCCGGTCTTGGTGCTGTAGTCAATCCTGGCCTTTACATTATCGGTGAGCACGGTGAATCCCTCGGAATGAACCGATTTCAAATAAAAATCAGCCGTATCGGCAAGGATCTCACTGGCCTTATAGGCAAAAGAACGGGAAGTAAGGTCTGAGTTTTTAAGATCCATTTTGCCCATGCCCGTGAGGCCTGATGGCTGTAATTTCAGCTCACCCGCAAGGGAGGTGGAATCATTGATCATCGTAAAATCAATATCCTTTTTGAAGATCTTCATTTCATCCTGATAGGGCAGCCAGTGCACATAGTTGTTGCTTGAGTGCACCATGGGATATTCAGTCCCTGACGTTTGTTCCGCTATGGTATAATCCTGTGCATGTGCATTCATGGAATCGGGGAAAAAGATAATGTCATCCGAAACCGTAACGGAGGTGAGGTATTCTACTTTCCCTTTTCCCAGCAATCCTATGTTTGTTAACTGGATATTGTTGGTGAAATTTCCTTTCCCTCCATAAATCGGAAGCCCTTCAGGCTGGGTTGTATGGCTGAAGCCAAGGGACTTGTCAGGTTGCAGCCTCAGCGATTCCTTTATATCCGGAAAAATTCCGGCTGATTGGAATTCACCGGCAAAGACCATGGCCTGCCGGTTGAAATTGTCAAGGCTATCCATGGTAAAGGGATAAACTTCAAAATGGAAGTCTTCATGCCTGTAGGTGCCGTTTTGAATATCGGGCCGGTCATAATAAACATAGGAGCTTTCACGGCTTATAAAAACCGGATATTCGGGAAAGGATTGCCTTCCTGATTTGTTATCAGGCATATCGATAAACAGGTCTCCTGTAATATTTTCCACAAGGTTGTTCACATGATCCACCACGGGCATTCCATAATTGTCGACATTACCGGTAAGATAACGGATGTACAGGGAATCGATCTGCTGAAGCCTGATCTTAAAAGTGTCGTAATTAAAGAAGAAGTTTTGTCCGTAAAAAGTAAGCAAGCCGGCTGTCACGGTGCCATCAAACTGGAAATCCCTGTCTTTTTTCAACATAATCCGGTCTTTGGCCGGATATATCACAACATTCTGAGAATCACTGACAAATATCCTGGGTATGCCATGGATGATCAGATCATAATTCCGCAGATCGAAGATCGCATTCTCAAGCGGAGCCTCAGTTCTGCTTGGAAAGCTAAGCACATCGTAATCGATTTTTGATACGCTGGCAGCAAGGTAATCATACAGCCGGGGTTTGACCTTTGCCATATCGGTATTGACATCATAGAAAACAAAGCCCAGGGCTGCCATACGCATCAACAATTGCTTAACCTGGGATATCGGCTTTCTGAGATAGTCGGCAAAATCATCCGCCCTGAACTCTTCCATCCCTATATAACGCGCAAAACTTCGGATGGAAACGAGGGGGTGGACTTCATCCATTCCCTGCATGGATAAGTATTTATTGTTGTCAAACAGGTTAACCGATTCAAAATTGGCTATTCCGATACTGCTCCCCATCGAAGCTGTAAAACGCATATAGGGCTGGTCCATTTTCCAGATGAGCTGTTCAAATGTCATGTCAACATTATGGTAGGAATTGTAATAAGGACTCTTGGAAATGAAATCTTCGGTCTGAAATAAGGTCAGCTCGCGGCTGGGTACCATGAATGACAGGGCAAGGCCTGGATGATAGATGGAATCGCGCTTAAGCTTAATGACAATCGAAGTAGAAGATGAGTTTATCCGGTCAGCTTTAAAAGCAAAATAGTTCGACCGGGCAATAATGACCAGGGTATCCTTGCGGAAAATATACACGGTGGCTTGTTTCTCGGCATTGCCTGTCCCCACCAGCCGGGCTCCCTGCATCGACAATCCTCCCTCATAATGGATATCCTTATATAGGTTCTTTATTGAAAAGTCTTTCTGGTACGAGTCAAACTTCGGGAAATCAGCATCAGCAGGTGTTTTATTATGCTGCACTTTATCTGTCAGAATTCCGTCGAGCGGATTACTGAAATACAGTTTGTTTACGAAAGTAACATTCTCAGCCTTGTAATCTGACTTAGACATATCGATTTCATAGTCGCGCAGTCGGGCAAAAACCTCATCACGCTTAAATCCGGCACGTTCCCAGGTGACCAGTCCGTCCTTTCCTTTCCACACGTTTTCAACAGGGTAGTACGTCCCCTGTGTCTCCGGGATCTGTATACTGTCAAACCTTGTTCTGCAGGTAAGGGTTGTTTTGCCCACCTGGACAGCGATGCCTTCTTTCCCCAGGATCCGGTACTCCGGATTACTGCTTTTCCAGGAGACCGTGGTTGATTTATACAGCAATGAACTGTCAATGAATTGCTGGGTAAACTGGAAAACATGATAGAGCATGGAAAGGGTGGTTTTCCTTTCATCAGCCATAAACAGGGTCCCGTTAATCCAGTTATGGAAATTGTCAGGGGTTTGATGCTTTCTCTTGAAATCAATCAGACATTCAAGGTATTTACTGAATTGGGGTGAGGCCTTTGCTTTTTTCTGGAGCAGCAATACCGATATCCTGACAATATTATTTTGTTCTTCAACCGTATATAAACTGTCTGATCGCCATACCGATATGAATTCCTGCAATACAGTTTCATCTTCGGCAGAAATATTAGGTTGCATAAATTGGGTCAATTCCTCGAGGAAGGTACCGGTTTCACCGGAAAATTTTCTGAAATCCTGAGCCTGTGCAATACCGGAAAGAATAACCCCGCATAACGCTATGAACCTGATCCTGAGAAAAATTGTCTGCATGTTGACTGTTTTTTACCTGGCTGCTTTACACTTCATTTTGTAAGTAAAGATACAATATCGTCAGGCATTTTATCAGGAAGTTTTTTGAACATAATAGGAATAAATCCGATAAAACCAGTCTATTTTTTGTTAAGAATCAGGAAAATTTCGTATATTAAAAAGTTCTTATGTACCAGGAAATTAATTCATGAGAAAGTTGTTATCGCCCTTGCTGGCCCTTATGTTGGTTGTTGTTGCGGAAAAAGGCTGGCCCCAGCCAACGGTTAATGTGCATTCCCAGTTGACTTTCAGGCATATCACCACTGATAATGGATTGTCCCATAATCGTGTCATGTCCATATGTGAAGACCATTACGGATATATATGGATCGCAACTATACTGGGATTAAATCGCTATGATGGCATGGAAATCAGAACATTTTACGCTGACATCAACGATTCCCTTTCTTTGCCTTCGAATATTATATACCGTGTATTTTGTGACACCAGGGGGAGGTTGTGGATAGGAACCAATGAAGGTCTGTGCTATTATAACGAATTAAATAACCGTTTTATCAGGTTCAGACTGGAAGGAATGTCTCCTGAATTCAACGATGTATTTGATATCACTGAAGATGGAAATAATAACCTGTGGTTTGCAACCCTGAATGGGCTTTATTTGTGCCAACCCGGGTCTGAAAATGTGGTTTGCTACAACAGTAAAAGTTATGATCAGAAGTGGATATTACCCTGCGATACTATTTACCGGGTATTTAGTGATAACCGCAACAATTTATGGTTGTCACTCCTGACGAAGGGTATCTGCTGGATTGACCAGGAAAATGGAACTGTCAGGCAATTTGTGAACATCCCGGGCAATAAAAACAGTTTAAGCGAAAACAGTGTGGAGAAAATATTCCAGGATAGCCGGGGGGATATCTGGATCGGTACGCTGAATGGGGGATTGAATCTTTTGAATCCTGCTGACAGCAGCTTTATACGGTTTATACTGGATAAAAATGATCCATACAGCAACAGGGTCAGAACAATCTATGAAGATCCACTGGGCAATGTCTTTTTTGGAACACGTGCAGGAGTATACCTTTTTAACAGGGCAAACCGGAACTTCATTTTATATGCCAGCGCAGCCCATAAGTTTTCAACCTTGAGCGCTAATTCTGTTCTTTGCAGCTTTGTGGATAAGAAAGAAGGCCTGTGGCTGGGTACCCATTATGGAGGTGTAAATTATTCAAATTTCGGCTACAGGCCTTTTGTTGCGTATTATGCAAAAGAAAATGATCCCAGTTATCTGAATAATCCAAGCGTTTTTGGGATTAATGAGGATTCAAAAGGCAATATATATGTCGGTACGGAAAAAGGTATCAATATACTGTTGAATGGTAGTTCGACCATTGAGTATATGGTCAATGACCCGGGTAATGAGAATTCACTCAGTTATAATGATGTTAAATCGGTAGCAATAGATGCCAAGGACAATCTCTGGATCGCTACCAATAACGGAGGGCTGAATTATTATGACAGGAATTCGGGGAGATTCATTCATTATATGAATAAGCCGGGTGATACGACTTCCCTGCCCAGTAATAAAGTGTATTTTGTATATATTGACCGTGACAAAGATCTTTGGGTGCTGACGAATAATAGCTGGGGCTCGACCTCAAGTACTTTAAGTGTATTGAAACACAATGAAAACAAGTTTAGGAATTTTTACGGCGTTTTTTATGGTAATATTATTGAGAATGCAGCGGGTAATTTATATATAGGGGGGTTACAGGGTGTCTGGATCCTCAACAAACAATCCGGAATGATGATATATTACCCAAGCAAACGGATTGTGCGTGTTATGGCTTTGCATGAAGATTCTTATGGTAACCTCTGGGTTGGAAGTGAAAGCGGGCTGTCACGGTTTAATCCGCTGACCCATCAGTACCTTCATTATTCTTCAACCGGAGGATATCCGATATACAATGTTTATGGAATATTGAGCGATAAAAGCCATAACCTTTGGGTTTCAACCAATGCCGGATTGATTAAAATGAACAATGCTGTTAAATCCATCGATTCCGTGCATCTCCAGATTTATAACAAAGACGATGGCCTGCCCGGTAAAGAGTTCATGACCAATGCTTTCTTCCAGAACAAGCAGGGAGAGATGTTTTTTGGTACCAACAATGGACTGGTAAGATTCTTTCCGGAAATGATAAAAGACAATATTTACAAGCCTAACATTGTTATTTCGGAGCTGATCATTGGCCGTGACCTGATTATGCCCGGGCAAAAGGTTAACCGGCGGATTATCCTTCAACAGCCGATCCAAAAGACTAATTCCATTACCCTGGATCATAAGACCAAGGTATTCACCCTGAAGTTCGATGCACTTCATTTTGCCAACCCTGAAAAAAACAGCTATTACTTCAGGCTTGATAATATAGATACTGACTGGAAATATGCCAATGCCTATAATAATACTGTAACCTACACAAGTTTGCCCAAAGGAAAATACACCTTTACTGTATATGCATCTAATAATGACGGTATTTATTGTGATAATCCCGCCGTACTGGCCATCAGGGTTTTGCCGCAATTCTGGCAAACCTGGATATTCCGCATCGCATTAACATTGTTGTTGGGGTCCATAGTGCTCGTTGCCTTCAGGATGCGTCTGAGAAAGGTGCAGTCGCAGAAGAAAATACTGGAAAAAGTAGTGAGGGAGAGAACGGCAGAACTCAACAAATCGTACCTGGATTTAAAAGATCAGAAATATGAAATACTGGCGCAGAACGAAGAGATACAGGCACAGAATGAAGAAATGCATAATCAGCGTGATATTATTGAAAGGAATAATGCCTTGCTTGAAGAAGCCAATAAAAACCTGAGATTATTAAATGAATTTGGCCGCCGGTTAACGGCTACACTCGATATAACAAGTATTGACCGCTTAATCCTTCAATATGTAAAATCAAATTTAAATGCAAATATTTTCGGGCTGGGAATCTTTGATCCTGAGAAGCAGGGTATCACTTTTACGGATTTTACGGAAGAGGGAATTAAAATATCCGATTTTACCAGTACATTGGATGATACCACCAGCATGGGTGCTTATTGTTTCAGGAAGAATGAGACCATTCTGTGCAACGATTTTGAAAATGAATATAGAAATTACATAAGCAAACTCTATATCAGAAGCACCCGTATACCGCGATCGGTAATTTATATTCCACTGGTTGTCGGGACTAAGAAAATAGGAGTCTTTACTATTCAGAGTTATGCTAAAAACGCCTTCTCTGAACAAATGATACCCCTGGTGGAATCAATGGCTTCTTATGTGGCCATCGCACTGGATAATGCCAACGTGTATGATATTGTGAGGGAGCAGAATGAAAGGCTGGAGAAGAAAAAGGAATTTCTGGAGTATCTGGTGAAAGAAAGAACACGGGACCTGGAGCGGGCAAAGAATAAAGCGGAAGAAAGCGACAGGCTTAAATCGGCCTTCCTTTCCAACATGTCGCATGAAATACGAACACCGCTGAATGCCATAATTGGCTTTATCGAGTTGCTGAACACCGGCAGTAATACGCCGGAAGAGGTTGCAAGCTACCATCATATCATAAAAAGCAGCGGATATACATTATTGCAGCTGATCAATGATATTATTGATTTTTCAAAAATGGAATCGGGTCAGCTGGAATTTTTTATTTCAGACATTAAACTGAATAACCTGCTTGCGGATATCCATAAAACATTCATCGAGGAAATCCGGAAGAACCAGCCACAGCATGAACAACCTGTTGAGCTTAAATTGTGCATGCCTTCGGAAAAGCAAATCATATTGCAGGCCGATACAGTCAGGCTTCAGCAGATTTTCAACAACCTTATCGGAAATGCCATTAAATTCACGACCAAAGGGACTATCTCGTTCGGCATTAAAGATGTCTTACCGGGACGTGAGATCATATTTTTTGTCAGTGATACCGGCATCGGAATAGAAAAGAAAAATCAGCAATTGATTTTTAATCGTTTTGTTAAGATTGACGATAACAAAACTACATTATATCGTGGGACAGGTCTTGGATTGACCATTACCAAGCATCTGGTTGAAACCATGGGCGGGAAGATCTGGGTGGAATCCGAACCGGAAAAGGGATCTGAGTTTATCTTCAGCCTTCCCTATGACGGCTCTACGGATGAATTAGCCTACCCCGATAAAAATATATCATTCAACGATGAAATAATCCCTGACTGGAGCGATAAGCATTTTTTAATCGTTGAAGATGAAGAATCAAACTACTTAGTGATTAATACTTTGCTTCGAAAAACAAAGGTAAGAACTTCCTGGGCCAAGGGTGGGGAGGAAGGAATAAATATGTATCAACAGCTTATGGATTCGATAAACCTTGTTTTACTGGACATTAAAATGCCCACGATTGACGGATTTCAGGTCATCAGGGAAATCAAGGAAATCAATCCTTCGGCCGTTGTCATTGCCCAGACCGCTTATGCATTAGCCAATGAGGAACATATGATATACAAGGCCGGATTTGACGGATATATTGTTAAACCCATCACATTGAACAGCCTTGTACAGGTCATCTCAAAATTTATCTGAACCATCTCTTCTCCGGCTGCTATGCCAGGTTGACCTGCCATAACCGGCATTCATTAAAATGCATTGACGATACCCATGAAATCAGCCGCAGTGAGGGATGCTCCGCCTATAAGCCCTCCGTCGACATCGGGATTGGCAAAGAGTTCCCTGGCATTGGATGGTTTGCAGCTTCCGCCGTATAAGATGGATGTTTGCCCGGCGATACTGCTGCCAAATTTTTCAGCCACGCTATCCCGGATGACTTTGTGCATTTCCTGCGCTTGTTCAGCTGTTGCGTTGATCCCTGTTCCGATTGCCCAGACGGGCTCGTAGGCAATGACGATCTTGCTGAAGTCATCAGCAGAAAGGTCGAAAACGCCTTTTTCAATCTGTGATTTCACCACTTGTATGTGCTTCCCTGTTTGTCTTTCAGCCAGCACTTCACCACAGCAGAAAATAGGGATCAGGTTATTGGCCAGTGCAAGTTTTACCTTTTTATTCAATATTTCATCGGATTCTTTATAATAGCTCCGCCTTTCAGAATGTCCAACAATAACGTATTCTGCTCCGGCAGAACGGATCATTTCAGCAGATACTTCCCCGGTATAGGCACCGGATGCTTCCGAGGCACAGTTTTGGGCACCCAGGAACAGGGAATCCTTTGATATGACCCTGGCAACTTCAGCCAGATGAATAAAGGGAGTACATAAAATAACCACTACTTCCGTGTCCTCAACCTGACGATTAATGGTCTTTGCTAGTTCTATACCTTCCGGAAGGTTTTTGTTCATTTTCCAGTTTCCGGCAACTATTTTCTTTCTCATAATACTTTTTTTTATAATGCGGTCAAAGATAATAAAATATAGGAACGGGACAAGAAGGTAAGAAAGGTAAGAAGGTAAGCGGTAATCGGTGAGCAGTAAACGGTCTTTTATGGCTGTAGCCTATTGCCTGTAGTCTGTAGCCTGCAGCTTTAGACCGAATACTGATTACCGATTACTGATTATTGTATTTTCCTGATTTTAATATTTCTGAACCATGCAGCACAACCGTGATCCTGTAAAGCAATGTGCCCTGTGGTTGCCAATCCGTAATCGGGATAAACAGAGAATTTGCTTTTCTTAACCAGTTCCTTCCATTCAGGAGACCCTAATTCATACTCAACAATCTTGTTTCCGTTTAGCCATTGTTCTACATGACTGCCCAGCACCTTCAAATAAAGCTGGTTCCATTCGCCTACCGGTTTGGTATAATAAAATAAAGGAGCATGCATATCATAATTGGCCCCTGACATTTGTTTGATATTGATCACATAACCCTTGTTGTATTTTTCAAATCCGAAATCATCCAGGATCTGAATCTCAGGCGCTGTATTCCAGGTTTCCTGGTATTTCTCACTTTCGGTCACCCGGAACATAACCCCGCTGTTTCCGCCGGGTGATATTTTCCAGTCGAGTTTCAATTCAAAATTGCCGAATTTTTCTGCTGTGACAATATCTCCTCCATTACCTTCTTCACCCTTCCCTGAGTATTCAACGAACAGCATTCCGTCCTTTACCTGCCAGCCATATTCAGGAAATCCCTCCCTTTTAAAACCCCGCCATCCCCTGGTTGAAGTTCCGTCAAAAAGCAATTGCCATCCGGCTGCAATTTCGTCTTTCGCCAGATGATTCATTTCTTTCATATCATCATGCCCGGGTGATGTCATTTTCTGTTTTTTAGTTTCTGTTGTTGAACATGCAGTAAAAACAGCAATCAAAAGGAACAGCAGGTGCTTTTTCATATTTCATTGTTATTGGGTTTTTCCCGATCACGGGAATATGCTATTTTCATCATTATCATCAGCAATCCGATCACAAGTGCAATGCCGTTGCACAAAAGCATGGGGACGGAACTCAGATAAGCGCCATAGATTCCCCAAAGGATACAGTTAAGGATATAAATAACCAGCATAACGAGAGAAATATCCTTAACATGTTTGGTCTGGTAGGTTTTATAGGCCTGGGGAAGCATAAGGATGGTTCCGAAGAAAGCGGCAATGTATCCGATAATCTCAAAATTAAAAGTCCTCATTGCTGGATTTTATCATTTATCGTAATTTTCATAATTCTATCCATACAGGGAAAAGGATTGGTCATATGGACAGTTTGGAAATTATCCATTTCAATTTGTCCGACCATACCTCATACCCAAGTTCTGAAAGATGGGTCCCGTCAGTCGTTAATTCCTGAATGAGCCCGTTGTGATCTGACATGGACCGGTTCAAATCAATAAAAAGAATGTTTTTCTCATTGCAATATGCCTCCAGCAGGTCATTGAGATAACCTACATTTTTATTGCCTGCAGGATTCCCGGTTTGATATAATGTTGACTGAACGACGGGGCGTATGCCGTTGGCCAACAACGTGTCAATAATGATGTGATAATTAGCGCACACCCTTTCTACCGGAATGCCTAACGACAGATCATTAATGCCTGCCATGATGAAGCAATATTCAGGTTTGGCTTTTATTACGCAGGAATCAAGGAGCCATAACATTTGACCGGTCGTATATCCTCCCTGTCCGCTGTTTCGTATATCAATCCTTCCAAGCCTCTTATTCCAGTTGCCTCCGTTTGCTGTAATGGAATTGCCGAGCATAACGAGGGAAACCGTGCCCGGAGATTGTTTCAGGATCCTTTCAATGCGCTTCGCAGCCAGTTTCTGAGGCATAAACCGGCTTATCTTTGCCACCGGGTCTTCCTCTTTCGTGAACTGATATACCAGGGCTGAGATAAGCAAGGCAGCCAGCATAAGATTAAACAGGATAGAAATCATGAATAAATTTTTCATCCTTTACCGTTTATTTCGGGGATCGTTCAGCAACAAATAATCCTTAATTATAATGGCCCAGAGCTCATATCCTTTGTTGTTCAGGTGTATACCATCGGTGGTCAACTGGGGCTGCAATCTGCTGTTGTCGGAAAGTACGGTATTGAGATTAATAAAGCTGATGTTCTTTTTAAAGCATAGCGCTTTCAGCAATTGATTCAATTTAACCACCTGATTATTGACTTCAGGATGATCCCAACTCAACAGGGTTGACTGGACTACCGGCTCAATGCCATTATGCTGCAATGAATCCAGTATCATGGAATAATCTGCAGCTATCCTTTCCAGTGGAACGCCAAGCATAATATCCTCCTGTCCACCCTGTATAAAACACAAGGCAGGTTTTGATTTTATTACCCAGTCAGCCAGCAGCCATGAAAGTTGTTTCACGGTAAAGTCAGCGATGCCAAAGTTATGGACATCATCCCTCCCGAGCAATGCATTCCAGTCAGCATAAGCCGTTAACGAATTACCCAGCATGGCAATGGTAATGCTATCGGGAATGGGAATATCCTCTGTCCAGCGCTGTGACTCTTTTATTGCCGGAGGCTTTTTGGTAAACAACTTTCCCCCGATTATTATAAGTGCGGCCAGCATTAACAGATTCAGGGCGAGGGAGCTATACAGCAAAGTTTTATTCATTGTTTTGGATGATGCATTTAAGATTAAAGAAAGAACAAGGCAACACCGATAATACTGATTATGGTGCCCATGATTTCACGCAGGGTGATGTGGTGATGGAGCAGAAAAATACTGGGCGGAATGATCAGGATAGGGACTATGGCCATGATGGTAGAGGCAATTCCTGCTGATGTATATTGCACGGCCATCAGCGAAAACGACACCCCCAGAAAAGGGCCAAAAAATGATCCGGTAGTTATGGCAGCCATGCTTCTGGTGTCACGCAGCGCCGCCAAAACATTATTCCATCTGCCGGACAGGGAAATAATCAGTATAAATCCGGCAATACCAGTGATGATACGGATTTGTGTTGAAGGGAAGGGACTGTAATCCTGCATCCCGTATTTGCTGAAAACGATGCCCAAAGCCTGTCCCAAGGCTCCAAGAAAGGCAAAGAATATGCCCCTGATGGGTTTCCGGAAAGTGAGCTTATTATTTTCACGATCGCGGCTGAATAAGGCCAATGCAATACCGCCCATGGTCAGGGCCATGCCTGCAAGTGACCTGAAATTCATGGTTTCCCCCAGTATAATCCACCCAAACAACGCTGCCAGAGGGGGAGCCAGGGTCATCATCAGCATGGCAAACCATGATCCGATAATGGTATAGGATTTGAAAAGGAAGAGATCCCCCAGTACAAATCCGATGAGCCCTGATACTGACAACCATATCCAGTTGTGAACAGAGGCATCAGTAGGGAATAGACGACCCCTGATCACCAGGTTTAGTATGGAAAGAAAAAAAAATCCTATTACCAGCCGTATAATATTCACGGGTAAAGAACCTACCTTGTTACTGGCTGATTCGAAAGACAGGGCAGTAATTGTCCAGAATATGGCTACCAGCAATGCTGCAATTTCACCAGGATGAGACTGAATCATGGATCACAAATATGCAGCAAATATAAAGTTTTACAGTTAACGTACAGAATTTGCCTTTGTTTTATTTATGATATATGAATCAATTGTTTACCATAAACCAGTGAACCGTAGGTTATTTTATGGTACTAATGAAATTCAGTAAAATATTCGGGCTTTTTTCCTAAATTTAGGACAAAGGTAGGAGATAAAAAAATGGAAAAGACATCAGAAATAAACGAAAACAATCAGATTCGCATAGGAAGGAACGCTGATGCCATTGCCAAGGCATTTCTTGATAATCTGTATTACCTCCAGGGATGTACGTTGATGAACGCCAGTCTCAACGATCTTTATATGGCGTTGTCCTATACGGTACGCGACCGGATGCTGGCATCCTGGATACAGGGCATACAGGATATTGTTGATTCCAATATGCTCGAGTATAATAAAACGGTAGCCTACCTGTCGGCCGAATTTCTTCCGGGGCCACACCTGGCCAATAATCTTGTATGCCTTGGTATATTGGAGGAAACCAGAAAGGCTATGAAACACCTCGCTGTCGATCTGGAAGAATTGATGAATCAGGAAGAGGAACCGGGGTTGGGAAACGGAGGCCTGGGCAGGCTTGCGTCCTGTTTCATGGATTCGCTGGCCACCCTCTCCATCAATGCTATCGGATACGGCATCCGGTATGAATTTGGGATCTTCGACCAGGAGATATCCAACGGATGGCAGGTGGAAATTACGGATAAATGGCTCAGGTATGGTAATCCCTGGGAGATTGCAAAAACAGAGCTGAGTCAGGAAGTATACCTGGGAGGATATACCGAACCTTATACTGATAATAACGGACGATATTGTGTTAAATGGAACCCTTCACGGATCATAAAAGGTGTACCCTATGATACGCCTATAATAGGCTATGGTAATGGTAAATGCAATACCATGCGGTTATGGAAATCAGAGGCTGTTGTATCTTTTAACCTTCAGGATTTCAACATCGGGGATTATTACGCCGCAGTGGAAGAAAAGATCTCATCCGAAACCATAACCAAAGTGCTGTATCCCAATGATGAAAAGGAATCCGGGAAACAGTTGCGGCTTATCCAGCAATACTTCTTTGTGTGTTGTTCCTTAAAGGATATGATCCGGCTTCATTTTTCACAAAATGAGGAGATAGAATCCTTTCACAAGCATTTTGCCATTCAGATGAACGACACCCATCCATCCATTGCGGTGGCTGAACTCATGCGCTTGCTGGTAGATGAATATCATCTGGCCTGGGAAAAAGCCTGGCAGATAACAACCGGTGCCTTATCCTATACGAATCATACATTGCTGCCTGAGGCCCTGGAGAAATGGCAGCTTGATATGTTTAAAAGCCTCCTTCCAAGACATCTTGAGATCATTTATGAGATCAACTTCCGTTTTCTGAAGGATGTTGAAAAACGATTTCCGGGACAAACTGAACTGCTGACCCGGATGTCCATTGTTGATGAATCTTCCGGTAAATATATCAGGATGGCCCATCTGGCCTGCATCGGGAGCCACAGCATAAACGGCGTGGCTGCGCTGCATACCGACCTGCTGAAAAATCATTTATTGCATGATTTTTACCAGCTATGGCCCGATAAATTCCATAATGTTACCAATGGCATTACTCCGCGGCGATGGGTCAACGTCAGTAACCAGGAGCTTTCATCGCTGATTACCGAAAATATAGGCCCCCGGTGGCTTAAGGAATTCCATCTGCATATATCTGACCTTGAAAGATACCAGCATGATCCGGTTTTTCATGAAAAATGGAGGAAGGTAAAACAACAGAATAAGGCATTACTGGCTGCCTGGATACAGAATAAAACCGGCATCACGGTCAGCACAGCATCCATGTTTGACATACAGGTAAAAAGGTTCCATGAATACAAGCGGCAACATCTGAATGTTTTGCATATTATTTCCCTCTATAATCAGCTAAAGGATAACCCTGATGCAGCAATACCTCCCCGCACATTCATGTTCGGTGGTAAAGCTGCCCCGGGATATTTCATGGCCAAGCTTATCATCAAACTGATCAATGCTGTCGGTGATGTGGTCAACAATGACCGGTCCATTAACGACAGGCTTAAGGTGGTTTTTTTACCCAATTTTAATGTTCAGACCGGACATATTGTTTATCCTGCTGCCGACCTTTCGGAGCAGATCTCTCTGGCCGGCAAAGAGGCTTCAGGAACCGGCAATATGAAATTCAGCATGAACGGAGCGCTGACCATTGGAACAGCAGACGGCGCCAATGTAGAGATCCGTGAACAGGTCGGAGCTGATAATTTCTTTCTGTTTGGACTCACAACCCCGGAAGTATTTAACCTTAAATCACAAGGATATAATCCCCGGTATTATTATGAAACCAATCCGAACCTGAAAAGAATTATCGATCAGATCGCTTCGGGATGGTTTTCAGGTGGCGATACCGGCTTATTCAGACCCCTTGTTGATTCCATGCTGAATCAGGATGAATACCTGCTGCTGGCTGATTTTCAATCCTACATCGATCGCCAGCATGAGGTCAACAAAACCTTTCTTGATCCGGATCTGTGGACCACAAAATCCATCGTTAATGTAGCGCGCATGGGAACCTTTTCTTCCGATTGCTCCATTATGGAGTATGCAAAGAATATCTGGAAGATAAGGGGATTTTGAAGATAGGGACAAGCCTGCCTGCCGGCAAGGCAGGGGACAAGGGACGAGGAAGTGATAAGTGGCTGCTTCTTATGTCCCCTCCTTTTCAACAAACCGTATCCCATACGATTCAAGTTCATTCAGCACCGGTTCATAGATTTCCTTAAGGGTGGGAATATGGGCACCCGTTAACCTGATCTGCCCGGTGAGCAACATCTTGACGGCTATGGCCAGGGGAAGTCCCACAGTCTTTGCCATGGCTGTATTCACCGTGTCATCTCCGATGGATACCATAGAGGATGTCAGCAATGAAGGTTTTTTCTTATCTGATTCCTGGTAAATAAACTTGTGCCACATTACAAGCATATCTTTATCATGGTCATCCAACACCCATTTTTTACAGATAATCTGTTCAAGAATCTGCGCAGGCGTGGCATTTTTTAATCCAACGACCGTATCATCAAAGATTCCCAGCCATTCAAGTTTCTCGCGTACATCTGAATCCTGATCTATGTGCATGTATTGATACAGCTTTGTTTTTACAGGATCCTCGACACTGTAATATAGAAATGAATTGATGAATTGTTTGTATGTCATTTCCTCCGTATTCAGCATCGTATAGCTGTCATCCGTAGCCCCTAACTGAACAAACACATCCCAGGCACGGCAGTATCCGGGCCTCCGCAATGTTCCCCGGTAAACCGTCGGCACATCCTGCAGATTATATTTTTCAATATACTTTAGCGAATCCCGGTTGGCATAACCTTCAAATTTGCCGTATCCCTCGATATCGATCACCTCAGTGCGACGAAACAACCGGTTGTAGGGGATGTATTTATAGGTCCCTTCCTGTATGAATCGTGCAGGTCCTCCCTGACCAGCCAGCACCACATTTCGCGGATTCCAGGTAATTTTGTAGTTCCATGGATTGTTATCGGATTCCGGTGCAATCAATCCCCCTGTAAAGGATTCAAAACACAGCAATGCATGTCCCTGCTCCCGGATTCGGTTGATCACCCGCATGGCGGACATGTGATCAATGCCCGGGTCAACACCCAGCTCATTCAAAAAAAGAATACCCTTTGATTTGGCCTGGGCAGACATTTCTGCTATCTCATTTGATTCATAGGAAGCCGTAAGCATCGATCTTGAATATTTAAGGCATGCCAGTGCAACAATGGGATGAAACCTGGCCGGCAACATGGATATGACAACATCAGCAGCCTGAACTTCGGTATTTAGCTGCTCTTCATTAAAAACATCAAAGGCTGTCACCCGTGTTAGGGGAGAAACCTTATTAAGCCCGGTCTGTAAATTGTGTGCACCAACGGTAATTTCCCAACCATATTTTTGAGCATTCTCTTCAAGATAGCTGATAAGCGTTGATGAAGAACGACCGACACCGAGAATAAGGATTTTTTTCATGGGAAAGAAAGAAGTTAGAAGTTAGAATTTAGAAGTTAGTAGTTAGTAGATTTTCACTCCTGCCTGCCCTGCCTACCGGCAGGCAGGGTTCACTGTTCACTGTTCATTGTTATTAACCCACTCTTCAAGATAGGTATATTTCTCTGTGAGTTTACCGTTTTCCGCAATGGTGGCGCGTTGAAGAATGCCGTCGCAGTCGCCGCCTATCATCAGCGGGATCACGGATTTCAACAACGAATTTCCAAAATCAACGGATGCTTCAACCGGTAATCCGCAAGGCAGGTTGTCTATCGCCATCACGGTTACATGATCGGGATGACTGAAAGGCAATTCCTCCAGACCTGTTGCAGGATTGTAGTCATAAAAAGGATCACTGAACGTGGTTGTCCTTATGGTGGAAGGCACGGATCCATTCAGGTCACAGGTGATATCAGCAATGACCTTTATGCAGAAACCTGGCGTATTCATCTGATCCGGCGTAAACAACACAGGTGCCCTTGGATCCCAGAATGATGCCATGATCAGCATATCTGTCCTGTTGCAGAAACGGTCAAAATTGCTTTCATAAGCATGTGGGAAACTAAAAAAATGATGCAGATCAAAAGGATTTCCCAATTTGTTGCGATAATATTGATCAGGGCTCAGTTTAACATATACAGACTTGCCGGGATGCTGGTCATTCAGATATTCATCTGCATCTGTTTTCCGTATGTCAGAGGCCCATAACATTTCTTCTACTCCGCCTGCAACCCTTCCATCTCCGGTTACGACAATCCTCACCGGTGGTAATTTATATACCGATGCCCTTTTCATCATTTCCTTCAGCCCCTGGCATTCCTGTGGAGGCAGCAGTGCGGGCAAATGATGACGCATACCCAGTGCCCCTAATCCGTTATATGCACCGACCAATCCGGCCCAACGTCCGAAACCGATGATACGCAGGTCGTTTTTATCGGTCAGGATTTCATAATCAATCAACCGGATATGCTTTTCCAATATGGTTTTTAGCAAAGTCTTGTTGTGCATCTGCTTTTTGATGGTATGGGAAAAAAACAGATAGGTCTTATCCTGCATAAGGTACTGCGGGTTCACTTCCTTTACACCCAACAAAATATCACAAGCGCTGAGATCCTCGCTGAGCCGGATCTTTTCCCGCTCATAGTCTTCATCCTGAAAACACCGGAATGTACTGGGTTGTACCCATACCTGTAAACCCTTGTACCGGTCCTCCAATTGTCTGCATTGCTTTGGCGATAAAGGTACACGGTTATCGGGCGGTGTTTTTGTCTCTCTGAGTATCCCTATTTTCATGAAAACTGGTTTCTGTCATTTAACAATTTGTCTTTTTCTTGTCCCTTGTCCCTTGTCCCCTGCCTTGCCGGCAGGCAGGCTTGTCCCTTTCTTCACCCCAAACTCAATCCCCTGTGCCAATGGCAATTCAGTGCTGTAGTTAATGGTATTGGTCTGTCTTCGCATATAGGCTTTCCAGGCATCGGAGCCCGATTCACGGCCCCCTCCTGTATCTTTCTCTCCACCAAAGGCTCCGCCGATTTCTGCACCGGATGTTCCTATATTAATGTTGGCGATGCCACAATCGGATCCGGCATGGGAAAGAAATCTTTCGGTTTCCAGCAGGTCATTGGAGAACATGGCTGAGGACAAACCCTGGGGAACGTCATTGTGTATCTGAATAGCTTCATCCAGGGTTCGGTATCGTATCAGGTAGAGCAGGGGAGCAAAAGTCTCCTCCTGAACAACAGCATAGTGATTTTCAGCTTCCGCGATGCAGGGGACAACATAGCATCCTGAACGGCAGTCCTTATTGCCGGCCGGGGTCCCTCCAAATAATATTTTACCTCCGGCTTTCCGGACGGATTCTATAGCCTTAAAAAATTTATCAGCAGCCTCTTTATCAATCATTGGACCAACATGGGTTGCGGGATCCAGTGGATTGCCTATTTTCAGGCTTTTATAGATACTGATCAACCTGGTTTTAAAAGGATCAAACATCGATTCATGGATGATAATGCGCCGGGTTGATGTGCACCGCTGTCCGGTAGTTCCCGCAGCTCCAAATACAGTGGCGCGAAGCGCCAGATCAAGATTTGCTTTAGGCGTAATGATAATGGCATTGTTGCCTCCCAGTTCCAGAATGGCCTTTCCCAGTCTTTCACCTACCAGCCGGCCTGCCTGCCTGCCTGTCCTGGTCGACCCGGTGAAAGAAACGAGGGGAATATTCCGGTCTTTGAACAATTCATCGCCCAGGTACCTGGAACTGGTCGCCAGCAAGTTGACCACTCCCTCCGGTACCTTGTTTTCAAGCAGTACTTTTGACAATATGTTATGAACGGCAATTGCACAAAGCGGCACCTTGGATGAGGGCTTCCAGATTACCACATCACCGCAAACAAGCGAAAGCATTGCATTCCATGACCATACGGCGACCGGAAAATTAAATGCCGAAACGATACCGACGATCCCCAGCGGGTGATATTGCTCGTACATACGGTGTCCCGGACGTTCAGAATGCATGGTAGAGCCGCAAAGTTGCCTCGAAAGGCCTACTGCAAAATCACAGATATCGATCATCTCCTGTACTTCGCCCAGGCCTTCCTGGTATATCTTACCCATTTCCCAGCTTATCAGCTTGCCAAGGGGCTCTTTGACCCTGCGTATTTCCAGGCCAATCTGACGGACAATCTCTCCCCGGCGGGGCGCCGGTATCGATCTCCACTCAATAAAAGCTTTGCCAGCAAGTTTTACTAATCTGCGGTATTCATTGTGAGTGCATTGCTTTATACCGGCAATCGGCTTACCGTCAACGGGCGATACGGAGGTAAGCACTTCCCCTGTCGTTTTGATCCATTTTGTGCCTGTGCACAAGCCTTCGTTGATTGGTTTTATCCCAAGCTGGTCAAGGGCTTCCTGAATACCGTTGTGACTGCTCATAGGTTATGAATTACAGATTAGTATTGTTTAAAGTTTAAGGTTTAATGGTTAATGGTTAATGTTCATTATTCATTATTCATTGTTCATTGTTCATTGTTCATTGTTCATTGTCCATTGTTAATCCACTTCACCAGCCCTCCCTGTTCCAATATCTGCATCAGCTTGTCAGGCAAGGGGCTGAAAGTGTATACCCTACCAGCAATGTCAGCCTTCCCGCCTGCCATGTCGATATTTATCCTGTCTCCTGTTTTGAATGCGGCTACGGCCTCAGGGATGACCAGTATGGGTAAACCCTGATTGATGGCCGAGCGGAAAAATATGCGGGATACCGATTTGACCAACACTGCCCTGATTCCCGCATATACCAGGCCTACCGCAGGATGCTCGCGGGAGCTGCCGCAACCAAAATTCTCACCGCAAACCATGATATCCCCTTTTTGAACCTTCACCGCAAACTGCTCATCGAAACCCTTAAGCAGGTGCGGTGCAATTTTTTCAGGCTGCGAACTGTTGACCTCATAGGTCAGATTGCCGGCAAACATCTGATCGGTGTTCAGGTTATCAGCATCTTTATAATTCCATACTCCGCTGTTGTATCGGTTTTCGGAGACATTTACCGTAATCGTACCGGATTGCTTAATGTGATAAGGAAATACGGATTTGGCGGCTTTTTTTACCGGTGAAGTGATGACGCCATGGATGGCGGATAATGTCACCGTGGCGGGAGATGCCAGGTAAATGGAGGCCTTTGCATTCCCCATTCGCCCCAGGAAATTACGGTTCGCCGTAGAAATTATATTGATCCCGTCCGGTGGGATCCCCTGTCCGGTCCCCAGGCAGGGTCCGCATGATGGCGTAAGGATATTGGCTCCGGCTGCCAGGAATATTTCAACAAGGCCTTCCTTTACAGCCTGAAGGTATATTTCACGTGAAGCCGGAGTTATCAGGAGCTGAATGCCTTCAGCGACCTTTTTATCTTTCAGCAGGGCAGCAGCGATCCTGAGATCTTCAAGACGTCCGTTGGTACACGTACCAATCAGGGCCTGTCCGATGGCTGTTCCTGAGACGTCATCAATACTTTTAACATTGTCTACATGATGGGGACAGGATGCCAAAGGGAACAAGCCGTCGAGGTTTATTTCATACTCCTTTATATAATGTGCATCCGGATCGGCCCAGACAGCGGGGAACCTTTGACCCAGGCAGGTGCACAATCGTTCATCGGCCGGGAAAACAGCATTTTTTGCCCCCATTTCCGATGCCAGATTGGCTATGGTCATCCGGTCAGCTATCGATAGCGTTTTAACTCCATCCCCGTGATATTCCACTGACCTGTAATCAGCACCGCTGGAACCGATCATGCCGATTATATACAAGGCAAGATCTTTCGCGTACACGTTCTCCGGCAGCCTGCCATGCAATGAGATCTTTATCGAATCAGGCACCATAAACCAGGTCTCTCCCTGTTTCCAGAGACCGGCAGTTTCTGTACGGTCAATCCCTGTTGCAAAAGCATTAAAAGCGCCCGCGGTACAGGTATGACTGTCACTGCCAACGATAACCATGCCGGGAAGGGCATACTTCTCCATCAACTGATGGCAGATGCCTTCACCGGCATCATGAAAATGCTCAATTCCCTGATGTTTCACAAAGACACGGATTTGCTGATAATCATTTGCCAGTTTGCTGCTGGTGGGCGGGGCATTGTGATCGAGCACTACCAGTAACTGGCCGGGATCAAACACTTTGTCTCCTCCCATTTTCCTGAATGTACCTTCTATACTTGCCGTGTTGTCGTGGGTCAGGACTATATCAGGTTTATGAAAAACAATGCTTCCGGCCGGGGCATTGAATATTTTTTCTGCAAAGGTTTGATGAGACATATGTCGTTTAGTTATAAGAATCAAGAATCAAGAATCAAGACGATACTTTTCAAGGTTTAAGATTTAATTGATAATTGATAATTGATAATTGTTAATTGATCATAGAAATAACAGATCCCCCTTCTGGTAAATTGTCATCTGTACTTCGGAAAATTTACCGATCGCAGCCGTTTTGCTGTTTTTCAGGTTGGTAACAGTACCTTTTACCAGGTCGATTCTTACCGTATCACGATCCTTCAGGTCCAATTCATCCAAATCCTGGTAAGTCATAACGGGGAATCCGGCATTGATGGCGTTTCTTTCATAGATGGCTCCGAATGACCCAGCCAGTATGGCTTGATTATGAAGCGCCCTGAAACAATCTACGGCTTGCTGCCGGGAACTTCCGGCCCCGAAATTCTTTCCGGCGATAATGATATCACCTGGTTCTGAACGCACCGGATAGTCCTCCCAGCCTTTAAGATTGCCAAAAGCATATCTCCCCATTTCCTGCTGGTCGGTTACTGCCAGATGACGGTTGTGGTATATCATATCCGTATCTATGTTATCCATATTAACGATCCAGACTTTCCCTTCGATGACAGTTTTCTTCTGATCCCGATGTGTAGCCGGGATCACTGTCTTTTTTTCCGGTTCAATCCGGGAACCGAACAGCGACGCTTTTTCAGGAATATCATCAGCGGTTGTAATGTGGCCGGCAATGGCAGATGCTGCAGCCGTTGCAACTGAGGCAAGATAGACATCTCCTTTGCCTTGTTTGCCTTCGAAATTGCGGTTCCCGGTGCTTATCGTCTTTTCGCCCGGACCATTCTGGCCAATTTGTCCTGAAGCACACCCGGCGCATCCGGCGTTACCAACCAGGGCCCCGGCTGACTTAAAAGTATCCATCAATCCTTCCTGCAGGCATTTATTCCATATTTCATCGGTGGCGGGAACAATTTTCAGTACAACACCGGGTGCGATTTTTCTGCCTTTCAGTATCATGGCGGCCTCATGCATATCCTGCATTCTGCCATTGGTGCAACTTCCGATGAAAACCGAATCGATCTTGGTTCCCTTGATATCCTCTACCCGCGTAACATTATGGGGCTGTCCGGGAAGCGATATGGCAGTTTCATACCCGCCTGCATCCAATTCAAAAATATGCGAGTACACGGCTTTGTTATCCGCAAATACAGGCTCAAATGATTGTAAAGAATGCGATTTACAGTAATTGATAACGGCTAATGATGGAGGGAAAAGAAGAGCGATGGCCCCCATTTCGGTTGCCATCGAAGAAATGGTAATACGCTCATCCAGGGTAAGCTCATCTGTTACCTCACCATATAATTCCACTGCGTATCCCAGCAAACCATCGGCACCAAATTTCTTCAACAGGTTTAGCGCAATGTCCTTGGCGGATACCATGGGAGAACATTTTCCATGAAGGATTATTTTTATCGATCCGGGAACCTTGAACCATACTGAGCCACGTGCCCAGGCAGCTGCTATATCGCGATCACCCATGCCCTGGCCGAAAGCACCGATGGCCCCCAGGATGTTGGCATGCGAATCGGTGGATACCAGGGTGGACCCCGGTATGGTAAGCCCTTCATCGATGGCCAGGTGAGTGCCGATCCCGGCATTGATATCATATACCATGATATTATTTTCCCGGGCAAAAAGACGGCATTTCTGCTGGTTAGCTGCGTATTGCTGATCAGAGCCGGTGGGATTGCAGTCAAAAGTGAAGAAGGTACGGCTGCTGTCTGCAATCCGGAGATTATGATCCTGCAGATTTCTAACAACACCGGCTCCTCCGAAATCCCTGGCCAGCCTCACATCAATGGTCACATCCACGATCTCACCCGGAACGACCTTTCCCCTGTTGCT
>CAYWCR010000009.1:54215-71731 GCA_964456825.1 uncultured Bacteroidales bacterium
AAAAACGTCATGAAATCCGCATGGTGAACAATATAGGCCTCCGTTGACCGCTTTACCAGATCACCTTCTGCGGCATGAGCTGCTATTATATGACATACTTCAGGCGGAACGCCGCATTGCTCGGCCAGTGAAACACCGGAAAACGGATGCCTGACTAATGCTCCATATTTCCCCTGAATACACTTGCCGCTTTCATCCAGTTCATATTCCAGCAATTTTCCAACATCAGCCAGGATGGCGCCGGCGATAAGAAAGTCGATATTAACCGGGAGATCCTTTTTGAAAAACTCATTGAATTTTAATCCGCATTCGCGGGCAATGTGAACTACGGCTCTTTTGTGCTCCATAAAGCTGACTTTCAGGTCAGGTCCTGCCAGCAGGGTAAAGGGAATACGGTTCAAATCTTCCGGCTTTAGCACACTCTTGCTTAAAGCCAGTTCCCAGGTCCTTGCCGTTTTTTCACGCAGGCCTTCATCCTTTATCCATTCAAGCTCAGGCCACAGATCGGTAATGTTGGTGCTGGACATATGTTTGGTTTTTATTTTAGTAGTTAGAAGATTAAACTCCTAAGGGCAACCACAAGGATTGCCCCTACTCCTTCCTTGTCCCTTCCTTTATGATCGCATCCCCCATCTCCCTCGTTGACGCCGCCCCTTTCTTAAGTACATCCGGTTCTCCCTTCATCTTCATCATATCATAGGTCCGGACCTTGCCTTCAAGGATAACTGCAGCAATGGCTGATCTTATCTTTTCCGACAATGCCTTTTCATTGAGGTAATCGAGCATCAGGCAGGCCGATTCGATCATAGCGATGGGATTCACAATGGGGACTTCATAGCTGGCATATTTGGGAGCTGATCCGTGTGTAGGTTCAAATACCGCGGCTTTTTCACCTATGTTTGCACTGCAGGCGAATCCCAGTCCTCCTATAAGTCCGGCAAATCCGTCTGAAACAATGTCCCCGAACATATTCCCGGCCACAATAACGCCGTAGTCCTCGGGATTCTTGGTCAGCCACATCATCTGAGCATCGATATTGGTATTCTGCAATTCAATGCCAGGATATTCCTTTTGCATGGCTTTGGCCATGTTATACATCATTCCGGATGTTTCGCGGATCACATTGGGTTTTTCGCAAAGGGTAACAGTTTTATAACCATAGGCTGCCGCATGTTCAAAAGCTGCCCTCAGTATCCTTTCCGTAGCTTTGCGGGTAAAGATACGGGTGGATACCGCAAGGTCCTCGCGGGGCACATCACCGAAATTTTTAACAAAGTTCTTATGGGTCCGCAGCGCTTCGTATACAATGCCATCCGGATGGCTCCATTCCACGCCGCAATACAAGCCTTCGGTGTTTTGCCTGAAGATCACCACATCAATATATGGCTCTTCAATCTGCCCTTGTGTGCCACGGCGGATAAAATTCAGCGGATTCCCCTTATAGGTATGGCAGGGCCTGATGCAGATATCCAGGTCAAAATGCTGGCGCATGCCAACGATGGGACTGGCATAAACATATCCTTTCCCTTTCAGGTCAGGGGAAAGTTCTGCCTCAGCCTCCTCCTTAGGCTTGGAAGTAATGGCCCCAAAAAGCCCCACTTTGTGCTGCTCCAGCAGTTTAATGGTCCTTTCCGGCAGGGCATTGCCCTCTTTGCACCAGAGGTCCCACCCGATATCGGCTTCTATATAACTGGCATCAAATCCTAGGGCATTCAGCACCCTGATGGCTTCCTGCATGACCACCCGGCCAATCCCGTCACCGGGCATAATTACGATAGTGTGTTTTGGCATGGCGAAAACTTATAATTTATATATTTTTTATGCGTTATGTTTGTTATGGTTTTTGTGGTTGTTATGATTGTTATGATTGTGGAGAACGCAACACAACTCTAATAATCCACACCAAACGATCACAACTTTCACAACCATCACAACCATCACAACATTTCTTCCTCCACCTGTCTCACCACATCAATCACCGTTCCGTCCACCCATTTGATGGCGGCAACGATTTTGTCGGTGAACCTGGGTTTCTGAGGTACGCCGCATATTGCCTCAGCTTCCTCCTTGAGTTGTACCATCGTTTTCACGGGTAGTCCGGATCCTTTCACCATTTCAATAAGGTCGGTGCGCAAAGGGTTTATGGCAATGCCTCTTTCCGTTATGATAACATCAATAAGCTCTCCGGGGCCGCAAAATGTGGTGACTTCGTCCCGGATCACCGGTATCCGATCGCGGAACAGGGGCACAGGCAGGATTACCGTTTTGCCGAAAAGGCAGTTTTGCCATCCTCCGATGCCATGCAGCAGATATCCGTCGGAATGGGTCACTACATTCGCATTGAAATTAATGTCAATCTCAGTAGCTCCAAGGATCACAACATCAACCATGCTGGCGAAATTCCCCTTGCTGTGGTAATTATAACTGGTAAAAGGGCTGGTCATCACGTGATGCGGATTATCACGGATGGAACGCACACCTTCAAGGTCAAAGGTCTGACCATCCAGGATATATTCCACCAGGCCTTCTTCCAGCATACTTACCAGGTATTTATTGCTGCCGCCACGGGCGAACCTTGCTTTTATCCCTTTTTTCCGCATAATGTCACCCAGGAAATTTCCAACGGATAAGGCGGTGCCACCTGCACCAGCCTGGAATGAAAAGCCATTGCGAATGATCCCGGTTACGTCGCAAAACCGGGCTGTCATTTCAGCGATCATCAACCGGTCGGGACTGCGGGTAACCTCTGTTGTGCCGGAAACGATTTTTTCAGGAATGCCAACCCGGTCAACCTTCACCGTGTAATCAACATAGTTGCCCTGGATCTGCCATGGAATGCAGGGAAATGGCACCAGGGTATCCGTCACGATGATTACCTTGTCAGCATACTGGGCATCAGCCACGGCAAAGCCAAGCAATCCGCTTGCTGACGGACCATTAATTCCATTGGCGTTGCCGAACGGATCAGCACAGCCTGCGCCCAGCACAGCAATATCAATCTTTACGTCGCCATCCTGTATGGCCTGATATCGTCCGCCGTGGGAACGGAGCACGGCTGTCTTCCTCATCTTTCCCTCCGAGCAATAACGTCCCAGCGGACCGTTCATGCTGCCCTCAATGTGACTGATGGTGCCGTCATCGAGATATTTCAGCAGATAAGCATGACATGCAAAGGATGCCGAAGGAAACCAGCACAGGTCTTTCACACCCAGTTCCCTGGCACAATCAAATACCATTTGGGCCACAAGATCACCTTCCCTGAAGTGGTGGTGCGTTGAAATGGTCATCCCGTCTTTCAGGCCGGCACGAATCAGCGCTTCTCTGAGCGAGGGTACCTGTTTGTTGCCATCGGAAGGAAAATCAATACAGGAAGGTATTTGCGGGCTATGACGGACTCCCTGCGGGCGGTATTTCCCGACTCCCATATAGGGTATCACCGGCTTACCGTTTATTTCATCAGGCACCAAACGGCCTGCAGCATTCCTGATCAGTTTATGACGCATGGCTGTCCCTCCAGTTCTTCGGTAGTTTTCCGGCGTTAACCGCCCGCTCAATCGTTCTGAGTGCTCTTTTGACCACCGGGGCATCAATCATTTTTGAGTCGACGGCTACCACACCGGTCCCTTCTTTTTCTGCCCTTTCAGAGGCAAACGCTATTTTTTTTGCTGTTGAAATTTCAGCCTCGTCGGGCTGGAAGTTTTCATGGATGACGGCTACCTGGCGCGGATGGATGCATCCCATTCCGGCAAACCCCAGCGCCTTCGATTCCCTGACATTACGGGCCAGTGCTGCCATGTCATCGATATCGGAAAAAACGGAGTCGATGGGCTGAATGCCGGCAGCCCTGGCTGCATTAACCATGGTGCAACGGGCAAAAAAGGATTCTTTTCCTTCCGCAGTACGCTGTGCTCCAATATCAGCTGTGTAATCTTCAAGTCCAATGGCCATCGCAACAACATTCTCAGAGGCCCGGGCTATTTCACAGGCATTCATCACCCCGGTTGCATTTTCAACAATGGGCATCAAATATATGGTGTTGTTTTTATGGCCCAGTATCTCCGAAATTTTAGCATCGGTCTGCAATACCTGTGCCTGGCTTTCACATTTTGGGATCAGGATCAGATTAACCGGATGGGGTACGATATATTTCAGGTCGTCAAGTCCGGCCGGCAGCTGATTAATTCTTACCATGCGCTCAGCACCGTAAAAGTCAACCGACCTCAGTGCATTACGCACCAGAAAACGGGCTTCGGATTTTCTGCCGGGTGCAACGGAATCCTCCAGATCAAGAATAATCCCATGACAACCATAAATACCGGCATTGATCATAAGTTTAGGATTGTTGCCCGGCAGGTACAGGCGGGTTACCCGGTCGGCATCTCGTGCAGTCCCATAAACGTTCTGGGGCAGCATTGGCAGCAGGTATTCCTGGTCTGTTTCAATGTACTTTTTAATAACGGCCTCAAGTCTTGCTGCCAGTGTAAAAGGCAGTGCCCCGTAATCCTCGATCTCAAGCCTGGCATTTTTAATACCAAAAAAAGCAAGCATTTCCCGGCATAAACCTGTTATGGATTCACCGTACAAAGCTTTTACCTTGCTTTTCAGTTCGATTGCCACACCCTGTTCCTGCAGAATGTCCAGGCTGATGAAACAGTCTGATCTGACCTTGTCTCCCCGGTTACCGGCAGTATAAATCATAAGCGGAGATTATTAGTCAGTAATTTACTTCAAAAAACCCGGAAAAATGATGACGGTTGTCAGGGTGGGGGAGTCAGAGTTTTATATCCACCTGATTCCTCAGCAGATCATCGAGGGTTTCACGCTGCCGGATAAGATAGTCCTTGCCGCTGTTTATCATTACTTCCGGAGGTCTCAGCCGTGCATTATAATTCGATGACATGGTAAAGCAATAGGCACCTGCATTCAGGAACACCAGGAAATCTCCTTCCCTTATTTCACTTATTTTGCGGTTCCATCCAAAAGTATCGGTTTCACAAATATATCCGACCACCGTATAGATCCGCGTCTTACCTTTGGGATTGGATACGTTGATGATCTGGTGGTAGGCATCGTAAAACATAGGCCTGATAAGGTGATTAAGTCCCGTGTCGAGACCGGCAAAAACGGTAGCCAGGGTTTGCTTCACCACATTAACACGGGCAAAGAAAAAACCTGCCTCGCTGACCAGAAACTTCCCGGGTTCGAATATCAGGGTCAGATCTTTCCCGTATGATTTGCAGAACTTGTTAAAAAGCCGGGTCAGGTCTTTGCCCAACATATCAATATCGGTAAAATAATCATCGGGCTTATAAGGTACTTTGAAACCGCTGCCAAAGTCTATATAATTAAGTTCACGGAAATTCTTTGCTGAGTCCAGCATAATCTCTGCCCCGCGCAGGAATACCCCCACATCGAGGATGTCTGAACCGGTATGCATATGAAGCCCTTCAACTTTCATATGATTCGTTTCCACGACACGCAATACATGGGGCAACTGATAGATAGAGATACCAAATTTGGAATCGATATGACCGGTAGAGATTTTATTATTGCCGCCGGCAAGAATATGGGGATTAATACGAATGCAGACCGGTATGGTATTCCCATAAAGATGGCCAAATTGTTCGAGAATGGAGATATTATCAATATTGATCTTAACGCCAAGACCCACACCTTCCTGAATTTCCTCAATGGAAACACAATTGGGCGTGAAGATGATATCCTGTGGCTGAAATCCGGCCCTGATTCCCAGCTGGACTTCCTGTATGGAAACAGCATCGAGCCCGCTGCCCAGGTTGTTAAAAAACCTGAGTACATTGATGTTCCCCAACGCCTTGCAGGCAAAGTTGATTTTCAGGCTGACATCCTTGAAAGCATGCTGCATTTTTTCATACTGACTCTTCATTTTTGAAGTGTCGTAAACATACACCGGTGATCCGTATTTTTCGCAAAGATCAACGACGTTAAGGCCATCAATTTGATATTGGTTATGAACTAATTTCATGGTGATAAGGAAATGGGTTACTTTAATGTTGGCAATGATCAAACGCTGTAATGACCAATGGCTGATACCTTATTTCTTTTTCGGTGGCTTATTACCTTGCTGCAGTTTGTTTCCCTGCTGAGATTTACCTCCCGGTTGTGATTTATTTCCCTGCAGTGATTTTTGTCCCGGCTGCGGTCTATATCCCTTTTGTTTCGCCATTACTTCAAGGCGTTGCTGGAATTTGGATTTTTTAACAGGTTTTAGCTTTCGGGCTTCCATATTCTTTAAAATTTCCTCGTCGTCGACCAGTTTTTTGAACAGAAAGTTCTGGCCGATGGTAATGATGTTGGTAAGGAAATAATAATAGGTAAGGCCGGCCGAGAAATTATTCAGCATGAACATGAACATTACCGGCATCATGTACATCATGGTTTTCATTCCCGGCATCTGCTGCGTTTGTGCCGTGGTCCCTTCCCCCATTTTCATGCTGATAATGGTGGTGACAGTCATCAGAATGGTGAACAGGCTCACATGGTTTCCATAAATACTGCTCAGGATAGGAATATTAGCATTCCATGTGATGATGGCATCATAGGTGGACAGATCGGTGGCCCAGAGGAAACTTTGCTGCCTCAGCTCAATGGAAGTGGGAAAGAACCTGAACATGGCAAACAGAATCGGAAATTGCAGCAACATGGGCAGACATCCTCCCATGGGACTAACGCCTGCCTTCTTGTACAAGGCCATGGTCGCCTGCTGTTTTTCCATTTCCTTGCCCTTGGGATATTTCGCATTCAGCTCATCCATCTGGGGCTTCAATACGCGCATTTTTGCCTGGGACAAATAGGAACGGTATGTCAGCGGCAACAGGCCTACCTTGATAATGATCGTCAGCAGCAATATAATCAATCCATAGTTGCCGATAAACTTGCTTAACCAGTCAAAAATGGGTATAATGACAAACTGATTGATCCAACGGATGATATTGTTGCCCAGGGTTACCAGGTTCTGCAGTCCAAGGTCCTTGTATTGCTTCAGCAGCTTGAATTTATTAGGCCCGTAATATATTCTCATGGAGACGGATTCCGATTCCTTTCTTTCAAAAGGAATTCCTATCTCAGCGCTGAAATGCTTCAGAAACTTATCATTTTCAGGCAGGGTGGTCATCTTAATCAGTCCGTTATCAAAGCCCTTATCGGGAATCAGCACCGATGAAAAGAACTGGTCCTTGAAAGCAATCCATTCAAGCTTTGTCGGAAAGTCAACCTGCTGTTCATTTTTATTGCTGCGTGCCTTGAAATATTCAACTTTTTCCCTGAGGGGCTTATAATAAACAGAAACATACTGGTTTTCATTCTTCTTCAACTGTTCCTGCTGCGGGGCATACATCGACCAGGCCATGTCCAGCACATCGGGTGAACGTGTCCCGATATCCTGCATGCCCACCAGGTTGATGTTGAGATCCACCATATAACTTCCGGGTTCAAGAGAATAAACATATTCAATATACCGGTTATCGCTTATTTTAAGTTTCATTGAAACACTGTCCTTATGACCGGTGGCATTTTTTGATGAAATGCTGTCAACTTTCTCAAAGAAAAGATTATTGGTAGAAACGGTGTTGTTCTGATGATAAAAATACAGACCAAACTCTGTTGAGTCTCCGGAGAACAAAACAACCGGTGTCTGGTTATGGGTTTTGTAGCTTTTCAGTTCAACCGAATATGGCCTACCTCCCAGGGTTGAAACAACCAGCTTTATCAGGTCATTTTCAAGGGTAACAAATTCTTTTGCTCCTGTAGCTGCAGCGGCAAATTCACCCAACTTCTCCTCCACGACAACCTTGCTTGTGTCGGCGTATAGGGCCGCCAGGGAATCGTTTTGCTGTTGTATCTTTTGTTGTTCCATCTGTTGCTGCAAAACCAGCGCAAGGGAATCCTGCTGTCTTTTGCGTTCCTCCATTTCTTTCTTGTTCGGCCTGAAAACCATGCTCCAAACAATCATAATGGCACCTATCAGTAATATTCCAATGATTGAATTCCTGTCCATTCTTTATATTCGGGTTAATAAGTTGTGTTTATTTCATTACGGCAAATTACTATCAGGATATCGAAGCTTTGATAAAATCAATAAAGAGCGGGTGAGGTTTCAACACATTGCTTCGGTATTCAGGATGGAATTGTACTCCCACAAACCATTTGTGAGATGGGATTTCCATGATCTCAACCAAACCATTATCGGGATTTATTCCGGAAGCAATCATGCCGGCTTTTTCAAAATCCTTCAGGTAGTGGTTATTGAATTCATAACGGTGACGGTGTCTTTCGCTGATTTCCTTTACACCATATGCTTTAAAGGCTTTAGTTCCTTCCGTCAGTACACAGGGATAGGAACCTAATCTCATGGTCCCTCCTTTTTCCGTGACGCCTTTCTGATCTTCCATCAGGTCTATTACCGGATCGGGCGTTTTGATGGACATCTCCGTGGAATGGGCTTTCTTAAGGCCCAGCTTATGCCGGGCAAATTCAATGACGGCACATTGCAGTCCCAGACACACGCCGAGGAATGGAATGTTGTTCTCCCGGGCATATTGAGCTGCCAGTATTTTCCCGTCGATGCCCCGGTCACCAAATCCAGGGGCTACAAGTATACCTGCCAGTCCCTTGAGCACATCCCTGTAATTTGATTCGTCAATATCTTCAGAATGGATGAATTTAAGGTTGACATGGCAATTATTCACGGCCCCTCCATGCTTAAAAGATTCGGTAATAGAGATATAAGCATCAGGCAGTTCCACATACTTTCCGACCAAACCAATATTAACAGTGTATTTGGGATGCTGGAACCGTTTCAGAAAATTTTTCCACGGAGCCAGGTCAGGTTGGCCTTCATAATTCATCCCCAATTTCTTCAGAACGGTAATGTCCAGCTTTTCTTTCTGCATGAGGATAGGTACTTCATAAATCGTAGAGACATCAATCGACTGGATCACCGATTCAAAATCAACATTGCAGAACAGGGCTACCTTTTTCCTAAGTTCATTGCTTAGCTCCCGTTCAGTGCGCAATACAAGAACGTTAGGCTGAATTCCGTTTTCCAGCAGTACCTTAACGGAATGTTGGGTAGGCTTTGTTTTTAGTTCGCGTGAGGCCGACAGGTAGGGTACCAGGGTAAGATGAATAACAAGGGTATTGGTGTCTCCCATTTCCCATTTCAACTGACGAACGGACTCGATATAGGGCAGTGACTCAATATCACCTACGGTGCCTCCGATCTCTGTGATAACAAAGTCAAATTCGCGCCGTGAACCGAGTAGCTTGATCCTTCTTTTAATTTCATCGGTGATATGCGGAATGACCTGCACGGTTTTCCCCAGGTAGTCGCCGCGCCTTTCCTTGTTGATCACGGTCTGATATATCCTTCCTGTGGTAACATTATTGGCCTGCGATGTGGGCATGCCCAGGAATCTTTCATAATGACCCAGGTCGAGATCGGTTTCGGCACCATCTTGAGTAACGTAGCATTCCCCGTGCTCATATGGATTTAACGTTCCGGGATCGACATTGATATAAGGATCCAGCTTCTGTATGGTCACCCGGTATCCTCGTGCCTGCAAAAGTTTGGCGAGGGAAGCTGATATGATCCCTTTCCCCAGTGAGGATGTAACACCGCCTGTTACGAAAATATATTTTGTTGATGACTGCATGTTACTCTTCCATTTCATCTATCATTCCGATTTTCTTGGTGAGAAGAACAAGGGTTTTCTTCGCCTCTTCAATCTTTGATTCAACCTCCCTGATCATCATTTCTGCATTTTTGCTTTTTGCAAAGAAACCAATGTTGTTTTCCCAAAGAACAATATCGCCTTCCAGCTGCTTGAGCCTGCTGATATACTTTTCTCTTTCCTGACGGATCCGCTGGCCGCTGTTTGGCCGTTCCAGTATATTCTCAAGTTTGGTCTTAAACTTCAACAGATTTTTTTGTCCTTCGTCAATTTTCAGTTCATCAAATTTCTGGTTGATGGCTGACCGGTATTTTTCCAGGAGCTCATCTTTCATCTTGATAGGGACAAATCCGATCTCAGCCCACTGACGCTGAAAATCCTTCAGCTTGTTCAGCGATTCCTCGGCATTCTCCGTAATCTGATACGCTTCTATTTGAAGGATAAGGTCATTTTTCTTCTGCAAATTGCTCTCAAAGGAGTCATCGACTTCGGCATAATGTTTTGACTTGCGTTCAAAGAATGTATCACAGGCCGTACGGAACCGTTTCCAGACTTTATCGGATACCCTGAAAGGGACAGGCCCAATTTCTTTCCACCGCTGCTGAAGCGCTATCAATTCCTCCGTAGTTTTTTTCCATTCGGTGCTTTCCTGCAGCGATTCAGCCTGAACACACAGATCGGTTTTCAACTGCAGGTTGTTATCATGTTCTTCCTTGATGGTTGAATAAAACTCACGCTTTCTGTTGAAAAATGCATCGCATGCGGTCCTGAACCTTAGGTATATTCTGTTGTTGTCCTTCTTGGGAGCAAAACCAATGGTTTTCCAGACCTTCTGAAGCTCCATCATATCATCCGATAACCGGCTCCAGTCCTTATTGGAGTTGATCTCCTGATTACAGAGCTCCTCGGCTTTTTCACACAGCATGACCTTGGCATCAAGATTATTCTTTTGTTCGCTCTTCAGGTTTACAAAATAGTCCTGATGTCTCTTGTTTATTTTGGCAGTAGCTTCTTTAAACCTTTCCCACATTTCAGTGCGCATATCAGGCGGAACGGGGCCTATTTCACGCCATTGCTCATGAAGTTCCTGCAGAATCCTGAAAGCATTCATAATGTTGGTTTCCAGCAGCAATTCTTCAGCCTTTTCACATAATACCATCTTGGCTTCAAGGTTTTTCCTTAAGTCAAGATCCCGAAGCTCCTGGTTGATCTTAATATAATCATAGAATGCCTCAACATGATGATGGTAGTTGTCCCAAAGATTCTTCACATTAGCCTGGGGAACCGGCCCTATTGACCTCCACTGACGCTGTAAATCCCTGAACTCCTGAAAAGTCTTGTTGATGGATTCCTGTTTATTTGATAATTCCTTGATATCTTCAATGATCTTGTATTTTTCCTCCAGGTTTTTTTGTTTTTGTTCTTCCAGGGTCCTGGTAAACTCCGCTTTCTGGTCTTTGAATGTTTTTAACAGTTCCTTCAGCTCTTTTTCCAACGGATTTTCCTCGGGAATGAAATCTTCCAGCTCACCTCCGGCATCTACAAAATTCTTCCGCTTTTTTTCAATATCAGCTTTATGTTTTTTATAAAAATTGATCTTGATGTTTTCAACATCATTGATTATTTCATGAACAGTTTTATTGTGAATAAAATCTTTAAGAATAGCCACAAGGTCCTCCATGGATAAGGCAGCAAACTGAATTTTTTCGGGACCATCAGGAAGAGGCTCGGCCGGAATCCCGGCTGTAGGCATGACAGTATCTGCCTTTTCAGCATCCAGGTTTTCGTCAATGGATTCTTCAACGGGGATAGCAGCAGGTTCAGTTACCGCGGGCACGGTTTCATTTCCCTCAGCAGCATTGTCGGGCTGTTCGACGGAAGACTCAGGCTTAGTGTCTTCTTCAGTAGCGGTGGTTTCTCCTTCAGCCGCTATGGGTTTTTCAGCAGGTTCAACAGGTGTCGGGGTTTTCTTCTTCTTACCGGCAGTTGTCTGCTTCGTTGTACTTTTCATACTTTCAGTCTCATATTTTCTGCTTTTCACTCACTTTTTATCACTACTGAAAGGCAGAAATTTAGTTAGTAATCCGGGTAATCCCCATAAAACATCACGATGTCAGGGGTGTTCAAATTGAACAGATCAGCGTAAATAATTACTAATCAATATAATCAGTAAATAGTTTATCTTCTTAAACGAACTACGAAAATAAATATTAATGGCTAATACACAAAGTTTTTTCGAAAACTAATAACGAAAAACGATAAACGAAAAACGAAAAACTTACTTGTCACTTGTCACCTGCCTGCCGGCAGGCAGGCTCGTCACTTGTCACTAGCTATATTCCCAGCACCTCAGCTCCTTGCTCGAAAATAATATCCACCGGAATGTCTTTTTCTTCCACCTTTTTCAGGGCAGATTTAAGTGTTTCATCCATGACGCCATAGGAACGGATCAATTCACTCGCTTTTTCGTAACTGCCATCGCCCTGTATGGTGATGATCTGGTTTGACAATGACCGGATGGCTTCCTTCATGGCATCCGTATTGACCGAGAACCTTCCGCTATCCGATACGGAAAAAGCTCCTTTTTCCTTGAAGTAGTTGAAAAAAATCAGGTTTGCCTTGCCATGCGCACTGGAAGCACCAAAACGGATGGAACGGAAAATGCTGGCCAGAAAAGTCGTATACTCATCCATAAGGTCAGCATCGAGCTCACCCATTTCCTTCAACTGGTTAACCACAAATAATCCGAGTATATCAGCCTTACCTTCTTCCAGGGTGGTATACTTATCTTTCAATGCTTCGCGTGCCGTACTTTTACCATCTACCGTATTTTTAATAGTCCCCAGTCCATGCGCAACCTCATGAAACATCGTATGAGAGAAAAAGGCATCGAAGGTGACATGCTTCATCTGATCTTCAGCAATAAGTTGTTGTGCGATAGGGATCAGTATTTTTTCAAATTTGGCCCGCATGGTATTCTTCAATTGCAGCCTGCGGCTCCCCTTGGCCAGTTGCACTCTTTCGTCATTGGGCAGGTTGATGGCTATGGTTTTGCTACCGGCATTACAGTCACCGGCATAATAAATTGCATCATAGGCACCCAGATCGGATTCACTTCCTGGCATTTCTTTCCTGTACTTTGCATCAACCGGCAGGCTTTGCTGAAGTTTGGGCAACAGGGTTGCATAGTGGGCCAGCCTGCTGGTCCATTCTTTATCCTTCACCAATACGTAAGCCTCATGAGCGGCTTTATATCCGAAAAGCTGATCTTCATAGGTTTCTATGGGACCAACAACAAAATCAATGGTATTGGTTTTCATCTCCATCCAGGCAATGTCGCTTTCATAATAATTGTCGGAAAGCAAGGCCAGTGCTCTCAGTTCAAGGTACCTTTTCAGGCCCGGATCTTCGGCTAGCAGGGAAGCCTGACTGATCAGTTCGCTTGCCCTGAACACCTGGTCACGGAATGCTTCGCGATAAGGGACTACCAGCAGGTTGCCGGCAGAATCCCTTTTTATTAAGGTATATAAACTCTCTTTGTAGGGAGTAATAAGTTTTTCAAACTCCTCCTTGGTCATATCGGCCGGGTAGAAATAAGCTCCCAATGGTTTCTGTCCATATCCTGTCAGAAAAGGCTGGTTGTTGTTAAGACGTTCCCATGGGCCATAATTGACCATGGCCAGCTTTTTTTCTGAATCGGTTTTCAAGCTGTCAAGCAATGCATTTTTATCACCCCACGCTTCCATCCAGAATATGTCATCCATAATTTTGGCAGTTTCAATCAGCAGGGGGATCATCTGCCTTTCTTTTTCCGTCAGCACACTGAGGTCGGTGGTCAGGCGAAATACGCTGAAGTCATTTAGTTTAACCATAAGTGAATCGGTTGTTACATTACTGCTTTGTGATGCCGGATTTTTACAGGCATTTCCCAGTATAATCAATCCGGATAAAAAAAGTACCGTGGTTTTTATGTTCATAACTGTAGTGATTAAGGTTAAGCAAAAATACTACTTTGCCATTAACAAAACCAATTCGTTTATCATAGAATTTCAATTTGATTTAACGAGTGGCAGAATCAGCAACATCGCCGATAACGCCAGCAGGATAACAACCGTACTCCAGCCGATAATGTTATTGAACGCTTTGTTGGTATATTTTCCCATGATCCTTTTGTTGTTGATCAGCAGCATCATGCAGATAAGCACAACGGGCAGCAATATCCCATTGATGATCTGCGACCAGAGCGATATTTTGATTAGCGGGGCATTTGGGATCAGGATCAGCAATGCGGCGATCGCCAGTATAGAGGTATACAGAATATAAAACTCCCGTGCCTCCTCCCATTTTTTGTCGATCCCGGACTCAAATCCAAAAGCTTCACAAACATAAAATGAAGTGGCAAGGGGCAAAATAGTGGCTGAAAAAATGGAGGCAATAAAAAGTCCGAAGGCAAAGACCTCAGATGCCAGTTCTCCGGCCAGCGGCTTGAGAGCCAGAGCAGCATCCTTGGCTTCATTAATCTGTACCCCGTTTATATGAAGTGTCGATGCACAGGCTACCATGATGAAAAATGCAACAACGACCGTTGCGGTGCAGCCGACTGCTATATCGATGAGTGAGTATTTGTAATGGGTCATTTTAAGCCCCTTTTCAATGACCGACGATTGCATGTAAAACTGCATCCAGGGGGCAATGGTTGTACCGATAATCCCGATAATGAGTGAAACGCTTTTCACATTCATCTCTATTTCAGGATGAATAATGGCTTTGCCTATGTCCCCCCATTGCGGTTTGCCCAGGATGGCCGAAATAACATAGGTCAGCAAACAGACGCTGAAAATCAGAAAAATCCTTTCAGCGATCCTGTAAGTACCCTTCACCACAAGAAACCATACCAGCACTGCCACAAGGGGCACCGAGATATACTTGCTGACGCCTATTACTTCCATGCTTCCGGCAACACCGGCAAATTCAGTGGTGGTGTTCCAGATGTTGGACAGCAAAAGCCCGGTGAAAATAAAAAAGGTCACTTTCACCCCGGCATTTTCACGGATAAGATCGGCCAGACCTTTACCTGTCACCATTCCCATCCTGGCATTCATTTCCTGAACAACCAGCAACACGACAAAGGCAGGAATAAGTGTCCAGAGAAGGTTATATCCAAAAACAGCCCCTGCAACAGAGTAGGTGGTGATCCCTCCGGCATCATTGTCAACACTGCCTGTAATAATTCCGGGACCCAAAATAGCCAGGAATAATACAAACCTTTTAACAAAATGATATCTTTTCTTTAATATCATCTTCATCCGACAGCTTTTTAAGGGTAATTATTTTTCGACCAGCTCTTCAATAATCTGGTCAATCATGACCAGTCCCTGAATTTTGCTGGCGCTGTCAATAACCGGAACAGCCAGCAGATCATATTTGTCAAAGATTTCATAAAGTGCGTCAGTTTTATCGTCATCGAATACGGTGATTACCTGTTTGTCCATTATCTGATGAAGCATTACCGAAGGTTCTGACACAATAAGATCACGTAATGACAGGGATGCCACCAGCCGTTCACGATCATCTACAATCAATATGGAATACAACAAATCGGCTTCGGGCTTTAACCTTCTCAATTCATCAATCGCCTGCCCCACGGTAAGTTTTTTATTAAATGCAATATAATCGCTTGACATCACGCTTCCAACGGTATTCTCTTCATATTCGAGCAGTTCGCGTACATCATCAGAAGACTCCTCTTCCATTTCATTGAGCAGTTCCTCAGCTTTCACAGGCTCAAGCTGGTCCATAATATCAGCGACTTCATGCGCAGGCATTTTTTCAAGCACATCAGCCGCTTTTTCGGTGGATAAAGTCTCAATAACATTAACCTGTGCCTTGTCTTCGAGTTCTTCCAGCACATCGGCGGCTTTTTCTTCATCCATGCCGGCAATGATGTTGACCTGTGACTTCCTGTCCATGTCCTCAATTATATCGGCAAGATCCGAAGGATGCAAGGTATTCAATTTTGCATATGTGCTGGATAAGCGGATACCAGCCCTCATGGCATCGATTGTTTCAACTTCGTCCCAGAGTATATAGTGACTGGATAAAGAAATATTAAACCATGCCAGGAATGTTTTAATCTGATGTGAAATCCCAAGTCTTCTCAGGAGTCCCTCGAGGCCAACATCAACGGCAATTACAAAAACACCGCCCGGTATGATAACAAGGCGGATATCGTTTACCCTAACCAGTTTTCGGCCGTTAATATCAATCAGCTGCTTATCCAGCACACTTTCGGCAAGGAATATAGAATGTGAGTTTTCCGGAATGGTATAATCAATGACCTGATTGCACTTAATGACATATTGTGTGACAGCTTTGACCAATTCGAAAGCCTTGAAATCAAGAATCCTTTCCTTTCCGTCAATGCTGGCTTTAATGGCAAGTACAACGGGTCTCGAACCTGTCAGCTCAATGAGCATGTCTTTTATTCTTCCCATGGGGTTTCCATCCGGAGAATAAAATCTCTTATTACGTGTACGGCTAAAATAAAATGTAGTCCGAGTTGTCATAGATGCCTCCTTTCTAATGCATATGATATAAAAAGAAAGGCATCCCGGAAGGATAGACTATCTTTCTATATCGAGGTTTTTATTATGGCTTTCCGCAGGTCCGTCGTCCATTTTCTGTGTAAATAACTATGGCACAAATGTAATTTTTATTCGAATCTATTATACTTTGTTTAAGTTTTTTTAATAAAAAACTGCTATAAATTTTAAAATCTTTTGTTAAACCGGGAATTGGCTGACATAATTTTGAATTAAACAGGCTCTTTTAAAAAATTATTTCATCCTATGCTTTTAAATGTATAATTTGCTCATATTGAATTTTTTTCCCTGCCAATAATCCATTTTCTCCAGGTTTTTCTCAAACCTCAACAATATCTCATCATACCTTGGCCCCCAACGGTTTACGGCAGCATAACGCGGAGGGGTCTCACCCGCGATCCGTTCAATCACAAAGCCCGGATTCAGCCGGATAATATACTCCGCCATAAAGGACAAATATTCATCCGGGGAGAACAATCTGAATTCCCCTGGATTTTCCCTGTATTCTTTCTCCATCTGTGTCCCGCGAAAGATTTGCAATTGATGGAATTTAATTGTCGTCAGCGGAAGCGATGAAAGTACGGATGCGCTGTCGATAATCTGTTCCGGCGTTTCACCCGGCAGTCCGATGATCATATGACATCCGGTCTTTATACCCCGCCTGGCAGTGTCTTTAATGGCATTTACTGAATCGGCAAAGGTATGGCCCCTGTTTATTCGCTGAAGGGTATTGTCATACACCGATTCAACACCATATTCAAGAATAAGATAGGTTTTTTCTGACAATTGTGCGAAATAATCAAGCTTTTCATTGTCAACACAATCAGGCCTTGTCCCGATTACCAGGCCTGCCACCGCATCATGAGCCATGGCTTCATCGTACAACTGCTTTAATCGGGCAAGCGGCAAATAGGTGTTTGAATAGGCCTGGAAATAGGCCAGGTATTGAGTGGCTCTCCTGTACCGTTTCCCGTGGAATTCAATCCCCTCCCTTATCTGTTGACCAATAGGCTTGTCCGGGCTGCAATAGGATGGATTAAAGGCATCGTTAAGGCAAAAAGTACAACCGCCTTTCCCTTTGGTCCCGTCGCGGTTGGGGCAGGTAAATCCTGCATCAAGGGTCACTTTCTGCACCCGGTTCCCGAATATTTTTCTCAGGTAATCGGGGTAGGAATTAAATCGGCGGTTATTTCCCCAGGGATAA
>CAYWCR010000009.1:71831-76132 GCA_964456825.1 uncultured Bacteroidales bacterium
CTTCACAACCTTCATAACAACCATAACCGGTATAACCGTCACAACCCTCACTCATCTACCCTCACCACTTTCTTCAGCATTACATACCACAACCAGGCTTCCGGATTATGGTATCCCATATCCATCAGTAACCGGCAGTATTCCATAACCTGTTTATTATGAGTTTTATCCATAATATTGCCGAATTTGTAATCAATGATAATCGCATTGCCTTCCTTTACAAGCACCCGGTCTGGACGTTTTACGAAGCCTTCAGGAAGGACAAACTCAGTTTCGGTCAGCACCTTCCAGTTACCTGAAAACCAGTTGATCACCTGCTGGTCACCAAAAAGGTTCTGGATAAAAGCGGTCATTCCCACCACCGCTGAAGCTGTAATTTTACCTTCCAGGGCTATCTTGCTCAATACCTTCGGGATATCATCAAGATGAATAATCCTGGAAAAGATCTCATGCATCAGGCTTCCCTCAGAGACAGATCTGCTGATCTCACCGGTTTCAGGTTCGATTGAAATTTTGCCCTGAAAGGCAATTTTCAGATGCTCCCGGGCATCATAGACAGGATACCGGGTTAATAGCAACGGAGTCCTGTCAGGTAAATCCTCTTTCTTGACAGTTACGGGCAAAGTGCCATATTCAAAAACCTGGTCTGCAGGTCTGTAATACTCATGCATGGCTATCAGTCCGGGCAGTTCTGCCGGTTCATTTTCCCGGGTGACCAGTTTCAACAGCATATCGGAAATATTGATGAGCTGATCTTTGCCAGGCATTGGAGAGAAACCGTAAACTGCTTTTGAAGCTCTTGTGAATGCCACATAAAGCAGATTGATCGCATCGATATATTGCTTAAGAAGTTCCTCGAAATAGTCATTGGCAAAATGGGTCCGGGCCAGTTTAGAAGTGAATTCTACCGGCACTGCGCTGAGCCGGTCAAAAGGAGCGTGTTCCGGTTTGCACCATAATACCGGACGGTTTGTTTGGTCAGCCAGTTTCCAGCTGCAATACGGCAGGATAACGACCGGGAATTCCAGTCCCTTTGCTTTATGTATGGTCAGTACCCGGATAGCATTCTGGTTTCCCGGAAGGATCACCGGCTTTTTGTATCCTCTTTCATCCCAGAATTCAAGAAAGTCAACAACCGATGAAGATTTGCGGTGGGTAAAGTCCAGCATCAGATCCTGTAAAGCCTGCAGGTAAACCGCTTCTCCTTCCCTGTAATTCAGTCTGAAAAGAGCAATAAGCTTTTCCGTTAATTCAAAGAGTGAAAAACTGCCGGCCTCTTCAGCCAGCTGTTGAAATGCTTCAGGAAACACCGCGTCCAGTGAAACATCCGGAAAATCAGTAGTCTCCAGTAATGGCTGGTATTGCTTTGCTGCTGCTTCCGGAAGCAGATAACGGATGTACTCGTTAACGATGAAATATTTATTTACCATGTCCTCCTGATAATAGCAATACCTGATGATACCCATCAGAAAACGCACGGAGGATGAATTAGAGAGGTACAGCGTTTCGTCAGCAATGACATCAAAAGACTTGCATATTGTATCACCGGAGCTTTTCAGGCGAAGGAAGCAATCGGTTATCGTTTTGGCTTCTTCGTTTTTGCGGGTCAGTATGGCAATGTCCCCTGCTTCATATCCCCTGTTTAGCAATCCGTTAATCAATGTGATCAGTTGTCCTTCCAGCACCGTGTCGTAATTGTTTTTCTCAAGAAATGCCAACTGCACCAGCCCGTCCGGTTTTTGAGTCTGCCCCTGCATCTGAATGGCATCAGCATAATTATGGATGACTGATCCGGCGAGGTATTCAGGCAGGGTTATGGCTGCGTTGGCGGCTTGTTTGTCGAAATGGTCCTGGATCAGGCGGGATGCTTCCTTAAAAAGCGTATTGTTAAATTGTATGATATTGCGGCCGCTTCTGTGGTTGTGATGCAGTGTATTGAAGTCCAGGCTTTGATCATAGAACTCATTGCCGACGGCGTTGGCCAGTATTTCCCAATGGCTGTTCCGCCAACGGTAAATGGATTGTTTGACATCCCCAACGATCAGGTTATCATAATGCTGGGATAGGCTGTTGCTGATAAGGGGTTTAAAATTACCCCATTGCAGCAGGGAAGTGTCCTGGAATTCATCAATCATAAAATGATGAAAGTGATTCCCGGTTTTCTCATAAACGAAAGGCGCATCATTGTTATCGATTACCTGATTCAGGAAAGAAGATGCCTCTGATAAAAGAAAAATATTATTTTCCCGGCAATAATCCTGAAGATGGCCGTAAAGGTCAGTCAGAATACCCAATGCATAGATATTCTTCAGGATCAGATCAGCCGTAAGATAATGCTTGCATTCCCGGTCATAATAGGTCACGATATCCTGCAAAACTTTCAGTAAACCATCATGGCATATTTTTTCTATGCTTTCTTTCCGGGGGGAATTTTTCGAATACCAGCCTGTGGATGATTCTGTTGCCTTCCTGACATAGGAATTAGGTTCCGGCAGATTTCCGCCGGTGATCTTCTGCAGGTAACCTGCAGGTCCGCTGTCGCGCTGGAAAAAGTCACCCGTTTCAAGCCCTGCGGAACGTATCTGATCTATACCCTGTAAGGCAAGCTTTTGTATGGTGTTCTCAAACCTTTTTCTGATCCCGTTAAGCTCCCGCTGATAATCAATCATAAAATCCTTGTCCGCAATCCGGCCGGAAAGCACATGACTGAATGTTTTGAATTGTTCATTGAACAGTTGCTGGCCAAGTTTCGCAATGTCTTTTCTGAAATTCCAGCTATTTCCTTTTTCAATTTTATCGAGTGCAAAATCCGTCAGCCAGCGCAGCAAATGTTTGTTCGTTGAGGTCTCAGCCTGAAGTCTGTCAATGGCTTCATCGAGAACGGATTCGGTATCGAGTTCGATGGAATATCCGCTCTGGATGCCCATTTCACGTGTGAATGAACGAATGATCTGCTGAAAGAAACTGTCGATGGTACCAACAAAAAAACGGGAGTATGTATGCAGAATTTTCTGCAGGATCAGGGATGCCCTTTCCCGTATGACCGGTTCGGGCAACATGAGCGCAGCGCTGAGTTGTCGCAGATGATGGGAAGCCTGTCCCGTCGATAATTTGAACAGTTCACCGATCAGTCGTTTTTTCATCTCGGCCGTTGCCTTATTGGTAAAGGTAACGGCAAGAATATACCGGAAAGAGGCTGTATCGCGAAATGCAAGTTTCAGGTATTCTTCAGTCAGGGTATAGGTTTTACCCGATCCTGCCGAGGCCCGTATGACATGTAGTTTTGCCAGAAGCGGAAAATATTGCCGGAAAATTAAAGCAAATTCGGCAACAATACCAGTAATTAATATTTAAAGTCTTGCAGTCTTGCAGTCATTTGGCCGTGCCATAGCCTCAATGCCCAAAACCCTGACGGCAAGACTGCAAGACCGCAAGACAATAAAAAAGGACGATCACAAGGATCGCCCCTGCATTTTTATTCCGCCACTATTTCAAAGGGTATTTCTACCTGTACCTCTTTGTGAAGTTTGATCTTTGCGTGGTATTTTCCGACTTCCTTTATCAGGTCTTCCTTAAAGGTGATATTCTTTCTGTCGATTTCGTACCCTTTTTCCTTCAGGGCTTCGGCGATCTGAATGGAATTAACTGAACCAAAGATCTTGCCTTTTGTGCTCGTCTTGGCACCAATGCTAAGGCTGAGAGTCTTCAGTTTCTCCGCTAATCCTTCTGCCTCCTGGCGCACCTTAGCCTCTTTGTGAGCCCGTTGTTTTATGATCTCAGCATGTGCTTTTTTTGCAGATGCAATGGCATTAATTGCCAGCCCTTTTGGGATAAGGTAGTTAACTGCATAGCCGGTCTTTACTTTTATAATATCGTCTTTGTAGCCCAGGTTAGGGATATCTTGCTTTAAAATCACTTCCATTTTGGTAAGCTTTTGATTATTTCATTAAATCGGCAACATAGGGCAGTAATGCCAGGTGTCTTGCCCTTTTCACGGCAACGGCAACTTTTTTCTGATATTTCAGTGAGGTTCCGGTAACCCGGCGCGGCAGTATTTTTCCCTGCTCGTTCAGAAATTTCTTCAGAAATTCAGGATCCTTATAATCAAGATATTTAATCTTGTTCTTTTTGAAACGGCAATATTTCTTTTTCTTGATTTCAACCGTTGGAGGGGTAAGAAATCTTATTTCACTCTGATTAGCGGGTGCTTGTGCATTCATAGGTTAATCCTCCTTTACTTTTTCAGCGTTTTCCTTTTTAGTTCTTCTCTTTTCACTGAATTCCACAGCATACTTATCCAT
>CAYWCR010000010.1:0-13641 GCA_964456825.1 uncultured Bacteroidales bacterium
CGCGTTCTTTCCATGTATTCCGATCCGGTTGTCCGTGAAAAGGAAATCAAGAATATTTCAAAAGCTTATGAAGATATTGCAGTAGACGTATTGCCTCAGCTTCGCCGTTCCGTTATGACCCTCGATGTTGATGTTGTCGGCCTGTCCGATGAAGAAATTCTCAGCAAGGCAAAATCCGACCCTGCATCCCTGAAACTCGAAGAGATACTCTATGCAGGAACCCTTACCAAGGATCTTAATGAAAAACTCGATATCTATAAGGCAGCTGCAAAGAATTATCCTGATGACCCCAGAACCTTCATCAATCTTGGCCATGTTGCCATGAAAAATGGACTCACTCCGGTTGCAAAGGAAGCCTTTGAAAAAGCCAAAGCACTGAAGGATGACGAAGTGGTAAAAGCCAACCTGGGTGCTGTAGCACTTGCCGAAGGTGATCTGGCAACTGCAGAAAGCCTGCTTTCAGCTGGTATGGGCGCCGGTGATGCAGCCAGCTATAATCTGGGTATAATTAAAGTAAAACAGGGTGATTATGCCGCTGCTGTTAACTACTTTGGAAGCAAACCTTCCTTTAACGCTGCCCTGGCTCAGATGCTGAATGGCAATAACGACAAGGCCCTTGCCACATTGAATGAAATGGGAGATGATGTATGTGCCTGTGTATATTACCTGAAAGCTGTTGCCAGCGCACGCGCAGGTAAGGAAGACGGAGTATTTGTCAACCTTCGCAATGCCATCGGCAAAGATGCAAAGTGGAAAGATTATGCAATGAAAGATGTTGAATTTTTGAAATATTCCGGTACCGAAGCTTTCAAAGCTGCGGTAGGCAATTAAGCAACAGTTTTCGCTGAAATAATAAAGCGGCTCCCTACGGGCGGGCCGCTTTTTTTTGTTTCCCCCCTGGCTGAAGCCTGCCTGCCGTCAGGCAGGCTTTAGTCAGGGGTACATTAATCTGCGGAAGATCTCCCACAGCACAATCCCTGCACTTACCGCAATATTAATGGAATGCTTTGTTCCCAGTTGAGGTATCTCAATGCTCAGATCACAGGCATTAACAACCTCCTGATCAACCCCATGGATCTCATGCCCGAAGACTACGGCATATTTTTTAGCGGCATCAGGCCTGAAATCGTGCAACATGACACTTTTTTCGGTTTGTTCAACAGCGCACAGGATATAGCCTGATGAACGCAGGCGGGCCATTGCCTCCATGGTATGTTCAAAATAAAGCCAGTCAACCGAATCGGTGGCCCCCAGCGCAGTCTTTTGAATTTCACGATGGGGAGGAGTCGCCGTTATCCCGCACAAATAAAGAGCTTCAATCATAAAAGCATCACAGGTGCGGAACACCGAACCGATATTGTTAAGGCTTCTTACATTATCCAGCACCACCATAACCGGTATTTTTGGCGTCCTTTTGTACTCCTCAATTGATTTTCGGTTCAGTTCGGCATTGGCAAGCTTTCTCATGGGAATTATATTGCGTTGGTCTGAGTTGCTCTTTTCTGTACCTTGATCTATAATAGTGAAATCTGTCAAAGCAAGGTTAAGTTAAAAAAAATAAATATTTTCGTATATAAAAACATTTCACCGCGAAAAATCCAATATTGACCACCAAAACACTAAAACACAAATTAACAACCGTTGTTGCTTTTTTCAGTTGATCTGAAACAGCATTAGTGCTTTGGTCCCGATAGCTATCGGAATGAGTGGTAGAAATATTTACTTTTTACGGTGGGATTAATACTTAAATCCGGTTAAAATGAATATTCACGAATATCAGGGCAAGTCAATACTGAAAAAGTTCAATGTGAACATACCCTATGGCCTTGTGATCAGTGAGACAGCGCAGGCAGAGGCAGCAGCCCTTGAGGTGCAGCAAAAAACCGGTACTTCAACCTGGGCCGTGAAGGCACAGATCCACGCCGGCGGTCGCGGGAAAGGCGGTGGGGTCAAAATCGCAAAAAGTATTGAGGAAGTTCAGCGGTATGCAGGCGACATCCTTGGAATGCAGTTGATAACCCACCAGACTGGCCCGGAAGGGAAAAGGGTGAACCGCGTGCTGATCGAGCAGGGTATATATTACCCGGGCAACAGTCCGGTGAGGGAATTTTATATGAGCATCCTGCTTAACAGGGCCAGCGGGAAAAGCGTTATCATATATTCCACCGAAGGCGGTATGGACATTGAGACCGTTGCCGAAAAAACGCCGCACCTCATCTTTCGCGAGGAAATTCACCCCGGCACTGGATTGCAGCCATTCCAATCCAGGAAGATCGCTTTCAATCTGGGTCTTGACGGAAAGGCATTCAGGGAAATGACAGCTTTTGTCACTGCCCTTTACCGGGCTTATGAATCCAGCGATGCTTCACTCTTTGAGATCAACCCGGTATTGAAGACCTCTGACGACTGCATCTATGCTGCTGATGCCAAGGTTAACCTGGATGACAACGCCCTCTTCAGACATCCTGAATACAAAGAAATGCGGGACCTTTCGGAAGAAGATCCAACAGAGGTCGAAGCCTCAGCCCATAACCTTAACTTCGTTAAACTTAACGGAAATGTTGGTTGCATGGTCAATGGAGCCGGCCTTGCCATGGCTACCATGGATATCATTAAACTATCCGGAGGAGAGCCGGCCAACTTCCTTGATGTAGGAGGAACAGCCAATGCGCAAACCGTTGAAGCCGGTTTCAGGATTATCCTGAAAGATCCATCGGTAAAGGCAATACTGATTAACATCTTTGGCGGCATTGTTCGTTGTGACCGTGTGGCGCAGGGTGTGGTGGATGCCTATAAAACCATCGGCGCCATCCCCATACCGGTTATTGTCAGGCTCCAGGGTACCAATGCCTCCGAGGCAAAAACACTGCTGGACCAGTCAGGATTAAAAGTTCTTTCCGCCATATCCCTTCGGGAAGCTGCTGACCTGGTTAAAAAATCAGTTTAAACATCAAATTCTTCCCATGGAAAAGACCATCAGAATCCTTATCATGTCGCTGCTGCTGATAGCATTGCATAGCCTTTCTGCGGCAGGACAGCAAATCAACAAACAGGTACTTTTTTTATCCGGAACGGATAACGAAAATACCGTTGCCTGGGATTTCTTTTGCACCGGGGGAAGGAAAAGCCAAGGTTGGACCACCATTCAGGTCCCTTCCTGCTGGGAACAGCAGGGATTCGGAACCTATAACTACGGCAGGGACTATCATACCTACGGTAAGAAATTCAGGTTTGCCGATGAAAAAGGGATTTACCGGTACTCCTTTAAGATCCCTTCCGGATGGAAAGACAGGGAAGTATATATCGTGTTTGAAGGTGTAATGACCGATGCCGAAGTTTTCATCAACGGTAAGCAAGCCGGTGAGAAGCATCAGGGAGCGTTTTACCGTTTTGAATATAATATTACATCGCTGGTTAACGCAGATGATGATAATCAGCTGGAGGTCAGGGTAAGCAAGATGTCCGGTAACAAATCGGTCAACCATGCGGAACGATATGCCGACTACTGGATCTTTGGTGGCATTTTCAGGCCAGTATACCTCGAGTCGTTTCCGAAAGCACATATTCACAGGACAGCCATAGCAGCTGATGCGAAAGGCTATTTTCTGATGGATTTGTTTCCTGAAAATGTGCCTTCCGGGCATACGGTATCCGTTTCCATTACCGATGGAGAAGAAAGAACGGTTGCTTCCGCTGCTGCGAAAATTGAACCGGGCGATTCCATTATCCATGTCTCTGCCAGGGTGAATGATCCGCGGCTTTGGACATCGGAGACCCCATACCTGTATACCGCCGGGATACAACTGCTTTCAAAAGGCCGGGTTGTGTACAGTGCATCCCAGCGATTCGGTTTCCGTACTATCGAAGTCCGGCCTGGTGATGGCATATACCTCAACGATACAAAAATCAAGATGAAGGGCATCAACAGACACTGCTTCTGGCCAGAGACAGGACGAACACTGAATCATTCCATCAACCTGACGGATGTTAAGCTCATGCGGGAAATGAACCTGAATGCGGTCAGGTGTTCCCATTATCCGCCGGATGCTGATTTCCTTGACCTGTGCGATTCACTGGGTCTGTATGTCCTCGATGAACTTGCCGGATGGCAGAATGCCTATGATACAACGGTGGGGGAAAAACTTGTCAGGGAACTGGTAAACCGCGATGTTAACCATCCTTCTATCCTTTTCTGGAGCAACGGCAATGAAGGAGGGCACAACAAAGATCTCGACGATGACTATGCCCGTTATGATCCGTCGGGCCGCACCGTAATTCATGCCCACCATAAACCAGGGAATGCCTTTAATCATATTGACTGCAATCATTATGAGGACTATTACAGCAGCGGCCGTATCCTCAGGGATTCACTCATCTATATGCCCACTGAATTCCTGCACTGCCAGGAAGATGGAGGAGGCGGAGCGGGATTGCATGATTTCTGGGAACAGATGATTGAAGCACCAAGGTCGGGCGGAGGATTTTTATGGGCGCTGATCGATGAAGGGGTAATACGCACTGATCTGAACGGCATAACCGATGTTAACCGCGTCAATGCAAACGACGGAGTTCTGGGACCTCATCGCGAAAAAGAAGGCAGTTTTTATGCCATAAAGGAAATTTTCTCACCGGTCTATGTCAGAATGAAGGAATTGCCGGATCCTTTTGACGGTACCCTGGAAATCGAAAACCGTTACGAATTCACCAACCTCAGCCAGTGCAGTTTTAAACTGGAAATGGTTAATTTCAAAAAGCCATGGGAAGAACAGGCAGGACATATTACAGGATTTGAAAAAACCACGGAAGGCCCACAGATTCCTCCGGGCATGAAGGGGGAAATGAAGCTGGAGATTCCGGCTGACTGGAAACAATATGAAGGCATGCTGCTGACCGGTTATGATCCTTCAGGCCTGGAGATCTGCCGCTGGAGCTGGAAAATAAAAGACAACCTGTCCATACTTGATCCGTTTGCGACGGCCGGGCAGGATGAAAAAGTAAAAACGGCTGAAGATGACTCAACCATCACCATGAGCGCTGCCGGGATAACGGCAACGTTCAGCAAAATTACAGGCCGGCTGACGAGCCTGTCAAACCAGGTTGGCAAACCGCTTTTGTTCAACAACGGTCCGGTATTGTGCAGCGGTTCGGCCCGGTTAAAAGAGATCAGGCAAATTGCCGAAGAAAATGGAAACACCCTTGAATCCCTCTACGAAGGAGATCTGATCTTTACCCGGTGGAAGATGCATAATAACGGCTGGATGAGCCTCGAATACGAATATTCGCTGAAGGGCGAATATCCCTTTGCCGGAATCAGCTTTGATTATCCGGAATCCAATATTATCGGAGCCCGCTGGTTTGGAAAAGGCCCGTCGCGTGTATGGAAGAACCGGTTGTACGGAGTCAGCTATGATGTATGGGAATCGCATTACAATGATACATGGACCGGACAGGCACCCTGGATCTATCCCGAGTTCAAGGGGTATTTTGCTAACGTGGGCTGGCTGGAGCTGAACACTGCTGAAGGTAAATTCTTAATGGTAAGCAGGGAGGATAATCTGTTTGTCAGGTTGTTTGACTTTTATGCACTGTCAGGTGAAAAACCGCATCCCGGCCTGCCTGCAGGCGATATTTCCATGCTCGACTGTATCCCACCCACGGGAACAAAAATGGCTACCCGCGTCGACAGCAATGCATCGGTGCTGGGGCCGGAGAGCGAGCTGAACAAGATTGATAAAACGGTGAGGAGGACCTTGTATTTTTATTTCGGACTACCGTATGAGGAGGTAATAGGTAACCGATATTCAGTAACCAATGAATAGTGAAACCTGCCTGCCGGCAGGCAGGAACGAAAAGTGAAAAGTGACTTACAGACTCACAGACTGCACGACTGTAAGACCTGCCTGCCGGCAGGCAGGCTGCACGACTGAAATCCAAATCACTGAATAACATGTATTACCTGAAATCATTTATTCCGGCTCTTCTGCTTATCGTAAGCAGCTGTGCAGATAATGAAAAAAAAATTGACCGTAAAGCCATGGTGCGTCGTCATAATGTCGTGGTTACTGCTTTGGATTCGCTATCATCCCTATCGCTGGGCAACGGCAGATTTGCCTTTACCGTTGATGCAACGGGATTACAGACTTTCCCGGAGCGCTATGAAAAGGGAATTCCCCTGGGAACCCAGTCGGAATGGGGATGGCACAGCTTCCCCGACACGGCAGGATTTCACCTGTCAGAAACCTTTAAACCTTTTGCTTATCAGGAGCGTCAGGTAAATTATGCCATCCAATGGAAAGAACCTGCCCGGAGCAAAGCTGCAGCGGACTATCTGAGGCAAAATCCTCACCGCCTTCACCTGGGTATGGTCGGATTACGGCTCATGAAATCCGATGGAACAGCGGCTAAACCTGAAGATATTGACCCTATCCACCAATCGCTTGACTGTTGGAGCGGCGTTATCACAAGCTCTTTTACCCTGCAAAATGATCGTGTCAGCGTAAAAACATGTTGCCATCAGGAAATGGATGTTTTGGCCGTATCGATCAGGAGCCGTTTGATAAAGCAGGGAAAGATCGGGATTACCCTGCGTTTTCCATACCCGACAGGGAATCATACGGACTCAGGCTGTGACTGGTCCCTGCCCGGAAAACACACCACGGCCATCAGCCATTCCTCTTCACATCAGGCGGTCATACACCGTGTCATTGACACAACCGCTTATGATATAGTGGTTTCATGGCCGGGCGCTGCTCATATGGTCATGACCGGCCCTCATGAGGCATCGCTGATACCGGATGGAAAATCTCCTCATTTTTATTTTTCCTGCCTGTTCACACCGGAGTATTCCGGCCAGGCCATCCCGGATTTCATGGAAACACTGAACAGCAGCGAACAGGAATGGCAGGCATTCTGGAACAGCGGGGGCGCAGTGGATTTCTCAGCATGCAAGGATGAACGTGCTCCTGAAATTGAAAGAAGGGTTATCCTTTCACAGTATTTGATGAGGATGCAATGTGCCGGTAACTTTCCGCCCCAGGAAACAGGACTGACCTATAACAGCTGGTATGGCAAGTTCCATCTTGAAATGCACTGGTGGCACATGGTCCATTATGCTCTTTGGGGAAGGATTGAACTGCTGGAAAAAAGCCTCGGCTGGTACGCATCGGTTGCTGCAAAATCAGGGGAACTTGCGCGAAGGCAGGGATTTGAAGGGGTACGCTGGCAGAAAATGACCGGCCCATCGGGAGATGAAAGCCCCTCCTCCGTTGGCGCCTTCCTGATATGGCAGCAGCCCCATTATATATATTTTGCCGAATTGTGCTACAGGCATAATAAGGATGAGGCCATACTGAAAAAATATGCACCCCTGGTATTTGAAACGGCTGATTTTATGGCCTCCTATGCCAGCCGGGATGAAGGAAACAATCGCTATATCCTCGGCCCTGACCTGATCCCGGCCCAGGAATGTTTTGATCCGCTTACCACCATCAATCCTCCCCTTGAACTGGCGTACTGGCAATGGGGCCTGACCACGGCCCAGCAGTGGCGGGTTCGCATGGGTATGCCAACTGATTCCCTTTGGCAGAAGGTAATTGACAGCCTGGCCATGCCTGCCAGTTCGGATGGTCTGTATCTGGCAGCTGAGAGCGCAACGGATTCCTATACAAATCCCAGGTATACAACCGACCACCCTGCCGTGCTGGGCATGTTTGGAATGCTGCCCGGATTGCCTTCACTGGATACAGGCATGATGAATGCTACCTTTGACTATGTAATGAAAAACTGGCAATGGGATGAGACCTGGGGATGGGATTTTCCATTGGCCGCAATGTGTGCAACGCGCCTTGGAAGACCGGAGGATGCGGTAGAGGCACTGCTGATGGACGTAAGAACCAACACCTTCCTGCCCAATGGCCATAATTACCAGGATGAGAGGCTTCGCCTGTATCTCCCCGGCAATGGGGGTCTGTTGACCGCTGTGGCCATGATGTGCGCCGGGTATGACGGATCCGTCAGGGCAAATCCCGGATTCCCCGTGAATGGCGGGCAATGGAATGTGCGATGGGAGGGGCTTGATAAAATGCCCTGACCAAACCATAAAAATCAGCGCTAAACCACCAAATCACCAAATGAAATAATACTGATGTACTTGTTTTCTATTTTTTTCTTGTTTTGTGTTTTGGTGGCATTATTATATTTAAAAATTTGTAAATTGTCCTGTTGTCCATTTTTTGATGTTATCATTTACCGTGGCCTATACCAAAGAAATTTACAAACGCATCATCCATTGACCCCTAAAGCATGAAAAGTCTAGTATTGCTGTGTTTGCTTTTTATCCCGCTGAATTTTTTATTTTCAGGTCAGCAGACAGCATCATTAAAAAAGATAAGCCGCACAGGCAATCAGCTGGAAATAAAGTCAGGCAACCGGCAATACAGGATTGAATTGTGCACTTCCACCATGTTTCGTGTGAGAACCGCCACAAACCAGGGATTTGATGAAGATGAACCCTGGATGGTGGTCCAATACCACTGGCCCTCCATACCCTTTGCCATAAAAGAAAGGAAGAACAGCTTTACCATTACTACCGATGACCTGATCATCAGCGGAACGGTTGAGCCTTTCCGGATTCAGGTGTATACCAAATCAAGTCAACTTATCCATGCTGATGCTGAGGGATCAGGACTGCCTTCCGGATACAAAGGAGATACAGCATTTTGTACCAAGAGATTGTTTGCTGATGAACATTTTTTCGGCTTCGGTGAGCGCATGGACTTCATCGATCAACGCGGCAAAAAGGTGTCCCTCAACGTTGGCAGGGGAATCGCGGCCAATCATATGGAAGGAGCTTATAATATTCTGAAAGCCAACTATGCCCCTGTGCCTTTTATGATGAGCACCCGGGGATACGGAATATTTTTTCACAATTCTTTTCAGTCTGACTGGGATATGGGTTATTCCGATGCAGACTATTATTCTTTCCGGGCAACCGGTGGCGAACTGGATTATTATTTCATCTATGGTCCGGCCTTTGGTTCCATAATAGATCAATATACCAACCTCACCGGTCGCACACCGCTGATGCCAAGGTTCGCACTGGGACTGCACATAGGTACCTATAGTGGCGGGACCTGGGGGCACGAGGAGCTGACTTCACAATACTATGTGGTCCGGCTGGCAAAAAAACTGAGAGACCTTGGTATTCCTGCAGATATCCTTCACCTGGATTCCACCTGGAGGATATTCGGGAAGAAGTTCGGAAAGGGAGGCACAACCTTTGAATGGAGGCAGCCCGGCTTTCCCGATCCGAAGGCTATGTTCGACTCTCTGTACAATATGAATTTTCAGATGGTGGGCCTTCACATACGTCCGAGGATCGATAATGGCGATAAGAACAACTACTACGACCAGGCTTCGCAGGCAGGATTTACCTATCCTGAAAACGGCCGTCCCGGTGATTTCCCGGATTATTTCAATACCCGGGCTACGGATTGGTGGTGGGAAAATTGCCTGTTGCCGCTTGCCCGGCTTGGCTGTAAATTCGTCAAAACCGACGAAGGGAGTGCGTTTGGGCGTATAGGAAATGAGATTGACAGGATCGGTCCGACCGGGAAAGTGGTGGAAAGACTTCATAATATTTTTCCCATAGCTTACGCCAGAGCCCCGTTTGAACATTTCATGCAATTTAACGAAATACGTGGCATGAACCATACCCGTGAGGGTTTTGCCGGAATACAACGCTACCCGTTTATATTCGCCGGTGACTGGCCTTCGGAATGGCAGTATTTCAGTCCCGTGATCCGGGGCGGTATCAATTGCGGCCTGTCAGGCATTGGCGCATGGACTCACTGCATGGGAGGTTTTGAACATGTTGCCGACCCCGAGCTATATATACGCTGGTGCCAGTTTGGAATGTTCAGCCCCATTGCCATGCTTTTTGGCATGGAGCACCCTCATTACAAAGAGCCCTGGCAATATGGTGAGCAGGCGTTGTCGGTTTTCAGGGATTATGACAGGTTGCGGTATAGGCTCATACCCTACCTGTATTCTGCTTACTATGCCATGTATAATACAGGAGTGTCAGTGATGCGTGCCCTGGTTTTTCATCATCAGGATGATCCGAATACTTATGGCATAGACGATCAGTATTATTTCGGCGAAAATATGATGATTTGTCCGGTAACCGTGAAAGATGCCGTCAGCCGAATCGTCTACCTGCCGGAAGGAATCTGGTTTGATTACTGGTCGGGTCAGGAATATACCGGCAGGCAGCACATACTGGTGAAAACACCCCTGGAAAAACTGCCCATATTTGTCAAAGGGGGGTCCATCATCCCCATGCAGCCATTAAAGGAGTATACTGCGCCTGAGCCTCCGGATTCTCTGATCATTGAGATATTTCCAGCGGGTGACTCGTATTTTGAACTTTATGAGGATGATGGGTTTAGTCTCGATTATCAGAAAGGCATATTTTCCACCGCAAAAATTGAGTGTTTTGAGGAAGGTAACGCCATTCGGTTGTTGTTCCACCCAACAACAGGCCCATATCAAACCAACCATAATCATTATCAGCTTAAGATCCATGTGGATAAACGGCCGGAAAATATTTCAGCTCTGTATAAGGGTAACCCTGTTATACTGGATGATGCCGGTATGGTGACTGCATCGCAATTGTCTCAAAACAGCTGGTTTTACGATATGCAGAACCGGTTGCTCTGGATTTCCTGCAAACCGGATCGTGCTGCAGGATTTGAATTGAAAATAATAATGTAATGGTATAAATACCCCCGACACCCTGACAGGGTCCCCCCACCCTGTCAGGGTGTCGGGGAACAAAAACACCCCGGCCATGAATTTCAAAAAAACAACTGTGCTTTGTCTCATTGCTCTGATGCTTTTTGTGTCGGCAAGTCCTGTTGCAGACTGTCAAATCTATGACCCATGGCCTGACATCAGGGTTGAAATGAAGCCCTGGACACGCTGGTGGTGGATGGGAAGCGCGGTGGATGAAAAAAACCTCGGCAGCCTGCTCGAGGAATATGCCAGGAAGGGCTTCGGAGGTGTTGAGGTGACGCCGATATATGGCGCAAAAGGATTCGAGGACCGGTATATTCATTTTCTTTCAGAACGCTGGATGCAGGTTCTTGGCTATACGTGTGAAAAATCAGGCTCGCTGCTCATGGGGGTCGACATCAATACAGGCACGGGCTGGCCTTTTGGAGGGCCGCAGGTATCGATGGATAATGCAGCCACCAAAATCATCTTACAGCAGTATAAGATAAGCGGAGGCCAGGGGCTGAAAGACAAAATTATGGTCAATGATTCCAATCAGCTTAAGGCCGGGACAAAACTGCAGGCCCTTATGGCCTATGATGAAAAGGGAAAAGTGCTGGACCTTACCCGCGATGTCAGACCCGACGGCACATTAACCCGGCTGCCGGCAAAAGGTAACTGGACACTGTATGCCGCCTTCTGCGGAAAAACACTGCAAAAGGTAAAAAGATCTGCCCCCGGCGGGGAAGGATATACCCTCGACCATCTTTCCGTACGGGCAGTGGATCAATATCTGTCGCGCTTTGACAGCGCATTCCGAAGCAAACAACCAGGTATCCGCAGCCTGTTCAATGACAGCTATGAGGTTTATAATGCGAGCTGGACCCCGCTATTCTTTGAAGAATTTATAAACCGCAGGGGCTATGACCTGAAAAGATATATAAGGGAGCTTGATGGTAAGGGTGATCCCGAAATTATTGGCCGCGTTAAATATGATTACCGGCAAACCATGTCGGAAATGCTGCTCGATCATTTTACGACCCGATGGACAAGCTGGGCCCATGATCATAATATGCTGACCAGGAACCAGGCTCATGGTTCTCCGGCCAATCTTCTCGACCTTTATGCAGCAGTGGACATACCCGAGATTGAGACATTCGGTTCAACCCATTTCCCCATACCCGGTTTGCGATATGATACAGCATTCAGGCGTATGGCAGATCATGATCCCCTGTTTCTGAGACTGGCTTCTTCGGCTGCCCATATTTCGGGCAAAAGACTTGTATCCTGTGAAACTTTCACCTGGCTTGGAGAACACTTCAGGGTGGCTCTTTCACAATGCAAACCCGAAGCAGAGCATGCCTTCCTGGCCGGAGTCAATCATCTGTTTTATCATGGTACAACCTATTCTCCCGGTGACGCTCCATGGCCGGGATGGCTTTTTTATGCTTCGGTCAATTTCGCGCCTTCCAACAGTTTCTGGCCGCATCTGGAAGGCCTGAACAGCTATATCACCCGTTGCCAGTCGATATTACAAACAGGCAGGCCGGATAATGACATCCTGGTTTACTGGCCTGTTCATGACCAGTGGCATCAGGCTGACAAACTTGAAATGATGGTTGCCATTCATGACGGTCGTACCTGGTTTAACCTTCCTCAGGTCAGAGGTCTCGCAGCAAGCGGCTATGCCTTTGATTTTATTTCGGATAAACAAATTATGGAGGCTAAGGCCAGCGAGGGAAACCTTTTCACCAGCGCGGAAGGATTATCCTATAAAGCACTGTTTGTCCCGTCATGCCGCTATATGCCCCTTGAGACGCTGAAGAAAATAACGGAACTGGCCGGAAACGGGGCAACCATTATCCTGGAACAAATCCCGGAAGGAGTGCCCGGTCTGTTTCAATACAAGCAACAAAACAAGGAATTCAGCAAGCTGGTGAAAAAACTGAAATCTGAGAAACCTGTTAATGGCATGGTGCAGATAAAAGTTGACAGGGGTATGATTGTGGTTTGCCCTGACGCTGAAAAGGCGCTGAAATCCTTGGGTATTATGCGGGAATCATTAGGAGATAAGGGACTTAAATTTATCCGCCGCAGATCGGATAAGGGAATCTATTATTACCTGGTGAACCATACGTCTCACGCTGTTGATACTTTGATACCCATCAATGCAGTAAGTGAAACATGGCTGCTGATGGATCCCCTGTCCGGTGCATGGGGGCAGATACCCTCACGGGAATTGTCCGGCTCAACCATCATCAGGATACAGCTTTTGCCGGGTGAGACCTGCTTTGTTTTCGCCGGGAAGGAGCCTGTTCCTGAATCACCGATGTGGAATTATAACCGGAAATCAGGCAGGGGAATCACTATTGAAGGCCCGTGGGAACTTGACTTTGTGTCAGGCGGCCCGGCGCTCCTGCCCAACATGGAGCTGGAGCGGTTGGTACCCTGGACACAGCTGAACCGGCCTGAGGCAGATTGTTTCTCAGGTACGGCAAGTTATTCAGCCAGGTTTATTGTGCCGGATACCGATGCCGATGATTATTTGCTGAACCTGGAAAATGTTCACGAGAGCGCCAGGGTATGGATAAACGGAAAAGAAGCCGGCATAATCTGGAGTGTGCCTTATCAGGCCAGGGTAGGACGATTTTTACACCAGGGGGTCAATACAATCCGTATTGAAGTGTCCAACCTGATGGCCAACCGTATCAGGGAGATGGACAGGAAGGGCATGGAATGGAAGAAATTTCATGATATCAACTTCGTCAACCTTAACTACAAGCCTTTCAGTGCGGTTGAATGGAGCGTTCTGCCTTCAGGCCTGGAGGGGCTGGTGAGGCTGGTGCCGATGAAGCGTGAGTAAGGGAC
>CAYWCR010000010.1:13741-14975 GCA_964456825.1 uncultured Bacteroidales bacterium
CTTTTGTCTGTCTGGTAAAGTCTTTTTATATTTATCTTTTGTAGGATGAAATATCAATGTAAATTATATCTTAAATGAAACGATTGATCCTGTATTGCCTGCTGTTGGCCTGTTCACTGGTTAACGCCCAGCAGCTGCCGTCAAAAGAAGAAATCCTGAAAAAAATGAACCTGGCCAACGGCTATTTTATGGAAAAATGGCCGGATGTTGGCAAAACCATCATTACCGAGAGGGAACGGCCCAGCAACATATGGACCCGGGGCGTTTATTACGAAGGACTGATGGCCCTTCACCAGATCTTTCCGAAAAAGGAATATTACGATTATGCCGTTGCCTGGGGGGAATTCCACAACTGGGGCATGCGGAACGGAAACACCACACGCAACGCTGATGACCAGTGCTGTGGACAGACTTATATCGATTTGTTTTACATGGACCCAAAACCCGAAAGAATACGAAATATAAAGCTATGCATGGAAATGCTGGTCAATACTCCACAGAACGATGACTGGTCTTGGATCGATGCCATCCAGATGGCCATGCCTGTTTTTGCAAAACTGGGCGTACTTTGTGACGACCCCGCGTATTTCGAAAAGATGCATGACATGTATATCTATACCCGGAACAAACACGGAGACCATGGCCTTTTTAATCAGGCTGACGGCCTCTGGTGGAGGGATAAGGATTTTGATCCTCCCTATAAAGAGCCCAACGGAGAAGACTGTTACTGGTCACGGGGCAATGGCTGGGTATTTGCCGCACTGACGCGGGTACTGGATGTCATCCCCGAAAAAGCACCATACCGCAAGGAATATATAAAGGATTTCAGGTCCATGGCAGCGGCGTTGAAGAAAGTTCAGCGCGAGGATGGTTGCTGGAATGTCAGCCTTCACGATCCGGGAAACTACGGCGGCAAGGAAAGTACCGGAACTTCACTGTTTGTATACGGCATGGCCTGGGGCATTAACCATGGCATCCTGAGCCGTGAAGAATATTTGCCGGCGGTGGTAAAAGGATGGAATGCCCTGGCCAATGATTGCCTGCATGAGAACGGTTTTCTGGGCTATACGCAGGGGACCGGCAAACAGCCAGGTGACGGCCAGCCGGTCACCTATGACAGCATGCCAAATTTTGAAGATTACGGATTGGGATGCTTTATGCTGGCAGGTTGCGAAGTATATAAGATGAAGTGACAGGTGACACCTGCCTGCCGGCAGGCAGGAGTGACGAGTGA
>CAYWCR010000010.1:15075-28364 GCA_964456825.1 uncultured Bacteroidales bacterium
AAGATGAAAAATCTGGCCAATTGCATAAAGAAATGGCCATATAGATTAATCAATGAAATAATTATAAATACAAAAACCATGCAACGATTCGCCTTTAAAATGAAATTGAAACCCGGATTCAGGGACGAGTATAAACGACGTCATGATGCCATTTGGCCTGAATTGTCCAGGCTCATCAAGTCAACCGGCGTGTCAGACTATTCCATCTTCCTCGACGAGGAAACAAACATCCTGTTTGCCGTGCAAAAGCAGGCCGGAGAGCAGTCATCACAGGACCTGGGACAAAATCCGGTGGTGCAGAAATGGTGGGCTTATAATGCTGACATCATGGATACCAATCCTGACAATTCCCCCGTTTCCATTCCGTTGACTGAGGTTTTCCATATGGACTGAATAGTACACCGTTATTATTCATTCAATAATTGAGCTTCTGTAGAACTATCGCTAAAGGTATTAAAGCGTTTTAAAAATAGTACCTTTGCGGCTTAATTACCGATTATCGGACAAGGTTTCATGTCACCAAACAGGATATTCTTCCTACCGCTTTTTCTGGTCATCAGCCACTGTGTGGTTGCTCAAAAGACAGTGGTTTCGGGCAGGGTAATGGATGATGTTACCAACGAACCTGTGCCATTCACGAACATTGGCTTTCAGCACAGCATGGTGGGGACCATTAGCGAAACCGACGGATCCTTTTATCTTGCTACCCTTAAGGCAACCGATACGCTTTTTATATCAAGTCTGGGATATGAAACCATGCGTCTGCCTGTGAGAATCGGCCATGAGCAGGTTTTCAACGTCAGGCTTATGCCCGTTAGCATTGATATCGAGGCTGTTGTTGTCAAGCCCGGGGAAAATCCGGCCTTTCGCATTCTCAGGGAAATCAATGATCACAAAAAAAGGAACGATCAATCCCGCTTGCAGAACTATCAATACAAAGCATACACCAAACTGAGGCTGGATCTGAATAACATCGGACCGAACCTGAAAGACCAGCGGTTTTTAAAAGATTTTAGTTTTGTATTTGACTATATGGATTCTTCGGAAATTTTTAACAAGAACTATCTGCCGCTGCTTATCACTGAAACCATGTCAACGGTTTATTTTTCAAAAAATCCTCCGGTAAACCGGGAAGTTATAGAAGCCTTTAATATAAGCGGGATTGAAAATAACACCTTCTCTCAATATACAGGAAGGATGCACCAGCAAATGAATATCTATGACAATTTCATATACTTTTTTGATCCGGGCTTTGTCAGCCCCATTGGCGACTTTGGCCGGATGTATTATAAATACTATCTGGAGGACAGTGCGGCTATAGACAATCATTGGTGTTACAAGATCTCATTCAAGCCCAAACGCAAGCAGGAAAAAACTTTTCATGGATTTTTCTGGGCAGCCGATACATCCTTTGCCATAAAGAAAATCCAGTTAAGGGTATCCTCCGATGTAAATCTCAATCTGCTGAAAGATATGACAGCTACCATGGAATACAGCCAGGTTAACGATACCACATGGTTTCTGACAAGCGAAGACCTGATCATTGATTTCAACGTGATTGAGAAATCCTATGGTTTCTTTGGCAGGAAGATCGCCGTTTACGACAGCATTGCTTTTGACCTGCCCATACCTGCAGCCGTAAAAAAGATGAATACCAACACCTATGTTCTCGAAAATGATATCGAAAGGGAAGAATCCTATTGGACGGAGAACCGCAAGGCTGAAATGAGCAACGAGGATCTTGACGTTTATAACATGGTGGATTCCGTAAAAAACGTTCCGGCTTATAAATTCATCTATGGCCTCGCCAACATGCTTGCCGATTATTATATTGTAACAGGTCCTGTTGAATTGGGTCCATACTATACAACCATTAGCGGTAATCCCGTTGAAGGCCTGAGGCTCAGGCTGGGTGGACGCACCAGTAATGCCTTCAGCACGAAGATCATGCCCGGCGGTCATATTGCCTATGGGTTCAGGGATAACCGGATCAAATATGGCTTGTACCTTATGTTTATGGTCAATGTAAATCCCCGTAGAACGGCCTATATTTCATATCTTCATGATATAAAGCAGCTGGGCAAAAGCGAAAACGCCTTTCTGGATGATAATTACATGACCTCCATTGCCAGGCGTAATCCCAACTTCAAACTGACCCTGGTGGACCAGTATAATCTCTATTATGAACATGAATGGGCGCTGGGATTTTCCAACAGGATTAGTTTCAATCATCAGAAAATTTATTCCTCCGCCTTTGTGCCTTTTGAATATTATACTCCCGAAGGCGATCCGGAGGCAAAGGCAACCCTTACCTCAGCTGAGTTTACCCTCAGTACGCATTTTGCATACCGCGAAAAATTCCTGTGGGGGAAGTTTGAACGTAAAAGCCTTGGCTCTATTTATCCAACGCTGGACCTTGACCTTACATACGGTCCCGGGAACTTCCTTGGCAGCAGTTATGAATACTGGAAAGTCAGAATGAGAATATCGGACAAGATTGAGACAAATCCGATGGGATTCCTCAAGTTCCGGCTGACAGCCGGAAAAGTTTTCGGAATCCTTCCTTACCCGTTGCTCAAACTGCATGAAGGAAATGAAACCTATGTCTATGATCCGCTTGCTTTCAACATGATGAATTATTTTGAATTTGTCAGTGATGAATATATAAGCCTTTTTGCAGAACAGCATTTTCAGGGCTTTTTTCTCAACCGCATACCCCTTATACGCAGCCTTCACTGGCGTGAGGTTGTCGGCTGTAATCTATTGTTCGGACATCTTTCAGATGAGAATAAAAACCTGATGCATTTCCCGGAAGGACTTACAGGACTTAGCAAACCCTATTATGAAGCCAATGCCGGCATTGAAAATATCTTCAGGCTTTTCAGGGTTGATGCCCTGTGGAGGTTTTCCTATCTTGACCATCCTGATGTGACCGGTTTTGGCATAAGGGCCACCATGCAGCTTTCGTTTTAAACACGAAAAACAGAAAAATATGCCGCCAAAGCACCAAAACACAAAGATTATTAAAAAGAGCATGTTTGATACTCATATATTACCACTGCTGTGAGAGGTTTCATAAAGCAGAAGCATGGACGGAAAAGCGTTTAAACGGTGAAAATTGATAACACTGATTATGACTAATTTGATTACAGGCATTATCGTTATTATCATTTGCGTGGTTTGTTTAGTTTATTCATTTCGTCTGTTTAAAAAGAATTCCATTAAAATAGCCTTGATCTTTTTATTGTTAAATGGCTTGGTGCTGAGGATATATGTGGCTTCTGATCATTATCTGCATGCCTGGGATGAAAGATATCACGCCCTGGTAGCAAAAAACCTGATAAGACATCCCTTAAAACCCACCTTGTATGATAATCCGCTGCTGGATTATGATTATAAGAACTGGACAGGAAATCATATATGGTTGCACAAACCCCCATTGCCACTCATGACTATGGCCTTAAGTATTGGGTTATTCGGTATCAATGAAATAGCTGTCAGATTGCCGTCCGTCCTGCTTTCCACCATTGGCATCCTCATTGTTTTTCAGATTGCATTATATTTTTATAACGCCAGATTAGCCTATATGGCAGCATTTCTCTATTCCATCCACGGACTGATTATAGCTCTGGCAGGCGGAAGATATGCTACGGACCATATTGATATCTTTTTCCTCTTTTTTATATCATTGGCAGTATTACTGCTGTTGGAATATATTAAAACCAGAAATCAGTTATTCAATATTCTTTCAGGCATTTCCATCGGTTTGGCGGTTTTATCCCGGTGGCTGCCTGCCTTTATTGTTTTTCCCGTCTGGCTGCTGCTCATGATCGACTCCGGAAAATTCACACCCAAAAAGATCATGACCGATTTTGCTGTCCTTGCTTTTGTAACCTGCCTGACATTCATTCCCTGGCAGTTTTATATTCATTTGAATTTTCCGGCAGAAGCCTTTTATGAGAGAAGCCTATTATGGAAACATTTCACCGAAGGAATTGAAGGCCACGGTGAATCATGCTGGTTTCATTTTTTATGCATGGGCAAAATGTATGGTGAATTGTTCTATATACCGGCAATCTGGTTTGTTTACAAAGCTTTCAAAAAACCTGTTCATTTAAAAAGGCTTGCTTTGCTGGTTTGGTTTTTAATCCCTTTTATCTTTTTTTCATTTCCGCAAACAAAGTTGCAGGCCTATACCTTGTTTACGGCTCCTTCAATTTTTATAATAATCAGCTTGTTTTGCGTCTATCTGTACCGATACAGAAACAGATTCAGGCATAAATTCATTCCGTTTCTTTTAATATCTCTGCTGATAGTATTGCCAATCCGGTATAGCCTGGAAAAAACCAAAATACTTCAGATAAGGGAACGAAAACCGGAATGGGCCATTGAAATAAAAAAGCTGGCCCCGCTCGGAGAGGCCGCAGATGGCAAATTGGTTATCTTCAATACCGAACACCCGATAGAAACCATGTTTTATGTTGACTGTGTCGCATATTCTTTTATACCGGAACAGCATGTAATTGCTGATTTAGAGAAGAAGGGTTACAGGATAATGATTCAGTGATTGGTGTTTATTTCCGGTTTTATAATAAATAGTTAAATTTTTGTATTTTTATGGATCCAAAGCATTGATCTGTTAGAGCAAATAATCTATAGGTCAGTTAGGCAAAAGCAGCACTGTGGAATAAATGTAATATTTCCATGAAATATAATCCGATCGTTCATAATCGTAGAAGCGTTCGTTTAAAAGGTTACGATTATTCACAGACAGGATTATATTATATTACGATATGTATAAAAGACAGATTGTGTTTGTTAGGGAGAATCGAAAATGAAAAAAACGTATTGAATGATGCCGGTGTTATGGTTGAAAATGAATGGTTAAAAATATCTCAGCGTTTCCCAAATGTGAGATTACATTCCTATGTGATCATGCCAAACCATTTTCATGCCATTCTTGAAATTTCTGACGGGGTGGCGAATGTAGGGGCGACCCTTGTGGTCGCCCTTGATGAATCGATTAAAACACCAGGAAAAGAGACCACAAAGGTCGCCCATGATGAAAAATCCGGATTTGTTTTAAGGGCGACCACAAGGGTCGCCCCTACAAGAAAAAACACCGGTATCGGAAATATTATAGGGGCATTTAAATCCATCGTAACCATTGAATACATCAGGGGAATTGACCGATATGGTTGGGAACCATTTAACGGCCAATTGTGGCAGCGAAATTATTACGAAACCATTTTACGCGATAATGAATCCTATGCCCGGATTTCTGAATACATAAAAGACAATCCTGCAAAATGGGATGACGATGAATTGTTTCATAAATGACAATTTGTTTGTACATTATTCCTTTTTGCCGGTCTGACAAATTGTTTTAAATTGTATGCACCTAAAAAACAAATTACTATGCATAGTTTTTTTACGAAAACCATAGGATCTGTTATGGGCCTCTCCCTTATGTTGTTGAACTGCCAGAAGGAAAGATGCCGTACTGATATTTCCGAAGAAAAACAGCTTGTTGAAAAAGCCATTCATAATAGTATCGGATGGGCGAAAAATAAAGATTTAAATTTGTTGTACAGCATTATTGCCAATGACACAAATTATATCGAAGTTCAACCAGATGGCAGGATCGTAAAAGGATTTCAAGATTTCAAAAAGGCGGAGGCTTTTTGGATGCATCCTGATTTTAAAGCCATACGGTATGAAATCAGGGAATTGAAAGTCACGTTTTCAAAGTCCTGCGAGGTGGCCTGGTTTAGTTGTATCCTGGATGACATAAACGAATGGAAAGGCCAGCCTGCTAACTGGGAGAATACAAGGTGGACGGGAGTACTGGAAAAAAGGGATGGTCAATGGAAAATGGTACAGATGCACTTTTCGTTTGCTGCCGATTAATTAAAAAAATAAGGATATGAATCAACAAACCTTTAAAAAACTAACCGCTTTTGCAGCCTTTGGCTTTGCCCTGTTTTGCCTGCTCTGGGCAGTGCTGTCCAACCTACCACCCTACGAGGGTGGGGGGGATCCTCGTAGGGTGTATAGGTGATGCTTATTCAACCACTATTTTTTTCGTAATTATTATATCGTTTAACTGCACATTAACGAAGTAAATCCCGGCCGGGAAATCCCTGGCATCAAAGGTAATAAAATTGTACCCCGCTGCATGTTGTGAAGGTGTTGTCACTTTCAGCTCCTGCCCGCTGATGCTTGTCAGGAATACTTTTACAATATCTGTATTACCGGTTATAAAATATCTGACATTGATTACATCTGCAGCAGGGCTCGGAAATACGGCAACATTCATGCTGTAGTCCTGTTCCTCGATAGCGGTTAATCCTTTGCCTTCAAAAGTCCATTCGCAGGCTTTCTCAATGATTCTGAAGTATTCTTCCGTGGCGGAATGTTCGGTGAAGGGATCAGCACCTTCTATTCCGGCAGATACCATCCCCCAGACAAACATCCGGTTCGGAAAGCCTGCCTCTGCTGAATCTACGGTGACCATGGTGTAGTATCCGGATTCCTGAAAGGATTTACACTGCGCCAGCATGGCTGAGTACTTACGGTTCACTTCCTTGAAAGAAACCGGATTGGTAATTGCCAGGGTGGCTTCCACCGTGGAGTTTGACCATGCCACCGGCTCATTGTAAGAATAGCTTTTGGTAATATAATGGTTGTTATCCTTTATGATAATAACCTGTCCGTCAGCCCCGGCCCCGGAATGCTGGTCCCAGTCGGTTTTCGGGTCTGTCCCTGATTCATCGCTGACCCAGCCGCCCCAGCGGTTGGCAAGAACTGCCCATCCTTCAAGACAGATGCAGGGTATGGGGTAATTATTGGCTGAAAAGGTGGTTACAGATCCTGAGCCAATGGTTTCATTCATAACGATTCCCATATATCCCGAATAATCTGCTGCAGTGGCAGGAAGCTCTGTAATATAGTTAACGGTATATCCCCAGGTTCCCAGCTTGTCGTAAAGGTCCTGATCGGCAGCATGGGTGCCAAGGGTTCCCCTGCCCAGGAAAAGGATGTTTTTCTGTCCGTTCACGTTCAGGCAAAATGCAAGAATAAGGACAACGAAGAAGGTGATTTGTTTCAGATGAGTCTTTTTCATGATTAGGTGGCTTTTGTTAAAATTATTAATAAACAGGTGTTAAATTAAAGGTTTCAGGTCCCCTTTGATAGAGTATGAAGTAAATATATAAAATTTCGGGGAAAAAAAGTACGGCGGGTGAGGGAAAGCAATTTATGCTGTTACTGCCCGTATCCCCAATATCCTCGACGGGCCTGCCTAGCCGTCAGGCAGGGATCAATTACAGGTGCATCATGATGTGATTGATTAATAAACTATATTTGAAATTTGAAAGGTTGTCATGAAAATCCTCTGGAAATACCTGAAACCTCACAAGGGGCTGATCATTGTCTCTTTATGGCTGGCGTTGGCAGCTCAACTGCTAAACCTCATCGATCCGATTATTTTTGGCAGGATTATCGATAATTATGCCTCGGGCCACAGTGACCTTCCCGAAAAAGAGCTTGTCAGGGGTGTCCTCTTCTGGCTTGCGCTGGCCATTTCCATCGCAGTGCTGGCCAGGCTTTTCAAGGGGCTGCAGGAATACCTCTCACGCAAAGCAGTGGCAAGGTTCGGGATGGAAGTATTCAACGAAGGGCTGAAACAAACCCTGCGCCTTTCTTTCCAGGAGTTCGAACAAAGCCGCAGCGGAGAGACCATCTCTCTCATGCAGAAAGTGAAAATGGATACGGAGCGCTTTGTAAACTCCCTGATCAATATTTTATTTTCTTCCATTATTGGTATAGGCTTTCTCATATGGTACAGCATTACAAAAAGCTGGCTCCTGATCCCCGTTTTCTTTATCGGCATAGGCGTGCTGGGTACGCTGACAGGCTTGCTCTCGAAAAAGATCAAAACCGTCCAGCGGTCCATTAACCGTGAAACCTACCTCCTGTCCGGCGTTATCACCGAATCACTGCGGAATATTGAACTGATTAAATGCCTTGGCCTTACCTACCAGGAAATCAAACGGCTCAGCAAACAAACACTGGATATATACAATCTTGAGATAAAAAAAGCGCGGAAGGTTATCTCGCTGACCTTTACCCAGGGGATTACCCTCAACCTGCTCAAGCAATCTATTTTATTCATCCTGCTCTGGCTCATTTTCCGCCATGTGCTGACGACAGGCCAGCTCATTGCCATGCAGTTTATCTCAACGACCATCTTCGGCCCTTTGCAGGACCTGGGAAATATAATCCTGCAATACCGTGAAGTGGATGCATCCATCAGCAATTTCGATACGCTCATGAAGAAGCCCATCGAGCGCCGTCCTGAAAACCCCGACGAGATCGGCACACTGGAACTGATCCGTTTCGAAAACGTGATTTTCCGTCACCGGACTTCCTCATTTAATGCCATTGACGGCATCTCTTTTGATGTCCGGTCAGGAGAAACCATCGCCATTGTCGGGCCTTCCGGGTCAGGGAAATCCACCCTGGTAAAATTGCTCGTCGGGCTATATACGCCGGACAGGGGTTCCATTTTCTTCAACAAGGCTTCATCCAGGAATATCCGCTACAACCCGCTTCGCAGGCAGATCGGCTTTGTGACCCAGGAAACCCAGTTATATGCCGGCACCATAAAAGAAAATATGCAGCTGGTAAAAGTGGACGCTACCGACGACGAGATCATAGAAGCCCTGGACAAAGCGCAGGCAACTCATTTCCTTTCACGGGCCGCCAAGGGTATCAATACTATGATCGGTGAGAATGGCATCAAACTATCGGGCGGTGAAAAGCAACGCCTCTCCATCGCCAGGGCATTGCTCCGCCAGCCCCGGCTACTGATCTTCGATGAAGCCACTTCATCCCTCGACTCAGTGACCGAGGAGGATATCACGCAAACCATCCGGCTGATCTCCGACAGGCGCGAACAGATCACCATCCTCATTGCCCACCGTCTGTCAACCATCATGCATGCCGATGTGATCTACGTGCTCGAAATGGGTAAGATCGTTGAAACGGGAACACACGATCAGCTCCTTGCGCAAAAAGGCCTTTATTATGCCATGTGGCGCCAGCAAATTGGCGAACGCAGCAAAGTGGTACAGGAAGTCAACCCGTCATAAACTTCATAACAAACCGTTTTTGTCACTGCTTTTTATATCTGCATATAGGAATTAATGTTATTTTAGGCCAACGATTAACGGTCGGACATGCCATGAGCAATAAGATCAAATTTGTCCATACCAACATAATTGCCAGGGATTGGAAAAAGCTTGCCCGGTTTTACATGGATGTGTTTGATTGCGAACCTGTATATCCGGAAAGAGATCTTTCCGGTGAATGGATTGAAAAACTCACCCATATAAAAGGCTCAGCAATCAGGGGTATTCATTTAAGATTGCCAGGCTATCAGGATGGACCCACACTTGAAATTTTTCAGTATAACGGGTTTACCGGCAGAACCAATGAACCGTTAATCAATGATCAGGGATTCGGACATATTGCATTTCACGTAAACGATGTGGAAACGATGATGAAGAAGCTTCTGGACCACGGTGGGATGGCATACGGAGAGCTGGTTGAAAAGGACATTGCGGGAGTCGGAAAAATTAAAGTGATCTATGCAAAAGACCCGGAAGGGAATATTCTGGAGATTCAGAACTGGAAAAGATAATGATATGAAGGAACTATTGATTCTATTGATGCTTGTTCCGTTAGCCGCTATAGCGCAAAAGGAAACCGACCCCAGCATAGATGATCCCACCCGTTCAGGCAAAATAACACGCATGGATGAGGACTTCGGAATACAACCTGATAGTATTGCCCCTGATAATACTGGCATCCGTAATCTGACATCAGTGGCGCTATCGAAAGAGATGATCCCCGGATCGGAATTGCTGATACTGTATCCAAATCCGGCCTATGAAATAATCCACCTCGAATGCAATGATATTGCCGTTCATCATGGTGAACTGTTTAATCCGAATGGCAAGCTGATAAGAATACTGCCTGTTGAACAGGGACTCAATACCTATATCATAGAGGATCTGAAAACAGGATTATATTTCATTAAAATGTCCGGTTCCCATGGCAACATCATTCAGAAACTGGTGAAAAGGTAACCATAACCAATAACATAGAAATCAATGATCAGAGAATTCGAACCTGTTGTTCAGGGAATTATTACCCTGGTTGATGAATGGGAGCCCAAACTGTTGAACCTTCCCATTGATGTAATCACGGAAAGAAGGAATAGCCAGAATCGTACCATAAAACAGATCGTCGGGCATATGATCGATTCGGCTTCGAACAATACACACCGGATCGTTCATCTGCATTACCAGCCGAGCCCGTTGCGGTTCCCCAACTATGCCACCAACGGGAACAACGACCGGTGGATTGCCATTCAGCACTACCAGGAAGAAGACTGGAAGATTATGGTAAATCTCTGGAAGTATGCTAACCTGCATATTGTTCATGTAATGCAACATGTAAATCCTGAGAAGATGGAAAATCAATGGCATTACAGCGAAGATAGGCTGATCTCGCTGAAGGACGGAATTATTGATTATCTCAGACATTTGAAATTACACCTGGATGAGATTGAGATGTTGATTAAACATACAGAGAATATTGGTTGATTTTTTTGATTGGTGATCGGTTGATTTGCATTGACTTTACCCTGTTACTGAAGCTTTAGCGCAGGAGGGTTGATTTTTCAATCTGTTAAAGAGGAATTGGTAGTTTTACATAGATAAAATCTGAATACTGCATGAAAAAAGCAAGGATTATTTTTCATATAATAGTGCTGATCATTCTGCCAGGTTGCAGCCAGCAAAATAAAAAATCTGAAAAAACAATTCAGCAACCTATACGTTTGGCCATTGAACAGGCTAATAAACTGGCAGCATTACCCCTGGCTTGCATGCAAACTGAATATCCAAACAAACTCAGCCAAACACTGGGCGGAAAAGAAGACCTTGGGGAACCACACGAGCTGCATCCTGCATTTTTTGGTTGTTTCGACTGGCATTCAGCAGTTCACGGGCATTGGTCACTGGTAAAACTGTTGAAGGATTTTCCCAGCCTTGAGCAGGCAGCATTTATCAAACAAAAACTTCAGGAAAACATTACGAAAGAAAACATCAGGCTGGAAGTACTTTATTTTAACGGAGAACAGGATAAATCCTATGAACGGACCTACGGCTGGGCCTGGCTTTTAAAACTTGCCGAAGAATTGCATACCTGGAACGATCCGCTGGCCCGCGAACTGGAAGGCAATCTAAAACCCTTAACCGATCTCATTGCGGAAAAGTACATCGAATTCTTGCCCAAACTGAAATATCCCATCAGGGTAGGCGAACATACCAATACGGCTTTCGGGTTATCATTTGCATGGGATTATGCCAATACTACCGGCCATGAATTGTTAAAAACCGCTATTGAAACCAGGACAAGGGAGTTTTATTTAAATGATGCAGGCTGTCCCTTAAGTTGGGAACCCGGCGGGTACGATTTTCTCTCTCCCTGCTTTGAAGAAATTGACCTGATGAGGCGGATCTTAAGTAAAAATGAGTTTGATGACTGGATAGATCAATTTGCACCCCAGCTTAAAGATAAAAAGTTCACCCTGGAGGTTGGGGAAGTAACTGACCGCACGGATGGGAAACTTGTGCACCTGGATGGACTGAATTTCAGCCGTGCCTGGGTAATGTATGGATTGGCCAATCAATACCCGGAATACAAACACCTGATACAGGTTGCCAATGAGCATGTGAATTATTCACTGCCCAATCTTGTTGGTGATACTTATGAAGGTGGTCACTGGCTGGGATCTTTTGCTGTTTATGCGCTTGGCGAAGGATTATAATAAGCATGCATTAAGGTTTTTTACCGGGCAATTATTCACAAGTGAAAATACCGTATCATGATTTTGAACTGTTTATTGGCTTCCATAATGTTTTGCAGCATTGCTGTTCAGGATGAGGCTGAACCCAATGCCGTATCTGACAAATATATCACCATCCCCGTCGCAAAAGTCCCCGCTTCTTTCCCGGTGAATTTTGCCTTATTCACGGAAGATGAAAAACAATTTGTTGCTTTTTATGATTCAGAACATCAGATGACGCTTGCCTGCAGAAGGCTAAATGAAGCGGCATGGGATTATGAGTGGTTGGATTTAAAAGTAGGAAAGTGTGAAACTGCATTTATTCATGTTTATTGAAACTACAATGTTGCAGTTTTATAACATTACCCGGCGTGGCTAAAAACTTGGGGAATTGGATTTGGTAAATTCTTTATTTAATGATAATGAGCCAATTATCTGGCATGGTTTTTGCACAAATTTCATTTTTACCATTATCTATATACCTCTTTTAGCTCAAGTCCATATTAACTAATAGTGTATTTTCAGGTTAAACCAAATTATTAAAACCATAAGCCATGAAAAACATTAATATCCTTTTAATGGTTCTTGTCATGCAATCCGGGACATTAAATGGTCAGAAGTTACCTATAACTGAGGTGTTTCGGGAAAAAAGTAATTGGCATTGGGCTGCAGCTTCCCAATGTGTCCTGGATTATTATGGTTATCCAACAGAGCAATGCCAAATGGCCGAGTATATTAGAACATCAGGTTGGTATAAACCTGAGGAGAGGCCTTGCTGTGACGCCTTAAATCCTGATTGCAATTTTTCAACTGAATTGTCAGAAATTGAGGGCAGCGTTCAGGATATTTTGTTTCGTTTCGGGAATATCAGGAGTTCGTTAATACAAGATTCATTAACATGTTATGAAATCAGGAATGAGATTAATAATGGCCGTCCTTTTATCATCCGCTGGGAAATGCCGGGGCAACTTTCTCATTATCTTGTAGTTTATGGAATCTATAAACAAGATGTCTTATATCTGGATCCTGCTGCAGGCGAGGGATTAAAGATGGCTTCCTATAAATGGCTAAAAGAAGACGGTCATCATATCTGGACTCATACTCTTATTATGTCAAACATGCCAACCTTAATAAATAATGATATCTATGAAAATATTGAAACTGCTCAATTATTTCCAAATCCGGCCCGTGATAAAGTAAGGATTTGTTTGAATGAGCCATTTTCAGATCAATATGAGGTTGAGGTTTATGATGTTTATGGTAATCTGATTTTCAAACAATCGCAGGAAAAATATTTAACAGCATTTGATATTGAAGTAAGTGATTATTTGCCAGGCACGTATATAATGCATGCATTTGATAAGCAAAA
>CAYWCR010000010.1:28464-75369 GCA_964456825.1 uncultured Bacteroidales bacterium
CAGAATGGCTTGTTCGATGATCCGCCGCACCGGCACAGGTATATATCCTGTTCTTTGATCTCTGCGTGGCCCGAGGAATCCTTCAATGAAAAGAATCCTTTTACATGAATGGGTCCACCCTTGGTGATGGTTACCTCGACCGGCTCCTTTTCCATAATTATTTATTTGGTTATTCCCCAGTAAATCCTGTTTTCCGGTGCGTGCCATCGCAAAAAGGCATGCTAAGAGATTCCCCGCACCGGCATATTGACTGTATCTTCATGGGTTTCAGTTCCTCCCCTTGCGTGCCCATGATGCGGAAGTTACCGCGAAACACAATTGGGCCGTCTTTCATGACCCTGACTTCCGGCACGTCTTCCGGTACTATGTCCTTTCCTTTTTCTTTGTTCTCAGCAACAAGATCCTTGTTATACGCAAAGTCAAGTGCCTGGGTCGGGCACAATTTTACCACCCTGATAATTTCCTGGGTAGAGGCGCCGTTCATGTTCACCCACGGCCGCTTGCGGGGATTAAAGACCTCGATCAGCTCACGGTAGCAGGTGGTAGCATGAATGCATTTGGCAGGCTTCCAGAAAACCGTAATCTCTCCGTTGGTATAATCCCTGTCGTTTTTGTCCATGTCCTCGGTTTTTGTAAAGATAGTGAATGCCTTATCACCGGACAAATACCTTATCAAAAAATGATCTGCATCATCGTTTGTAAGCGGGCATAAATGTAATAACTTAGCCACAAAAATAAAGTTGATCCATAAACATCTTTGATTTTTTTTCGTTTAACGAAATATGGTATGCTCTTTGTAAGGAGAGTAACGAAATATGAAAAGAATACTTTTTACCGGATTATTGATCTCATGGGTGTCATTCTTAATTAAAGGGCAGGACACGCTTTTACTCTCGGCTGGCCCATTTCCGCTGTGGGGTATCATTCAGAACGGTGATACGGCATTTCTTTCTGCCATTGAAGAAGCCTATATTTTCCCCACCCGGAAGTTTAAAAACAACCGTGATATGCAGCGTTACCGCAAGCTTATTCGCAACGTGAAACGCGTTTACCCTTATGCCAAGATAGCCGGTCAGAAATTCAGGGAGATTGATGCAACCCTGGCAACCCTCAAAACGGAAAAACAGCAGAAAGAATACATTAAACGTGTTGAAGCTGAGATCATGAACCAATATGAAGATGACCTCAAGAAGCTGACCCTAACCCAGGGCCGCATCCTTATAAAATTGGTTGACAGGGAGACCGGACATACTTCTTATGAAGTGGTTAAAGAGCTCCAGGGCAATTTCAAGGCATTTCTCTGGCAAACCCTCGCAAGGCTGTTCGGATCGAACCTCAAATGGGCTTTTGATGAAAAAGGAGAAGATAAGCTGATCAATGAGATTGTAGTGATGATCGAAAAAGGTGTCCTTTGACCTTTTCTTGCATGGCATGATCATTTTAATACAGAGGATCAGCAGCATTAATACCCGCGATCAAGCATAATGAAAAGAACTTTTTTCGCTATCGATATCCCCCTTAATGATATTATGGCCGGCGTTCTGCCGGAGATAAGAAATCAGCTGAAAGGCGAAAAAATTAAGTGGATCCCTGCGGATCAGCTGCACCTGACCCTGAAATTCCTGGGTGATACTCCTGAAAATACCGTTCAAGGTATTATAAACGCCGTATCAGTCCCATTGAGCAAGATCCCCGTCATGACCCTGACATTATGCGCTGTCGGATTGTTTAAAAATCTTCATAATCCACATATTATCTGGATTGGAACAGAACCATGTCCCTCCCTTCAACAAGCGGTAAATTCCATCCATGAAGGGCTTCTGCCTTTTGGATTTGCAGCAGACGAAACGGAATTCCTTCCGCATCTGACTATTGGCAGGGTGAAAGAAATAAGGCAACGGGAACAGCTGAATATGCTGCTGGATAAATATCAGCATGCATCTTTTGGAACGGTCAGCATTACGGAGATAGTCTTTTATGAAAGCATACTGAAACCGGAAGGGCCGGTTTACCTGCCGCTAAAGCAAATTTCGCTGCTGTGATTCAGATCCCGGTCCGCTTGAGTATGGTAGACAGGGTGTAAATCAGAATTTTAAGATCGACAAACATGGACATATTGTCCAGATAAATCAGGTCATATTTCAGCCGGTCAACCATCTGATCAACATTTTCCGCATACCCGTATTTTACCTGTCCCCACGATGTAATGCCCGGTTTCACTTTAAGGAGGTGGACATAATGCGGATTTTTTTTGATGATCTGGTCAATGAAATATTTCCGTTCAGGCCTGGGACCTACCAGGGACATTTCTCCTTTCAGCACATTAAAAAAATTCGGGATCTCGTCAAGCCTTGCCTTTCTCATAAACCTGCCAAAGGGAGTGATCCGTTCATCATTTCTCGAGGATAATTCAGGCCCATTCTTTTCGGCATTCATATACATCGACCTGAATTTATATATGGTAAAGGGTTTACCATAACGGCCTATTCTTTCATGACTGTAGAAAACCGGACCTTTTGACGACAATTTTACGCCTGCAATGAGAAACAGCATAACCGGTGCGGAAATTAACAGGGCTAAGGTAGCTATGAAGTAATCAAACGCTGTTTTTACGTTTTCCTGCCAGGCGGGCATCAGCTGATGGGAAATCTGAATAAGGGGAGTCCCCAGAATGGAAGACATTCTGACCCTGCCGGTGAGAATGTCATACATGCTAGGTATGGCTTTAATCAATACATTGGTATCAATAAGCTTATTGATGATGCGGTTGATGCGATCATGCTCCGTTGATTCGATGGCTATGATTACTTCTTCTATCTTGTACTTTTCGATGATCCCTTTTACATCATCAATGTTGCCGAGGTGGGGTAAATGTTCTTCAAGCATATACGGTGACTTATCGTTAACGTTGACAAATCCGACAATAAAGTTCCCATTGCTCTGAGCCTGGTTTTTTATATCAAGATAAGCCTCCACAGCTTTTGCATTGCTCCCTATCAGCAGGGTGTTGAAACCGATCTTTCCCTGGTGCACCTTATGGGTGGTCCGCGTTGTTATTATTACCCGGGGAATATAGGTGAGCATGAAATGGAAGGAAAATAAGGCCAGGAAAGAAATATAATAATTGGAATAAGACCGGATAACATCGTCAAGGATCAGGGTAAAGAACAGGATAATAACCCCTATCAGGGTGTTGCCAATGGTCTGCCATAACTCACTGAGCCTGGATTTTCTGAAAACATCGCGATAATATCCTGACAGGTAGTAGATAAGCAACCAGAAAACGGGAATAACAGTCAATCCTAAAAAAAACCTTGTATCCAGTTCAATGCCAATAGGATGGCCAAATTTCTGTGGCTCAATATAGACTTTGCGGAAAAAATAAAAAAGGCTCCAGCTCATGGCCGCAGTAATGAAATCCGACACAACGTATTTTGCGAGCTGGATTCTTCGGTTTACCTTAATAGGATTAAATCTCACTCCTTCGGTATTGTCCATTTCAAGTTATGTAAAGAATACTATCTATGTATTCTTATATCAAAAGGTTGTTTCATAAAGAGGCACAAAAGTATAATTAAGTTTTAATATCTGAAATAGCTTTTGTCAAAGTATTTTTTATTATAGGAGATAGAAGTCAGAAGTTAGTAGATAGAAGTTAGTAAAAATCTGATAATCATGGAGTTTAGCTGATAGCCATTAGCCAAAAACCGATTACTGATAACCGGTTACCGATTACCGTTTACCCTCTCCACCCCGCTCATGCCGTACGCACCGTATTCTTGTTCACCCGGTCCATGATCCTGGTGGCCAGGATAAAAGATTTGAAACCATCTTCCAAATTTACCAGCATGCGGTTCTGGTCATTGAGCAGGGTTATGAAGGACAAAAGGCTTTCCGTAAGATCATTGCCATGCAGAAGGCTGAGTTTATCCGTGGTAATGGTACCGTTAATCTGATCCGACCGGGTAATATTCCATACAACGGCATCTTCGCTGATAAAATCAATGCGCATTATTTTGTCTTTCAGCACTATGGTGCCGACATGTTCATCCCTTACGGACGCACAATTGCAGGTAACCGTGGCTGAACAGCCGTTGTCAAAGTCAATGCGGGCATTGATGATGTCCACACCCGAAGAAAGCATGTTCAGTCCTGTTGCCTTCATACTGACAACATTGGAACGGGTCAGGCCAAGAATAAAATCAAGGTTATGCAGAAGATTATTAAAAAGCCTTTTTCCCGGATTATCTTCCGTTACGTTGGCATAATGATGCAGTTCAATCAGCCAAATATTACCATTGAAGGCAAATTGTTTTTTAAAATCAGCGGGAAAGATGCCTGGCTTGTGCACTTTAAGGATCACATTGGCTTCATTGGCCAGTTTTATCAGTTTGTTGGCCTCAGCAGTCGTCTGTACAAGCGCTACGGGCAGGAATAAATGCCTGGCATGTTTCAGGGCCATAACGGCAAGGTTATAATACTCGCTTTTATCCTCTGAAATGATCAATGCGTCGGAATTTCCAATCAGCATCTCAGCACTCCTGATATTGTGCATGAATGGGATGGAACCCTCTGGTTCATAAGCATTTTCTGAGAAAAACCCTGTCCATGTGATTTCGTTCATACGGTCCGATGCCGGCAGATGAGAAATTATCGATAACGGTTGCCCTATAATCCCGAGCTTAATCATTCCAAAGGTATTTGCACAAACATAAAATATTTAGAAGTCATGAAAGTTTTTTTTAGATTCAACTTATCAACTATTTTTGTTGATAAGGGAAGTTATGCTTAAAATTGCACCTTGCTAATGGAAGACAATTATCTTCATAAGGGACTGCGGGAAAAGCTGGTGGAAGAGATCCGCAGAAAAGGGATCCGGGATGAAAGGGTACTGGAGGCCATTCGGAAAGTACCGCGTCATTTATTCATGGACAGCGGCTTTATTAAATTTGCTTACAAGGACCAGGCATTCCCTATCGGATCGGGACAAACCATTTCACAGCCCTATACCGTAGCATTTCAAACTGAGCTCCTCGATGTGAAGCCCCTTGATAAAGTGCTTGAGATCGGGACCGGATCAGGTTACCAGGCTGCAGTATTGGTTGAAATGGGAGCCAGGGTATACACTATCGAACGTCAGAAAGAACTCTACCTGAAAGTGCAGATGCAGCTCCCCCGAATGGGATATAAGCCATCCTTTTTTTATGGTGACGGATACCAGGGCCTTCCGACCTATGGCCCTTTCGACAGGATCCTGATTACCGCGGCTGCCCCTGAAATACCTGCAACGTTGATAGAACAACTGAAAACAGGAGGCAAGATGGTTGTCCCTGTCGGAGGCTCAGGTTCACAGGTGATGACCCTTGTGGAAAAGAATGGTCCCGGTGATTTTACTACACAGGAAAAAGGCTGGTTTGTCTTTGTCCCCATGATCAAAGGAAAAGAATGAACGTTGCATCGTATTGGTTATTAAATTCATAGCAGGATGATTGCAGTAAAAGCCTTTGTTTTTAATGAATTTCAGGTTAACACCTATATTTTATCGGATGAATCCAAAGAGTGCATTATCATTGATCCTGGCTGCAACAATGCCAGACAGCAATCCGAACTTACCGGGTATATTACTGACCAGTCATTGCAACCTGTGATGCTGATAAATACTCATGGCCATATTGATCACATTGCAGGAAACCGCTTTGTCCAGTCGACATATAAAATACCCCTGGCCCTGCATGCGCAGGATAGCTTTTTGATCGGACGGGCCCGGCATTTTGCTGATTTGTTCTCCTTTCATGCGGAACAATCGCCGGAACCTGACCGGATATTGGAAGACGGAGATGAAGTCTGTTTCGGGAATTCAGTTTTATTGATCTTCCATATTCCAGGCCATTCACCCGGAAGCATCGTACTGTATTCCAAAGAAAGCAAACTGGTAATTTCCGGTGATGTGCTTTTCAACGGAAGTGTTGGACGCTCTGATCTGCCCGGAGGAAATCATAAAACCCTGGTACAAGGAATTAAAGAAAAACTCATGGCATTACCCCGCGAAACCGTTGTTTATCCAGGCCACGGCCCTGCCACAACAATCGGTCACGAATATGATACAAATCCTTTTTTACAGGCAGGATAATACGGATCTTCGGAGCAGAAAAGGAGCCAAGAACCAAGAACCAAGAATCAAGAACCAAGACAAAAGTACAAAGAACAAAGACAACCCCACAACCGACAATAACCATAACCTGCCTTGCCGGCAGGCAGGCAACCACAACCCTCCTTCGCTGAAGCTTCGGAGGGTAAAGCAAATCAACAAATCAACAAATCAACAAATACTATATGACTTCACCACAGTTTATTTATCGCCACCTGGGCCCCAGGCCAGAGGAGATCAGCAAGATGACCGCATTACTGGGACTTTCTTCACTGGATGAATTAATCGATAAAACCGTCCCCTCCGATATACGCATGCAGAAACCACTTGAGCTGCCTGATGGGATATCAGAATATGAATACTACAACCGGCTGCGTGATATTGCCCGGAAAAACAAATTATACAAATCCTATATCGGGATGGGCTATTACGGGACCGTCCTTCCGGCGGTTATCCAGCGTAATGTGCTGGAGAACCCTTCATGGTATACCTCTTATACTCCTTATCAGGCGGAGATATCACAAGGCAGACTCGAGGCCTTGCTGAATTACCAGACCGTCATCACGGAACTTACGGGAATGGAACTTGCCAATGCATCGTTGCTGGATGAGGGAACTGCTGCGGCAGAAGCCATGATCATGATGGTTAATGCCCGTTCAAAAGAGGCCGTGAAGAGCGGATTGAATGTATTTTTTGCGGATGAAGGATTATTTCCCCAGACCCTCGATGTGCTGAAAACCCGTGCCGAAGCATTGGGTATCAGACTGGTGACCGGTTCATGCGAGAATTTCAGCGGGGAAAAGGGCGTTTTTGGGTTGATGGTGCAATATCCTGACCAAAAAGGGCAGGTCAGGGATTATCGCCGGCTGGTCGAAACAGCTCATGCCAGCGGAGTGACCGTTGCTGTTGCGGCAGATATCCTTAGCCTGGCCATCCTTGTACCTCCGGGTGAATGGGGTGCCGACGTGGCCATTGGGTCAACCCAGCGGCTTGGAATACCCATGGGGTATGGGGGGCCTCATGCTGCATACTTTGCAACACGCGATCAGTTCAGGCGTTTCCTCCCCGGCCGCATCATCGGAGTTACCGTTGACAAACACGGCAAATATGCACTCCGCATGGCGCTGCAAACACGCGAACAGCATATCAAACGGGAACGGGCTACCTCCAATATCTGCACATCCCAGGCATTACTGGCTACCATGGCTGGCTTGTTTGCCACGTATCATGGAGCTGCGGGACTAAAAGATATCGCCCTTACCATCCACCGGTCAGCAGGATTGCTGGGGGAGAAACTGAAAATGCTGGGATACCGGCAGCACAACAGCAATTTCTTTGATACCCTCGATATTGAACTGCCTGAACAGGTTTCTGTTGAAACCATCAGATCGCTGGCGCTGGAACAGGAAATGAATTTCCGGTACCCCCGGGATCCGAAAAGCCGCTGCGTTGATATAAGTCTGGATGAAACAACAACCATCACCGATCTGAACCGTATTATTGATGTTTTTTCGCGTGCCGTTCAGAAACATGTTTCACCCGTCAGCGCACTGGAAGAAAAAATATTTTTTAACCCCTCTTTTTCCCGTGAAAGCAAATTCATGCAATACGAGGTATTTAACCGGTTCCATTCAGAAACAGAAATGATGCGGTATATAAAGCGGCTCGAACGGAAGGATTTTTCGCTGACCCATTCCATGATCTCCCTTGGTTCGTGCACCATGAAGCTGAATGCTGCCGTGGAAATGTTTGCCCTGAGCTGGCCTGAATTCGGGAACATCCATCCTTTTGTCCCCCTTGACCAGGCTGAGGGTTATCATCAGCTATTTGCGGAACTGGGCAATTTCCTTAAGGTAATCACCGGATTTGAAGCCGTTTCTTTTCAGCCAAATTCAGGGGCTGCCGGTGAATATGCCGGTTTGATGGTGATCAGGAAATACCATCAGAGCCGGGGAGAAGGGCACCGGAATGTGGTGCTCATACCGGCCTCAGCTCACGGAACCAATCCGGCAAGTGCCGCTATGGCGGGACTGGAGGTTGTTGTGGTAAAATGCGACGACAGCGGGAATGTCGATATCAGCGACCTGAAAGAGAAAGCTGAAACTCACAGCCGCAGCCTGGCTGCCTTCATGATCACCTACCCATCCACCCATGGCGTATTTGAAAGCGGAATAAGGCAGATGATCAGGGTAATCCACGATGCCGGTGGACAGGTATATATGGATGGCGCAAACATGAATGCCCAGGTAGGACTTACCAAACCTGCACTCATCGGTGCCGACCTGTGTCATCTCAACCTTCATAAGACATTTGCCATTCCTCACGGGGGTGGTGGCCCCGGCATGGGTCCCATTGCCGTTGCTGACCACCTGGTTGAATTCCTGCCTACCCATACCATGGTCTCCACCGGCGGGATAAACGGAACAACAGCGGTGGCTTCTGCTCCCTTCGGCAGCGCCAGCATTTTAACCATAAGTCATGCCTATTGCTGCCTGCTGGGTGGTGAAGGCCTTGCCATGGCAACCAGGGTAGCTATTCTGAACGCGAATTACATCGCGGCCAGGGTAAGGGATTGTTTCAACGTGCTTTACAAAGGTGAGAATGGCTTCGTAGCCCATGAGATGATCCTTGACTGCAGGGAATTCAAACCTATGGCTGAGATTACCGAAACCGACATAGCAAAAAGGCTTATGGATTATGGGTTCCATGCCCCCACATTGTCATTCCCCGTTCACGGGACACTCATGATTGAGCCCACCGAAAGTGAGTCAAAACAAGAACTGGACCGTTTCGCCGAAGCACTGACATCCATCTACCATGAAATCCTGGAAATAAAAAAATCGGGTAACCTGGTGGATAACGTATTGAAAAACGCACCTCACACACAGGAAATCATAGCCGCTGATGAATGGGTTCATCCTTATTCACGTTATACAGCCGCCTTTCCTCTGCCCTGGACGGCAGACAACAAATTCTGGCCGGGCTCAGGCCGGGTGGACGATGCATATGGCGACAGGAACCTGGTATGCAGCTGCGCCCCCATTGATGCATATAGGTTCGGGGAAGAAATTAAACAGTGACAAGTGACAAGCCTGCCTGCCGGCAGGCAGGTTTCACTGTTCACTGCCCTTATACCCCCTCCATTTCTCCAGTAACTGCTGAAAATCAGCAGGCAACCCGGAATCGAAGAACATTTCCCTGCCCGTTTCGGGATGGATAAAACCCAGCGATTTTGCATGAAGGGCATGTCGCGGCATGATGCTGAAGCAATTTTCAACAAACTGCCTGTATTTCGCAAAGGTGGTACCCCGTAGTATTTTATCTCCGCCATAGCGTTCATCATTAAAAATGGGATGGCCGATATATTCCATGTGTACCCTGATCTGGTGTGTCCTGCCCGTCTCAAGCCTGCACTCCAGCATGGATACATAACCCAGCTGTTCCATTACCTTATAATGCGTAACGGCAGGTTTCCCCTGTTCACCTTCAGGGAACACCTGCATTTTAAGTCTGTCTCTTATGTTCCGGCCGATATTCCCGTCGACGGTGCCGCTTTCTTTGTCAAAATGTCCCCAAACCAGTGCGGCATAAGTCCTTTTTGTGGTGCGGTTAAAAAATTGCCTGGCCAGCTTGTTAAGTGCCAGTTCCGTTTTTGCTATCACCAATAGGCCGGAAGTATCTTTATCAATTCTGTGAACAAGCCCTGGCCTGATCTCCCCCGATTGAAACAGGGGCAGATCTTTCAGATGCCAGGCAAGGGCGTTGACCATGGTCCCGGTGTAGTTGCCATGCCCGGGATGAACGACCATTCCCGCCTCCTTGTCGACCACGATAACCGACTCATCTTCATATATGATATTCAGCGGTATATCTTCCGGGATCAGCTCAAATTCATGGTACGGATAGGGAAGGACAATGGAAATAATATCCGCCGGTTTGACTTTGTAGTTTGGTTTTACCGGCGAGCCGTTAACCAGAATATTGCCGGCTTTGGCTGCCTGCTGTATTTTATTGCGGGATACATTTTCGATCCTGTTGCCCAGGAATTTGTCAATGCGCAGCAATGCCTGGCCTTTGTCGACCAGAATCCGGTGATGTTCATACAGTTCCGATTGTTCAGAGAATTCCTCCTGCATGGTAATCGCGATTACCGGCTTATGATGAACCTGGATGTGAGAACCTGCCCCGAATGGCACATTACCTTAATTATATAAATGCCGGGCTTCAGGTGGCTGACGGAAATAGTGTTTCTTAGTTCACCTGCAAAAACCTGACGGCCTGTAATATCATACATCTGTATCTGTCCCGGTGCATTCATAGCCTGTTCAGGAACAACAATCTGAAGCTGGTCACAAGCAGGATTCGGAAACACTTTCAGACGCTCATTTACGGACGCTTCATCGGCAAGGGCCGATGGCATGGACTGGGTACTGAAAACAGGGCGTATCATCAGAGATCCGGCAGGATCCAGGCTGTCAGTGGAAAACCATGATCCTGTTATATTCACCAGGATGTTCCTGCGGTTGTCATGACTCACATCATAACCCATGTTGAGAAAATCTTCCGATAGCTGTTTGATGCCGACAAAGACCGTATCATCAACCATTATTTCCCGGGATAGCGGAATGGAGTACCGCTTGAACTCAAGCAGCCCGGTGTTGACATCCGGTGTAAACTCTTCCTGAGAAACATACAAGGTATCTCCCGGGAACCCTCCCTCATTTTTCCATATGCAAAGGTTAAAAGCAAGATTGGCCGTATAATTATTCCTGGTTTTGTTAAAGAATATGTCCATTCCCCTTATCGTATCCTGTCTGAAAACAGGGAATCTGCAGGCTACCATTGCTCCTGAAGTCGACTCACCCGATATTCCGAAACCATATTCTGCGGTTCCGTCATCATAGGCATAATAATCCCTGAAGAGCTGCTTGTATTTCACCGTATCGTTGCCCAGGAATTGGGAAGGATGGGTCTTTAAATAGGCTGTAACCTCAAACTGGCCGTATGCTGTGGGTTCAAACGAAAAACTATGATCAAAGGGGTCATTCCGGATGAACAAGGAATTGGGTTCTATTTTCTCCGTATAGACCTCATAATAGCTGGTTTCCTGTGAAAACATATTCCTGACAACATACGACCGGTTGATGGATAGAGCAGTATCAGCTTTTACCAGGTTCCTGACAACGTATCGTACCTTGTTCCTGCCGATGCGCTGGGCATAGTCAATATGGCGCCAGGGGACGGTGGTATATTCATATAACAGGTCGGTTAACGGATCCACGAATGCAATGTCATCAATAGACTCGTGACTGGCCCGGGGATTGGTGTTAAGCATCACATAATCGATATGCCATTGATCGACATTGCTGAGTGCCCCATGTTTTCCTACAACCTCATTGGGAGACATGCTGGTATAGTTGCGGAACCGGAACCGAAAGCCGTCTTCATACAGGCTTTGAGGAACCGTTATTATTTCATGCTGAAAAGAATCCGGGTTATATACGGATGCTTTCCATGCCCATATCCAGTCATTTGCCAACGGGGAAAAGAACTCCAGTACCAATGAGTCTTTGGGATCAGGAAGTTCGCCTTTCCCTCCGGCCTGACAAAAGAAGCTTAACAGGACCTCCTGAGCCGTACCCTGATAACCTGAAAGGTTAAATGCCATGGATGTCAAGGTATCTGATGGTGTCACCTGGTCATTGATGGCATATACATTACCCGATTCGTCAATGGCATCGAGTGTGGCCACGCCAAGGGACGGAGGAAGGTATGGAAAAGAAGTGTTGATAAAGGCGCTGATATCAGTCCATTTTTCAGGATCCGGGTAAACGGAAACCGCCGAGAAATCATCAAAGAATGGCAACTCCAGGCTTAACACGACGCCGGTTGATTTTTTCCGGCTGTCCCGGCTGAGAGCGGCTTTCTTCACTTCCTGGTTTTCGCTAAGCCCAATCAGTTGCTGGCTTTTGATTTCAGCAACCTGAACGTTCAGCAACAGCAATAAAGCGACAATATTAATCCTGCCCCGAGGTTTTGGCATGGTTAATGAATTAAAATCTTTCAAAGCAGCAGTATAAACCCCGCCATTAGTAATCTTCATCTGCATTAATTGTCATGGTATCCGCTATCGGGATCTTCGTGGAATCCAGGGTAATCCAGATATCAATGGATGAGCCCAGGGGCAGCATGGCGTTGGATCCTGTATCCGGCCGCTGTTGGTAGATCCAGGCATTGATTCTGTCTTCTTCGTTGATGATGGTATTGTCTGTCAGGATGCCTCCGATCCTTAAAAACCGGTCAGCTGCCATGATCCTGGCCTCCTCAAGTTTCAATCCGGTAAGAACAGGGACGGAGGTCATCTCATCACTCAACCCTTTACCGAGAACAAGGTCAATGAATGAGCCTTTACTGATAGAATCACCCGGCAGGATTTCCTTTCCGCTGACCTTCTGCTGCAAAACCAGGTTAATACCGATATCGGGTTCATATGTCACTTCTCCTACCTTGAGGCTGTACGTTTCAAGCCTGGCAGTGGCTTGCCTGAAGGTGAGCGAAATAAGGTCGGGCATGGGCACCCGTTCGGGATTCATAGCATTCATCGTGAGAAAGATTTTACGGTTCCTTTTCACTTTAAAACCTGCTTTCGGGTGGTGATCTACAACGCTTCCCCGCTCAAAGTCTGTGAGAAATACTGAATCGAACACAACAACCTGCATTTGTCTGCTGGTTGCCGTAATAACGGCTTCTTCCAGTGTGAGGCCTCGCAGCTCGGGTACCGAGAGTTCTTCGCTATGCCGGGTATAGATTTTCAGGATGAGAATAATAATGAAAGCACCTATCACAACGATCAGAAAGGCAAGGATTATATTCCGGAGAAAGATCCGTTGCACAATGGATTGATAGATTCTTTTAATGGCACTCATGGTTTGATCCGAACTCATATTATCCTTAGGATTTTATTAAAACGGAAGAACAAATATAAAATTATATTGTGATTATCAGAAATCACCCGGTAAATTGAATTCAATGGAAAAACTTAAGCAGTTAAAACTCCCACCGGAAACCCAGGGTTGGAAAAAGCTGCCATTCAGCAGGCCCGGCCGGGAAATTCTTATCTATCTCAATCTCGCCTCCCACGGCAATCCTGGGCGTGATCATGAACCAGATCTGCGGCTCGCTCTGGAAAACGATCTCTTTTTCGTCAGGATCAGCCACTTTATCCTGTGACCATACATCAATGAATCCGGTCAGCAGGATCCGGGAATTCCATACCGGATGGAACCAGACGGTGGTGAACTGGAAGTCGGGATCATCCATCCCCTTTGGCATTCTGCATAACAACATAGTGGAAAAAAGCATGTTACCAATTCGGATGGGATAACTGAAACCAGCCAGCAATACACTGTTGAAACTGTAGGCTGTCATTACATTACTGGCAGTATCCCGGCCGGCTCCAAATCCATCATTGTATTCGATATGAAAAGCAATCTGTTCAAATCCTTTAATTTTTTTTATTCCCGGAATATAAAATTCACGGGATATTTCCCAGTAAGCGGCTGACATGCTGCGGAGCTCGCCGCCATAACCAAAATTGGAGCCATGGTCGAAGTCCACGAACCAGAAGGTCGATCCCAGCGTATCGGGCTTAAACATTTCCAGGGTGGCGGTCACAAACTTCCGGTCCCTGCCGAAATCATAATGAAGCTGAAGATTCTGGGCGGAGAGGGAAAAGGATATAAGTGAAAGGCATGTCAGGGTAAAGGTTTTCATTGGGACATTAATGATCAATGGTTAATGGATAATGGTTAATTGTTGTAGTTGTTGTAGTGGTTGTGAAGGTTGTGAAGGTTGTAATTGTTAGTAAATACCGTCTTACATCTTCCTTCTTCAATCTTTAATATTTTGTCTTAATTATATGCTGTATCTGAAAAACGCCTGGCATGCCCCCTCATTTGAGACCATGCAGGCGCCGATAGGGTTAACGGGGGTGCAGACCTTGCCGAATAGTTTGCATTCCACAGGCTTTTTCATCCCTTTTAATACTTCCCCACAGATGCATCCGGCAGGTTCTTTTACCGGTTCAACCTCAACCGGGATCTGTTTTAAGGCATCAAATGCCGAGAACTCATCTTTTATGGCCAGGCCGCTGCCGGGTATGACACCCAGTCCCCGCCACCAGTCATCGCAAGGCGTGAAGACTTTCTCGACAATGACTTTTGCCTTCCGGTTTCCCTCAGGCGTAACAACTCTTTTATATTGTATCTCCAGCCGGGGATTTCCTTTTTCAATTTGCTGAACGATGAGGTAAATGGATTGAAGCAAGTCGACAGGCTCAAATCCTGATATTACGATCGACAGTGCGTACTTCTCCAGCAATGGGGCATACATATCGGCACCGGCAATGGTAGCGACATGGCCGGGACCGATGTACCCGTCGATGTTGATGCCGGCATCCAGCAGTGACATCATGGCCTGGGGCATAGTCTTGTGCGAACTCAGAAAATACAGGTTGGAAATATTTTGTCTCTTTGCTTCCAGCATAGCCACAGCGCTTGCAGGTGTGGTAGTCTCAAAGCCGATTCCGGGGAAGACGATTTTCTTATCCGGATTAGCGCGGGCTGTTTCAAGTGCATCAAGGGTGGAAAAGACCACACGGATGTCAGCGCCGGCGGCTTTTTCACCTTCCAGGCTTGAGGATGAACCTGGAACACGGATCAGATCACCATAGGTGGCAATAATTACTTCCGGCAACCGGCCCATGGCAATAACGGTATCGATAAAGGTCCTGCTGGTTACGCATACCGGGCAGCCCGGACCTGAAAGCAATTCAATGGTGTCAGGAAGCAGCGAAGGAATGCCGAACCGGTGAATAGCCATGGTATGCCCACCGCATACCTCCATAATGCGGACAGGCTTTCTGGAGATCTTCCGGATGTTGTCTGTTAGTGTCTTAACCAGATCACTGCTGCGGAACTCGTCAATATATTTCACTGAATCGAAGGTATGCTTTACCGAAGTCCAAACAATCCCGATAAAATCGGGAGAATGCTGATTACTGAAGATAAGAAAAAGAACATAATATCTTCGTTATTCTTAATTCGGTGTTCCTTGTTCGATATTTAGATTAATTTCATGGTCATCGGCCTCCCCCGCAATACCAAGCTGCCTGATCAGTTCGATAGTCTCCAGCGCCTCCACCTCGCTTACCTTCTGAAGGGCAAATCCGGTATGGACGAGCACATAATCGCCTGTTTTCACATCATCTACCAGGTGCAGGGAGACATCCACCAGGGACCCTCCCACTGATACTTTTGCGGTATTACCGTTTACCGCAACAATTTTAGCCGGAACACTTAAACACATCAGACCTATAGATTAAGTTTCGTTTTCTCTCGCTGACGGGCAGCCACAAGAATCTGTCCCAGTGCAATGCCCCCGTCATTACAGGGTATTCTGCCGGCCAGGTATACCTCAAAGCCATTGCCTGTCAGCAGGGTCATGGCTTTTTCTGCCAGGTATTTATTCTGAAAGGTGCCGCCGGTGAGCACTACCTTTTTAATGCCGGTATCATGACTGATCCTGCTGACTCCTTCAAATATAGCCCAAATAATTGAATTGTGGAACCGGGCAGCGATGACAGGAAGAGGGACCCGCAGCGCTATGTCCCTTGTAATCTGCCTGACGGCATTCTCAAAACGAAGGGTTTTGTCGATCTCAACGTCATACCGGTCGATAATTCCTTCCGCTATGACGGATTCAAGCCTCATAGGAGCTTCGGCATGAAACAAAGAGCGGGTGCAGCAACCCATTATGGCTGCGACCCCGTCAAACAACCTGCCGCATCCGGAAGAAAGGGGTGTGTTGATTTTCTTCTCAAGGGCGTCCGTTACGTTGGCCATCAGTTTCTTGTCAAGGTTATGCACAAAGGGAATATCAAGATCCAAAAGATCCCTGCCAAATGCCTTATAAAGCAAAGATAAACCTGTCCTCCAGGTTTCCCTGATCACTTTGTCCCCTCCGGGGAGCTGCATATAATCAAAGTGCAGATGCCTTTGAAAACTATCTATTCCGGCTACCATGAATTCGCCACCCCAGGTATGGCCATCAGTACCGTATCCGGTGCCGTCGAAACAGACACCGATGACGGGTTGATCAATTCCGTATTCTGCCATGCAGGCGGCTATATGCGCATGATGATGCTGCACGGTGATGAAGGCTGTTCCCTGATGCCGGGCATAACGGGTTGAAAGATAATCGGGATGCATATCTGCAGCCAGCAAAGAAGGGGTGAACCGGAAAATACTTTTAAACCTTTCAATGGTCTCCTCATAGAATTCCAGCGTCTCAGCATTTTTAAGATCGCCAATATGCTGACTCAGGATAGCCTGATACCCTTTCCCGATGCAAAAGCAATTGGATAATTCGGCGCCTGTGGCTAGTATCCCGTCAACATTCAACAATACTTTAACAGGAGAAGGGACGTACCCTCTCGACCGGCGTATGATCCGCTCTTTACCGGCTATTATCCGGGTGACAGAATCATCGGTTCGATTGAATATTTCACGGTTATACGTTAACTGGGCATCGGTTATAGAACCGAAGACAGTCAGCGCTTTATCATTTTCAATGACGATGGGCTCTTCGGCTAAATTGCCGCTGGTGAGCACCAGCGCGCTAGTACGAAGTTTCTCAAACAGCAAATGATGAAATGGCATATAGGGAAGAAAAGCACCCAATGTATCCAGTCCCATGCATACCCCAGTGGCCATCTCCCTTATGTTTCTGAGGAGGACGACAGGTTTTTTCCATGATGTCAGCAACGCTTCTTCTTCGTCTGACAATTCCGCATATTCCCTCACGGAAAGAAGGTCACGGAACATCACGGCGAAAGGTTTGCCTTCGCGTTTCTTGGCACTTCTCAATCGCGCCACGGCATCCTCGTTCCGGGCATCGCACATGAGGTGAAAGCCGCCCATTCCTTTTACTGCAATGACCCTTCCTTCATCGATGATCCGGGCAGTTATTGCGAGCAGGGCTGAAAAATCTTCTTCCTTCCGGTTGACAAAATGCAGGGTGTATTTTGGCCCGCAGTTATTGCAGGCTATTGGCTGGGCATGAAATCTCCTGTCTGCGATATCAGCATATTCCGATTCACACTGCTCACACATTGTGAAACCGCTCATGGTGGTTTTTATGCGGTCATACGGGAAATCCCGTATAATGGTGAATCTCGGGCCACAATTGGTACAATTGATAAAAGGATAAAGGATCCGGTGAGGCTGGTGTTTCAGATCATTGAGGCAATCGGCACAGACAGCAATGTCGGGACTGATTTCTGAAGTTTCGTCCGAAAGATCCTGGCTTGCCAGTATCCTGAAATCCTGCAGGCTTTCAGGAAAATCATTGTCAAGGATGATCTCATCGATTTGAGACGCGGCCGGTGCCTGGTTCCTTAAGTCTTCAATGAAAGCAGGCATCCTGTCTGCCTGCCCTTCAATTTTTATCATAACAGCATCATTCCGGTTCAGGATCCACCCGTAAATGCCATGATGCTTTGCCAGACGATAAACAAAGGGTCTGAACCCGACACCCTGAACCAGTCCTTCAACCCTGATAAGAAATGCAACCCGATCATTCATGCATGATGGTTATATTGTACTTGCAATTTGAATAAAATCACTTAAATTTATCAATGACTAAAGTATGAATTTTACCGACACCATTGCAAAAGAAACTTCCACCACGCAGCGTCGAAAGACTCAGCAAATATCGCCGGCAGTTAAGTAATCTTGATTCGGGCAACAGGGAATTTATTTTCTCACATGATCTTGCCCAATTGTTAAACCTTACGCCGGAGCAGGTTCGTCGTGATCTTATGCTGATCGGGCTGACGGGCAACCGCCGTAAAGGATACAGTGTTAAAGCCCTGATTGAACTTATTGGAAAGACTATAGATAAAGAAGAGGGTCATAACGTTGCCATTATAGGCATAGGTAATCTGGGCAAAGCGGTAACGGCATTCATCCGTAAAGCCAGGACCAAACTCAACATTGTGGCCGCCTTTGATGTTGATGCCAGTAAAATAAACAGGGAAACCGCCGGCGTGACCTGTTATAATATCAGTCAGATCCCGTATATGGTTGAAAAACTCAACATAAGCATTGTCATCCTTACCGTTCCTTCCGATGTAGTAAAGGAAATCACCTCCTCACTGATCAACAGCGGTGTCAAGGGAATACTGAATTTTACGTCGGTGCACCTCGATGTCCCGCCAGGCGTATATCTTAAAGATTATGATATCATCACCTCACTGGAGGAAATCGGTTTTTTCATCAAGCATTAAAACAATATGAAAAGGGCATTAATGGCATTTATGGGCTGGATGTTTTATATCCTGGCCATTCATTCACAGCATCTGGCTGCGTTTCATGATAACATGGATAATTTCTATGTCTTTGACAAGGGAAAGATTCAACAACTGGAATATTTAAAGGTACAGGATTTCAGTATCGGAGGAACATGCATGTTATACAAAGACAGCCGGAATCATCTCAAAATGTATTATAACGGTGAAGTCACTGAATTATCGGTCAATAATATCAGTGAATATAAGGCAATGGATTACCTGGCCGTCTATTCCTATGCCGGCATTATCCATATTATTGAAAATGGCAAGGTGAGAACCATCAATACACATTCCCTCAATTATTACGCGGAGGACAGCCTGGTTGCCTTCTATGATGATGTTCAGAGCTTTCTGGCAGCTTATTATCGCGGGAAAATATACAGGCTTGAAGACGGACTGGTAGGTCAGCAGCCAACTTCATTCCGTTGCGGAGACAATATTATTTCCTATGTCTCTCCACGCTCAGGCGATCTGATGGTGTTTTACCAGGGACATACCTACAGCCTTGAATCCTTTGTGAGTGAAGGAACCTATAAGGCAGGCAAGGATATAGTGGCTTATATTAATGCAGCCGATCAAAAATTCAAGGTGTTTTACCGCGGAGAGACCTATGTCATTGAGGATTTTCCTCCGCTATCCTACAAGGTAGGTGACGGGATAGTAGCTTATGTTGACAATACGGACCGGTTCAAACTTTTTTATATGGGTGATGTTATGGACCTGTCGAGCGTAAGCCCGGGCTTTTATGATGTAGAAAACCGGATCGTGGTTTTTGAGGAACAGGGATATTTCAAGACCTGGTACAAAGACCGGTTATATGAACTGGAAAATTATATCCCGGTGAAGTGGGAGGCCCAATGGAATACGATTGTATATACCGACCAGAACAATCATATAAAGGTATTCCGTGACGGAGATAACAAGGTACTGACCTATGATATTGTTGAGGACGTTGCGTTATACAGGGATCTTATCGTAACCAACAGGGGGCTTAATATTCACAATGTTTATTACAACGGGAAGAAATACTAGGAATCAATAATGAGTGGAGCCCCGGTATGGCCCCTGAGGACCGGTACCGGGGACACTGAAGAATATTAAATCAGTTCATCTATAGGAATATAAGGCATATTAAACGCCTTAGCAACATTTTCGTAAGTACATTTTCCTTTATACAGGTTCACGCCCATCTTAACTGCCTTTGACCTGCGGCAGGCTTCCTCAGGTCCAAGCTCTGCGATCATCAGTCCATAGGGCAGGGTAGCACTGGTAAGGGCTTTGGTGGAAGTCAGGGCAACAGCCCCCGGCATATTAGCCACCCCGTAGTGAACAATGCCATCAATGACATAAACCGGATTATCGTGGGTTGTTGGTTTGATGGTTTCCACGCATCCGCCCTGGTCAACGGCAACGTCAACAATAACAGCACCCGGCTTCATGATTTTCAGCTGATGACGTTTGACCAATGTAGGGGCTTTGGCACCAGCCAATAATACAGCTCCAACGACCAGGTCGCATTCACGCAGTACCTTTTCAATGTTGGCGTCTGTGCTGTACAGGGCAGTGATCCTGGAACCGAAAATATCATCAAGGTAAGCGAGCCTGCGGGCATCAATATCGAGTATGATAACTTCTGCACCTATTCCGGTAGCTATCTTACAGGCATTGGTACCGACAACACCACCTCCTATTATACCAACTTTGCCGCGCTCAACACCGGGAACTCCTCCCAGCAAAACACCACGTCCGCCAAAAGTTTTTTCCAGGTATTTGGCACCTTCCTGTATTGACAGCCTGCCTGCGATTTCACTCATGGGTTGAAGGCAGGGAAGACGTCCTTCCTTCTCTTCGATGGTTTCATACGCTACACCTTTTATCCCGGCTTTGATAAGCGCTTCGGTCAACACCTTGTCAGCTGCCAGGTGAAGATAGGTAAACAGGATCTGATCCTTCCTGAATAAATCATATTCTTCAGGCAAGGGTTCCTTGACCTTTACAATCATTTCACAGGTATCGAAAATAACCTTCCGGTCATCGATAACCCTGGCACCTGCCTGAACATATTCCTCGTCCTGAAAACCGGCTGCGTTCCCCGCACCTTTTTGTATCATTACCTGGTGATTCCTTGAAACATAAGATCTTACATCCGAAGGGACCAGACCAACCCTGTACTCATGCTTTTTAATTTCTTTAAGGCATCCGATTCTCATAGTTCCTGTATTTTGAATTACCTTTTTTTCCGGGAATTCTGGGACAAAGGAATAGAAACCTCCGGTTTCCTACTATGATTTTGATCAGGATGAAAAGATGATAACAGCTATTTGAGCATTAAACTGTTTTATGTATAATAAAACAAGGTCTCCAGTTCATTTCTCAGGTTAACATAATTCACCATAACATCATCGGGAACCCTTAACCGGACAGGTGAGAAATTGAGTATGCATTTAATGCCGGCCGACACCAGCCTGTCACAAATCTCCTGTCCTGCTATATCAGGTACAGCAATAATGGCTGTCTTAACACTACTTTTGGTCACGATTTCATGGATCTTATCCGGATGATAAACCGGGATAGGAAATTTTCGCAGATACTTTGAAGGATCAAGGTCAAAACCGGCAACAATGGTGATTTTATTCTCTTTAAAACCCTGGTAGTTAATAAGTGCCTGGCCAATATTACCCATTCCTGCCAGAACCACAAGCCTTTCACCGTCCTGTTTGAAAATATCGTTAATAGAACTTAGCAAATAATCAATATCATAACCCCCGCGCCTGGAACCTTTAATGCCAAAAAGCGAAAAATCTTTTCGAACCTGTTCGGGTGTAATACCAGCCTCTTCGCCCAGGGTATAGGAAAAAACCTTCCGGAATCCCAGCCGTTGGAATTTTATCAGGCATAAACGGTACTGTAAAAACCTTTTTAAAATTTTATGACTGATTGATGGTGTCAAACCCTGGAGGTGTCTTAATACAAAATTCTTTAGCTATTTATAACAAGTCAAAATAATCCGGAAAATAAAAATTAGTATTAAAAATAATTGACAAAAATATCAATTTATCATAAATTTAATTTTCTTTTTGTGAAAAAAAGAACAAAAAGAATGAAAAGTACTTTCCAGATTTCCATCCATGACTGGCATCTTTTTTTGCTGGAGTTATCCAGGGATAATGCTGTTTACGTACCAGTAAAAACATATAATGATATTGATTATAAGCTATATGATGAAGATCAAACAAATATTGTTTACAATATAGCAAGACCTGTAACACCATTAAAAACCTTTCTTCTTCCGGTTAAGGAAAACGTTGTTATTGAGAAAAACAAATACAATAAAAAAATTATTATTGGTATTCCTGCCTGTGATTTAAAAGCCCTTGAAATACTCGATGAGATATACCTTGATGAAACATTTGTTGATCATACCTATAAAGAAAACAGGGAAAGGTCAGTTCTCATCGGTACCGATTGCCATGAAATCTGTGAAAATTGTCATTGCACTTCTTATGGCATTGAACCTTACCCGGTGAATCATGCCGATGCATCACTTATCCTGATGGATGACGATATAATTATCAATATCCATACAACAAAGGGGGAAGAATTGCTTGGCAAAATTGCTCCGGCTTATCCTGTTAAAGAGCTACAGGCGGAGAATCTTGCATTAATTGAAGCTAAACGGGAAATAGTCAAAAGGAAGCTGGATGAAAATAACCGGTTATTGCCTGATTATACAACAACAGGAATCCTTATCAGGAATTCGTCGGATGAGAGTTGGTTAAAACATTCCAAAACCTGCGTTTCATGCGGGGCCTGTGCTACCATTTGTCCTACCTGCACCTGCTTTTTGCTGATCGACCGTCCTGATTTTGAAAAGGTCAGACAGGTGGATGCCTGTCAGTATCCTGGTTTTGAGAGAATTGCTGCCGGTGAAGATCCTTTGCATAAAAAATCTGTAAGGTTTCGGAACAGGTATTTATGCAAATATGTCTGGAAACCTGAAAGTTTTAATTCCCTAGCTTGCACAGGCTGCGGAAGATGCATTGACACCTGCATCGGCAACATCAGTAAGAATAAAATATTTATCGAAATGCATGCTTCTTCACACGGATAAATAAATGACAGTAACTCATAACATATATAAACCGATTAAAGCCAGGGTGGAAAGGGTTATAGATGAATCTCCGCTGATCAAGTCATTTGTGCTTATTCCCGAGCATGACTTCTCGTTTAGAACCGGAGAGTTCATTGAACTTACCATTAATGGATATGGTGAAGCCCCTTTTACACCTTCATCATCACCGCTGGAAAAGAAAAAAATTGAAGTGACTGTGATGAAAGCAGGTTATGTCACTGATAAAATTCATACACTTAAAGCTGGCGAAGTGGTGGGTATCAGGGGACCTTTCGGACGGGGATACCCTGTGGAGAAATTCTACGGAAAAGAAGTTGTGATCCTTGGTGGCGGATGTGGGTTTGCTCCCATAAGATCATTATTATACAATCTCATAGCAGAAAAGGATAAATTCGAAAAAGTCATATTATGTTACGGGTCAAAAACGCCTGAAGATTGTATATATAAGCCTTTTATCGATGAGTTGAGAAAAGTGGAGCGTTTTGAGGTTTACCGGAGTGTTGATAAGGCAGACGAAAACTGGAAAGAAAGGGAAGGCGTGGTAACGCTTTTACTCGACGACATTAATGTGAATATCAGCAATTCTGTGGCCATCGTTTGCGGACCGCCTGTTATGATGAAATATGGCACCCTGAAACTGCTGGAAATGGGATATCCTGAAACATCTATATACCTGTCCATGGAAAAAAACATGTCCTGCGGATTGGGAAAATGCGGACATTGCATGATGGGCAAATATTACGTTTGCAAAGACGGTCCGGTGTTTACCTATGATGAGATCAGGGATTTACCGGACATATGGCTATAACCTGATAATATGGGCAAGAAACTGCTTATCGATTTGATATCGTTGCGGGATTTGGAAAACCTGCCGGCTGATGCTGTTTTAAAACAGGACAAGTATAGTTCTTCCTTTAAGACCATCCGGGAGCTTGCCACATTTCAGTTTACCTGCCGGCATTGTGAGAATGCACCTTGCATTCAGGTTTGTCCGGCTAAGGCCCTCGACAAAGATGAAAACGGCCTGATAAGCCGGGCTGTTAATCTTTGTATCCGCTGCAAGTCTTGTATAACAGCGTGTCCTTTCGGAACCATGATGGACAATCTTTTCATTGTCAAGACCTCAGGTCAAAGGTTCTTTTCGCTTGCCAATGAAAATGACCTGGAAGATTTTGCCCGGTTTTTTCCGGATCAGGTAGTCAGTATTGTTGACAGGGACGAAAATCCGGAAGAGAACATTTACAGGCTCAGCGACATGATTCTTATCAAGGAAAAAATATGGCAGTAATATGATTAAAGACCTGTTATATTATCTGATTTTTCCCGGATTCATTTTTATGGCAGTGACGGGTGGATTGCTGGCCGGACTCGATCGTAAACTTACGGCCTGGCTGCAATTCCGGAAAGGCCCACCGCTGATACAGCCTTTTTATGATTTTTTGAAGCTACTGCTTGTCAAGGAAACCATACTGCCGGCCCGGGGTTCAATTGTCACCTTTCTGGCAGCCCCTGTCTTTGCCATCACCGGGGCAGCCCTTTCAGGAATAATGATTTTGCTGCCCGCTTTTAATTATACCTCGGGATTTAGCGGTGACATAATTGTAATCTTTTATTTGCTTGCTATCCCTTCATTTACTTATATCCTCGGAGCTCTGGCTGCAGGAAATCCCCTCGCTTCAGTGGGGGCTTCGCGTGAGATGAAACTGATCATAAGTTATGAGCTCACTTTCCTTCTGACCCTGGCAGCTGTTATAATGAAAGCCGGTATGACCATCAGGATTAACGATATTATTCAGGCGCAGGTAATACAGGGACCCTTCATCGGCAGTATTTCAGGGATTCTATTATTCATCGTTCTGATCTTTTGCATACAGGCAAAGCTGGGACTTGTCCCCTTCGATATGGCGGAAGCGGAAACTGAGATAAATCACGGGGCCTTTATTGAATATTCTGGCTCCGCCTATGCCATGATAAAGCTGGCCAAATATATGATGATATTCATCCTTCCGGCTTTCGCCTGCATAATACTCCTGGGAGGAATGCGTGTGGATGGTATTCATATTCTCTGGACCATACTGAAAATACTGGGTATTATTTTGCTGATAACCCTCATCCGGAATACCAATCCGCGCGTTCGCATTGATCAGGCCATGCGGTTTTTCTTTATCTGGATGAATCTGTTGGTTATCATTGCTATTGTATTGATTTTATTTGGTTTATAAAAACAGAAACTTTGGGCTTAAAAGACTATTGTTTTAAAAAATCTCTCTGGTTGTTCCACTTTGGCGGAGCCTCCTGCAATAATTGTGACATTGAGATCCTGGATTGCCTCACGCCACGGTTTGACCTGGAACGATTTGGAATGCAGCTTGTGGGGAGTATCCGTCATGCCGATGTATTACTGGTAAACGGATCCATCAACCGACGCGATAAAGCACGCCTGATTGAATTGTACCACCAGGCCCCCAAGCCAGTTCTGGTGGTGGCCATTGGAGCATGTGGCTGCACGGGGGGAATATTTGCCGAGGGAAATACATTTGCCGGACCCGTGGATAAGATCATTCCTGTCGATGTCTATATCCCAGGTTGTCCGCCAAAGCCTGAAGCTATTATTGCGGGGATAGTTAAATTATTGAACAAAAAATAGACCAGGATTTAAGGATTATAAGGATAACAGGATCAAAGAAAAACAGAATATCACAGGATTACGAGAGAAATATTGATGAAAATGACTTCTGAAATAGAAAATATTACTAAGCGGTTCGGTGAATATATTGATCAGGTTGCTGTCAGAAATGACCGGAGAGCAACTTTAACGATCCATAAGGAAAAGATCATTGAAATTGCAGATTATTTATTCCTGCAATCCGACTGGAGGTTTATCATTGCTTCAGCCATGGAAAGCAAACAAGGGATTGAGATCCTTTATCATTTCAGTAATGATCAATCGGGTTTGATTCTAAATGTAAAGGTTGTACTGGATAAGGAAAAACCTGCAATAGAATCGCTCACCTGTCTTTTTGAAGCAGCCAGCTGGATTGAACGTGAAATGCATGAAATCCTGGGCATTGATTTTCTGCATCATCCGAATCTTGAAAAACTTATTTCGGAAGGGAATTGGGCTGAAGGGGTATACCCGTACCGGATTAGTAAAAGCAATATGGACGAGAAAAAAGAATAAAGTACAAAGAGAATATGAAGATTTGAAGACCTGCCTGACGGCAGGCAGGTTTGAAGGTCATCGGTGAAATATAAAACTAAATCATCAAATCAACCAATCGAAAGATACGATGAGCAGGATTATCCCCATAGGACCATACCACCCGCTCCAGGAAGAACCTGAGCTGTTTAAATTATATTGTGAAGGCGAGATTGTTAAGGACATTAAATGGGAAACCGGTTACAATCATCGCGGTATAGAGAAGCTCAGCGAATCCAGGACCTTTGATCAGGTATTTTTTCTTGTGGAGAGAATATGCGGCATTTGTTCCACTTCTCATCCATTTGCATTTGCCAATTGCATGGAAGAGATAGCCGGGATTGAAGTACCCGACAGGGCCAAATATATCCGTACCATCATCGCCGAGCTGGAAAGAATTCACAGCCATTTGCTGTGGGTAGGGCTGGCCGGCCATTTTCTGGGATATAATACCGTCTTCATGTGGGCATGGAAATACCGTGAACCGGTACTTGAACTGTTTGAAATGATCACCGGCAACAGGAATAGCTATGCTATGTTCAAGATAGGAGGCGTTCGCAGGGATATTGAGAATGGTAAGATCGCCAAAATCAAAGAAACACTTGACCTTGTCAAAAAGAAAACTGACCTGCTGGTTGGAGCAGTCATGGATGACCCTGTTATACATGCACGGACCAAAGGTGTCGGAGTCCTTACAAAAGAAGACATTGTAAACTACGGAGCGGTTGGCCCTGTTGCCAGAGCTTCAGGTGTTGCCATCGATGTGCGGCACGATGATCCCTATGCAGCTTATCCGTTGGTTAACTGGAAGGTAATAACGGCCCGCCAGGGAGATGTATTCGCCAAAGCGGAGGTCAGGCTGCTGGAGATGTATGAATCCATTTCCATTATTGATCAATGCCTTGCCGGATTGAAAAAAGAAAAGGAAGGCGAAACAGAAATTGTTGTAAAAGATATTCCTGAAGGCATAGGAACAGGGCATGCCGAGGCCCCGCGTGGAGAAGTATTCCATTTTGTCAAAACGGATGGGTCAAATTACCCTGTCAGGCACAAGATAAGGGCTCCCAGCTATGTTAATATAGCAACTTTCAGGAAATCATGTGTGGGACAGACCATTTCAGATGCAACAATTTCGCTTGCCGCTGTGGATCCCTGTTATTGTTGCACAGAAAGAATGGCCTATGCATATGATTGTGCAACGGGTGAAAAAATATACAACGGTAATGAATTGATTGCGCAATCACAGTCGAAGACAGAAGCCATCCGAAAACAATTAAATAGTAAATTATGAATCTGGTAATCAATTATATATCAGTTATAATACTATTACCGCTTGTTGCCGGGATCGTACTTTTTATCGTACCCGAAAAATTCAGGTTACTAAAAGGTATTATTGCACTGCTTATTTCGTCCATCGTGCTGTTTTTTACCATTCAATTGTATTTCACACAATTTGATCCAGGTCAGATCAATCTTCTTGCACTTGATTTTTTGAATCGTTTGAACAAACCAGGTTTTTCTGCCGGATTGAGTGACTTCACCATGTTAAACCCGGACAACCTTGCCAGGCTTATTGTTCTGATGACAGGTCTTTTTACTTTTTTAATTCTTGTCTATTCCATTTTCTATATCACAAAAGACAGGACCCTGAAAAACTATTATCCCTTCGTTTTATTGACACTTGGAGTTTCAATTTGTACAGTATTGGCCGATAGTCTGATCCTGTTCATCTTTTGCTGGGGATTCCTTGGATTAACCCTGTATAAGCTGATTAAGGGTTATAATGAGGAGAGTGCAACAGCGGCCAAAAAGACTTTTATATTGATCGGAGCTTCGGATAGTATTATGATACTTGGAATTGGCATTATCTGGAAAATAACCGGTTCATTGAATATTTCTGAAATAAGCCTGGGCACAACCGATGCTATACGGATTGTGGCTTTCCTGGCCTTATTAACCGGAAGCTTTACCAAAGCAGGGGCTTTCCCATTTCATTCCTGGGTACCGGATTATACACAATGGGCACCTGCATCATCCTCAGCCTATCTTCCTGCCTCCCTGGATAAACTGCTGGGTATATATTTTCTTTCCCGGATATGCAACGATCTCTTTGTACTGAGCGATGGAATAAGGATTATTCTTCTGTCTGTTGGCGTTTTGACCATCATTATTGCCGTAATGATGGCGCTTATGCAGCATAACTTCAAACGTCTGTTGGGTTTTCATGCTGTATCGCAGGTCGGATATATGATTGTTGGTTTTGGACTGGGATCATTAATAGGTATAGCCGCCGGACTGTTTCATATGATCAACAATGCGCTATACAAAAGTGGTTTGTTCTTAACTGCTGGTTGTATTGAATACAGAACCGGGAAAGAAGATATCAATGACCTGGGCGGACTTTCAAAAGCCATGCCTGTTACTTTCATCGCGGCTTTAATATTTGCATTGTCCATTTCCGGAATACCGCCGTTAAACGGTTTTGCCTCCAAATGGATGATATACCAGGGCATTATTGATTTCGGCAAGGATACCGGTGTTGCCAACGAGTTATGGATTATTTGGCTGGGCCTTGCAGTTTTAGGTTCGGCTTTAACCTTAGCCAGTTTTATCAAATACCTTGGTGGCATTTTCCTGGGCCGGAAAAAAGCTGAATTTGAAGGGATACATGAGGTCCCGGTTTTAATGTGGTTGCCTATGCTTTTCCTTGCCGTTATATGTATTATGGTTGGAGTATTTGCATCCAACTTCGTTGTTCCTAAGTTATTCATGCCTGTTACAGGAGACTTTGAATTTTCCGGGACATGGAATTCAACATTTGTGGCAATGCTTATTCTGGTTTCCATAATATTGGGAATTCTTCTTTATTGGATTGGGAACATAAAAAAATTCAGGACAGAGGATAGTTTTATCGGTGGAGAGAAAATACAGGATGTTGTAAGTTTCTCCACTCCGGAATTTTATAAGACGATCAGTGATTTTGGTTTTTTTTCCTGGATGTACCGTAAGGCTGAGGATAAATGGTTCGACCTGTATGATCTATTGAAGCGTTTAACGCTTTGGTTCAGCAATCTGTTAAGCAAAGCTCATACGGGTATTTTACCTGACTATTCGATATGGGTTTATGTTGGATTGATCATTATGTTATTAATTATGATATAAAATAATAACGGCCGCCATGGAACTTGCCATAACCATAATAATCGCCATAATGATACTGGGAGCAATCTATGCCATACATGCAAAAGATTTGCTTTCGGCCATTATTACCTGTGGCATTGTAGGATATGGCCTTGTAATTTGTTTCCTGTTATTAAAGGCTCCGGATCTGGCCATTGTTCAGATTGTGGTAGAAACAATAACATTAATAATTATGGTAGCAGTGGTACTCGACAGTTCCCGGGAAGAGCGGTATGCAAAACTGGATTCCAAGGGATATGTCAATGCTGCAATAGGTTTGATTGTTGTGCTGGTGCTGCTTTATTTTTTTAGGTCGGCTGCAATCTCTCTTGATGTCTTTGGAGAAAGTAACCTGCGTATGGCCAGTGCTTATATCAACGGAGCTGCTGAAAAAACAGGCAGTGCAAATCTGGTTACAGGTGTTGTGTTTGATTTCAGGGGATATGATACCCTGGGTGAAGCAACTGTTCTGGTTACTGCTGTTCTTGGTGTATTAACTATTCTCAGGATAAGAGGCAAAAAATAAATTGCTATGAAAGGGATGACGGTAATCGTTAAAAAAACAACCCAGCTCCTGGCCGGATTGATCTTTATGTATGGCATTTATATTATTGTGCACGGACATCTGACACCAGGAGGCGGATTTGCGGGCGGGGTCATTATTGCCGGTGCTTTTATCCTGGTTATCCTGGCCTTTGGCGGTGATTTTTTGAACTTGCAGAAGGAAGAGGTAGGGACTACCGTCAGAGAGAATATAGCAGTCCTCTTCGTTTTGATGTTGGCCGTTGCAGGGCTGTTTATAGGTTCCAAAGCATTCTTTAACAATTATCTGCCCAAAGGCACAGTAGGTGAACTGGTCAGCGCTGGTGTTTTACCACTGTACAATATTTTTATCGGTATTGAAGTTGCATCATCAATCCTGGTCATATTTCTTGCTTTAGTAATCTTTAAGGAGGAAGATATAAAATGATCCCTTATGTAATGTGTTTCTTATTATTCCTGGTAGGGCTGTATGGATTAATAACCCAGCGAAACCTTATAAAAATAGCTATTTCTATGTCTATCATGGAGTTTAGCACTTTTCTGTTCTTCGCATTGATTGGTTATATTAAAGGAGGGGTTGCCCCCATCGTAAATCCTGCTGAGCCTGACAAGACATATGTTGATCCCTTGCCTCAGGCTATAGTATTGACGGCCATTGTTATCGGTCTGGCAACTACAGCTATGCTTATGGCCGTGATAATAAGGTTGTACAGAAAATATAAAACTTTCGACATCCGGGAAATAAATAATTTAAGAGGTTAAAAAATGAACCCGCTGATCCCATTTTTTGTCGTTGTCCCGCTTGCAGGAGCTTTCCTGATCATGATACTGGGAAAGTTTTACAAACCCTTTCCCGGGTTTTTCGCCTCCTTCGTCCTGCTTTTTCTTGCGATTATCAGTTTATATTCATTGATAACAACGGGTTCGGATTTGTCGGTCTATAAGGTAGGTGGCTGGGAGCCTGTAAATGTGATTCCCATTGGCATTTATATGGTGCTCGATGGTTTGTCTGCAACCTTGGTCTGTATCATAAGTATCATCGGTTTTCTATCTGCCTTTTATTCGATATCCTATATAAAAAGATATACCGGTGAGCGTTATTTCTATGCACTGTTCTGCCTGATGATTGCCGGCATGAATGGAGTAGTGCTCAGTGGTGATATATTCAATATATTCGTATTTCTTGAAATTTCCGTCATTTCCTCGTATGCACTGGTTGCCTTTGGTGTTGAGAAAAACGAACTGGAGGCAACTTTTAAATATCAGGTGCTGGGTGGATTAGCATCATTTTTTATTCTCTTTGCTATTGGTTTTATCTATTGGGGAACCAAAACTTTAAATTTGGCTGATATAAAAGAAGTATTTAAAGCCGGATATGATAACGCCTTTTATCTGTTTGTTCAAATCCTGCTTTTATGCGGGTTTGGGCTAAAAGCTGCCATAATTCCATTCCATGCATGGTTACCTGATGCCCACTCTTCGGCACCCTCTCCGATCTCATCCATGCTATCAGGTGTTTTAATTAAGGCTGTCGGCATTTATGTTATTATCCGGTTATTCTTCAACATGTTCGTTATTAGTGAAGAAATGGCCATCCTCATAACTGTTCTGGGTGCATTGTCCATGGTCTTTGGCGTTTTTCTGGCCATTGGACAATGGGATCTGAAAAGATTGCTGGCTTATCACAGCATTAGCCAGATGGGATATGTTGTTCTATCAGTAGGCATAGGGATGATGCTGGTAGCCCAAAACAGAAATCCAGGGGTGGCCGCTTTGGCCATAGTCGGGGGAATTTATCATTTAATAAACCATGCCGTATTTAAAAGCTTGTTGTTTCTTAGTGCCGGGGCCATCGAATACAGACTGGGAACCCGGGATCTGAAAATGATGGGAGGATTGTCCAGGTCAATGCCGGTTACTTCCGTTGCTTCATTTATTGCTTCCATGTCTATTTCCGGGATTCCACCCTTTAATGGTTTTTTCAGTAAACTTATTATTATTATTGCTGCCATACAGGCGAAGTTCTACTTGCTTGCCCTGCTTGCTGTCATTGTAAGCATAATCACCCTGGCATCCTTCCTGAAATTTCAAAAGTATGCATTCTTTGGCAAGGCAGAAAACAGACAGGGTAATACAGTAAAGGAAGTACCGTTTCCCATGGTTTTCAGCATGGTGGTTTTAAGCATTTTATGCTTGGTATTGAGCCTTTTGGCATTCCCTGGCATCAGGGAAATTATGCTGAATCCCATCGCCGGGATACTGACTGAAGTCGGAAAATATTCATCAAACGTACTGAACTTCTGATATGCGAACCATAACCATATTTATATTGTCATTGCTGTTCTGGTTTCTGATAACCTTCAAGCTGACTTTACCGAATCTGATCGTTGGTTCCATGGCGGCACTCATAACAACCCTGATATTTGGCCGGTATTTCCTGCGAAATGTATATAAATTCCTGCAACCTCACCGGTATTTTTGGTTAATGATTTATTTTTTCATTTTTATCTGGGCATGCATAAAAGCCAACCTTGATGTAGCCTACCGCGTCCTGCATCCAGCCATGCCGATAAAACCCGGCATTGTGAAGGTTAAAACAGAGCTGAAATCGGAATTCGCCAGGACTATTCTGGCCAACTCAATTACTATGACACCGGGAACGATTTCTGTTGATATCATCGGTGATTATCTATATATCCATTGGATCTATGTTCGATCAGAAGATCCGGAGGTTTATACCCATATTATTTCAGGACAATTTGAAAAATTCATAAAAAAAATATTCGAATGACTACCTTGCTCAATATTTTGCTTTATACACAGATTGCTTTAAGCGGTGTCTGTTTATACAGGATAATCCGGGGGCCCTCAATTCCAGACAGAATGGTCGGTGTCGATATTTTTGGTATACTGGTTGTAGGCATTTGTGCCATTATTTCTATCCAAACCGAAAGATCATTTATCCTCGATATTGGAATCGCCTGGATAATCCTGAGCTTTATAGGGACATTAACCCTGGCAAAATATCTGAGTGGTAAGAAATTAAATGAATGATATGATAAGTTTAGTTTTTATTGTCATCGGGGTTCTCTTTAACCTGCTTGGCTGCATAGGGATAATCAGGCTTCCTGACGTATACAACAGACTTCAGGCAGCCACTAAATGTGTGACACTCGGAACCTGCAGTATTTTGGTTGGCGTTCTCTTCTATTTCGGACTCAGTGATGCCGGTATTAAAGCTGTTATTGCTATTCCTTTATTGTTCTTTGGATCAACGGTTGCAGCCCATGCATTGATCAGAGGAACTTACCATTTCGGAGTGAAGTTAAGTGATAAAACGGTAAAAGATGATTATAAAGATGCAGTAAAATGAGGTATCCCAAGATTAGAGAAGTTAAAGAGGCTTTGGTCTCTCTTTTTACACCTGCTTATACCACCAGGTTTCCCAAAGAACCTCATGTTCCCTTCGAACGATTCAGAGGGAAACCGGTTGTGGATGACGCCAATTGTGTCGGATGTGAAACCTGTGCCAATGTTTGTCCGCCGAAAGCCATTACATTTCAGGATGACAAGGAAAAGAGGGTAAGGATAATAGCAAGAAATTACGGATTATGCATATTCTGCGGACAATGTGAGGAACATTGCATAACCAAAAAGGGGGTCCAACTTAGCGATAAAATATTTGACCTTGCCGGATTTGACAAAAACAATTTTGTGGAATATCAGGAAAAAGAATTGCTGATATGTAAAAGCTGTGGTGCTGTGATTACCACCAAAGAGCATATTCATTTTATTTATGATAAACTGGGCCCCGCTGCCTATGCTACAATACTCAACTTAAACATCTTGAATGAGCGATTGCAACTAGCAGAAAATGAAGAGGTTTCAGTTGAAATCAAAGATGGCTTGAAAAGAAAAGACATGTTCAATATAATATGTCCGAATTGTCTGAGAAAAGTATTGGTTAAATACATGTAATCGCGTGCCAATTGATTTAATAAGTCTGATCGGTAATGACAAGCGTAAATTATTTGTCGGTATTGGCAACGTGCTGAAGCGTGATGATGGGATAGGGGTTTATATAGCCCGTCGCATTGTGGAAAGCGATACGATAAAAGTATTGATCGTGGAAGCCTCAATTGAAAACTATATTGGAAAGATAAACAGCCTGCCTCACGATGTCCTGATATTGATTGATGCTGTAAATTTCGGACAGAAACCGGGATATTACAGTGTGCTTGCACCGGAAGAGATATTGGATTATACGACCAACACACATAACATATCCATCCCGAAACTGCTCGGTTTTTTTAAGTCAAAGGTGCTGATCCTGGGCATTCAACCCAAATCGGTATCGCTGGGAGAAAAAATCTCGGATCCTATTAGAAAGCAAGCGGACCATATGCTGAAAATGATCAATGAATCCCGTTAACTTTTTTACTGATTTTCATCATTTTACGTTTAGTTTGCCATAACTTTACCTAAAATATAGAAAAGAAAAAGGAGGATTGGCCATGACAAAGAACCTTATTTCACTAAAAGTTAAGTGTCCACATTGTAATAAATCACTGATGGACTATACGCATTTTCTTAACGCCAAGCCCAGTATTAAGCTTCATATTGAAGTTAAGGGCATGAGTGGGGCAATTAACCTTTGTTCAAGCTATGGTTGTTATGAAAAGGCTAGCAATATTGAGCTTATCGATAATGAAATTGCCCGGTTATCCTGTCCGTTTTGCAAAAAGGAGCTGCCATCCCATGCAAAATGCTTGGCTTGCGATGCGCCTATTGTAGATTTTAACCTGGAAAAGGGAGGGAGAGTACATGTATGTTCACGTATAGGCTGCAAAAAGCACTATGTCTCCTTCGAAGACATTTATGATACGCTGACTCAGTTCTATAGTGAATATGATGACTATGGGGCCCATGATGCTGATTTCTGATAGGTTTTGAGCCTCAACAGTGCATATATTCCTGGCCCCAAGAAGGGCTACATTCTATATGTATATTATTCAATTATGGAAGCCCGTATGGCCACGACAGGTTTTTCAACCTCTTTAACCTTCATTAACAGGCTATTAACAGTTTTTTTACCTTCAGCGGAAGCAGGGTCAAAGTCTCCTTTAACATTCACCTCAAAGGTGTCAAAAACTACTTTAAGGGCTTTGAGTTTGACAAGATATTCCGCAATTACAGGATCGCTGTCGTAATTCTGCAACATATCCATGAGATTGGCCAGTGAGTATTTCTGGTCCGCCAGCCGTTCAATAACGTTAAAATCACGGGTGGATTTGGCTATGTCAATGGCAATATAGATGGCTTCCGTCCAGCCTCCCAGGATTATCTGTGCGGCCGCACTGTAGCGTTCATTTTCCTTCAGATAGGAATCCGCGGCCATATAAACCTCATTGGCGATAATTATAAGGGAATCTTTATCATTGATATTCCTGTCAAAACGCTTGGCTGTATTTTCAAAGTAATTTGTCGGAATGCCAAGTTCTTCCGCAAGTTTTTGCATGGCATTAAAGAACTTGCCGGCGGTTTCAACCTGCCCGAAAACTTTGGAATAACTCAGATCGACTGCAAAGACGCCAAGATTCAGTGCTTTTTTTGAGCTGATCGTATAATCCGTAATGTTGTCAGTTGAATTGAGCCGGGCTTCATTGAAAACAGCACCGGCAGCATCAAACAGGGTAGACATTTCAACAGACAGATACATATTGTAAAAGATCGGCAATCCTTCTCCCATGGTATCATATTGACTGATATAGGGCTTGATTTCTTTCAGATCGACGCTGTCAATCCCGGCCAGGCCGGAATCCCTTTTTGATGATTGCTTACAGGTGATGCCAAGCACAATGCAGAGCGCTGCGATGAAACCTATGAGATATGTCCTTTTCATGATGATCTGAATTAATATTCCAAACGATTTTGCTTTTCAGGGCTAAAGCTAGTTATTATTTTATTTTTTTACAACCACTCCCCCTTAATCTTCCCCGTTGTCTTTTTCATAAACTGCACCCGCTCAAAAGCAGCGCTGTTTTCTTCATTCTTTGAAATCAGGCCCCTGAAAGCTTTCAGATCGTCATATCCCTTGGAAGCCATCCATTTTTCAAGGTCCTTACGCAGTACTTCAAGATATGCAGCCCCGTTTTTATAGAGTGTCGAGCAAAGCTGAACAGCTGTTGCCCCGGCCAGGATATTCTTTACCACTCCGGCGTAGTCATGGATGCCGGTTGCCCCGATCAGTTCACATTTAACCTTGCTGGATAACAGGGCTATCCACCGCAAAGCAAGCGTGATCTCTACCGGTGAACTGTATATATTACTGGTGACAACGGTGAGTTTTTCAATATCGATATCGGGTCTGTAATAACGATTAAACATCACGATGCTGTTGATCTCGAGATTGCTTAATTTAAACAGTTCCCGGTATAGGTTGGTGAAGTAATACCCGACTTTTACCGCTATGGGCAGGTTGGTCTCCTTTCTTACCGCACGGACTATATCGAGGTATGTCTCCTCGATCTTATAACCAGTCAGTTTGAGGTCGGTGGGAGGAATGAATATATTCAGTTCAATGCCGTCAGCACCCGCATTTTTAATTTCAGCGGCAAACTTTGGCCACTCGAGGGGGCTGACGCAGTTGATACTGGCAACTACCGGTATTTTTAAAGCTTTTTTTGCTTTTTCGATCATCTTCAGGTATTCCAGGATGCCCTGTTCTTTGGAGAAATTCCCTACATATTCAAGGGCTTCGGGATACCAGAAATACATGTCATCATGCTTCAGTAATGTTTTTTTATCGGCGATGATCTGTTCTTCAAACAATGATTTCAGCACCACAGCTCCGGCACCATGATCGGCAAATTTTTTAACGGATTCAACCGAACCAGTCAATCCCGAGCTGGCCACGATAAACGGGTTATCAACCGGAAGTCCGAGAAATGTAGTTTTTATATTCATAGGAATGGTATATTAAGTTAGAATCAAGAATCAAGAATCAAGAATCAAGACAAAAGCTAAAAGAGCAAAGAACAAAGATAAAAAAAGTGACAAGTGACAAGAAGAAAGAAAACAGAGCAAAGAGCAAATAGCAAAGACAGAACTTTCCCGGGGTGATATTTATTTTTTATACTCCAGGATCTTCTTTTTCAGAAATCCGGCTGCTTCCTCCATATTTTTCCGGGCTTCCGGTGTCATATCTTTCATGAATTCCCATTCATATCCCCTGATATGCAACAGATAGGTTAGCGGCTTTTTATGATACACCTCATGGCAAAGGTTCAGAATGAAAGCCGGCGAAACCGAATGCATGGTGAAATCCACCTTTGCCGATGGCTTAAGCGGCGTATAGGCATATCCTTTTATATCTTCCTGCGAGGCATCGGCAAAGATCACCAGGTCGAAAGCTGATATCCGTGAAGCATCTTCAATGTTAAGCTGGTAATTTGAATCTGTCTGCAGGTGATTCATTTCCTTTTCACGTGCCCATTCCTCAATCTTTTCCGATAACAATACTCCCAGCCCGTCATCCTGCCTTCCCGGATTACCATATCCATATACCAGTATCTTCAGCGGTTCCTTCACATTGTTACTTTGTCTTACGGTCTATCAGATTGTTGTCGGCATCAAACAATGACAGTTCAAGCGGCATTCTCCCCAGCGCATGGGTTGCGCAACTCAGACACGGGTCATAAGCCCTGATGGCAACCTCCACGGCATTCATCATGCCCTCGGTAATTTCCTTTTTCCCGGTCATGACCTTGGTGGCCACCTGGTTTACAGCCTCATTCATGGGCTGATTGTTATTGGTAGTCGACACAATCAGGTTAGCCATTATAATCTGGTCGTTATCATCAATTTTATAATGATGGAAAAGCGTTCCGCGCGGTGCTTCCACCAGTCCGACCCCTTCGTCCCGTTTTGTACCCTTTCTCACCAGTTCGCCTTCCATAAGGTCGGGATCATTCAACAGCATTTTGATTTTTTCAGCCGAGTGCAGAATCTCAATTAACCTTGCCCAGTGGGAATGCATAGGCCTGAGGCTGGGTTTCCCGTTATTATAGGCTTTGAAGGCCTCAAACTCTTTCTGGGCGAGGGGAGTGTCAATAAAATCTGCTGTATTCATACGGGCCAGCGGACCGACCGTATACCAGCCATTCTTTTTCCCGATTTCTTTCAGGTAGGGAAATTTCATGTAGCTCCATGACCTGACTTCTTCATCGATATATTTATAGTACTCCTGGTAATCGACATCGTGCAGAATCTTTTTGCCCTGTGCATCAACAGCACGCAAAACCCCGTGATAAAGGTCCAGTGCCCCGTCTTTTCTTATCAGGCTCAGGTAACTTGAAGGGAATTCAATAAAGCTGTCAATAATTTCCTTGTTTTTCTTATGATAATCCTTGAAGAATTCAAGTGCATCCTGTGACCAGCTTATCATTTTATCAATGTTCATATAGTCATCACCTTTTAGCAGGTAATCCCGTTCTTCTTCACTCAGGTGTTTATTGATACCGCCAGGAATCGCTCCGGTGCCATGAATTTTCTTGCCGGCTGTTGCCAGTATCACTTCCTGTCCGTATTTTCTCATCATGATGGCTTGCACAGCCAGGTCTCTGTTAGCAGCAGCAATGCCAATGACATTGCGTTTCATGGGATCGGAATCAATCCCAAACAGCAGGTCGGGTGAGGCCAGGTGAAAGAAATGCAGGGTGTGTGACTGGAATATCTGCCCGTAATGCATCAACCTTCTCATTTTTTCACCGGTGGGTGTCAGATCATTGCCATCTCCGGCTCCTACGATAACATCAAGCGCTTTGGCCGCAGCAAGATGGTGACTCACCGGACAAATTCCGCAAAGGCGTTGCACAAGCACAGGCATTTCCCAATAAGGCCTGCCCTGCACAAATCTTTCAAATCCCCTGAATTCAACAATATGCAATCGTGTCTGTTCAATATTACCCTCATTGTTGAGATGGATCGTAACCTTACCGTGGCCTTCAACACGCGTTACCGGTTCAATCGTTATTTTTTGTCCCATAGTATACTTTGCTTTTCGTTTAATCAAATTTAACAACTTCGTATGGCAGCTTCATTTCATCACCATTGATCAGTGCCACAAGCGCATCCCAGATCAGGTCTGCCCGCGGAGGGCATCCCGGAAGGAAGTAGTCAATCTTCACCACTTCATGGCATGGAAATACTTTATCAAGTAATATAGGCAATTCCGGATCATTGGGGATGATGCGTTCTTCATTGGCGACCACGGTAAGGCTATTCAGATATGCTTCTTCAAGGCATTCGCGAATGGGAATTCCATTGCGCATGGCTGGCAGCCCTCCCATAATGGCGCATTCCCCGACTGAAACAAGGATCCTGCAATGTTCCCTGAAATCTCTCAGAACGTGCACGTTTTCACTGTTGCAACAGCCTCCTTCAATAAGTCCGATGTCGCACTTTTTGGTGAATTTCTTAATATCGTCGATGGGTGATTTATTGAATTCCACAAGGTCGAAAAGCTCAAGAATCCTGTCGTCAATATCCAAAATAGACATATGGCATCCAAAACATCCGGCCAGTGATGTCGTTGCTATAATTGGTTTGCTCATGGTTGAAATGAATTAAATTTTTGAAACCTGCATATTCTCTATATCGCTGCCGATCGGCTTCTTATCATATTTGCGTTCGCCGATGGGAATAACAAATCCTTTTTCTTTAACCAGTATGGATCCGACGGGACAAACATCCATGGCTTTCTGCGCCAGTTCATCGGTTAATTGTTTGCCCAATTTGGCATCAATCACCACCTCGACGCTGCTGCTTCGCCTGCGGTAGGCAAAAATGTTCCTGCCTTTTTCATCTTTAATAGACCTGATGCATCGTTTGCACTGGATACAGCGGTTCTGATCCTTGATGATCTTGGGATTAGAACCGTCTACCTTGCGTAAAGGGAACTGGTACGGGAAACGGGGAACCATAACCTGAAAACGATAGGCTAAAGCCTGTAGCTCACACTGGCCGCTCTTTTCACAGGCAGGGCAGAAATGATTGCCTTCAACCATTAATAACTCAACAATTGATTTTCTCAATTCCCTGATATCTTCTACATCATTCTCAATGTTCATGCCTTCTGCCACAGGAGTTGTGCAGGCAGTCATCAGTTTCCCGTTCACCCGGATGGTGCAGATCCTGCATCCGCCCTTAGGTTTAACGCCGGTATAGTTGCAAAGTGTGGGAATATAAATGCCATTTTCTTTTGCGGCTTCAACGATGTATTGCCCCTTGGAGGCCATACATTCAGTTCCTTCTATGGTAAATCGGACAAATTGACTCATGGTTGATTATTTTTAAACATTAGGTACTCTGCCGGTAGCTTTTGCGGATTCCTTTATCACCGAGTTCAGATCAAATCCGCTGTCAAAGCTTTTATTCTTTTGTATCTTTTCTTCATACAGATGCGGAAAATTCTTCAGGCTGGAAAGGATAGGATTGGCTGCAGTCTGTCCAAGGCCACAACGGCTGGCCTTCAGGATCTTGCCCCATGCCACCATGTCATCGATATCCTGCCTTACACCACGTGCGTTTAATATTTTAAGCAGTTTGTTTCTCATCAGCGTAGGCACGATGCGGCAGGTGGAACAGCTTCCACAGGATTCGTCAATAAAAAAGTCCATAAAATTCAATACGATATCATTGAGGATATCCCTGTGTTTGCCAATGATAATCAGCGATCCTCCCGTAGCCAGATCCTCATAGCCCAATATGCGGGTGAATTCATTGGAAGCAATGATTGCACCCGAAGGACCGCCGACCTGAACCGCCTGCACATCATCAATATTGGTACCGACCATATCGAGGATGTCAAGAATCGAAAATCCCCATACTACCTCGTAGACGCCGGAATATTTGCAGTCACCTGAAATGCTCAGCAATTTAGTGCCTGTGGATTCGTTCGTGCCTAGTGATTTATACCATTCTCCTCCGTTAAGAATGATCTTAACAACGGAACACAAAGTCTCAACATTATTAACAACCGTGGGCATGTCATGGTATCCTTTCTCAACAGGGAATGGAGGCCTGTCCCTGGGCTCCCCTCGCTTTCCTTCGGCCGATTCAATAAGCGCCGATTCTTCACCACAAACGTATGCACCGGCACCAAACTGAATGCGGATGTCAAAATCAAAGCCCTTCTTGCCCAGGATATTTTTGCCCAGATAATGAGCATCTCTAGCCTGCTGCAGAATGCTTTCGAGATGCTGCTCAAGGTACTTATACTCAAAACGTACATATACAATACCTTCACTTGCTCCAACGGCATATCCAGCTATGACCATTCCTTCAAAAAGCAGGCGTGCACGCTGGGTGAGTATAACCCGGTCTTTGAACGTCCCAGGCTCACCTTCATCAGCATTGCAGAAAATGTATTTTTTTTCACCCACAGCGTTGCGGCAGAACTCCCATTTCAAACCCGTGGGAAAACCCGCCCCGCCTCGTCCGCGCATATTGGATTTTTTGACTTCATCAATAACCTCTTCAGGTTTCATTTTAATGATCTTCTCAATGACCTGCCCGGCTTTAAATGTACGTTCAAGAACAGGGCCGATCTTGCGGATATTGTTCGATACTACCGAACGGACCAGATCCGAACGGTTTTCGCCGTCTCCCCAGTCCTGAACGTTCATTTCGCTGATTTCTTTTCCTTCCTTAATATCACGGACAATTTCTTTGACACGAAAGGGTGTTAACCGGTTGAAAATACGATTGTTGATAATAGCTGCCGGCTCCTGGTCATTCATGCCGATACAGGATGTCTCAAACAATCCGGCCCGCCCGTCGGGCGTTACTTCACCAAATTTTATCCCGAGTTCCTTCTGAAAGGTTGCAGCTACCTCATCCCGCCCCATCATGTTGGCAACCGCACTGTTATTTAAATAAATGGAATATTTGCCTGTGGGTTTCGGGGAAAAGAAATGGTAGAATGACAGGGTCTGCTCTACATCAACCTCTGACATTCCATACTCTTCAGCGATCTGCGCGACAGCCTCCTTCGAGATATAACCATTTTGCTGCTGAATGTCGATAAGAACATCCATTAACCGGAATTTATCATTGCCATATTTTTCAATGGTCTTCTTAACCGCTGCTTTCATGTTGTATATGATTAGTTCTTAATGATTTATCCTGATCTTTTTTGCGGTACATTTGTGAATTGATTCACAACTAAAGTATAATAGAAAATTTATATAAACAAGAACTTTTGGAAATTTAGCCTGAATTTATGATCAGCTTTTACGGTTCGGCATCTGTATAATATTGACTGGCAATTTTATATCAAATGATGCAGGGATGCTATATTTCCCTTACACAAAGAACACGTAAACAGCGATCGATGATACAGCATGGAAGTTTATGAAAACGGAAAAACCCCGACAAGATTCACAGCATGATTATGATGCTAGAAATCACCATCCCGGGCGCCGTAATCATAATCATGGTAAAACCTGGTAAGGGTATCATAAATGTCTTCAAAGGAAACAAAATGCTTTTTACAACCAATCCGTGAGCACACATGAACTTTACCGCCTTTGTCAAGAGAAAAATCAACCACGGGAGCATTGCAGGTTTCACACAAATGCGCACCGTGCATGTCTTTCTTACAATGGGGGCAGGTAAACTTTGCTATTTCACCGTCGGGAAGCGGAATGCTACTTTGCCTGTCATAACAGTCAAAAGTTGAACACATGTTGATTGACCCCTGCTGGCCTCCAAATTCAACGCGCAGTTTGATGCTGGGTTTTGTATTTAAAAAAAGTGTATGGTCCATCAGTGATTTTTTACAATGGGGACAAATCACCTTCAAAGAGATAAGATTTTTTGCCATGGCATGTCCTCCTTATATAAAGGAATTTGTTGTGCAAGTTACGACAAATCGCTATATAAATTAAGTAGCTAAATTGAAGGTTAGTGATTGGTAGCTAGTTGTCAGTAATTATGGATTTACGATTTAAGATTTATGAAGTATGAAATAAGAATGACTTACAGATTGCAGACTGCATGATTTTCCCGAATATTGAATACTGATTACCGGTTACCCTTTCCCAACTGAATTTTCACAAAGAAAGAATTTCATCACTTTTTGTTGACCGATCCTGCACTGGAAGTGCTGATATTCTTCAAACGCGGTTCTCCCTTGTAATCAATATCCCCTGCACTGCTGCTTTTAAAGCTGGCCTCTTCCGTAATAAAAACCCTGGCATTCCCCGCACTTGAAACCGTTATTTCCCCCACTTTGGCTTCCAGTTCAAATGCATTCAGATCACCGGCACTGCTCAGATCAGCTTTGAAGAAATTGGCTTTGCCCGAAAGCCTTGCACTACCGGCGCTGCTGATATCAATCTCCACCCTGTCGGCCTCCAATGCCAGGGTGAGGTTACCGGCACTGCTCATTTCAATATCCAGCGCATCGGTCACCAGCGTATTACCGCTTTTGATATCACCCGCGCTGGAGATATCTATTTCATTGAGCTTTTTAAAATTAACGTATACTTTCTTTTCTTTTGCGCTACGGATGTTTTTATTGCTGTATATTTTCAGTTCATTGTTCACCACTTCGGTTTTGATCCAGTCGATCAGGTTCTCATCGGCTTCAACCGTAATCCCTATTTTATCGGATTGCGTTATGATCACATCGATGCCCGTGGCTACTTTAAGGCTTGAAAAATCCGTAACGTTGCGTTCTTCCTTTACTACATTTCCGTTACCTGCGATAGTATCAATATTATCAATATAACAACTCCCTGCCAGCGATGAAAGGAGGGCAATCGTAAGGATGTGTGATAGTGTTTTCATAAAGTTATATTTTGGTTAATGACGTTGGTTTGCTTACAATGCTGCAAAGGGTATATCAGAAATCAAATACTACCGATTGTTTCAGATCGGGATGAAGGCTTTTGGCGACCGGACAGGTAAGGCAGGCAAGCTCAATGATTTTTTTCTGTTCTTCCGTGTAGTTGTTTTTCGGGAAATGCAATTCAACAACCACTTCGGCAACCCGGCGCGGATCAGAAGCCATGATCTTGGTGATCTCAATCCGGGTACCTTCTATTGAAAATCCGTGTTCCTGCGCTCTCATCCCGGCAATGGTGATCATGCAGCTTCCGAGCGATGTTGCCAGGAGATCCGTGGGCGAAAAAGCCTCACCGCGCCCTTTGTTATCGACCGGGGCGTCGGTGACCAGTGTGTCCCCGGATGCCAGATGCCGGGCTTTTGTCCTTAATTCGCCAAGGTATTCGGTGTGGATGGTGGCCATTTCACTTTTATTTTATGGGCGATGCAATTTACAAAAAGAATTTCGAACCAGGAATATCGGATGGTAAATATAACACATCGTGGAAATGGATGTTCATAACAGAACCAGGAATCAAAAACCAGGAATCAGGAGCAAAGACAATGAGAACAAGGAACAAAGATAAACAGAACAAAGAAAAGAGAGTGACCAGTGACAAGTTAAATACTTTTTGTATTTTCGACAAAACCAAAACTATTTGATTTTATGAAACACACTTTTCTTTTATTTGTCCTGGCACTTTTGCAGCCTGCGTGCATCGCACAGCAAGCAGATACAATCAAATTACCAGATCCTGTTAAACAGGGAGGAAAACCGCTTATGACCATACTCAATGACCGGCATTCAACCCGAAGCTATCTGGAGAAGGAGCTTACCCTCCGGCAATTGGCCGACATGCTGTGGGCCGCAAACGGCATCAACAGGCCTGACGGCAGGCGAACCGCACCCTCAGCGCGCAACAAGCAAGAAATTGATATATACATCACCACGGCCAACGGTGTTTTTATATACGATGCGGCGAAAAACGCTCTTATATGCATCTCCGGGGATGATATCCGGGAAAAAACCGGCAGCCAGCCCTGGGTGAAAACTGCAGCCGTGAATATTCTGTATGTTTGCGATAAAAGCAGGGCGGCCTCCCAGGATGAAAAGGGCATGCTGGTAAACGCCGGCTTCACTGCCGGTGCCTGTGCACAGAACGTTTATTTATACTGTGCCTCTGAGGGTCTTGGCAGCGTGGTCCGCGGATTATTCAATGCCGATGAACTGAAGGGACTTTTGAAGCTTAACGAACAGCAGGTTATCATCATGGCGCAGACAGTGGGATGGACAAAACCTGTTGAACCCTAAACAGACAGGTCACAGTCGACAGTACATGATTTACGGCATCATTTTTATTATTCATTGTTAATGGCAAGAATTATGTCTGCCGGGTCAAATGCATAATGCATCAAAGGTCCTCCAAGCTAAAGAATTCAGAATTCAGTGAATGGAATAACTTAAGCTTAATATAAATGCATTTGTAAATAAATTTTTTCTGCGTAAAATACCTAATCCTCTTTGATATTTAATATCCAGAAAAATAAAATGTTTTCGAAAAACATGAAAAGAAGAGCCGGTTCCGATACTAAAACCAAAATCAGTATGGTTTAAAGGATTCTCAAGGCTTGCTCCCGTTGTATCACTCCATAAAATTCCACCCGGGGTTTTATTTTGACACAAATAATCGGTTTTAAAAAACCAGTTCACAAAGCAACCTGCATGCATTACAGGCCTGATTTTTCCTTTCGGGAATTCATATCGGATCAGACCTGAATTATTAAATGCATTTTGTGTTACAGAAATTACCTTGTTACGGGTTTGGGAATATGAGCCATATTTGCTTTCAAACCAGATTTTATAGATATTGTCAGTTTCCAGGCTCCATTTATGATAGCTTGCTTCATATTGAAAATAGAGCCTTTCATTTAAATTGGGCATACTGAATTTCATAAAAAAGCCCGGAGACGGGTACATATAATGGTTGAAATCGCTGTTGGAGAATTCCAGGTAATCAACAGACACATTATCATTAGCGGAAATGGTAATATAATTAACACCAATCATAGGACCAAAGGTAAAGCTTACCCCGGGCAGTGTTTTTTCATATATAATGCATTCCCTGTCAAAGCATACTTCTTCATGGTATTCATTGGCAATTTTGATCAATGACCGATGATTAAGAGATATATTATCAACCCTCTTCATGATTTCAGGACTTTCACGGAAAACACTTTTTAAAATCCCGATATACCTGTTGGATACCTGTAAATATGGCTTATTGTTTATCAGAACCTCGACCTGTTCCTTTTTTAAAGGCATTAACCGCCCTTCACTGTCTTCAATCAGATATTGCTCTCCGACAGCATCCCGATAATAGAATACATCCACTATGCCATCGATCAGGTATTCAAGGAAAAGCAATTCCTCCCGCTCATCCGTGTTTATACTTCTCGAGATATAATATTTGCTGTCCTTAAACCGATAGGCTTTCAACTGGTCCGGCGTGTATTCGATTGGTTCGGCTTCCGCATTGGTTTTATATACACATCTTTTCGCATTTGCTTTATTGCCCTTATAATCAATCAGCCCATAAACTGTATCCACGGCATTTGTAATAACATATCCACTCCTGAAATCTGATTGAGCGCATAGTTCAAAAAAGATAAGGAATGCAGGCAGGATAATGAAAACTTTTTGTTTCATAAAACGGAAGCACATTGAAGATTTTCAATAACTGCATTGAAACTGTTGAAAATCAAATATAGTTATTCCGTATCAATTCATGAATTTTAAAATAAATATTGATCGTGAAAAAATTATACTGATGGTTGCATTGTAGGATTAATGTCAAGGTTCACTATGACTTTTTCATTATGTGTTTTATTTACTTATCGTTAATAACAGGCTTTTCTGCATACAATATGCCCGGACCTCATTGACGGTTTTCTGGTCGGGCAAGCCCAGATTTCCGTGAGGATCTCCCCAGATGTTTTCAAGCCATTTTTCACTGATCCAGAAAATATTTTCATTTTCCGGAATTTTGTCCAGCAGCATTTTAAGAGAATCCATACCATGAACTATAATGCTGTTTCCCGTCACCTCTTCGTATGATTTTAGCCTGTTTGTTCCCCCCAGGAGGGAATAATTCCAGTCATTGCCATTGGGCCAGCTGTATAATTCCCAGCCTTTCATCGAATGTTCAAGCGTCAGCGTGTCAAAATTGATCCGGGTAACCGGCTTGAATTCATTGTCAGTATCTTTCGAACATCCGTTGAAATTGAAGGAGGCCACAATGATGAACAGGATTGATAAACTCCACGAAGTTTTCATAGCTGATGATTTGGTTTTGTTTATAGAGATGTTAATTTGTCCTGCCTGGTTGCGCCACCCCTGATTTTTT
>CAYWCR010000011.1:0-72594 GCA_964456825.1 uncultured Bacteroidales bacterium
CCCTGCCCAAATCGTTTGTCTATTATAAACCCAGGGATGTTGTCAGTGGTGATTTCCCGTGGTTCTTCCGGAGAGGAGACGAGATCTATATTGCAGCGGTCGATTGCACAGGCCATGGCGTCCCGGGTGCTTTGCTCTCCTTTGTCGGCTATTTTCTCCTGAACAGCATAGTGGACCACGAAAGAAAACTCAGCGCCTCAGAAATATGCGATATGCTGCATTTTGGTGTGCGAAAAACCCTTAAACAGGAAATGGAGGACGCCGAAGCCCGCGACGGAATGGATATTGCATTCTGCAAAATCAATCATAAAGATAAAGAAGTGCAGTTTGCCGGTGCACACCGTCCCCTTTATCTGCTGCGCAACAGTGAACTCACCGAATATAAAGGCGACCGGAAAGCCATCGGAGGAATTCCCCACCGGAAAAAGGAGGAAGAGAATTTCACCAATTATACCATAAATTATAAACGGGGCGACAAGATCTTCTTCTTTTCAGATGGATTGCCCGACCAGCTTGGCGGACCAGAGGACAAGAAATACTCTCCGAAGCGTATCCGCGACCTCATTGCTGAAAATAATAACCTTCCCATTGAAAAATATAGTAACCTTTTTGCCTCGGATTTCGAAAAATGGAAAGGAGATGGCAAACAGATCGACGATGTTTTATTAATTGGTATTGAATTTTAATAGGCGAAAACTAAAATAATCTATAAAACCATGAATAATAAGAAGGATGTGAAAGGTTTTCTGGAATTTGTTTACGAGTTCTACAAATCAATGAAAGCCCATGAGATTACCTTGGTTTATGAAGGTGAAATAACACATCAGATTACAAAAGCCTTTACTTCTTTGACGGAATCCAATATGTCAAAGGATGATGAACCTAATTCCGTTCAGCGAAAGGTATTTCATGTGATGGTTGAATGTTTGCAAAATATCAGTAAACATGCCGATGATTTTACATCCAATGATTATCTGTTCTCCGGCCGGGGCATCTTCCTGGTCAGCAAAGGGGAAAATGAATACAGCGTGACAACAGGAAATGCAGTGGAGAACGATAAGATTGAATACCTGACCGAATTGCTGGAAAATATAAATAAAATGGATAAAGATGAGCTGAAAGAACTGTATAAAAAGCAAATGAAAGAAGGCAGGCTTTCAGAAAAAGGCGGAGCCGGATTAGGTTTCATCGATATAAAACGGAAAACCGGAAAGGAACTGGAATACCATTTTCTCCCCATTTCCGATGATACTTCTTTCTTTTTACTAACTTCAACAATTTCTAGATCTGAACTTTAAAATGAATACTATATGGAAACAATCAAAATTCAAGGCACAGAAGATACTCCAAAGATAATCCTGGATGCAGAAAATGAAATTATGGAAATTTCGGGCCGTTCATTACCCGAAGACGTTTCTTCATTTTATGAACCGGTGATTAACTGGCTGAATGAATATGCTGAGAAACCCAACAAGAAAACGGTTATCAATTTTAAGCTCACGTATTTCAACACCGCTTCATCAAAACTGCTGCTGGATATCCTGATGAAACTTGAAGAAATGCACGAAAAGGGGCATGAAGTGCTGATCCGCTGGCATTATCCTGAGGATGACGAGGATATGGAAGAAGCCGGCGAAGAATATGCCGATATTGTCGATGTGCCTTTTGAACAAGTAGCTTATTCCTGATTGAAAAATACCAGGTTGAATTACCGGCTATTAAACATTTACCTGAATGAGTGAAGAAGTTCTAAGGGCGTTGATGCAGCTATTCGCAATCATTGCGAAGCAGGATGAGGGTGTCGAACTGACCCAGATGGAATATGTAAAGAACTTCCTGCAGCAGCAGCTGAATGATGAAGAAGTTAAGGAATATTTTTCACTCTTTGAACAATATGCGGGTTTGCGCGACGAAGTCGAGGATTCAGAAAATGAAGAGGAAAAAGTAACCCGTAAACTGACCTCCGTAAAGGATTCTGTCCGTATTCTCGGATTATGCAAAAAAATCAATAAAACCCTTACACAACGGCAAAAAGTAGTCGTTCTTGTTCGCTTGTTTGAAATTATTAACGCTGACCGTAAATTTACGGATCAGCGTATGCAGATTGTCAACACCGTCGCTGATGTTTTTAAGGTAACCAAGGAAGAATTTGCCAGCATTGAAGCCTTCGTTATAAAAAATGAACCCGATGAGCTTGATGATATCAACATTCTGATCATCAATGATAAACCCATTCATCCCCGGTTTGCAAAAAAGATCCATACCAAACAGCTGGATGCCAATATTTTTATTTTACGCATTAAAACCGTTGACCTTTATTTTCTGAAATATACCGGAACCGAGGATTTGTTTTTAAACGGACTTCCCGTAAGAAATAACCGGATATACCTTTTTGCCAATGGCGGCACCGTTAAACTGCCCAAGGCCGCCCCTGTTTATTATAGTGATGTTGCCGCGCATTATTTAGCGGATACCGTGGCAAGCCAGATATCTTACACGGTAAGGGACCTTGAATTTAAATTCTCGAATGGAAATATTGGTATCCGGGATATTAATTTCTCTGAATGCCATGGTCGCCTGATCGGGATTATGGGGGCCAGCGGTGCGGGTAAAACCACACTGCTGAATGTGCTTTGCGGTATCGACGCACCTTCGAAGGGAGAAGTTATCATCAACAACATCAACCTGCATAAGGAAAAAGAAAAACTCGAGGGGGTGATCGGTCTTGTTCCCCAGGATGATCTGCTGATCGAGGAGCTTACTGTCTTTCAGAATCTGTATTTCAATGCCAAGCTTTGTTTCAGGGACAGGTCAGAAGCTGAAATCATTGAACTGGTTGATAAAACGCTGCAAAACCTTGGATTATATGACAGAAAGGATCTTAAGGTAGGGACGCCACTGAAGAAAACGATCAGCGGCGGTCAGCGGAAAAGGCTGAATATTGCCCTTGAATTGATCCGTGAACCTTCCATCCTTTTTATTGATGAACCAACGTCGGGTTTGTCTTCACGGGATTCGGAGAACGTCATGGACCTATTGCGCGAGTTGACCCTGAAGGGGAAGCTCATTTTTGTAGTCATTCATCAGCCGTCATCGGAAATATATAAGATGTTTGATAAAATGATCATCCTCGACACGGGAGGTTACCAGATATACTATGGAAACCCGGTAGAAGGAGTGATGTATTTCAAACGTCTCGATGCCCAGATCAACAGTGAAGTCGGCGAATGCCCTACCTGCGGCAATGTAAACCCGGAATTGATCTTTAACATAATCGAAGCCAAGGTAGTAGATGAATTCGGAAATTATACGGATGCCCGTAAGGTTACACCGCAGCAATGGGATGAACATTACAGGCACCACATACATCATAAAGAGCTTCCGGCCGTTGAAGGTTCTCCACCCAAGAACCTGAGAATACCCTCCTGGTTTAACCAGGTTAAAATATACTTTATCCGGGATCTGCTTTCCAAAATAAGCAACCGGCAATATATTGCACTGAGTTTGCTGGAAGCACCTGTACTGGGTTTTATCCTTTCCTATATCATCCGTTACCTGGAGGATCCGAATTCCAAAATATACGTTTTCAGGGTTAATGAAAATATTCCCATTTATATCTTTATGTCCCTGATCGTAGCGTTGTTTTTGGGGCTTACCGTAAGTGCCGAAGAAATATTCAGGGACCGGAAAATACTGAAACGGGAGGGATTTCTGAACCTGAGCCGTTCAAGCTACCTGATTTCAAAGATCGCTATACTCTTCCTGATATCCGCCATTCAGGCCTTCCTGTTTACTATGATTGCCAATACCATCCTGGGGGTAAAAGGAATGTATTTCGTTTACTGGCTGGCATTGTTTTCTACGGCTGCTTTTTCCAATATCCTGGGATTGAATATTTCGGCCACGTTCAATTCCGCGGTTACCATTTACATCCTTATTCCGCTGGTGATGATCCCCATGATGATCCTCAGCGGAGCCATGTTCAGCTTTGATAAGCTCAACCGCAGTATCAGCCGTATCGATAAAGTACCCATTATTGCCGAAATCATGGTTACCAAATGGACTTATGAAGCCCTCATGGTGCATCAATTCAAGGATAATCAGTTCATGTCCTATGATAAATCAAAACTGAAACTGTATGACCTTGAAAAAATGGAGAGCCAGTCTGATTATAAGAAGGTTTATTGGCTTCCTGAACTCAATGAAAGACTTGAACGGATCAACCGCGAACTGGAAAATATTGAGTTGGTTAGCGTAACAACCAATGATCTGGCTGTGGTTGCCAACGAAATCAAAAAGGAAAGCCTCTCTAACCAGGAAGTTGCTCCTTTTGAAAACCTGGACAAACTCTCTCCTGAAAGCTTTAACAAAATCACGGCTAAAAAAGTATATGATTACCTGAAGGAATTGGATAAGTATTATGGCGATAAATTTCAACGGGTAAGCACCCAAAAGGAAAACTATATCAATTTCTGGATGGAAAACAATCCCGACGGTTATACGCTGCTGCGCGACAATTTCCACAATGAAGGCGTTTCTGACATCGTCCGGAAAGTGTATGAGAAGAATAAAATTCTTGAATTTAAGCAGGAACTGGTTCAGCATTATGATCCCATATACCAGGATCCGGTGCCGGCAAGCCCGATAAGCATCCGCACCCATTTCTACTCACCGGTCAAACCATTGCTGGGTAAAACTTACGACACCTACTGGTTCAACATTACCGTGGTGTGGATTTTAACACTGCTATTGTATGTGGTTCTATATTATGATGGCCTTAAAAAGCTATTGAATTTTTCGGAACGTTTTAAAAAGAAAAATAGTTAGTAAAATACTGGCATATTTTTTTTATTTTTATGCTGATCGTTAACTTTGTGTATATAATTTAATTATTTGAATTATGGTTAAAAAGCTATTTTATATTCTGTTGGCTGTTATCATGATCAGTTCATGCAAATCAGGAGGTGATCGTAGTGCTGACAGTAATTTTGAGGTCCCGGATTCCATTCTGAACCAGGGATTGGAGATTTCTGAAGAAACGATGCAAAATGTTGTTCAGAATATTTCTTCTCCGGTGGAAATGGCTGCACTGATCAAAGAACTTGGAGTTCCATACTCCAATAAGTATTTATCATCCACCACCAGGGTTGAAAACCTGACAACCAGTTTCAAACAATCGCTGAACCTGGGTATTTACGGATGCGACCTGGGTTATCTCAACATGTACAATAAGACTTCCAGTGTGATCGAATATATCTCGGCGATTAAGACGCTGGCTGATGAAATCAAGGTCGGTCAGTTCTTTGATTTCACCACGCTTAAAAGGCTGGCCACCAACAATCAGAATCTCGATTCACTGATGTATATATCCGTTCACAGCTTTAACCAGATGGATAAGTACCTGCATTCCAACAACCGAAGTAACCTGAGCGCACTTATAGTAACCGGGGTATGGATCGAAGGATTATATCTGGGAACACAGGTAGTCAAAGAGGCCCCCAATCAATTGCTGGCCGAAAGGATCGGTGAGCAAAAAATAACCCTGAATGAATTGATCCTTATCCTTGAAAACTTCAAGGCTGACAAACAATACGCTAAGCTGATCAATGAACTTATGCTGATCAAGAACGAATACAAAGATGTAAATATTAAGATCGAAAAAGGCGAGCCCGAAGCGATCGAAGAAAACGGTATGCTCACCATTATTCAGAACGATAAAAGTATTGTTGAAATCAGTGACGATCAGTTAAAAAGCATTATTAGTACCACCGAAGAAGTCCGTAACAGGTTAATCAGCTTATAAGTATGAAAAAAATAGCTTCCATTCTATTATTCATCTCTTTGTCCTGTGCCATTTCCGTTCGTGCACAGGATATATCACAACTTACGGCGCAGTGTGCTGCCAATGCGGGAGATGTCATGTATCTCAAAGATTTCATTGTTAAACTGGATGCCGGAACACCTGGAGGTGCGCCCCCCACGGCAAGATTTGCCCTGCTGCTGAGCAAAAGTGTCGTATACAGATTTTCCATCTGTACGGCTCCAAATTCTGAAGGGGAAGCTGTTTTGCAGCTTTTCGACATGAATACATTGCTGGGAAGTACTTTTATCAGTGCCACCGGAAAAGATTTTCCCTATTTTGATTTTAAATGCCAGAAAACCGGAGTCTATCATGTATTTATATCCTTCAAGGAAGGGAAGGCCGGTGATGGCGTCGGCGTTTTATCCTATGTTAAAAAGCTCTGATCACCGATCAGCCAAAATACAGCAAACCGGCACTGTCCTACAATGCCGGTTTTTTTATTGTATTTTTCATCTTCCATATCAATAATAACCACGGGACCACTGACCAGAAAAAAATATACCCTGGCAGGGCACTAAAAGCTGTAATGTCCGGGAATAAAGCCAAACCAGCCATCGGCAACAACCAGCACAAATCCTGCCGCGAGCAAAACCAGCAGCAGATTATTGAAACGGGTATTGTTGCAGCTTGCGAAATAATTGCTCACCAGATAAGCAAGGGATATGCCTCCACTATAAAAAATTTCATGGCCCGCAGAGGGTATAATCAGTACCGTTATAACACTCATCAGAAACATCCAGAGGAAAAAAATAAAAAATACCCTGGATTGAATTTTTCGGATCCCGATGGTTCGGATCATGTGAAAACTTCCGATAACAACCAGAACAGCAAGGTATCCATAAAAAACCAGCTGTATGGTTGAATAGTCATGGGTGATGCCCGAAACGGAGAATACCCTGCGGAATTCCTCCAGCATTAAATTCACAGGCTGATCGGTCAGGAACAGGTAGGAACCCCGGAAGACAAAGGGTATACAAAATCCGATCCAGGGATAGGTCCATTCCTGCCAAACCATATTACGGAACAGGATAAGGGTGATGAAAAGAAGCGGAAGAAGGACCACGGAAGGAATATATATCATGACAGCAACAGACAGCAAAACGCCTGCATCAAAGAAATTAAAGACAAGCCTGTCCTTTTTGAAAGACTTGAACAATCTGTAAATCAGTACGATTACACATAAGGCTGCAAGCAACGCCGGAGAGAGGAAGCGCAGGTAAAGCAAGCTTCCGGCAATGAGGATATAAAACAACTGGGGCAGCAGCGACCTTGTTTTGAGGAAAAAATAAACAGCATTCAGCTGGTTCATTAAATAACCGCAGCATAAAACCACCATCATAGCAAGGAATGCTGATAAACCGGGCTTCGCTGATACAGGGTTGACCAGAAGCCTGCCCAATGGTCCTGCCAGGGCGGAATCGTATGAAACCGTGGCAGCAGGGTTAAGTAATGTATGCAGCCATAGGATCAAGGCTATGGTCAGGATAAATATTTGCAAACCTGCCCTGTTGCTGTTAAAGTATTTTAATAACATAGCAGCGGATCATTAGGCAGGTTAATACGATTAACCTGCTCAAAACAATTTCTCAAGCTTATTGACAAAATTCGCCTTGGGAACTGCACCCACCTGTTTGTCAGCTACAACACCATTTTTAAAAAACAATACGGTTGGGATGTTCCGTATTCCAAACCTGGCTGCAATATTCGGATTGTTATCAACATCTACTTTTCCAACAACAGCTCTGTCTTTATAATCTTCAGCTATTTCATTGACAATGGGTCCGATGATCCGGCATGGGCCGCACCATTCAGCCCAAAAATCAATAACTACCGGCTTGTCTGCTTTTAATACAAGTTCTTCAAAATTTGCGTCGGTTATTTCTAGTGCCATTGTAATATCTATAAGTTAAAATTCAATTAGTTACATATATATAAGAATGCTATGCAAAGGTATATAATCCATTTTTTACAAACAAATCTATTCAAAACAGCTTGAATTCAATTTCCGGATTTTGAAACAAAAAATCAACAAATTCATCTGACAATTCAATATGTTTTGAACGCGAAAACATATCCACCGCTATATTCTCGGATGCGGACACCAATAAAACCTTAAGGTTAATGTTCCCCTTGCCGCCGGTAGCAAATGATCTGAGCTTCGCATACAATGTTTCCGAGAGCTCATCAAGCGGTATGCGCAGCTGAATGTTCTTTACAAGCTCTTCTCTGGCATTGCTCAGCATATACATGTTCTTAATGTGAAATTCCAGTTCCTGGGAATCCTTCCAGGTACTTTTCTGCACAGTCCCTTTCAGCAGCAATGAATACCCCTCGTACATATACTTTCGGTAGTTTTCATAGTCCTTATTAAAAAAGGTCGGGGAGTAGGTGTCTGTATAATCTTCCAGGGTAAATCCCCCATAGGGTTTGCCATTCTTGGTGATGGAGTTTTTAACACTGGTGATAATACCGGCCACCGTTATGTCCTTTCCCTTCAGTGACTGCAGATCGCGCAAATCAGCCAGGGTTGCATTGCAAAAGTGCTTCAGTTCAACTTTATAATGGTCAAGCGGATGGGCAGAAAGGTAAATTCCGATAAGTTCCTTTTCTTTATTGAGTTTTACCAATGCGGGCCATTCTACTCCCGGGGAGGGTTTTGGCCTGACTACCTGAACGGACGCCAAATCGCCAAACAGTGTTTGTGTAGCATCCCCCTGATTCTGCATCCGGTTGCCGTAACGAATCAGCTGCTCAATATAGCTTAATCCACTTTCATCGGTATTAAAAAATTCATGCCGCCTGGGTTCCTGGAAGCTGTCGAAACCTCCTGCTACAGCCAGTGCCTCAATACACCGTTTGTTTACGATGGTCAGGTTTACCCTTTCAACCACATCATAAATATCTTTAAAGGGTCCTGATTTTTTACGGACATCCAGGATATGTTCAACGGCAGATTCTCCCACCCCCTTAATGGCAGCCAGGCCAAACCTTATATGGCCGCTTGCGTTCACGGTAAAGGCTGAATAACTTTCGTTGATATCCGGGACAAGGACGGTAAGCTCCATGCGACGGCATTCATCCATGAAAAAAGTGATCTTCTTAATATCGTTGAGGTTCCGGCTTAATACTGCAGCCATGAACTCAGCGGGGTAATGTGCTTTTAAGTAGGCAGTCTGGTATGATATATAGGCATAACAGGTTGAATGCGATTTGTTGAAGGCATAATGCGCAAAAGATTCCCAGTCTTTCCATATCTTTTCGACAATGCCGGGATCGTGTCCATGCTGAATGCATCCTTCCTGAAATTTAATTTTAAGCGGATCCATCATGGAAACAATCTTTTTTCCCATGGCCTTGCGCAGTGAGTCAGCCATTCCCTTTGAAAATCCTGCCAGTAACTGGGACAATAGCATTACCTGTTCCTGGTAAACAGTAATCCCGTATGTATCTTTCAAATAAACCTCCATCAGGGGAATATCGTATTCGATGGGTTCACGGCCATGTTTCCGGTTGATGAAACTTGGGATGTAATCCATGGGCCCGGGCCTGTAAAGTGCATTCATGGCGATCAGGTCTTCAAAACGGTTTGGTTTTAAAGTCTTCAGGTATTTTTTCATACCGTCAGATTCAAACTGGAAGAGGCCTGTGGTATCACCCCGGCTGTAAAGTTCATAGGTTAACGGATCCTCCAGGGAAACAGCGTTTATATCGATGTCTATATTCCTTGATATCTTTATGTTAAGTAGTGTGTCTTTTATAATGGATAGCGTTTTCAGCCCCAGAAAATCCATTTTTAGCATGCCAACGGATTCAATATGCGAACCATCAAATTGCGTTACATTCAACTCGGCATCCTTATTTCGGCATACCGGAATGTACTCTTCCAGATCATCTTTTCCGATGATAATGCCACAGGCATGAACGCCGGTTTGTCTTACAGATCCCTCAAGAACCTCAGCATATTTTAATGTACGGGTAATCAATTCATTTTCACTCTGACGCTCCTGCAACAGTGCCGGGGCCTTATCATAAGCCTCCTTGAATGAGATTCCGGGCATTTCGGGAACAAGCTTAGCCAGCCGGTCAGCTTCCGGCAAAGGCAGCTTTTGTACACGGGCAACATCGCGTATGGCCATTTTCGGGGCCAGCGTACCAAAGGTTATGATATGGGCAACCCTTTTCTCTCCGTATTTCCTGACAACATATTGCAGCACTTTTTCTCTTCCGTCCTCATCAAAATCAATATCAATATCCGGCATAGAAATCCGGTCGGGATTAAGAAAACGCTCAAAAAGCAGGTCATATTTAATGGGATCAATATCCGTAATGCGCAAACAATAAGCTACAACAGAACCGGCGGCAGAACCTCTCCCCGGACCAACTGAAACACCCATTTCACGGGCTGCCCGAATAACATCCCAAACGATGAGAAAATAGCCGGGGAAACCCATTTTTCTGATCGTCTGGAGTTCAAACTCAATGCGCTCCTTAACTTTTTCATCCAGCACAGGATAACGTTTTGCAACACCTTCATAGGTGAGATGGCGCAGGTATTCATTGCTATCGGAGAAACCTTCCGGAATCTGAAAATCAGGCATTATGGGATCACTGTTAAGCCCGTAGAGTTCAACTTTATCAATAATCTCACGGGTATTGATAATAGCTTCCGGAACATCAGCAAACAAGGTTTTCATCTCCCGCTGTGTTTTCATCCACTCCTGGTGTGTATATCGAAGCCTGTCGGGATCATCAATATCCTTTCCTGTGCTGATGCAAAGCAACCGGTCATGGGCCTCAGCATCCTCCTCGTTAATAAAATGAACGTCATTGGTAGCTACCACCCTGATGTTCGTTTCCTTTGACAGCGCTATTAACTGGTTGTTAATAAAAACCTGATCTTCATATACCTCTTTGTCAATTTTCGGATCACCGGATTTATGCCGCTGCAACTCAAAGTAATAGTCCTCGCCAAATATTTCCTGATAACCTTTTATTACTTCCCGTGCCTGGCTTATTCCCTCATTCCTCAATACCCAGGGTAACTCACCATGCAGGCAGGCACTCAGGGCAATAAGTCCGGAACGGTGTTTTCTGAGCAATTCCTTATCTATCCTGGGCTTATAATAAAAACCTTCGGTCCAGCCATACGATACAAGCTTGATCAGATTTTTATACCCTTCCTTGTTTTTGGCCAGTAATATCAAATGAAATCCGCTTCCATCCAGTTTGTCCGACTTTTCAAATCGCGAACGGCGTGCAACATAGACCTCACAGCCTAGAATGGGTTTAATATCCTGCCTGACCGCCTCGTTGTAAAACTCTTTCACGCCAAACATGTTGCCATGGTCAGTTATGGCCATTGCTTTCATGTTGTCGTTTTTGGCCTTCATGATGAGTTTCCGGATATCAGCAGCACCATCGAGTATCGAATACTGCGTATGCAGGTGAAGATGGGTAAAAAGAGCATCCGTGAGATCCGCCAGGGATTTATCCTTAGCCTCATCCGTTTCCTCTTTTACGCTGTATTTTCCTAATTTTTTATCCGACAATTCTATAGGCGGTATGACATCCGGATTACGTTGCTTAAATTGTTCCAGCCATGGGGATCCAAAACCGGGTATATGGGGTTTGATAATTTCAAGCCTCACCAGTTCTAAAAAACATCGCGCTGTTGCGGCAACATCGGCCGCCGCATTATGGGCTTCTTCAAAATCCCCGGAAAACAGTTTCTGATGAAGTTCAGACAATGTCGGCCATTTATAGTTTCCGCCCTTGCCCCCGGGGAGAGCACAATATCCGGTTGCCTCTTCTTTGGTGCAGCAAAAAGGAATGACGGTCAACTCATCCGTGACTCCTGAACGTAGGTACTCTGCGCCTACGATGTTGCGGTCAAAATCAATATTATGCCCGATCACCAGCTTTGCCTGAAGCAAGGACCGGTTGAATTCCTGAAGCACAAAACTGAGGTCATACCCTTCCTTCAGCGCCCTTTCCGTTGAGATTCCATGGATCTTTTCGGCAGCAAAAGGAATGGTGTAATGGTCAGGTTTAATAATATAACTTTTGGCATCGGTGAGCAGACCTTGCTCATTATGGCATTCCCAGGCAAGCTGGACCAGCCTGGGCCAGTTGTTGAGGTCAGTAACCGGCGCACGGTAATTGGCTGGTAATCCAGTGGTTTCGGTATCGAAAATTAAAAACATAATTGACTCCTCAGCGTATTATTAAACCATTGATAATCAAGGTTTAAATAAAATCCTTTCAGGGTATAAAAATAACCCAAACGAAGCCAATTCGAAAACTTTGTTAATAAAAATGCAAAAGAAGTTTTGCAGGAAAATCTCAGGAACAGTAAAGAATATTATAAACTGCCTGATCCCGAAGCCTGGCTTATTAATATACTTTCAATCTGCTGAATAAACATTTTTTTGGTTTCTTCCCTTGAACCGGCAATGCCTGATGACATGGTGGGATTACCTGTCGCCGGGCAAAACAGAAAAGCCGGAATGCTTTGAATGCCAAATACCGATGCCAGTTCTCTTTCCTTTTGCACATCCACCTTGTAAATGACAATTTTGCCGGAATATTCACGGGCCAATTCATCAAGAATCGGAGCTGTTTGCCGGCAGGGAGCGCACCAGTCAGCATAAAAATCAATCAGGCAAGGTAAGCTTCCTTTATAGTTCCATTCGGTGGTATTTTTTTCATAATCCATTATCTTTTCCAGAAAATCAGCCCTGGTTATATGAACGGGCGCGCTGATAACAGCATTCTCCGCAGTCGTTTTTGTGTCACTGACAACCTGCACAGTCTGCTGACTTTCAGTACCGGTTAATGTTTCCTTTTTTGCCGTGTTTTTATCCGGTTGGCTATTGCAAGCCTGTATGGTAAGAAAGATCCCTCCCACAAAAAGAATTAATAACTTCTTCATGATCATTAGATTAAATATTAGAATGAATGATGTTTCATAACAAAAATCCCTTCAAAGATAATGCTATGCGTAATACAAAGCATTTTATTTTATATATTATTTAGATATGTAAATATATGTATATCATAAATTGTGCCAAAAGTATTTCTTCCATGAGCAGGCTGTCTTTATGGCTTATTCAGGGCAACGCTGTTGTTTCAACGGTATTGAAATCGGATCTAAGTTTATACAGTGCTCCCTTTTCGGTTACCTGAACATCAATGATATTCAGGGAAATCATTTTGACCAGAATGGTTTCGGCAATATGACGGGTGGTGCGTGCTATCCGGGTGAACCTGGAAAGGGTAATGAACGGATTCATTTCAAGGTAAGCAATCAAAGCCTTTTCCTCGTGCCCATATTTTAGCAGGGTGCCCCCCGACTTGTTTTTGCTGTTCCAAACCTTCAGGATTATCCTGTTGGCCTGGAAATTCTGGTCAGCAACACGGACAAAGGCAATCCAGTTGCCTTCTTCGTCTTGTGCAAAATGAGGTCTATCCTGGCTTTTCCTGATGGTTGCCTCCAGCACCCATCGTCCGTCAATATTCCACTTCTTTACAGTGTAATAGATTTTTGGCTTACAATATAAATGAGCAGCCGATTCGATCATGTATTCCTCTTCATCCGTCCGGATACCGGTTATTACACCATTGTCCTTCACGCCAATCAACAGTTTGCCGCCTTCGGTATTGGCAAAAGCTGACAGGGTCCGTGCAATTTTACGTGCATCGGAGATCTCAAATTTGAAATCAAGATGCTGATTCTCTCCCCTGGCAATCAACTCTCTGATATAATGTGACTTGGTTTTCACAGTGGATGAAGATGGATTTGGAATTCAAAATTAATTCATTTTTCCGGTAAAGCTTTAAGAAAGATGTTGGCATACCGGGGAATTAAACTTGAATATGCACAATGTCAGATAGATGAACAGGTTTCTGACAAAAAGTCAGCCTAAAAACCTGATGGGTCCAGGATTTTTATGTTTAAGTCTGAATAATGATTCACCAGGGTCAAAATGTAGATTACAACCTCCCGGTTTCCGATAACTTGTTTTTAAAGTGGAGAATAGGGGAGTCGAACCCCTGACCTATTGCATGCCATGCAATCGCTCTAGCCAACTGAGCTAATTCCCCGGTAGTATTGATTGATCTGATGATTTGTAGATTTGTTGATCGCTCGATCCAATCCACCAAATCCTCAAATTTTCAAATCATCAAATTGTTGGCGCAAAATAAACAAATTTATCCGATAATTACAAAACTTCTTTCAAATACATCCCCGTATAGCTTTTCTTGCATTGGATAATTTCCTCAGGGGTGCCCACAGCCATGATCTCACCTCCCTTTGAGCCTCCCAGGGGACCCATGTCGATAATCCAGTCAGCATGTTTAATGACATCCAGGTTATGCTCAATGACCACCACTGTATTTTTATTGTCAATTAGCCTGTTTATAATGTTGAGCAGTTTTTCGGTATCCGCCATATGAAGTCCGGTTGTTGGCTCATCCATCACATATACATTGCCTTTTTTATGCAGTTCGGAAGCCAGTTTCAGACGTTGTGCCTCCCCTCCTGACAGGCTGCTGAGCGACTGGCCGATTTCAAGATAATCCAGTCCTACTTCGTAAAGAATCTGCATCCGTCGCCTGATCTCAGCATCATCAAAAAATTCCCTGGCTTCTTCTACCGTCATCATCAGGATTTCATAAATATTGCGGTTCTTGTATTTCAACGCGAGGACCTCATCTTTGTATTTCTGTCCGTTGCATTGGTCACATACGATCTTTACATCATCCATAAAGCTCATCTCAATACTCAGGTATCCGTGTCCGTTGCATTTTTCACAGGCTCCCTTTGAATTAAAGCTGAACAACGAGGCATCGGCCCGGTTTGAGGCAGCCAATTCCTTTCGCATGAGGTCAAAAACGCCGATATAAGTGACCGGTATGGAACGTGATGATCTGCCGATAGGGGACTGGTCAATTACAATCACATCGCTGTTTTGTTTTACAAAAACCTCATGGATGAGGCTGCTTTTACCGGATCCGGCAACACCGGTAATGCAGGTAAAAACCCCTTTAGGGATAGAAACCGATACATGCTTGAGATTATGTATAGCGGCGTTTTTTATGTCTATGGATGCTGTCCATTTTCGACGCTGAACCAACTGTTTTACTCTTTTTTTCAATAGTCTGCCCGTGAGATTGTCAATGGGATCGATATCATTTACCTTTCCTTCAAATAAGACTTGTCCCCCGCTTTTCCCTGCCCCGGGTCCAATATCGATCAGCCAGTCTGCGGCGCGTATGATGTCCGGGTCATGTTCCACCACCAGCACACTGTTACCTTTGTCACGCAAACGGTAAAGCATTTCTATCAGTTTTGCATTGTCCCTGGCATGAAGACCAATGGACGGCTCATCGAGGATATACATCATATCGACAAGATCACAGTCGAGCTGGCGGGCCATTTTTACGCGCTGTGACTCACCGCCCGATAAGGTTGAGACCGGACGGCTCAACGACAGATAACCAACGCCAATCTCTATCAGATGGCCGAGAATCTGCCGCATTTTTTGCACCATCGGCCTGGCTATTTCATGATGGATTCCCGACAGGAACAGTTCCAGATCTGTCAGTTCCAGGTTTACCAGATGATCAATGGACTGGTTGTTTATGTTGACTGACAGGGCTTTTTCATTAATCCTTGCGCCCATGCAAACATCGCACTGGCTGTAATCGAAATATCTTGCATACGCGTCCTTTTTGGCTGAGGGAAGATCATCCTCAGCCTTATTGACATATAACCGTTCCAGCTTCCTGACAATCCCTTCAAAATTCTTTGCATAGGTGCCGGCGCCATGTGGTTTGGTTATAGGAACATTATCAGCATTCAACAACAGGTCCATCTGTTCACCGGAAAATTCTTTCAGGGGAATTTCGGTGTTGAATAAATTCATCACCATGATCTCGCGCCACATCCAGCCACCAACCCTATAATCAGGATGGGTAATGGCTCCTTCCCTGAGTGATTTATCCTTATCTAACAACAAACTGACATCAACGGTGATTTTTTTCCCGAGGCCTTTGCATGCCGGACACATACCATCGGGATGATTAAAGGAAAAAAGGAATGACGGGCCGATGTAGGGTTCTCCGCATCGCGAAAACAACATGCGCAGATAGGTGTAGATCTCTGTGGCAGTGCCGATTGTACTGCGAAGGTTATACCCCATTCTTTTCTGGTCGATGACAATGGCGGTAGAGATGTTCTGGATTTCATCCACATCGGGTCGTGAAAGCTTGGGTAAGCGGTGCCGGGCAAAGGAGGAAAAAGTATCGATCAGCTGTCGTTGAGCTTCCGTATACAAGGTATCGAACACCAGCGATGATTTACCGGATCCGCTTACACCGGTAAAAACAACAATCCTGTTCCTGGGAATCTCAAGGTTTACATTTTTCAGGTTATGCACCCTGGCTCCCTTAATAACAATATTGCTCCCCGCCATAAGGGTTTCAACTTAAGGGTTTGATTAAAAAACGCGGTGTCAATTCCCAATAAACAGGTCCAGCGCTTCCTTGTCAGATTCCGTCAACACCATGTTTTTTGATTTCCATTCCGGTATGGTTTTATCCTTAAGGGAGGGAATATGTTTCTTCATGGCTTTGAACATGATGCCGGTCGCAAGTTTATAGGTGGTAAACAATCCGGTTTTTATATTATCCGGGATGGTTACCCCATTAATGGCATTAATCCATATCCTGTCAGGGTGTTGAAGCATAATGTATAGGCCACTGGTCCAGCATCCCAGAAGAAGAAAGGATACATCCCGCAAATGATCCGTCTTTAACTCCTCCACATCCATGATCCTGATTTCCAATCCTTTTCCACGCAGATATTTACCGATTTCTTCCCCGTACATCCGGGTATGGCCATTTTTGCTCCGAATGGCGATAAGTGCTTTTTTCATAGGGCATAAGTTTTGTTGTTATTGCTCTCTGGTCAGGTTTGTGATTTTTTCGGGAATAAAATTACAATTCTATTTTAACCTAACCATCCTAAATAATCAAATTATATTTGAGAACTGAGAATATAAAAATATTTGTTAATATCTGAATATTATGTATTTTTGTAGCTCTAAAAACTAGGACCATGGAGCTTAAGAAATCCTATAAAGCAGACCTTGAAAGAAAAAGGCTCATTTTTCTGGAAATAGGTTTAATTGTTGTTTTGGGTTTGACCCTCGCTGCATTTGAATGGACAACGCGTCCGTCAGAAGGCAACGAACTTCAGATTTCGACTGAGGATGTTGGAGATGAAGAACAAATACCCATTACCCGGCAGCAGCAGGAACAGATAGCACCACCTCCAACACAGGTTGTGGTCGAGCTCAATATTGTTGACGATGATGTTCAGCTTGACGATCAGCTGGAACTGGAAGATCAGTCAGCCAATGATAATATGGCCATGGACATTGTTGCTTACACGGCAAACGATGACGGCGAGGAAGTAGCAGAAGAAGTTTTCATCATTGTTGAAGATATGCCGACCTTCCAGGGCGGTGATCAAAATGCCTTCCGTACATGGATTCAGCAAAACCTCCGCTATCCCGAAATTGCACAGGAGAATGGGATAAGCGGCAAAGTATACGTACAGTTCGCGGTGAATTCCAAAGGCGAAGTTGTTGATGTTAAGGTTGTTCGTGGTGTTGATCCCGCACTGGATAAAGAAGCCATGCGGGTTGTTTCCTCTTCACCCAAATGGGTACCGGGTAAACAGCGCGGAAAACCGGTGAAAGTGCAGTTCACCTTCCCCATTGTATTTGTTTTGCAGTAAGATCATAAACTCAAAAAACCCTGATGCCAACGATCAGGGTTTTTTTTGTAACCTTTCTCCGCCGAATCCGAATAAAGACCAAAAAGAACTTCCAATTGTCGATTTGGTGAAATCTTAATAAATTTTGGTTATGAAACATCTATACCTTACAGCACTTATTATGTTTTTGCTGACCGGGTGTTCTTCGTCAAAAAAGCTGATGGAGCGGGGCAATTATGATGCTTTGATTCAGAAATCCGTTAAAAACCTCGTCAAGGATTCCTCCAGCGAAGAAGATGCAGAGATGCTCGATAAGGCTTATAAACTAGCCAATGAAAGAGATCTGGAGCGGATCAAATACCTGAAAACCGAGAACAATCCGCAATCTTATGATGAACTGTACCAGACCTATTCAAGTCTTAAATACAGGCAGACCAGTGTAAGAAAAGTGCTTCCGCTAAGGATCGGAGGGCGCACCATACAATATGAGTATGTCGATTATGACAAGTACATGGTCGAAGCCAAGAAAAAAGCCGCTGACTATTATTATGAGAATGCGACAAAGCTCATGAACATCAATACAAAGGAATCCTACCGTCAGGCCTATTATGAGTTCAAAAAGAGCAAGGATTATATGGGCAGTGCATATCCCGGTATTGATAACAGTATCAATGAAGCAAGGTACCTTGGGATCAGCCGCGTTCTGTTGGGGGTGGTCAATAAAACCCTGTTTAACCTTCCCGATGAATTCCTTAATAATGTTCTGACCATTGACACCCGGGAATTAAGCAATGAATGGGTTGAATTCCATGTACGGCGTCTGGATAATGAAACCCAGTATGATTATAATGTCGATCTGGTGCTTCAGTATATTGATGTCTCGCAGGATATAGTCTCTGACAAGGATTATATTGAGAAAAAAACCATCGAGGATGGGTTCAATTATGTGCTTGACTCCAAGGGCAATGTGATGAAAGACAGCCTGGGCAATGACATTAAGGTGAAGAAATATAAAGACATTACATGTACGGTCATCGAGACTCTGCAGGAAAAGCATTGCACCATTCAGGGCGTCCTGGAAATTATCTCCTTGAATCCCAAGCAATTGCTTAAAAAAGAACCCATTGCCGCCTCAACACATTTTGAACACATTTCGGCCCGGGCTATTGGAGATGTCAATGCGCTAAAGCCCGAAACAAAAAAGCTGATCCAGATTAAACGACTTCCTTTCCCTGATAACTTCAGTATGATCTATGATTGTACCGAGACGCTAAAGCTTTCCATCCATGACGCACTCAGGGCTAACCATTCACTAATCCAGTAAAACTATTCTTTCTATTGGGGGGATTTAATACCAGATCAGAAAAAGAACGGGCCATACTCATCGGAGTTGCAAACAGTGAATACGAGCCCGGCCAGATGGAAGAATTTCTGGAAGAACTTGCCTTTCTTGTTGATACTGCAGGCGCTGTTCCGGTCAGGCGGTTCATTCAAAAGCTGGAGGTACCCAATAACCGCACTTACATCGGCAAAGGAAAACTTGAGGAGATAAAGGAATTCATTTATGCCCATGGGATAGACATTGCCATATTCGATGATGAACTTTCCCCAAGCCAGATGCGGAATATTGAAGAAGAATTGAATATCAGGGTCCTTGATCGTACCAACCTGATCCTGGATATTTTCGCCAGCAGGGCTAAAACCGCATATGCCAAAACACAGGTTGAACTTGCGCAGTATGAATATCTCCTTCCAAGGCTGGCCGGTATGTGGACACACCTTGAAAGGCAACGCGGAGGCATTGGCCTTAGAGGACCGGGAGAAACCGAAATTGAAACTGACCGAAGGATCATAAGGGATAAAATTGCCCACCTGAAAGAGCAATTAAAAAAGATCGACCGGCAAATGACCACACAGCGCAAAAACAGGGGAAAGCTTGTACGCGTTTCACTGGTAGGATATACCAATGTCGGCAAATCAACCCTGATGAACCTGCTGAGCAAATCTGAAGTCTTTGCCGAGAATAAATTATTCGCGACCCTGGATACAACGGTAAGAAAAGTCGTCATAGGCAATCTTCCCTTCTTGCTGAGCGATACGGTCGGGTTTATCCGCAAATTGCCCCACCATCTTGTGGAATCATTCAAATCAACCCTGGATGAAGTGAGGGAAGCTGATATTCTCCTGCATATTGTGGATATATCGCACGCCGGATTTGAAGAACAGATAAAGATTGTGAACCAGACCCTTCATGATATTGATGCGTCCAACAAACCCACCCTGGTGGTGTTTAATAAAATTGACGCTTATCGTTATGTTGTCAAGGAAGAAGATGACCTCACGCCATTACACCGTTCCAATTTATCACTGGCTGAGCTAAAAAACAGCTGGATGGCAAAAAACAATGCACCCAGCATTTTCATTTCTGCCACCAGAAAAGAGAATATAGAAGAATTAAAGATGCTGCTTTACAAGAAGGTAAAAGAAATTCATATCACCCGTTATCCCTACGATAATTTTCTATTCTGAACCTATCTCCAAACCCCGACGGGGTTTTGAACACCCGGCGGAGTAAGGTTTATTTACACCAGTTTCTTTTCTACCAGGTATTCCGCAATCTGAATGGCATTCGTGGCAGCCCCTTTTCTCAGGTTGTCCGATACAATCCACATATTCAGCGTCCTGGGTTGTGTTTCATCGCGGCGCAAGCGTCCTACAAACACTTCATCGCGATTATGGGAGATTATGGGCATCGGATATACGTTATTTTTCGGATCATCCATCACAATAACGCCAGGGGTATCCTCAAGGATCTTCCTTACATCATTCATTTCAAATTCCTTTTCAAATTCAGCATTAACAGCTTCGGAATGCCCTCCGATAACGGGTATCCTCACCGTTGTAGCCGTCACCCTGATCGTATCATCCTCCATTATTTTCCGGGTTTCGTTCACCATTTTCATTTCTTCCTTGGTATAACCGTTATCCAGAAAAACATCAATATGGGGAAGTGCATTCATATCAATTTTATGAGGATAAGCCATCTCGCCTGAAATCCCTTTCCGTTCATTCATTAACTGGTCAACTGCTTTCTTACCGGTGCCGGTAACGGACTGATAGGTTGAAACCACGATCCGTTTCACTTTATATGCCCTATGAAGCCCGATCAAAGCAACCACCATCTGGATGGTCGAGCAATTCGGATTGGCAATGATCTTATCCGATTTTGTCAGCACATGTGCGTTCACTTCCGGTACAACAAGTTTGATATTCGGCTCCATCCGCCAGGCTGATGAATTATCTATAACCGTAGTCCCCACTTCCGCGAACTTCGGAGCCCATGTTTTTGAGGTTCCGCCACCGGCAGAAAAAATGGCAAGCTGCGGCTTCCTTTCAATGGCATCCTGCATCCCAACAACCGCATATTCTTTGCCCCTGAAAACCACCTTTTTTCCAATGGATTTTTCCGAAGCAACCGGGAGGAATGCAGTAACCGGAAAATTGCGTTCTTCAAGAACACGGATCATCTGTGACCCAACCAGGCCAGTGGCACCAACAACTGCAACTTTCATAACATTAACATTAATGGTTAGAAGAACTGTTTTAACACACAAAAAGAATGTCACAGACATTCTTTTTGATTTTTAATTCCTTTTGGTTAAATTTCTCCAAATGTTATTGGCAAAATTCGCAAAAAAATTGATTTATGAAAATAACTGCCGCTTTTTTTTTATTACTCCCCGTTTCTTTGCATGCCCAGCATAAAGAATCCATGCCCTATGATATGGTTATTAATGAAATAATGGCTGACCCGGAACCAGCGGTAAACCTTCCGCCGGTTGAATACCTGGAGCTCCTGAACAGGACGGGCCATGCAATTGAACTGCAGGGATGGACACTGACCGTTGGTGAAAGCAGCAAGGCAATACCAAACTGCCGCATTGAAGGGCATGCTTACCTGTTGCTATGTGAAGCCTGTGATTCGCTTTTGCTGAAACCTTTCGGAGCCGTTTTACCGGTCAAAGGATTGCCTGCCCTCAAAAATGAGGGAGAAACCCTGACCCTGTGCAATTCCCTGGGAGAAGTGATCCATGCTGTTTCCTATTCCTTAGCGTGGTTCAGCAATTCCCTGAAAACGGCAGGCGGTTGGTCACTTGAAATGACCGATCCTGATAATCCATGCGGAGGATACGGGAACTGGGATGGATCCGAAGATTATCTGGGGGGTACTCCGGGCTTTGAAAATTCAATATTTCGTCACAATCCCGACCTTGTCAGGCCCTTTTTATATCGGGCAGCCACGACCAGTGACAGCGGATTGCTGATTACCTTCAGCGAATCCATGTTATCTGCCGGTGGTGCTGACCCCTTTATTTATACGGTCAACAACGGTATTTTTCATCCTTCGGCAGCAGCGCCTGTTCCACCGGAATATTCCTCCATCAACCTGATTTTTCAGACAAAATTTAAATCCTTCAAAATATACGAGTTGATGGTCAAGGATGAGATCAGCGATTGCGCGGGAAATATGCTGGCAGACAGTTATATTGATTTCGGACTGGCATCCTTCCCTGATTCTTTTGATTTGGTTATCAATGAGCTACTATTTAATGCCCGGAACGATGAGGAATTTGTTGAAATCATTAACCGCACGGGCAATGTTATTGAGCTTTCATCATTAAAGATTGTATTGATGGATGAATTTACTGGCAGTCCAGTGAAAAAGCTGGCTGAAATAACCGGGTATTTTCAGTTGCTGCCGGGTCAGTATGCTGTTATAACACGCAATGCCAAGGCCCTTCAGGATCAGTATCGTTGCCCTGATCCGGCTGCTGTCATCGAAAGTTCAGGTATGCCTGCGCTTCCTGATCAGAAGGGTGTCATCGCATTGCTCGATAAGACGTACAGGGTAATTGATCAGTTCTCTTACAGGGCTGATTTCCATGCTCAACTGATAACGGACCCCAAGGGTGTATCCCTGGAACGTCTGAATGCTGACCAGCCAACCCATGATCCTGAAAACTGGCATTCAGCCGCTGAAGATGCGGGTTTTGCAACGCCGGGCTATAAGAATTCCCAGTCATTCAGCGTGGATGGATCAGCACAGGCATCCGTTTGGGCAGAGCCTGATGTTTTTACTCCCGACAACGACGGAAATGCTGATTGTATGGCCCTTGCCTATCGTTTTGACAAACCCGGTTACATCGCGACGGTGATGATCTTTGATGACCGGGGGAAACTGGTAAAGCCACTGGCCAATAATGTTATGCTTGGAACGGAAGGTTTTTTCATTTGGGACGGGACCAATCCAGCAGGGGCACCTGAAAAAGCGGGAATATATCTTATCTATACAGAAGTTTATGCCGAACAGGGCATTATACGCAAATATAAGAACACCTGTATTCTGGCCAGAAAATTGAAATAATGTGTCTTTTCTGCTTTGATTTTCCGTAACATAAATCAATGAAAAGTCGTACTAATTTTAGAATTTTATGGGTAGAAAATAATCCACTCCGTAAACTGCCGGTATATGAATTACACCATTCTGGTTGCTGATGATTCTAAATCGTATTTCGATACGATTGAAGAGGCATTCAGGCAGATGGGCGACCATTATAAGCTGATATGGGCCGGCACGGGTAAAATGGCTTGTCTTTTAGCGGAACAGTATTTACCGGATCTCATCCTGATGGATGTGATCATGCCTGAAATGAATGGTGTAAAGGCGATCCAGACACTCAAGGAAAATCCGCTGACGGCTGATATCCCGGTAATCATGTTATCGGCTTCAGAAAGCTTGCAGGCAGCTTATGAGACCGGGGCGCACGATTTCATCTCCAAACCTTTTAATCACTATGAATTGCTTATGCGGGTGAGGGCTTCATTAATCCTGATCGACAAGATCAAGGAGATAAAGAAGCAAAAGGAGAAGCTGGAAAGGGAACATCAGAAAATTTCCCAGCAACGAAAAGAGATCATTGATGATATTACCTACTCGAAACGAATACAGAAAGCGATTTTGCCGACCAGCGAGCTGGTAAGGGATATTTTCCCTGAGCATTTCATGCTGAATATTCCGAGAAATATTGTGAGCGGTGATTTTTACTGGGTTGGCCAGAAATCCGGGAAAAAAATCATAACCGTTGCTGACTGCACCGGACATGGAATCTCGGGTGCGTTCATGACCATGGCAGGTATTGCTTATATGAACGATATTTTTAACCGGTACACCATAGAAGAACCGGCTGAATTTCTTTACCTGCTGAGAGAAGAAGTGATGAAGTTGCTTCATCAGAAAGGCTTAGAGGGCGAGGCTTCCGATGGGATGGATGTGGCGCTTTGCATCATTGACGAAGAAAAGAAGGTCTTTAAATACGCCGGAGCCAATAATCCGGTTTACCGGGCCAACGGGAACGGGTTGGATATATTCAAGGCCGACCGCATGCCGATAGGAATTCATATTAATTTTACCACTCCGTTTACCTCGCAAAGCATTCGGTACAATCAGGGAGATATGTTGTATATGTTTTCAGACGGATATGCTGACCAGTTTGGAGGCCCTGATAATAAAAAGTTCCGGTATAAGCAGTTTCAGGATCTTCTTTTTTCCATTCATGAGTCCCCGATGGCGGATCAAAATGAAAAATTGTATCGCACATTTATTAACTGGAAAGGTGATGAGGAACAGGTGGATGATATACTCATCGTTGGAATCCGCTTATAACGGATGCAATGTTTCAGGGTTTGATGATGTTTTTTAATAAAGTTTTCGTAATTTAATTTTCTAAATTGTGCTTATGATTGATCCATATCGCCCAAACGGCCTTTTGATATTCAAAGCCTTGCTATTTTGCATATTATCAGCATATAGCCCTGGTAATGCATTGTTGGCTCAGGGGAAAGCAATACCGCAGGAAATAAAGGATGAAATTGCAAGCAATAATCAACTCATTGAAAAATATACCCAAGAAGGGAATCTGACTGAAGCGTCAAGCTACCTGAGCCGGTCGGCTTATCTGATGCAAACCAACGGATTTAACGGTGAAGCGGTGGAATATTATCTCAGGGTACTGGACATTAACCAGCAACTGAATAATCAGAAAGGGATTCAACTGGTATCCAACAACCTGGGTATGATTTATATCGACCTTGAACAATATGACAAAGCAATACAATACCTGCAGAAAGCCCTGCAGATTTCTAAACAATCGCGCCAGCAAACCGAATCAGTATCCTGTCTTACCAATATAGCCGTGGCCCAGCAGGGATCAGGGAAGTATAAAGAAGCCAGTAATACGCTTGAAGAAGCTATTAATATCGCCAAAGAGCTGAATGATCTGAAACTGTTACGGCGTTGTTATGGTCTGGCATTTGACAGTTATGACAAAACCGGCAATTCGGACAAATCACGTGAATATTTTGAGCTTTATTCCGCACTGGATAAAGAGATCAAAAAGCAGGAGATGGAACGGGTAAAGACTTCGGCCGAGTCCGAAGTCAGTAAAGCCCATGCCGCAAGGCATATGACAGAGGAAGAGCTGAAGGTGAAAAATGAACAGCTTAAGGTAACCACCGATTCCCTGCAGGTTGCCGAGCAACTGACACGTGAACAACGGCTGGAACTGGAATTACGGCAGTCGCAGATCGACAAAAAAGAAGCCGAGATCAGGATTGAGAAAATGAAAAGTTTTCAGCTTACTGCTTTGTTATTGGGGTCACTTGCCTTTGCAGCCGTGCTTATTTATTTGTTGGTTCAGAATATACGCTCAAAACGGAAAATCAATGAGCAAAAGAATCTGCTGGAAATTCAGAATAAAAATATAACCGCCAGTATACGGTATGCCAAAACCATACAACAGGCTATTCTTCCTGATATCACAGCCATAAAGAAATATTTTGATCTGTTTATCATCTATCAGCCCAAGGATATCGTTTCAGGTGATTTCTACTGGTTTTCCGATTTGCATGCCAAAACAACGGAAGGTAAAAGCTTGTTTCTGGCTGTCGTTGACTGCACCGGGCATGGCGTTCCGGGAGCTTTTATGTCGATGATCGGCAATCGCCTGCTGAATGAAATTGTAAACGAACGAAGGATCGATAATCCAAAGGAAATCCTGGAGATCCTGAATACAGAGGTCCGCTCGGTTTTAAGGCAGGACCAGACCGACAATAACGATGGTATGGATATTTCCCTGTGCCGCTTTATAAAAAATGATGAAGGTAAAGTAAGCCTTTCATTTGCGGGGGCAAAAAGAAATATGCAGGTCATCAAAAAGGAAAGGAAAGAGATCATTAAGCTGAAGGGAGACAGGAGCTCTATTGGCGGAACAGGGGACAACAAGACACAGATCCAGTTTAGAAACCAGGAAATGCTGCTTTCCAAAGGCGACCTGCTTTACCTGTCAACCGACGGGATCATTGACCAGAACGCGCCTGACCGCAGCCGTTTTGGCACAAACCGGCTTGAAGAAATTCTGTTCAAATATTCCAAATATCCGATGGAAGAGCAGGAATATTCTATCCGTCAGGAAATTGAAAGGTTCCGTCAGCATGAAGATCAACGGGATGATATTTCATTAATGGGAATAAAAATAATTTAAACCACATACCATGCCAGTGATAAAAGAAGAATACCAGCAAAACTGCTTGCTGACCTACCAGGGCCCTATAACAGTCAATCTCGTATCCTTTCTTGGGAATTATATTAAATCATTTATTAATTATGACACCAAAGTACTGGTCAAGTTATTTAAGATATATATTGAACTGACCCAGAATGTTTCCTATTATTCAGCGGAGACCAAAGAGGTTAAAAATGGTGTCAATTGCGGTGTTGGCTGGTTTACCCTTCAGGAATATGACGATTCCTACCGGATCACTACCGGGAACAGGATATTGAAAACTGATGCTCAGAAACTGATCCAGTATTGCAATGAAATCAATGTGCTGAAAGAGGATGAGCTCCGGGAACTTAAAAGAAAGACAAGGGCACAGGCCATGGTGCGCGATGTAGGTGCTCACATCGGGCTGATTCAGACAAGTTTAACCAGCGGGAACAAGCTCGATTTCAGCATTGAGCCCATCAATCGTTCCCAATCTTTCTTTATTATTTCCACCCAAGTTATTAAACAATAATCATTGCGCAGTAACCATGGAAAGTCTGGTAATTAATGAGGTTAAAGGATCACCTTATTTTCCTTTCGTGCATTTCAATGCTGAAACCGGGGTATGCGAGATAAGGGGCGAATCATACATGGAAGAAACCTATAAGTTTTATGAACCGCTGATCCAGTGGATCAATGATTATGTGCGGCAAAATAAGCCGTTGGTGATGCATTTTATGCTCACCTATTTTAATACCAATTCTTCCCGTCTGATCCTGGATATCCTTGATGTATTCAAAAAATACCGTGAAAACGGCGGCCATGTGGATGTTTACTGGCACTATGACACAAAAGACCCGGATATGGTTGAGGAAATTGAAGATTTTATGACAGAATCCGGTTTGAAGATCAACATGGTATCTTTCTGAACAGCGTGTTTCTATAAGATCTTGGCTGTAAAATACTCCCGGTTCAGTCGCGCTATATGAGATATGGAAATGTTTTTTGGGCATTCGGCTTCGCATGCTCCGGTATTGGTACAGGCGCCAAAGCCCAGTTTATCCATTTCAGCCACCATTTCTTTCACTCTTTCTTTTGCTTCGATCCTGCCTTGCGGCAATTTCGCAAACTGTGAAACCTTGGCTGCCACAAACAACATGGCGGAAGCATTTTTACAGGCGGCAACACAAGCTCCGCATCCGATACAGGCGGCAGCATCCATGGAGATCTCAGCATTTTCTTTGGGAACGGGAATGGTATTGGCATCTGGTTGACCTCCCGTACTCACTGAAATATAGCCCCCGGCGGTGATGATCTTGTCAAAAGCACTGCGGTCGACAATCAGGTCTTTAATGACCGGAAACGGCCTGGCTCTCCAGGGTTCAATGGTAATGGTGTCACCGTTGCTGAAACGCCGCATATGAAGCTGGCAGGTTGTTATTCCACTGTCCTGCCCATGCGGCCGGCCATTGATATATAACCCACAGGCACCGCAAATTCCTTCACGGCAATCGTGATCAAAACAAACCGGTTTCTCCAGTTTGTCAATCAATTGCTGATTAAGGATATCCAGCATTTCCAGCAAAGAGCAATCAGGAGATATCCCCGTAAGATGGTAAATGACAAATCTGCCTTTTACCCTGGCATTTTCCTGCCTCCATATTTTCAGCTTAAAATCCATACCCATAGATTTGTATATTACACTCAATAATTAACTTTTGTAATTCCTTGTCTGTACTTTGATATTCTCATATTCCAGGATTTCCCTGTGCATCTCATGGCCCTTATCCTGCCCTTTGTATTCCCATGCGGCAACAAACATATAATCCTTATCGTTTCGCATGGCTTCACCCTCTTGTGTCTGGTATTCGTCCCTGAAATGACCGCCGCAGGATTCCTCCCTTTGCAGGGCATCACGGGCCATCAATTCGCCAATCTCTATAAAATCAGCTACCTTCCCGGCTTTTTCGAGCTCAGGATTGATCTCATCATAAGATCCCGGTACCCTTACATCGTTCCAGAACTCGTCCCTGAGGGCTGCAAATTCTTTAACGGCGCTTTCAAGGTCTTTCCTGTTGCGGCCCATGCCAACCATATCCCATAGCCTCAACCCAAATTTCCGGTGGATGGCATCAACGGATTGTTTTCCTTTGACGGCAAAAAGTTTATGAATCCTGTCCCGAACCTCCGACTCTGCCTGATCGAATTCAGGCAGCGTAACCGGCATGCTGGGAATGAGAATTTCATCAGCCAGATAATGCTGCAGGGTATAGGGCAAAACAAAATAGCCATCGGCCAGCCCCTGCATCAAAGCAGAGGCCCCAAGCCGGTTAGCGCCATGATCTGAAAAATTACATTCGCCGATGGAGAAGAGCCCCTGAATCGTTGTCATCAGGTGATAATCAACCCATAATCCCCCCATACAGTAATGAATAGCAGGATAGATCATCATGGGAGTCTTATAGGGGTCATCATCCACTATTTTTTCATACATCTGAAATAAATTGCCGTAACGTTGTTCGATAACAGTCTTGCCCAACCTTTTTATAGAATCAGCAAAATCGAGATAAACGGCAAGGCCGGAACCTACGCCAAAACCTGCATCGCATCGTTCCTTGGCGGCCCTTGATGCCACATCCCGCGGCACAAGATTCCCAAAGGCCGGATAACGCCTTTCGAGGTAGTAATCCCGGTCCTCTTCAGCCAGATCGGAGGGCTTCATGGTTTTATTCCGCAACGCCTCAGCATCTTCCTTTTTCCTGGGTACCCAGATACGGCCGTCATTTCTGAGGCTCTCGCTCATCAGTGTCAGTTTAGACTGAAAGGCACCGTGAACCGGAATGCAGGTGGGATGAATCTGGACAAAAGAAGGGTTTGCAAAAAGTGCACCCTTTTTATAAGCCTGCCAGACAGCGCTTCCGTTAGCACCCATGGCCATGGTGGACAGGAAGAAGGCCCTTGCATATCCTCCTGTGGCCAGTACAACAGCATGGCCAAAATGCCTTTCTATCCGGCCGGTTACCAGATTCCGGGTTATGATGCCCCGTGCTTTTCCGTCAATGATCACCAGATCGAGCATTTCAGTCCTTGGGTACAGGGTAACAGTTCCTGCTTTTACCTGACGCATCATGGCGCCATATGCCCCCAGCAGCAATTGCTGTCCCGTCTGTCCCCGCGCATAGAAAGTGCGGGAGACCTGGGCTCCGCCAAAGGACCGGTTTTCAAGTAATCCTCCATATTCACGGGCGAAAGGCACTCCCTGGGCAACACATTGGTCAATGATTGACCCGCTTACTTCTGCCAGCCGGTAAACATTAGCTTCCCGCGCTCGGTAGTCACCTCCCTTGATGGTATCATAAAACAGTCTGTATACACTGTCCCCGTCATTGGGATAATTCTTGGCAGCATTGATACCCCCCTGGGCAGCAATACTGTGAGCGCGTCGCGGGCTGTCCTGATAACAAAAAGCCTTGACGTTAAAGCCCATTTCACCCAGGCTTGCCGATGCCGAAGCCCCTGCCAGTCCCGTCCCCACCACAATAATATCCAGCTTGCGCTTGTTTGCGGAATTGACAAGTTTTTGCGTTGCCTTGAAACGGGTCCACTTTTCAGCCAGCGGGCCTTCCGGTATTCTAGCATTGAGTTTAGTCATAACAGCTTATTATTCTTGTTATCACATTATAAAATAGATATAAACCGGTATCAGGATAAATCCGGCAGTGATGATGACGGTATAGAGAATGCCGATCACTTTTATTACCGGGGTATATACTTTGTGGTCAAGTCCCAGGGTCTGAAAAGCCGACCAGAATCCATGGAAAAGATGAAAGGCAAGAAAAAGCAAACAGGCAATATAAAAAATAACAAATCCAGGTATCTTGAACTTTTCAATCACCAGTATTCCCAAATCATGATATGATTTTCCGTTATAAAAAACTTCGGGTACCTCACCAAAGATTTTAGTTTTGAAATAAAAATCCGATAAATGTATCACCAGAAAAACAGTGATGACAACAGCGGTATGAATCATGAATTTTGAAAAGAAAGAGGTTTGTGAATAATTACCAACGCTGTAGCCTCTGCCCCGGGCTATCCAGTTTTTTAATTGGAGATAAAAGCCATAAAACATGTGCAATATTAATCCGCCAAACAACACCATCTCAATGATCTTGATGAGCACGTTGGATGACATAAAATGAGCGGCTCTGTTGAAGAATTCCCGTGAATCGGAAAAAATCAGGGACAGATTGATACTCAGATGCACGACCAGAAAAACAATCAAAAACAGGCCGGCCAGCGACATGATTAACTTTTTCCCAATGGATGATGCGAATATATTGCTCATAGAATTGGATTTAAGATGCAATAATGATATGTTTTGAATGCTTTACACAAATATATTTACCCAGGTATGAATTATAAAGTGCTTTTATCATAATCTGCTAATTTAGAAGCAATTTAAATTATTTTTATATTGACAGATTGAAAAATCAATTAATATCTTAATCTGTCCGGGTAAGACCAATACCTCATTTTTTATTATCTTTCGGCATTGATAAGCCGAATTATCCCGCAACAACCCCAGCATCATGGTGTATCGTATCGGGTTCCATCATACAACCCTTCGCGTTGATTCAGAAGGCGAAGGAATTCCCCTGTTGCTGCTGCATGGATACCTTGAATCATTGAATATCTGGGATGGTTTTTTTCCTGCATTGCTGCCTCATTTCAAGGTTATCCGGATGGATCTTCCCGGCCACGGGGAATCAGGGGTAATCGCACCCGTACATACGATGGAAATCATGGCTGAATCTATATCAGCAGTGCTTGACGCCCTTTCTGTGGAATCCTGCATCCTGATTGGTCATTCCATGGGAGGTTATGTTACCCTTGCATTTGCCGAAGCCTGTATCGGGAGGCTTCTCGGTTTTTGCCTTTTTCACTCCACTCCCTTTGCCGATACGGAGGAAAAAAAGGCAAACCGCGAAAGGGAAATTGAACTGGTGCAGCATGGCAAAAAGGAGGTGATCATTCATGCTAATATTCCCAGGGGATTCGCCGACGATAATCTGGCCCGGTTAAAAACCGAGGTGGAAAGGGCAAGGCAAATTGCCCTTAACACACCTGATGAAGGAATAACTGCAGCGCTTCAGGGAATGAAACTACGAAAAGACAGGACTGCCATATTGAGGCAAAGTCCTGTTCCGGTGCTTTGGATTCTGGGTCAAAAGGATAATTATATCATTTTTGACAATATAAAAGAAAAAATCAGCCTCAATCCACAAGGACAGCTGCTGGTGTTGAAAAATGCCGGGCATATGGGATTCATTGAAGAACCGCAATCTGCCTGCAACGGCATAATATCGTATTTTATTCCATCGGAATGACTATCATCAATTCCTGCGCTGGCATTGTTTTATTTATATTTTACTTTATTTTTGTGAAAATTCTTTGATCCTTGCACCATTGTTTTAACACATAGATACAACCATGGAAGAAATTTTTCATCAGATTGCAAATTGCGTTGAATTTGGTAAAGTCAATAAAACTTCTCCCTATCCGCCCGACATGAAAGGGCAGGATGGGGCCGATGAACTGACAAAATATGCCCTGGACAATGGAGCTTCCCCTGTGGATGTTTTAAATAAAGGGCTTGTCATTGGAATGGAAAAGATCGGGTTGAAATTCAGGGAAAACAAGGTATTTGTACCCCAGGTACTGATGTCTGCCAAAGCAATGAACACCGCCATGCTGCACTTGAAACCCTATTTCCAGTCAGGTGCCGTAAAACGAAAGGGCATCTTTGTCATCGGGACCGTGGTGGGTGATTTACATGATATTGGAAAAAACCTGGTGTCGATGATGGTGGAAGGAAATGGCTGGGAGGTCATTGACCTGGGCACCGATGTAAAGGCAGGGAAGTTCATCAGCACGATTCAGGAACATCCCGGTTGCGTTGTTGGTTTGTCAGCCTTGCTTACCACAACCATGGGCAATATGGAACTGATCGTAAAAGAACTGCAGGACCAGGTACCGGGAACCAGGATATTAATAGGGGGTGCCCCTGTGACGGATGAATTCCGGAAAAAAATCGGAGCGGACTTCTACTCACCCGATCCGCAAGGCGCGGTGGAATACCTCAACCGGATGATTGCCTGAGATCCTTTTTCCGGACCCCTTCTCAGTGTAAATCCTTGTTATGAGGATATTCCGGTTATTGGCCGGTTTGTCTTTCATCATTTACAGCAATAATAATGCCCATGAGTGGAAAAGAACTGATTCAAAAAGCGCTTACCCTGCAGCCAACCGACCGGGTCCCCTGGGTTCCCTTTATTGGGATCCATGGTGCCAGGCTGATCGGTGTAAATGCGACGGAATACCTGCAGCATGCTGATCATATCGTTAATGGCATATCCAGGGCTGTTGAGATGTATAAACCCGATGGTATACCCGTAATATTTGATCTGCAGCTTGAAGCCGAAGCGCTGGGTTGTCAGTTGATCTGGGCCGATAATAATCCCCCTGCCGTGCATTCCCATCCATTGGTTCAGGGTACCATACTTGATTCCCTTGTCATACCCGGCCCGCAGCAAGGGAGAATTGGTGTTGCCATGGAGGCTGCCGGGCGTCTCCGGAAAATGCATCCCGATATTGCTTTGTATGGTTTAATAACAGGGCCTTTTACCCTTGCCTTGCATTTGCTTGGCACGGATATATTTATTAAAATGTTCGAAGACCCGGAATATATTCAGCGTCTCCTTGAATTCACCAAAGAAGTCGCCAAGGCCATGGCCGGGTATTATATGCAAAACGGATGTGATGTTATTGCCGTGGTTGACCCTATGACCAGCCAGATTGATCCCGGCTTGTTCCGGCAGTTTGTTTCCGCTCCTGCAACCGAGATCTTTGATTTTATCCGGAACAAAGGAGTCTTCAGTTCATTTTTTGTGTGCGGGCATGCCCAGCAGAATATTGAAATCATGTGCAAATGCAGGCCCGACAATATTTCCATTGATGAAAACATACCCCTGGACTTTGTCAAGCCGATTGCCCTGGAGCATAAAGTAAGCTTCGGCGGTAATATGAAACTTACCGTAGTCCTTCTTATGGGAACACCGGAGGAATGCATGCAGAATGCATTGGAATGCATCGATTCGGGCGGTAACCGGGGATTTATCCTGGCCCCCGGCTGTGATCTGCCCATGGATACTCCCCCCGAAAATCTTCAGGCCGTTACATCCATTGTTCATGACCCTTACAAGCAGGATGTCATAAGGACTATGGAAAAGACAGAAACGGATCTCGAGTTACTGAATATGAAAGACTACGGAAAAACAGACAAGGTCATCGTGGACATCATCACACTGGACTCCGAATCCTGTGCTCCATGTCAGTATATGGTTGAATCCGTTATAAAGGTGGCCCCCCAGTTTGAAGGAATTGTCGAATGGCGCGAGCATGCCATTAAACGTATGGATGCAGTGACATTTATGGCTTCCCTTATGGTTAAGAATATTCCGACCATATGCATTGACGGCAAAATAGCTTTTGTTTCAAAAATACCTCCCCAGCATGAACTGGTCGCTGCTATTCAGAAAAGAATCAATGAAAAATTAAAACACTGGATAAAATCAAAAAAAAGTGAGATTTCCATCCTGTGCAAGAAATCGGATGACATCCAACCCCTGAAGGAAAACATAAGCCTCGCCATAAAGGAAACCGGGAAGAATATAAGTGTTCTGGTTAATAATGATGAAAAAATGATTCAGGAATTCGGAGCCTATCAAACACCTGCCGTGCTGTTAACGGAATTTAAGCTGAAATCACAGGGTGAGTTGCCTTCGGTTGAGGTGATTAAAGAATGGCTGAAGGAACTTTAACAAGATTTAAATTATACAACCATGGGAAAGATCCTTGAAAAGCTGAAAACAGCAAAAGTGCTTGTATCCGACGGAGCCTGGGGTACGCTACTGCACGCCAGGGGACTGAAACCCGGAGAATGCCCTGAACAATGGAACCTCAGCCATCCCGCTGAGGTGACGGATATTGCATTACAATATATCAGCGCCGGAGCTGATATGATTGAGACCAATAGTTTTGGCGGAAGCCGTTTCAAGCTTTCGCATTATGGGCTGGAACATCAGGTTGCTGAGATCAACTGCCATGCAGCGGAATTATCCAGAAAGGCTGCCGGCACTGACAAGATCGTTCTGGGTTCTGTAGGTCCTACCGGTAAGATCTTAATGACGGGTGAGGTTACCGAAGAAGCGCTGTATGAGGCTTTCAAAGAGCAGAGTATAGCCCTTGCCAAGGGCGGGGCTGATGCCATCATCGTAGAGACCATGAGCGATCTTGATGAAGCCCGGATTGCCATAAAGGCAGCCCGTGAGAATACTTCCTGTGAAGTCATCTGTACCATGACTTTTGAAAAAACCGTATCGGGCGAATACCGGACCATGATGGGGGTCTCACCTTCTGAAATGGTTCAGGCCATGAAAGAAGCCGGGACGGACATCATTGGCGCAAACTGCGGTAACGGTATTGAAGGAATGATCGTTATCGTGCAGGAAATCCGGTCATCAGACAAGCAGATCCCGGTATTGATCCATGCAAACGCAGGTATGCCAGCATATGTAGATGGTAAAACAGTTTTTCCTGAATCCCCGGAACAAATGGCTGCATTCATACCTGCCCTTGTCGATGCCGGAGCCAATATCATTGGAGGATGCTGCGGAACGACTCCCCGGCATATCCGGATGATATCAGAAACCTTAAAGATGCGTTAATCCGGAAATGCAGGGAATACCTTTCTTTATGGTGACTGGTTTTCTGGGCAGCGGAAAAACCACCCTGCTCAGAAACCTGCTGAACCAATATGCCGGCTCTGTAAAGATTGGGATCATACAAAATGAGTTTGCTCCTTCCGGCATTGACGGCATCGACCTTATGCAGTCGGGCCTGCCGTTTTCCCTGCTCGAGATCAACAACGGCTCGGTATTTTGCGTTTGCCTGCTGGGGGACTTTATAAAATCGCTCGCAGCCTTTGTTGACGAAAAAAAACCTGATCTGGTCGTGCTGGAATCTTCAGGGCTGTCAGACCCCATTGCCATCGCTCAATTGCTTCAGTCGCCCCTGCTGCGCGACAGGCTTTATCTGTCTTATATCTGGTGCGTAATAGACTGCTTCAATTTTCACCGGACAGCCCTGGCTGAAACACAAACTACACGTCAGATAAGGGTTGCTGATACCGTCATCCTGAACAAAACCGATCTGGGAACTGAAAACCTGGATATGATCAGGGAAAAAATAAGATCCTGGAATCCTCATGCTGAAATGCTAACCACCCGGTACTGTCATATTCCGCTTAACCTGGATAGCATTCCCTTTAAACCGGCCCCTGTTGCCATCAGAGATCATAATGATGCGGGAAAGTATGAAAGTTGCGGTCGTCCGGAAAATATCCGGACTGTGGTACTGAAGACCGGAAAAAGAATATCACCTGAAAATTTTAATCTCTTTCTGGCGACGGAATCCCTTTGCAACAGTTACCGGCTCAAGGGCTATGTCAGGCTTACCAATGACAAGACGTGGGCGGTGCAAACTTCCTTCGGGAAGATCAGCAAGGCTGAAATCTCCGGTTACAACGGCATTACGGAAATGATCATAATGGGTTCTACAGTAAATGCAGGCGAAATTCACAGAAGGTTCAAAGCGCTTTCAGCTGAATGACCTGATTAATCCTTGATCTTTGTTTTCTTATCCTGGCGCTTGACTCCCGGCTCTGTCTTAAAGCGTGCATGCCTGCTCCAACTCATCAACAGCCTTGGGTATCGGGCTCCCCAGTATGCGATGGCCCGTGGCGGTCACCAGCACATTGTCCTCAATCCTGATCCCCCCAAAATCCAGCCATGATTTCAATTCTTCGTACCGGATAAAATCGGTGAGTTTTCGTTCAGCTTCCCATTTTTCAATCAGGGGAGGAATGAAATAAATGCCGGGCTCAACGGTTAAAACAAATCCTGATTCAAGCCTGCGGGCCAGGCGCAGGTAAGCAAGGCCGAACTGATCACTGCGATTGAAATCAGCATCATATCCCACATATTTTTCACCCAGGTCTTCCATATCATGTACATCAAGTCCCAGCATATGGCCGATCCCATGCGGGAAAAAGAGCGCATGGGCCCCGACAGATACAAGTTCACCCACATTGCCCTTCAATAGGCCCAGTGTTTTCAAACCTTCGGCTATTATGGTTGCAGCATGCATATGAATATCCCGGTAAGGCGTCCCGGGTTTAATCCTGGAAATGGATTCCGTCTCTGCCTTTAAAACAAGGTTGTAAATATCCAGCTGACGGGATGTCAGTTTTCCTCCCACAGGTAGGGTACGGGTTATATCCGTAGCATAATGCATCCTGCTTTCAGCGCCGGCATCAACAATCAGCAGTTGGCCTTCCTTCATCTTGTTTACATGGGAGTGATTGTGCAGAATTTCACCGTTAACCGAACAGATCACCGGATATGCCATGGCATATCCCTGTTGAAGAGCCATTCCTTCCATCATTCCCGAAATCTCATGTTCATAGATTCCAGGCTTAGCTATCTTCATGGCGTTTAAATACATAGGTTTTGTGACGAGATTCATGGTCGACTCAATTTCATTGATCTCCTCATCATCCTTAACAGACCGCTGGGCCACAATGGACCTGATCAGATCCTCCGAACAGGAATCCTCACCTTTGCTGAAGTCAATACCCAGGATATAGGCAAGCTGTGCTTTTCTCTCTTCCCTGTAGGGTGGCAGATAATGGATCTTTCTGTTTTTGGCCATTGCCTTGCAAAGGTCACCGGCCAGTTTTTCCATTGGCCTTACCAGGCTGATACCCGTCCTTTTTGCTTTTTCACTGAGCTTCTCCTGATAACCCATCCATATGATATCTTCTACACCCATGTCAATACCGTAAAGAATCTGCTCCCCCGACTGGGTGTCGAGGATGGCTGCAAGATCAGGCACGTCATGGCCAAAATAATATAAAAAATTGCTGTCCTGACGGAATGGATATGTGTTGGCAGCATAGTTCATAGACGATTCCTTATTGCCCAAGAATAGTATCAGTCCATTTCCAACCTGTTGAATCAGTTTCTTCCGGCGCTGAGCATATACTTCTGCAGAAAACATAATACTGGGTATTAATGGTTATTCCATTCTAAAATTATAATCATTTCAGAACCTATACCAGGAATTTTGTCAATATTTCCCGTTATGGGCAAAATCGGGTACGAATACCTTGCCTTCTGATTTGTTTTTCGTACCTTCGTATGCAAACTGTTTACACGCAAAATGCCTTACCGTAGGTTACCCAATACAGATGTTGCCCGACTTCGGGCGCTCAGGATTGCATACGAAAAAGGAAAAGAATTACCCCCCTTCAGCCTTGCTTTTACACAGATTACCCTGCAGAAATTACAGTCCTTTATGCCATCATTTGAAAAGGCGATCATGGAGACAAGGCTGGCTTACAATTTTCAGGTTGACAAAAGCAAAGATTTCGGCAAGATATTGCACAAGTCCAAGTTATATGTTTCACATTTTATTCAGATAGTCAATATGGCGATTGCCCGGGGCGACCTGCCGGCTTCTGAAAGGAATTTCTTCGGGTTTCCCAGTGATCAGAAGAAAGTGCCCCTTTTCAATTCCGAGGCCGAGCTTATCAGTTGGGGCGAGAAGCTGATTTCCGGTGAAAACACGCGGATATCCAAGGGGCATTCCCCCATAACCAATCCAACCATCGCTGTGGTGAAAGTCTGGTATGAGAAATTTATCGATGCTTATAAATACCAGAAAATCCTTCAGAAAAACTTTGCCAGATCCCAGGAAAAACTTACTGAATACAGGAAACAGGCTGACGAAATTATTCTTGCCATATGGAACGAAGTGGAACATTTCTATTCCTCGCTGACGGAAGATAAAAAAAGGGAAAACGCAAAGATTTACGGACTGGTGTATGTATTACGCAAAGCAGAGAAGAGAAAACTGGAAGCCCAGGCTGCCTTAACTGCCGGAGATACGATGTGATCTTTCATGGTAAAACAAAGCAGCCAACAGCAGCATCCCTCCCCCGAGGCTTAACCAAAAAGGCAAATCAGCATGGGTTCCCAGTTCGTCAAGTTCTGATGAGCCATTACCGGGAGGCCTGAAAAAATAATACCCGACGATGATCCCGTTATTGATAAAGTGAGCCAGCATGGGGATCCAAATGGATGCCGTCCAGACAAACAAATATCCAAACAGCATTCCCAGCAGAAAACGAGGCAGGAACCCGTAAAATTCGAAATGAAAAAAACTGAACAGCAGCGATGTAATGATAATACCCCAGTGAACATTCCGGGTCCAGTCTGAAAATAACCGCTGAAATACTCCCCTGAACATCAATTCCTCACCTATTGCCGGTAAGATTGCCATCATGGCCAGATTAGCCAAAAAATCCGCAATTGACCTGGTGTCTAAAAAAAGGTTGGTTAATTCACTGTACTTATCCCGTAAAGTAATGATCTCCTTTTCGAGAACCTCCCATGAATCAGGCAGGTTAAGTCGTGCATTCAGGCTGGCTGTGAAGTTGATCACCGGAATCCAGACGATCATCATCAAGATAACAAGGATGATGCCGGGCCAGGAAGGCATTACATCCATTTTTAAATAGGAAATACTCCCGGTGCCAAGGAAAAATGATGCAATGAAGGCCGGGACAATGAACATGCCTATGGATAATATAACCTGCTGTATTTTCAGCAGGGCAACATGGGAGGAATCAGGATTATCCATAATGGATGATATTTCCTGTAAATTAAGCCCGTATGAGATCATGATTAGAGCCAATCCTAAGAAACTGGTAAGAAGAAAGAATAAAAGAACCAGCAGGAGCACAAAGAGCAACCTGTATAAGGGAGAGGAATTCAACAAATAATTTCTGTAGTTTGAATAATAACTGCTCATCAGGAATATGATTTACCATGGCCCCTTGCTAACGTATGATGCGGCCTTGGTCATGGGATCAAAAATAGCTTATTTTAAGCATTCGCCCAAGTCATAATCCGGATTGCCATTTCAGGGGATATTTTTTGTATTTTTGCTTCCCTAAAAAAGCAATCCTGGTTACGATAGGCCACATAACACTGCGGGATAAGCCCCTTTTTCTTGCTCCCATGGAGGATGTTACGGACCCAAGCTTCCGTTATATCTGCAAGCAATTCGGTGCCGATGTCATGTATACCGAATTTATTCCTTCCGAGGGGCTGATCCGTGATGCCAAAAAAAGCATAAAGAAACTCGAACTTTATGACGTTGAGCGCCCTATCGGCATTCAATTATACGGCCACCAGTTAGACAGCATGGTGGAGGCTGCAAAGATTGCCGAAGCGGCAGGTCCTGATCTGATCGATCTGAATTTCGGATGCCCGGTCAGGAAGATTGCTGTCCGCGGCGCCGGAGCAGGTATGCTGTGCAATGTCCCGCTGATGATCGAGTTGACCAGTGCCATAGTAAAGTCCGTTAAGTTGCCGGTTACCGTTAAAACCCGGCTGGGATGGGATGAAAACAGCAGGAATATTGTGGATATCGCTGAACAGCTTCAGGATACAGGCATTAAAGCCATCACCATTCATGGCCGGACAAGGGCACAATTGTATAAGGGATCGGCAGACTGGGCATTGATCGGAGAGGTCAAAAAAAATCCCCGGATGAAAATTCCGGTGATCGGAAATGGCGATATTATCTCGCCTCAGGGTGCCAGAATGGCCTTTGAGCGTTATGGCGTGGATGGAATTATGATCGGACGGGGAACCGTCGGGCGTCCATGGATATTCAGCGATATCAGGCATTTTCTTGAAACCGGTGAACTGTTGCCCGATCTTTCCATTGCCGAGAAAGTATCCCTTGCCAAAACCCAGCTTGTCAAATCCATCGAATGGAAAGGAATACCGGTTGGCATATATGAAATGCGACGACATCTCAGCAACTATTTCAAAGGATTACGCGATTTTAAGGAAATACGGCTCAGGCTGGTTACCAGTCTTGACCTTGCAGAGATTAATGCAATACTGGATAGTATTATTGATAAATACCATTAATTTTGCCCAAAATCCTGTCCGTGATGTTTAAAGAAGATGACTTTGAAGATATCCGCCCGTACCACGACCACGAAATCAATCCTGCCCTTAAGCGTATCATCTCCGAACCCCTTTTTGATAAAATCCTGGATTTCCTGTTCCAGGGACAGGACAAGGTGCTGATCCGTAAAATGCTTTCAGAGACCCATACGGCTCATGATTTTCAGGTGCACTTCATGCACCCCCTGGTATCTTCTATCGTTAAAAAAACATCAGCAGGCTTGACATACGATGGATTTAACCAGCTTATTCCCGGCAAGCCTTATCTTTTCGTAGCCAATCACCGGGATATTGTTCTTGATTCCGCCATGTTGCAGGTCCTGCTGCTCGATAACGGCCATCTGACCTCTGAAATCACTTTTGGCAGTAATCTCATGATCAACCCTTTCATCATCGACCTGGGAAAGGTAAACCGGATGTTCAAGGTAATCCGTGGCGGTAACAAAATAGAACTGCTGAAGAATGCTAAACGCCTTTCCGCCTACATACGGTATACCATTACGCAAAAAAAGGTTTCTGCATGGATCGCCCAGCGTTCAGGCCGGACAAAAGACGGGAATGACAGAACGGAACCCGGCTTGCTGAAAATGTTCAATATGAGTGCCGGCGGAGATTTCCATCAGGCTTTCGCAGAACTTAATATTGTTCCGCTGGTGGTTTCCTATGAATACGAACCCTGCAGCGCTTTCAAAATAAAAGAATTGATAGCCTTACTGAACGGCCCTTACCAGAAAAAACCGGATGAAGACCTGTTGAGCATTATCACCGGAATTACCCAGCCCAAAGGCAGGATTCATATGTCTGTTGGAAAACCGGTCAACCACTTGCTGAAAGAACTGGATCCGGATGACACATTGAACAATAAGATAAACAGGCTTACGGAATTGATCGATGCGGAAGTATACAGGCATTATAAACTCTGGCCTTCCAATTATATAGCCTGTGATATGTTATCAAATTCCGTTGCATACAGGGATCATTATACTGACCATGAGAAAAAACTGTTCCTGCAAACTATGGAAAATGATATCAGAGGACTTGCAGGGGAAAAAGAAATGAAGGAAGAATTTTTCCTGAAGATATATGCAAATCCTCTGATTAACCTGAATCGTTTAAAATAACAACCTGTTGGCCGTTATTTCACATGGCTGCCAGACAACTTAATCAGCGTTGTTTAATTATCAATCCGGCCAGGGTTTTGCCCAGCTTGGCATAGGCTTCTTCAATCCTGTAACCGGTGTCGAAATCATATCCGAAAACATCACGCCCCGGACATGCATAGACTGAAACAACAGCCTCTTCCTGGCCTGTTGAAATGTTCCTGAAAGTGACAATTACATCAATATAGGCATTCTTTCTCGTTACCCCAATGTTAAATCCCGGTTCGGTAAAGGTTGTATGGACATTCATTTCAAACTGGGCATCGGTCACGGTTCTGTTGCCAACCAATCCGGTTTTTTCTGAATACTCATTTAAGAGGGTTTCAAATTTGGGTTCATAGCGGGTAGCCCTGTCAGTTTTCCAGGATTCAGCCCACTTGTCACCTTTTCCAGCCTCTGATTTATTATAATCGGCTGTCTTTTTTGCAATGTAGTCTTCTTCTTTTTCAAATTTTCCAACACCCATGTTGCTGTAATCAAATGTAACCAGCAAGGATTTCTGGTCTTTAAGAAAGTCCAGCGATCCTTTTTCAATTTTGATTTTTTGTGCATTAAGGCACACTCCTGAAATAAGTGCCTGAATCACCAGAAGGAAAAGGATTTTTTTCATAATTTTTAATATTAAGTGATCAATAATCTTCAAAAAATGTAAACAAACAACAGCATCATTCTGTTTCACATCAAGACGATAAGACCTATCTAAAGTACTGAATTCTGCGGAATATTCAAATACAAATTTGTAGCACTATCAGGCTCCCGCATCAATGCTTATCCGCTGAGATGCTTTTTTCAAAATATAATACTTGTTGGATGTAAGCCTCGCATTATCGATTACTTCCACATTCATGCCATGCCGGGATGCAAAATCGGTTATTTTCTTTCCTGAGAAAAAATATAGTCTTTTGTTTACCGCCTTGTTATACCCGAAATGCGTCGAGAAATACTCCGTATAACGGGTCCCCCAATGTCTTTGCTGCAGGTCCTTGTCGGCATCCCGGATAATGATACTCCCGCCCGGATTCAGATGGATTATGCATTGATTCAGCAATTGATCCTGCTTCGCTTCCGGCATATAATGCAATACGTCACTCAGCAGGAAAACATCCGCATCCGGATAATTATACGCCAATGCATCGGCTGCCACAAAGCTGACCCTGTCATTGTTGGAAATGCAGTTGCTGGCCAGTTCAATTTTATCGCTGTCATAATCGAGGCCCAGAATATTTCTCTTTTCCGATGTAAAACATAGCATGTAAGACATCATCCCGTATCCGCATCCGATATCCACAATTTTCGCATCGCGTGGAACACAACTGTTAACCAGGGCATAATTCTTTTCCAGGGATAATTTGATCCTGGTATACCATTCCAGCACCGGTCCCTTGTAAATATAGTTCCGGATAAGCTTTTTCCTGAAGTATGATGGCGTTTCCAGTTCGGTTTTCATCCGCCCGTATTCGCTTCTGCAAAAACGGAGAAGGGTCTTGGTCCGCTCGTGATAATCTTTTCCATAGTCTGCATCCCCGGCTTTGATGCGGGAGAAAATCTTAACCGTAATCCGTCCTCCTTTTAAATGATTCTCTCCCTTGTTCATGCAATCTCCTGCACCGTGTATGAGAATGGGGACAATATCAAGATTAAGCTTTTCGGCCAGCAGGAATGCCCCTTTGTGAAAACGCCTGATGTATGAATCAGGGGAACGGGTTCCTTCCGGAAAGACCAGAATAGAATAGCCTTCCTCAACTTTTTTCTTCAGCTTTTCAACCAGGCCCTCATAGCCTCCGGTAACTGGATAAAAGTCAAGGTAGCGGATGACAAGGGCATAAACCGGATTATTCCACACCCAGGTGGTGGTGAGGACGATGATCTTCGGACTGAGCATTAACAGCAGGGGCAGATCGAGATGTGACTGGTGATTGGAAATGATCACCGAGGGGCTGGCAAAATCTTCCTTATTCTCGTTGACGATAGTTTTATTAATGTTTATCATGCCGTATACCGGTACTTTCAGACACCACATCATGGCGTACCGCAGCATTTTTTTCTTGGTAACGGAGGACAATGGTAATGGAAAAATAAGGATAAGCAAAATGTTCATGAAAATACTCAGGACAATACTAATGCATAGGGTAACCACGGTGAGCAAAACATCGGACAGGGTTACCGGCAAGGCACGGCTTTTACCATTTTTGCTCACCAGCCAGTGAAACAGTACGGGTTCGAAAGTATAGGAAATGAGCACCACCGAAAGCAATCCGACAACGGATATGAGGGCAATGGAATGCAGGGAGGGATGCCTGGCCAGGATCAGCACTCCCGTGCCTGATATGGATATCATCACAGAAATCAGGATGCAGGTTTTATACGAGAGAAGGTTTTTATTGTCGCTTTTATAACCCTGAACAAGCCCCTGCATGATGTATATGCTGTAGTCGATGCCTAGTCCTGTAATAAACGAGGATATAATAATATTGAAAATATTGAATTTAATTCCGGTTATGCCCATGAATCCTAATGTCCATATCCAACTGAGGAAGATAGGGACAAACGTGATAAAGCCCAGTTCAAACCGGCCAAATGCCAGGATCAGGATCACCAGGATAAGCGACAGACTAACATTGGCAATAAAATTAAAATCACTGCCCAGTGTGCTGACCATGCCCGAAAGCATGGATTTTCTGTCCATTACGACAATCCCATCCATGTCCTTTAAGACATCTGTAACCGGTTCTTTGTTTAAATCATCTACTTTTATGACGGAAACAATCGTCGACAGCTGAGAAGAAGTGCTGATATTGTCAGCATAGAAATAGGACTGTAATCGTTGAAAATCAGCAGAATCTAAAATGGTATAGGGTTTATGGACAAGATGGTAGAATTCACCAAAGGAAGCTGTTTTAAAACCGGTTTGGACAGCCGCCTGATCAAAGTTTTCCATAAAGCTTTTCTTCCTGTCTTCTGTCCACCAGGCGTTCCAACGGTTGATTCTTTGCCGCTGAAGGGAATCAGAATACAACAAGGCTCCCGGAGAACTGAAACTGCTGACTTTTTTCTGCTGCAGGAAAACATTTCCTTCTTCCACCAGTTTTTCGTTATGCAGGAGAGCCTGTTGAAGGTTTTCGCCATGAGCAACAACGTAGACTGAATTGAGTTTATAGTTGTTTATTTTGTTAAGTTTCTCCTCGGTCTTTGATAATTCTCGGGAAATGTAATTCATCTTCATCATATCGCTTTCGAAGCCGACCCTGTTGACAAAGACGGAGCAAACTACGGTTACCATGATCATGAATAGCAAGAGCAGTTTGTTTTTATGAAAGTCATAATGGGTAATTTTGTCCAATACGCGCTCCAGGTAATTCTTTTCTTCGGTTTCATCTTCTTTTCCCCTGGTCATATCAAGAATATGAGGCATCACGACCATGGTAAAAAAGGAGGCTGTAATCACGCTTATGGCTGCCAGGATACCCAGTTCATGCAGTGATTCTGAGGATACAAATACCAGGCTGATGAATTCGAAAGCTGTTGCAAAACCGCAGACAATAATAGGGAAAGAGACATCCTTTATGGTGTCAACAATGGAATGTTTGTGTTTGTAGTGCGTGGTTATATGGAGCGCATAATCAACCGTTATGGCAAGGATCACGGTACCGATGCTGAGGGATATCACGGATATCTTGGCCTGGATCAGATAAATAACCGCCAGTGCCACCAGTCCTCCAAAAACAGCCGGCAGGAAGATAAAAGGGAACAGTCTTTTTTTGCGTATGGAAAAGCTGATGATAAGAAAAAGCAGGATAATGGTAATGGACAGGGTAAGCCGGATGTCTTTCTTTAAGCGTTCGGCATTCCCGACCGCAACAACGGCCGAACCAAAGTATTCAAAAGTGACATGGTTTTGTCCGGCATCGGTGATCTTTTGAGTGGCCTGACTGAGTTGTTTGACAAAAACGGAATTCTGGGAAGTGGCACTGGATGGAAAAGCTGTGGTTAAGAAGAGCATCAGATGACGCTTGTCCTTGGAGAAAATACAGCCATCAATGATGAGGTAGTTATCATCATTTTGAAAAGCCCCGAGTCTTTTCATGGCGATCCCGCTTATTCCAACCGGATCACGCACGATCATATGTTTCATGGCAAAGCTTGCCGGTGATATCAGTGTATTGTAACTATTGCTTAATGCCTCCCTGATTTTTCCGGGTGTGGTGAGGGTATCCAGCATTAAATAATCTTCTTCTTCAAGAAAAACAGGCAGATTCCGGTAAATGATATCCAAAACATCTTCCATGGCCGATTCGGAGATACGGAAGGTCATCCCGCTTACATAGGGTAGAAAGGCCGGGCTCTGCAAGGTATCAGCCAGCTTGCCGGCGTGGCGGATCAGTTCTTCGGGGTCAGGCGTCCGGGTGGAATCAGCCAGAGAAACCATCACAATAATTTTATCCAGATACTTTGATTGTTCAATGATGCTGGTGATCTCAGCTTTTTTGTCCACGCCCGCTATCATCCTGGTTATGTCCTCTTCAAATCTGATCCTGGATGCCAGAAACAGGGCTGCCAGTCCTATCACAGTAATGATGGCAAAGAAGATGATCCGCCTGTTCCTGAAAAAGTCGTACAGTAAAAGAAAAAATCCTTCCATATGCTATTGGCTTACCGCGTGTTTTCTCCTGAAGCACTTCAGGAGTATGAAAGAAATCAGTCCTGCAAAGATGCCCATGATAGAGGCAAATACAATGCTCCCAATGATATATTGAAACAGATTATTTTCAAAAGAACGAATCGCAAGGTTACCGCTGAAGCTGATGCGGCTACCCGTTCCCAAAACGATGCCCCCGGTAACATAACTGGCATACAGGATAAAAGGGATCATGGGAGGGATACTGATGTTGGCTGCGACAATGACGATGAATTTGCTCAGTTTGAATAAATGTGCCAGGGTAATGGCTGTGATAAGCTGAAAGCCCCAGATGGGGACAATGCCCATGAAAATGCCCAGGGCAATGGCCAGCGCAATATTCAGATTCGTATCATGGGCCAGCAGAATATATTTATTGATAAATTCCCGGATATTCTCTTTCTTCAGGTATTTTAAAAATGAAAATGGTTTGGTATAAAGTAAGGCGATGATGACGAAAGCGATATTCAGCAGGCTGATCCGCGTAAAGTCCTTATAAGGTCTGAAATGGCTGATCCTTTCGTTTTTCGGGGGATAGTATACCCGGATCGGAACACTGACTATATTAATACCTTTCCAGGCCGCGCGGACCAGAATTTCAAGTTCAAATTCATATTTGTTGGTAAAAAAACGCATGCCGCTGATCCGGTCAAGCGGATATAATCTGAAACCCGTCTGTGTGTCCGGCAGCTTGATCCCGGTAAGAAATCTGTACCAAAAATTGGAAAACCGGTTTGCGAAACTGCTGCCTTTTGAGACATCCTTACCCTCCAGATTTCGTGCACCAACGATCAGGGATTCTGGCTCTTCCGTAATTTTATCGAGGAAGGTACTGATATCGCCGGCAAAATGTTGTCCGTCAGAATCCATGGTAATGGCATTGTTATATCCCGATGCTATGGCCAGTTCAAATCCTTTTCTGATCGCATATCCCTTGCCTCTGTTCGTGGAATAGGAAATTGTTTTCAGCAAGGCGAATTTTTGCAATACCTGTGCCGTATTATCCGTGGAGCCATCATCGACGACAATGACATCCTTTGTGGTTTTCAACACGTCGGATATAACGCTATCAAGCGAACTGGCATTGTTGTATGTAGGAATAATTACACAGGTTCTCATTTTCATTTATCTATGGGCAACAGGCCGATGTATGGATACGCGCATATAGGAAGAAAACAACAGGCGTCCTGAAGTAGGCATTTTCTTCTGTTTATCAATGATGTGAGGGGGTGCAAGTTAACAAATTAATTCATTCGGCTTTGCCCTATTGAAAAATTAAGCTGCTTTAACCCTTATCCCTAAAAATATACGGTTATTATTAAAACTTTTAGTATAATCAAGTGTTTTTTTAGTATTTTGCACCAATTTTTTTAAAATTTTTCATTTGTACTTGTATTAACAGTCTGATAATTTATATTTCTAATCATGCTCAAGATAGGGGAACGTACCATTACCACGGAAGATTTTCAGCAGGTCCTTTACGGAAATGAAAAGATAGAGATTCCTGAGTTGGTTAAAAACAGAATATTAAAAAATTTCAACTTCCTTCAGTCGTTTCATCAGGACAAGATAATCTATGGCATTAATACCGGCCTTGGTCCGATGGCTCAATACAGAATTGACGAAGACGACCGCATCAAGCTTCAGTACAATGCCATAAGAAGCCACGCTGCAGGATGCGGTCAGCCCGTTGATCCTCTTTATGTCCGTTCCGTGCTTGTCGTAATGCTGAATAATTTTCTGCAGGGTCATTCCGGTATACACCCTGAGGTTGCGGAACTGATCAAGGAAATGATTAACCGGAACATAACGCCATGGGTGCCTGAGCATGGAGGCGTTGGTGCCAGTGGTGACCTGGTGCAGCTGGCCCATATTGCCCTGGCCCTGATCGGAGAAGGAAATGTACATTATGATAATGCTGTTATACCCTGTACGGATTCCCTTGCCAAAAACCATATGAAACCGATATCGGTCCATATACGTGAAGGCCTTTCCCTGATCAACGGAACGTGTTTCATGACCGGAACCGGGATCGTCAACCTGATCCATGCGAAAAATGTCCTTTCCTGGGCATTGCTGGCCTGTGCCATGATCAATGAAATTGTGCGGTCTTTTGATGACAGCTTTTCCAAAGAGCTCAACCAGGTTAAATTACATCCGGGGCAGAATGCCGTTGCAGAAATTATACGGAATATATTGTCTGACAGTAAACTGATCAGGAAACGTGAGGATCATTTTTACAATCATAATCACGATGATAAATATATCATAGCGGACAAAGTCCAGGAATATTACTCCATCCGTTGTGTGCCGCAAATACTCGGACCCGTTTATGACACAATCCTGCAATCCGAGAAAGTACTGCTGAACGAGGCTAATTCATCCTGTGATAATCCCATGATTGATGATGAAAACCAGAATATATTTCATGGCGGTAATTTTCATGGGGATTATGTATCCTTCGAAATGGACAAACTTAAGATTGGCATGGCAAAGTTATCCATCCTGCTTGAAAGGCAGATCAATTACCTGATGAATGACAAACTCAATGGCAAGCTGCCGCCTTTTGTTAACCTGGGTAAACTGGGGGTCAACTTTGGCATGCAGGGAGCACAGTTCACAGCAACCTCCACCGTTGCAGAAAATCAGTCACTATCTTACCCCAATTATCTTCATAGTATCTCCAATAACAATGACAACCAGGATGTTGTAAGCATGGGGACCAATTCATCCCTGCTGGCAAAGAAGGTCATTGATAATACCTATCAGGTGCTAACCATTGAAATGTTAAGCCTTGTCCAGGCCATCGATTTCCTGGGTATCGAAAACCGGCTATCCTCATCAACCAAAAAAGCCTATACCGAAATCAGGAATATCGTTCCAAGGTTTGAGGAAGATACGGTTAAATATTTGGAGATTAGTGCAATAAAAGATTACCTTTGCAGCCACTTTGTAAAGCATTGAATTGATTAATTAATTGTCTGATTGATAATGAAATACGCTTTAGTTACCGGAGGATCAAGGGGAATTGGCAGGGCTATCTCGCTAAAAATGATTTCATTAGGATATCATATATTGATTAATTACAGGTCAAATGAGGAGGAGGCCAATCAAACGCTGGCGATGATAAAACAGGAGGGCGGAACAGGAGAAAAGATGAGATTTGATGTTGCTGATCCTCAACAGGTTGAAAGTACAATAAACCAGTGGTGTGAAGATCATAAGGATAGCTATATCGAGGTGCTGGTAAATAATGCCGGCATCAGGAAGGACATGCTGATGATGTGGATGGAGAATAATCATTGGATGGATGTCATCGACACCAACCTGAACGGCTTTTTTTATGTGACCCGGGCGTTGTTGAAAAACATGCTGGTGCATAAATACGGGCGTATTGTCAATATTGTATCCTTGTCCGGCCTTAAAGGTCTGCCCGGACAGGTCAATTATTCAGCGGCCAAGGCGGCAGTGATCGGGGCAACCAAAGCGCTGGCACAGGAGATCGGGAAAAAGAATGTCACGGTGAATGCTGTTGCCCCCGGATTCATCAGAACCGATATGACAAAGGATTTGAATGAAAACGAATTAAAAAGCCTGATACCGCTTAACCGTTTCGGACTGCCTGAGGAAGTGGCTGAAGTTGTCTGCTTTCTGGCATCCGAAAAAGCATCTTACATCACAGGTGAAGTTATTTCGGTGAACGGCGGGCTTTATACTTAACGAATTATTGTTTCTTGCTGCATCATGATGAACAGGGTAGTAATTACAGGCATAGGGATATACTCCTCGATTGGGAAAAATCTGGAAGAAGTAAAAAAAGCCCTTTATCAGGGAAGATCAGGTATTGTTCTCGATCCTGAAAGAAAGACCTTTGGCTATCAGTCGGGATTGACCGGTAAGCTTGACCGGCCACAGCTTAAAGGAATTCTTGACCGGCGCGCAAGGGTCTGTATGCCTCAGCATGCTGAATATGCTTATATGGCTACGGTCGAAGCGCTGAAAACAGCCGGCATATCACAGGAATACCTCGACCGGAATGATATCGGCATCCTGTTCGGGAATGACAGTTCAACACCACCCGTGATTGAATCTGCTGATATTATCCGTGAAAAAAGGGATACCTCCATGGTAGGTTCCGGATCAGTTTTTCAGTCGATGAATTCATCCGTTACCATGAATCTATCCGTTATTTTTCATCTTAAAGGCGTTAATTTCACCATCAGCGGGGCATGTGCAAGCGGCTCCCATGCCATAGGGATGGGCTATCTGTTGATCCGGCACGGGTATCAGCAAACCATTATTTGCGGAGGATCACAGGAGGTTAATCTTTTTTGCGTGGGTAGTTTTGATGCATTGGGCGCTTTTTCAAAAATGGAATCTGCTCCTGAAAAAGCATCGAGGCCCTTTGATAAAAGCAGGGATGGACTTGTGCCAAGCGGTGGAGCGGCTACCGTGATCCTGGAAGACCTGGATCATGCACTGAAAAGAGGGGCCCCTGTCCTTGCGGAAGTGATCGGTTATGGATTCTCTTCTGACGGGGTTCATATATCCGTTCCTGATGTGGATGGGCCTATCAGGGCTATTTCAATGGCCCTCAACGATGCCGGAATGGACCCCGGCCATATTGATTATATTAACGCACATGCAACATCGACACCCATCGGTGATCAGAATGAAGCAAAGGCCATTGATCATGTTTTTGGCCGTTACAAACCCCTGATCTCTTCCACCAAATCGATGACCGGACATGAAATGTGGATGGCCGGCGCCAGTGAGGTCGTATATTCGATGCTGATGATGCAGGATTCCTTTGTGGCACCCAATATCAATTTCGAGGAACCTGATGAGATCACTGTTAAACTGAATATTGCCGGGAAAACCACCCCTAAGGAAATCAATACCTTCCTCTCAAATTCATTTGGCTTCGGAGGCACCAACTCATGTTTGATAATCAAAAAGTATCATTAACTTTGCCATCATTTTATTATTTATGAACAGGGAAGATATAATAAAGATCATCAATGGTTTTTTGGTTGAAGAATTTGAGATCGAGGAAGGCAAAATAGCTCCCGGTGCGCATCTTAAAAATGACCTCGGCCTAGAAAGCCTCGACTTTGTGGATATTGCGGTAATTGTTCAGAAAGAATTCGGATTGACCCTGAAGGGTGAAGAAATGACCTCTATCAGAACACTGCAGAATCTATACGATTACATCCATAACTGTATTCAAAAGAAATAGCTTAATGTGGTTTCCTGGAAAGGCAAAACAAGGGGCGGACTGACAGGATATAAGATCTTTGTCAACGTCCTGAAATATTCAGGGCTTCCTTTTGCCTATTTTTTGCTTCGCTTTGTCGCCCTTTATTTTTTCATTTCTTCCCCGGGATCTTTTGGCTATATTTTTTCTTTTTACCGGAGAAGGCTTGATTTCGGATTTTTCCGCTCCCTCCTTTTTGTTTATCGCAACTTTTATAATTTCGGACAGGTGCTTCTTGATAAGATTGCTGCCATGGCAGGGTTCCGGACCAATTTTTCCTTTACCTTTGAAGGAGAGAAATACCTCAGCAACATGGTGGAAGAAGGAACTGGAGGGTTGTTGATAAGCGCCCATATCGGTAATTTTGAGATGGCCGGGCACCTGCTCGAACGGCTGAAAACCACGGTTAACATTATTATGTTTGACGCTGAACATGAGAAAATTAAGGAATACCTCTCCTCCTTTACCCAAAAGAGTTTCAGGGTAATCGTTATGAAAGATGATAATTCCCATATTTATGAGATCAACAAAGCCCTGGGAGAGAAGCAAATTGTTTGCATTCACGGTGACCGTTTTGTAAAGGGAAGCAAGGTAATGCCTGTTGATTTCCTGGGTGAGAAAGCCCTTTTCCCGACGGGGCCTTTTTATCTGGCTATGAAATATAACGTACCGGTATCCTTTGTATTTGCCATGAAAGAAAGCAAAGAACATTATCACTTTTTTGCTTCTCCTCCCAAATTCTATCAGCAGCAGGGCATTCAGGCAAGAAGGGACCAGACCATTCTGACCATCATAAAAGACTATATTTGCGAACTTGAAAAAGCAATCAGGCAATATCCTTCTCAATGGTTCAATTATTACAATTTCTGGCAAACCGATGAGCAGTAAAAAGCTGATACTGGTCTCCGCTAACCGGCATACCTCTCCCTACCCCGTGTATCCACTGGGAATATCCTATTTGAAGGCTTACCTCGCTGAAAAAATGCCGGATCTGGAGATTCATATCTTCGACTTCATGACCCGTTCTTTTGATGAGTATGCCCGTTTCCTTATGGATATAAAGCCCGATTATGCCGGTATTTCCCTTCGCAACATCGACGATGTTAATATTTACAAACAGGAAAGCTTCATATCCCATTATAAACAGATCATTGACTATACCCGAAGATACAGCAAGCCGGTTATCATCATCGGAGGATCAGGATTTTCCATTTATCCGAAACTACTGTATGAAACCCTCGATCCCGATTTTGGCATATACGGCGAAGGGGAATTAAGCCTTCAGCAATTGATTACGGCCCTGGATAACAAGCAGGATTATTCGGCTATAGACGGATTGCTGCACAAACGGGATGGCCGGCTGATTGTCAATAAGCGAAACCGGCATTTCAAAACTCCGGTGTTAACATTGGATGAAGGTCTTATTGATTATTACTGGCAAAACAGCGGAATGCTGAACATACAAACCAAACGAGGCTGTCCTTACCATTGCATCTATTGTACCTATCCCCTGATTGAGGGGCATACCGTGCGCACCCTGAATCCTGACCAGATTGTAAAAACATTGTCCGATTTATATTTCAATAACCATATCGATTATGTTTTCTTCACGGATTCCGTTTTTAATATCAGCAATCCGTTTAATTTTGATCTGGCTGACCGCCTGATAGCCGCCAACCTTAAGATCCAGTGGGGAGGGTATTTTAATTTCGTCAATATCGACCGCAGGCTATTAGAAAAACTGAAGCAGGCAGGCCTCCGGCATATTGAATTCGGCACTGAATCATTATCGGACACCATGCTCAAAAACTACGAAAAGCCCTTTACCGTAGCCGATATTTTAAACATATCCGGGATATGCAATCAGCTGAGCATCGATTTTGCACATTTTCTCATCCTTGGCGGATATGGTGAGACCGAACAGACCCTTAACGAGACCTTTGAAAATTCAAAAAAGATAGAACGGTCCGTTTTCTTTCCTTTCATTGGTATGCGCATTTATCCCGGCACACGCCTGCACCAGATCGCCCTGCAGGAAAATATTGTCAGTCAGGAAGATCCCCTGCTCGAACCGGTATATTATGTATCCAAAGACATTGATCTTGCATCCCTGAAGGAAAAAGCCAGGCAATCGGGGAAACGATGGATATTTCCTGACGAGGATATGTCGGAGATCATGCTAAGGATGCGGAAGAGAAACAAAAAAGGCCCGCTTTGGGAATATCTGGTCTCCTGATATCCCCGATAATAAGATATAAAGTTCAATGCTCATTGCTCATTGTTAATTGCTAATTGTCCCATGAATCCTGCAGACTATTCCATCCTCGACCTGATTCCCCAGCGCCCGCCGTTTGTGATGATCGATCAGCTGACGGAGGCCGGTGATAAATCTGCCAAAGGACGATTGTTTATCAGGGAGTCCAATGTTTTATGCCATAACGGATTTCTGCAGGAGGCCGGCTTGATGGAATGCATAGCGCAAACTGCAGCAGCTTATACCGGTTATCTTCTGTTATCCGCAAAGAAGGAGGTCTCCAAAGGCTATATCGGAGCTATAAAAAACTTTGTCGTTCATTCGTTACCGGAAGTCAATACCGAGATTCAATCGGAGATCATCGTTGAAAACGAATTGCTGGGCTATACCATAATAACGGGAAGGATTATTCAGCAAAGTACAGTTTTGGCAGCGTGCGAAATGAGAATTTTGCTGGAACCGAAAGCTGAATCCAAACTGCCTCAGGCATAAAACCAATACACTGCCTTCCCTGATCGACCATGTAATTTTGAATTAATCACGGCTGTATCCTTGGAGATTAATTGCTGGAAATTAGGCTATAAACCTATTCTGATGAGAATATCGCTTTTTTTATTTTTTCTGTTCATTGCTGTTCCGACTCATGCACAGGATACCCTGGGAAACATTGACATGAAACTGATTCCACAAAAAAGTATACGGGACCTGTTGCAAAATCAGTTTTCTGAAATCCAATTGCAGCCTACGGTTCGGAAAGGACAGGATCTGAGAGGATACCATCATCTGGAATCGATATACCGGCTCAGGGAAGTTCCTGAAAGAGTATGGAAGACCTATCAGGTAACAAGTCCTGCAGAATCCTGGAATGGCAGAATGGTTTCATTTGGCCTGATGATCTCCAAATGGGAGAACTTGATAATGTACAGGAACGATCAGGATTTTGGAGGGATTGATACGGGTCAGATATACTATATAAACCTTAGCATTATGCAAGGTTTATATAACCTGGCTGTTGGATTGGAAATCATTGATATCGATACCACAAACAAATCAATAACATTCAGCTATATGCAGGGAGGAAAATCCCGGGGCAAACAAACCATTTTCTTTTTACCGACAAAAAACGGATTTACTGAGATCATCCACCAGACAGCTTTTAAAAGCGACTCCTATATCCGTGACCGATATTTATATCCTTATTTTCACCGGATTGCTATTAATGAATTTCACCGGAACATGAAAAGAAGCCTGCAGGGGGAGCCGGAGAATTAAGCAACGCTCCGTATGCAACCCTTCTGTTAAAAGCTTGTCTTTTTAAGCGTAATCATCTTTAATGAATAAAAACCCTTCGCTATGAAAAGGATATATTTTGCCTTATGGTTGTCATTATGCGTATTTTCCTCAAATGCACAACCGTCACAGGACATATTCGACCCTGACAGCCGGATCACCTGGCTGGGTATTGATTTTTCTCATGTCACCCTGATCGGAAATTTTGCTGAGTTCTATGATGTGGGAGCAAAAAGCTCCGTGCAGATCATCACCGATTATTTTCCGAAATGGAACAGGATCATTCTTGACGAACGTGAAAAATACGATATCCGGGGAATGCTCAGAAGAATGGATATCGTTTATGACATCGATATGATCATGGATCTTAATTACAGGGCAGATCCCGACAGTATGGAATCATACAACACCAGGAGATTCACCGGAGAAGACATACAAGCCTTTGTGGATCAGTATAACCTGGAAGGCAGGGAGGGAATCGGTGTGGTGTTCATAGCCGAATGCCTGAATAAGTGCTATGAAGAAGCTATTTTTCATTTGGTTGCCATGGATATGAAAACCGGGGAAGTCATTTTCCATAAGAGGCTGAGAGGTGAGCCCAGCGGTTTTGGACTCAGGAATTATTGGGCAAATTCCGTTTACAGGATCATCAAGGATATAAAATATTACTATTATCCACGCTGGAAGGCAAATATTGAGGGAGACGAACTTCCTTCAGCCTGGATGTTTCAGATACAAATCGCATCTTTCGATTAAACATTTATTGGAAAATGCAGCCATTAATCCCTCTGCCTCTCCCGATACACCGGGAGACTTAGGGGGTTGTCGCTTCACCAAATGCCCCTTTGAAACTGCAAAACACCTTCGCCTCATAAAATACGCTGGCATTACATGCCAGCAAACCGTCTTCTGCATCTTTCAATTGTAGTTCAACATCAATTATCCGGTTCACTTCCGGATTGATAAAAGACAGGTATTTAATGGTACCGGCCTTTTTTAGCATGAGCTCTTTTTTCAGGTGATCCGACAAAAGCTCCTTGATGATCTGGACCGTGCAAACACCCGGCAATACCGGATTTCCGGGGAAATGGCCCTGGAAGATCCTGTGGGAAGGATTGAGCGCTATGCTTATTTTTACTGCATTACTGGCATAGTCTTTCTGCACGTCATTTATGGTATAGAGATCATTCAGAAGCGTCGGTTTTGTTTTCATGAAGTGCGGTTAAATGAATATCAAGTTGTATTTTGTAATGGGAAACTTTTACGGAATCAATCAGGTTTTCTGCAGCACTGTAAAAACACAGATTGACTTTCTTTCCGGTCCCCGTGGTCTGAATGATTGCATCCACGTTATGGTGGTCTTCCCTGATGAAATAATAGCAAGCCACCAGTCCCGTTTTCTGCCGGATGATTTTCTTTTTACTTTCCCTGTCAGCGAAGACTTTCACTTTTTTGTCCGGTTCAGGAACATTACGGATCATAAGTCCTATGTCATTTTTCAATGTCCTGATGACGGATCTTTTGTTCAGTGCCTCCAGACAGTAATGCAGTTCAATATCTCCCTGGCTGAAGAATTCCATATCAAAGATTTTAATCCCCATTTCCGTGATAAACAGGACCCGGTGGCTCTTTTCCGGGAACTGCTTTATCACCATCAATCCGCTGAAATGATGCTGATAGATATCAATGGTGGTCTTATAGAGTATGGGATTATGATCTCCCTGAAACCAGGGTATTAATTCATTAACCGTACTGTGGCTTTCAGGCAATCGCTGTAAGCGGTTTACCAGGGAAGCCGAACAACCGCTCAGCAGCAACAACAACAGGCTACTTAAAACTAAATTTTTCAATGGGTATGTCAGTATTCAATTTCTTGTTAATGAAATCTATCCTGGTATAGTCCTCTCCCGATTCCACCATCTTAAGGCTGGACACGGTCAGATCGTTTTTATCGAAACAGATCTGCACCTCATGCAGCATTTGTTTCATCTTTTCGGCACGGGGAACAAGCTTTACATAATACCAATTGCTGCTTTCAAAGTATTCAATGGCAAAATCCTTATCATTCTTCAGGATGTCTCCCTGAATGCATCCACTGATAAAACGGTTCATTTCCTGAAACATTTTATTTGATTGGATATCATATTGCTTCTGGCTTTTGTCATCACGCGTAAACAGCTGGTTGTTGCTGATGATGATCAGGTATTGGGTGGGTTCGGTATATTCCCACCGGATATTATTCTCCTTTTTAAAAAAGAACCGGCCTTTTGAAATGATCTTTTCGGACAATACGCTCAGGTTTTTTTCCTGTACAAAATCACTGATAATGCTGTTGGTTGAAGCGGACATGGCAGCCAGTCTGCTTTTAAAGGCTGCCACATCGCCCATGGGCTTATGGGATTCCTGTGCCGTTACCGCGTAAGATAAAAAGATCCCTAAAAGGCAGGTGAAAAATACGGATGTCTTATTCATATGCTTCAATTCCTGTTAATGTATCCAAACGTTCAAACCGATAGCTGTTATGCAGGGCAAAGTTGATGAATTTATCCAAAACCGTCACGATATGCTGCTTTGTATCATGAAGGAGGATGATCTCCGCGGCTCCCAGCTTGCTGGTAAGTCTTTTTAAAAGTTCCTGCTCATCACGGATAACGGTATCTTTCGATTTAAGGCTCCATCCGATAACGCGGTAATTCATCTTCCGTAATGCCCTGGCCAGCGTCGGATTCGTAACCCCATAGGGTGGCCGGAACATCCTGATCTTTTTCCGGATGACACGCTGAACCAGTTTTTCAGTTTTTATCATTTCTTCCTGCATCTTCTTTGCCGGGAACAGATCGAAAAAGAAATGATGCGAATAGCTGTGTCCGCCGATAACATGACCTTCATTATCCATGCGTTCAATCAATCCGGGATTTTTCAAAATCTTTGATCCGACACAAAAAAATACAGCCTGCACCTTATGGTTCCTCAATACATCAAGAACCTGCGGTGTTACCTGTTCATCAGGCCCGTCGTCAAAGGTTAAGGCAATGACCTTTTCCCGGGAATCCACAGAACAAATAACATCGGTATAAAAACCCGACCGTATGGATATAGAACCATAGGCAAGCAATCCGGCTGTTGCAAGAATAATGCCAATATACCACCCTATACTGACAAGGACAACAGCATCAATGACCAGGATCAGGAGCAGGAGCAGGAGGGCAGCCAGGAGTATTTTTTGATATTTCAGCATGACGTGATCAAAAACATTGCATGGTTGATGTTTCTGAAATGATTGTATATCAGCACATTTTTTATTTTCCTTACCGGCCTGTCGTTACATTTCAATATCGCCGGAACGCGTTGTTCCTTTATGATCATTGTGGCGAGATAAAGGGCAAAGGATGCAGCGGTATCATATTCCCCGCACAAATGTTTATAGAAGGTGCACTGTACAGGGCTGAAAAAATTGCTCATTATATGGTGATAGATCTTATCCTGAACCGGATCTCCGTTCATTCCCAGCATGACAAGATCTATGTCGCCGGCAACACCAGCAGACTTTTGTATAAAACCAGATAATCTTGCCGTCACTTCATCCGCGCTTTGTGGCTTGTACAAAGTGCTGACAGCGCTGATCCTGGCCAGTGATTTGTCATTTTTCGAATGACTTAGCGCGAAAAAGGCAACTCCTTCTCCTGCCAGACTGCCCTTATTTTTATAATCCAGCAGCCTGAGATTATTAACAGTCTTTTCTTTCCAGAATCCCAGGCGGTTTGTAATGGCAAATGAGTTTGGGGTCAGTTCATCCATTCCGCCGGTGAGGATGTTGGATGCAGAACCCTCCTGCAGCAGCATCATGCTGTCAAGCAGTGCACTCTCGAAGGAAAAGCCCCGGTGGACATAGGTATTGTTATAACTGTTGCATTTGAGTTTTAGTGCGATCGCTGCCGCAATGGTATTATGTGTTGACTGGATAAAAGGCGTGGGATTTAACAATTGCTCCTCACTGGCATACAGTGAGCCGAGGAATTTTTCGGTATCCTCAATGCAACCCAGGCCGGTACCGGTGATGATGGCATCCGGGTTTTCAATTCCCGCATCCCGTAAGCATTTTAGTGCAGCACATACACCCATTTTCACTATGCGGCTCATGCGCCTCGCAACCATCGGATCAATAAAATCACCGTAGACAGGTTCAAGGCATTTGATATAATTAACGTCATTATATTCCATGGCATCCTGCAGGAATCCATTCCCGGTAAAGGTCTTTTGCGGGGAAATCACACCGATGCCCTGAATATATGCTTCCATTTCAGTTCCTGGAAAATATTAAACTCGTATTATTACCGCCAAATCCGAAAGAATTCGACATGACATTCCGGACAGGGATATTATATTGAAATGCTGTGACAGGAGAAAAACTTAGGTCTGCCATTTGTTGTTTAAAACTAAGATTAGGATAGATCCACTGGTTACGGAGGGCCAAAACACATAAAACAGCCTCAATGGAACCGGCTGCGCCCAGGGTATGACCGGTAAACGGCTTGGTTGAACTGCAAGGGGGTATAGAACTGCCAAAAAGTCTTTCGATGGCCTTACCTTCTGACAGATCATTGTTTTTTGTCCCCGTCCCGTGGGCATTGATATAGTCTATCATACGCGGCTCCAGGCCGGAGGTGTCAAGGGCTTTTTTCATGGACAGATAGGCACCGTTCCCTTCCGGTGAAGAAGCCGTCTGGTGGAAAGCATCGCAGGCATTGCCATATCCGGTAATTTCACACAGTACTGTTTTATGGTCCTTTTTAACCGTGCTTTCCGATTCAATCATCAGAAATCCCGAACCTTCACCCAGGGTGAGTCCGTTTCTTTCTTCATCAAAAGGCCTGCAACCGTTTTTATCCAGAATCATCAGGCTGTTAAACCCATTCAGGGTAAAAAGCGTCAGGGCATCGGTACCGCCAACCAGCACCCTGTCAAGGATTCCGTTTTTGATCATCCTTGAACCGACCAGTATCGCATTGGCAGAAGAGGAACAGGCGGTGCTGATGGTTGATACATGATCTTTAATGTCCAGGGCATCTGCAATGCTTTCCGTACTGTCGCCGCAATCATGGGTAATAATATCCCTCAGCCTGCCCCGCATGTTGTTTTTCATATAGTATTTATAAAACCTTTCACTCCGGTCCATGCCCCCGACAGTAGTGGCGGAAATCAGACCGGTCCTGGCCGACGAGATATCGTTGATCTGAGCCTGCATAACAGCCTGCCTGGCGGCAATAATGCCCAGTAGCGATGTCCGGGAAAAAAGTCCGTTTTCCGCTACCTTTGCCATCGCTGATAATTCCGGGACACCGGCTTTCACTTCGGCAACCGGTATTTCATCTTTGTAAAAAGTATTCAGCATGGTGATCCGGCCAATGCCACCTTTGGATCCCTGCAAGGCAACTGAAGTTTCCGCGCAGTCAAAGCCAATGGCGGAAATAATACCAACACCGGTTACGAATATTCTTTCTGACACAGACTGCAATTATGTTGCGTTAAGGCTTTCTTTTATGGAAGGTAATCTCAATTTCCGCCAAAGAAAAGGACTGACGGTTCAGGCTTTTTTATTGGCAGTAATAAATTCGGCCATAGAATGGACGGAATACAGAACTTTCTTGCCTTCTTCAGCCGTAAGGATCTTTAAACCGTATTTCTTTTCAAGCAAAACTGTCAGCTCGAGTGCATCTATTGAATCAAGGCCAAGACCATCGACAAAAAGAGGAGCTTTTTCATCTATTTGCCCGGGTTTCATTTCGGATAAATTCAGGGCTTCAATAATTTCTTCCTTAAGTTTTTGTACAAGCTGTTCCATACATTATTTCTCGTTATCAAATATTCTTTGAATTGATGTAGGCTCAAAATTAGCAATTCCGGCATTAGGTCTGTCGGTTTTCTCGATTAAATACAATACCGATTCATAATTTTGTCCGTCTGTTTCAACCCATCCGGCAATACAGCATTGTATCACGCCCTGGGCCAGCAGTTCTTTTATGTAATGCACCAGAAAGGGTGGATTGAACTTTTCCTGAATAAAAAAAGTTCCTTCACCTGTAAATTTGTGCCGGATGCTGATTTCACCGATCACGATATTGGGAAGGGTATAGACAAATACTGCAGGACTGGGGAAATAATTATTCCGGTCAAGGATCGAATGCTGGTGGTTTCTGTCAGTATCCAATGATGACGATGCATTCATAAGGAAAATTCCCACCTCGTTTCCGGCGTATTGCTGATGAATATTTTTGTTCCTGAGGAGCAACTCAGCGGTAAGAAATCCGAGCTTGCTCAGCTTATCCATTTTGTAAAACTTAGGGTAGGAAACCGCAAAGTACTGATAAATCCCTGTAAGTAAATCCTGCAGTCCGGAATCTGCATGGTTATAAACCGATTTGCCATGAAGGACTACCTCATGATCCCGGATGGAACAATAATCGCTGATAATATAAAATTCACTCATTTCTTACACAATAATACTGCAGCATTGCAGCCACCGAATCCGGATGCTATTTTCAGACAGCTGTTGATTTCCCGGTTTATCACCCTGTCAATAATGTTAAGCGGATTGCTGACGCCTGTTTCATGAAAGCCCATGGTATTATACAGAACATTATTCCGGATGGAAGAGACACACATGATGGTCTCAATTATTCCGGCAGCACCCAGGGTATGGCCCCAATACCCTTTGAAGCTGTTAACAGGCACAGATTGCAATCCGGCTCTTGTGATGGCGATGGATTCCATCTCGTCATTATAAGGAGTGGCTGTTCCATGGGCTGAGATATAATCAAGGGCCAGCGGATTCCTTTTCAACAGGTGGTCAATGGCAATAAATAATCCTTCGCCGGTCCTTGAAGGACCGGAAATATGGTTGGCATCATTGCTGGAAATACCATCCAGGGCAACAATGAGCTTTGATGCATCGGCCTGTGGTCTGGTTTTACTTAAAACAAGGGTACCGGAACCTTCCCCTATGGACAGTCCGTCGCGGGTTCTGTCAAAAGGACGGCAGGGCCCCGTACTGAGCGACTTAAAAGAATTAAAACCCGAAAAAACAAATTCCGAAATAATATCAGTACCGTTGATAATAACATTTTCATAAAGCCCGGCACGGATCAGACGGACACCGGTTATGACAGCCTGAACTCCAGAAATACAGGCATTGGAAATCACCACGGGCTCATTCCTGAAGTTGAAAAAACGCTGAATCAGCCGGGCTGTATCCCATAAATACAATCTTTCCTTACCCAATTTCTGTTCATTCTCTTTTTCAAGGAGATCAATATTCCCTTTTGTGGTCGACAAAATAAACAACGTTCCCGGATCTTCAGGATTAAAAGCCACGTTTGACAGTGCTTCTCTCACCGAGCAAATGGCCATTTGTTCGAAACGGGTATAAAGGCCGGGGTCTCCAATAGCCTTGAATTTCTGTTGCAGCAGGGAAGGTTCAACCAGGGATGCATAAAAAGGTTCCGGCGCTATCCGCTGATCTTCCGCCAGCTGTATGCCGGTCTTATCGCCAAGCATATGATCCGCATTTTCGCCTGTGGTAAAACCAAGCGAGGTAATAATATTGTCTGCTGTTATGAAAACGTCGGTCACGAAGGTCTGTAATTGCTGGTTGTTTTCTTCTTTTTTGATGCGATTCCTAAGCTAACAATGTCCTTTTGCCTTCAATGGCCCGCTATTAAACCATTTCTCTTTTTCCATTCGAGAAAAAATGGCGGGAAATCAAGCAGTAATTCCCGGTTCAGGTTCAGAAAAACCTGTGTGCTGGAACCTGTGGCTACTATTTCATGGGTTTTATGATGAGAGAGAGTGTATTCATACTGGATCTTAGCGGCCTCGCAGTTCACAAACCTGGTCTCTACCACAGCAAAATCACCGTAGATCAGCGGCCTTTTATAATCACAACCGATTTTAACAATAGGGATCAGGATGCCCCGGTTACGAAAATCCAGGTAGTTAATGCCAAATTTGTTTCCAAATTCCTCGCGGCCATCTTCAAAATACTTGATATAATTGCCATGCCAGACAACGCCCATCGAATCGACTTCGCTAAAACGGACCTGTATTAATGTTTTTGTAACTAAATCCCTCTTTTTCATACCGGCAATTCAAAAATCCCTGCTTACCTGATTTCAATTCAGTTTAAATAGACTATAAAATAAATATGCAAATCTGGTTTAAAAAAACCGATTGTCAAAAAAAATCAAAGGACACCCTGCCAGGGTATCAAAATCCCCGTCGCTGTATCCCTGGCAGGGTGTCCTTTAGGTTAAGGGAATTGCTGGTCTTCAGCTAAATGCAATCTAAGTTAAGAAAATAGCGATTGCTCCGTGCATCAGTACAAATACGCCCAGCGCTATACCGAGGTATTTGTGTACCTTATAGGAGACCTTAATGATTTTTAGTCCGCCCAGTACCTGAATCAACGTCAGTACTATATTTATAATACCCAGGGGAAGAATTAATGAATACATGATGATCAGTATTAATTTACCTTGACGGTGGTTTTACTTATACCGGCACTGCCGTGCAGGTTGCAATGGCCCTGAGCTTCTACTGTTAAGCTTTCCGTGACAACATATTTATACTCCAGGATAAAATCGCCACCGGGAGGCAGGCTGTCTTTATCATATGGCCACTTTTTAACTTCTTTTCCGTTGATATTCAGTATAACCCAATCGGTGTGATGAGATTTGCTGTTGCCTTTATGTAATACCGATAATACCAGTGTTACTTCAGTTCCCTTTTTAATTTCAGCCGGGGCTTTCACTTCGACACTCGTTTTATTGGCCAGAAGGCCGGCCGAAGTGAAGAGAAGAAGAGCAGGTAAAAGGAATAATAGCTTTTTCATGATCAAAAGATTTTAATGGTTATACTAATTTAGTTATTCTTTATTCAGTGATCCTGCGGGCTGATTAAGCATACCTTATTCGGTATCCCTGTGTTTTTAATAAAAAGGAGTTGCCAGGCCGCTCAATGCAATGCTATTTCTCTTTTGCCCAGCTTTTCATTACACTGTATACTGAGCCGGCCCAGTAATTTCGAAATCCGATTCCGGATGCCTTTCCGACTATCCTGCGGCTATCAATGATCGCCTTTGTGTCAAGGTCAAAAAAGCACACATAATAACTCCCGGTCTGGGTTGACTTATTCAGGTTTTCAGCTATAAAAACCAGCGCCGTACCTGACTTTTCCGGTATTTTATATTTTTTTATGATCTTTGCGACCTCTTCCGGTTCCAGTTTGAAATCATTGTTGATCACAAAAGTGGAAGGGTCAATTTTGGCATTATTTTCATTCACCTGGTCGATACTGTTGGTAACGCCGCTTTTGTTAAAAAACTCCTTAATGTTAAATTTCTCAATTTCAGTTATGATCAATGTATTGATCGACTGAAGGTATTGATTGACAATAACGGCAGGATCTTCCGGGACCAGGATGAATTTTGCCGCCGTAAAGTCTACTCCAAGCCATACAACATCGGTAAGGCTAGAGGCCTTTGCCTTGTCCTGGGAAAAGGAAGAGGTGAATGATCCCAGAACAATAATTAAAACAGAAAGCATCATTTTCATTTTCATAATATTAAAGTTTACTGGTTTAGGATATGCTAAAATACAAAATTGTTGGCAACGAATATCATGCCACTAAAACACCAAAACAGGAAGATTTGTTTAAACAAAGAGTCCACAGTTAACATTGGACAGACCTTAGCCATCTTCAAACCTGCCTGCCGGCAGGCAGGTTTTCAAATCCTCATACTCTTTATCTTCTGTCAATCAGCTTCACCGGCTTCCTGCTCATGCTGGGATATTGAAGTTTAATAATGTAATCAACCGATTCAAAAGACACGGAAGGGGCGACCCGAAGTTTAGCCCTGAAATGATCTTTAATGGCCTTCTCAAAACTTTCGGACTGATTCTCAGATCCGATCCTGATCAGTATTTCATCTGTACCGATAGCATTGGTATACAGTTCAACCATGTAGTTTTTAACACCTTCAATATTTTCGAGTACATCGTATAAGGCAGGAGGATACAGGGTAGTTCCCTTGTATTTGATCATCTGGTTTTTCCGGCCAATCACCGGACCCAGCCGTAAGGTATTCCGTCCGCATTTACAGGGTTCATAATGGCCCTGGCAAATATCGCCGGTCTTGAACCTGAGCAAAGGCATGCCTTCAACACCAAGGGTTGAGATGGTCACTTCCCCGGCTTCTCCGCCGGGGACCGGTATATCGTTTTCATCGAGAAATTCGACAATGATCAGTTCGGGATGTTGATGGCCCCCGACCCCGTATCTGCATTCCGTAAAGGAAGTAGCCATTTCAGTTGATGCATAGGTGGAATAACAATGCAATTCAGGCCAGCGTTCATTGATTTTCTTTCCCAGGGTATTGAAGGAAAAATCGGTATTGCGCAGGGAATCGCCGATGCATACGGCTTTGGTAACGCCGGAAGAATGATGGTCAATCCCGTTTTTTTCAGCATAGTCAATGATGTTGAGCAGAAATGAAGGTACCGCGATTAAAGCGGTGGGGGAAAAGCGTTTTATGCTTTCCCACTGCAGTTCAGGAATACCGTTGCCCACCCGTATCATGGCCGCTTTAAGTCTTCTGGAGCCGAGAAAATAAGCAAGGCCTGCCATAAAACGGCGGTCAATGGTGGTCATCAGCTGAAAGATCTCATTTTGTGTGCAGTCGGCACAGCGGAAGCCAAGGTATTCGTTATAGGCGAGCCTGTCCAGATCATGATCGGTCATGGCAAAGGTTACAGGATCTCCCGAGGTTCCTGATGTGGTGATGTAGTCAATTATGTTGTCCCGGCTCACACAAATAAAATCATCATTCCTGGACTGCAGATCTTCCTTCCGGGTAGGAGGAATCTGCTGAAGGTCGCTCAGGCTTCTTATCTTCTCAATGTTTATGCCGTTTGATTTGAAATGATTCCTGTAAAATACGGAGTTATGGTTCAGGTATTGAAGAAGGCCTTCAAGCGCTTTTTCCTGAAATAACGCAATCTCTTTTGCACTTTGTTTTTCAATTTCCGGTATGGGCATTTTTCGGTTTTTTTAATGATTTTCCTGACAGTTGCAGTATTTTATTACGCTGATCCGTTCCTGCCACTTCTTTTGACAGGGCAGCCTGATAATATTTATAGGCCTTTTCGTAATCTTTCATTTTGAGAAAATACTCTCCAAGATGAAAATAGGTCAGGTACAACTGCGGATTGGTTTGAATATATTGGTTTTCAAAAGAAGCAGGCAACGGACTCTTTTCTCTCGAACAGGCTTTAAGTATTGAAGTCATTTCAAGGTATTTTACAAAAGCCTTATAGGCAGCCGAATGAAGGAATGTATCTTCAGGAATGGTCAGTTCTTCGGCATAGATTTCCTGATCAGCCATGATTTGTTCCTTTTTCAGGGAAAAGATCTTTTCAAGATCATAGGCTACGAATTTGCCAAGCTGGTAAGGCGGGGTGGAAACCCAGACCAGTTGTTTTTCCGGTTTAAAAATAACGGCATGATGAGCGATCAGCTGATTCACGGCCAGCGGATTACCTATTCCCAACAGACTGCCTCCCTTTCCCAGTTGATCACGTAATATGGATACAGCATCGGAAACGTCAATGCTGTTATCCTGTTGCAATAATTCATTGATACGGTCAAACCGGTAACGGCTGTCAGATCCCTTTATATTCTCAATATTAGCCTTGTCGGTCGAGAAGGCATCTCCCTGGAAATGGTTGGCGCACACGATCTGGTCCGCTGACGGATAAACTATATCATATTGATGCGGGGATTTTTCAATGATGGCCGATATGCCATCCTTCACTGAACCCACCAGGAGTGATTCAGAGACAAATAATTTTCGTTTCCCGGCGATGGCATAGGCCTCATCCAGGGAGGATGCATACTGAAGTATCTCCCGTGCCAGCAATGTAACAGGCGTTGAGGCCTTGCCGGGAATGGCGGATTTTGCAGCATTGAGGGTAACGGTCAGCCCTTTTTCATTCATGCCTGATACCACGCCAATCATATCAGCCCAGCTGACCATCATGAATTTATACCCGTTTGATGGATTATAGAAACATACAATTTTGTTTTCTGCAAATTTCCGGCCGGCAAAAAAATCAAAATTACGGCCGATCAGCAGAGTGGAATCGGCACTCTTGCCATTCCAGCAGGAAAAAGATGTACACCCGACCATGTTCAACCCCTGCAAAGCATGTCCTATGTCATGTGCGGCATGATAATGCAGCTGACGCTGGTATCCTGATCCGATAAAATCGTATTCGGGTGAACAGGAAAAGGATGTTCCATAGATTTCACGCTTGTATTCATCGGTAATGTTTTTATCAAGATTCCGGTTAAACCAGGCAATGAAATACTTCAGGAATTTCAAATAACCTTCAGATGGGACTAGTTCCCGTATCTGTTCCACAAATGCTGTCTCCTGATAATACAGCAGTTCTTTTGTCAGTTTGCCAAAAGCAACGCCACGCTCAAAGGGTTCACCTTCAATATACATTTCCCACAAACCGCTTTCACTTTTCCGGAGCCAGCTATTGCCCACGATATACGTGTTTTCACCAACATTTTCGCGTTGCCAGTCCAGGCTTGATAAGTCCCTGACTACTGGCGGGCGATCCACCACCAGGATGAAAAAACAGACGAGCAGAGCCGCAATTAACAGCGCTATCATCAGGAGCCATCTTACCCTTCTGTGCCGACGGTTTCCTTTTCTACTGTGCATTTCGAATCTTAGTTATTAAATAATTCATCCCCAGCAATTCTGAACAGGTAACAACAGAACCGATTGTTACCCCGATGACTCCATGAATACCGATATTCTGGCCCGTAAGCAACAGGTTTGGGATACGAGTTCGGGGCAGAATCATGGCTTTTAGCGGGTTATGGTAATCCCGCTGAATCCCATATACCGATCCTTCATAGGACCCGATATAGTCACGGTAGGTCAATGGCGTTGATGTATAACAGGACCGGACTGATTTTTTTAATCCCGGCAACTGTTTTTCAACACGGTCAAGCAATAATTCAGCCTTCTGTTGCTTAAAGGCTTTGTAATCTGCTCCGCGGTTTTCAACCGTTGTGTTTTCCCAATGCTTTAACTCCTCCCATTTCATATAGGTATTTACGATAACCGAATTGGTGAATCCCGGATTATTCGATACGGGCGAAAAATGAACCATATAGCCCTGCGGCCAGTTTTGAACGGAATAATCTCCGGTCTCCCAAAATTCATCTGTATCGTAATCGTATATGTTATAATTTCTATACCTGAATGAATTTTCATGAAGTGATAAATACAACGAGAACATACCGCAAGTTTCTTCATTACCTGTTATTCTCCTGCGGTAGCTCATCCTTATCTGATGACCTTCAATAAGTTCCAGCAAACGCTTTGGATGAATATCCGCAATGAAATATTTTCCTTCAACGCGGTCTGAATTGTTGACCTCAACAGCCGCCATCTTCTCACTTTCAAACAGAAAACGGGTAGCTTTCATTTTGGTAAAGATAGCACCCCCGTTTTCAAGAATGGACGCAGAAAGAATATCACTGATCTGTGACCCCCCGTCGATAAACCGGTAAGCGCTCCCGATATACGTTGAGTGGATGATCATCGGAATGTATAACGGAGTTCGGTTTTTTACTCCGGCATACAGGGGTGACATGCTTAACAGGACTTTCTTTAGGTTGGGATTGGTGATTATGGAATCCAAAAAATGATCCATGCTCTGGCTGTAATATTCAAAATATTCGGGCTTGGCATCTTTTAACTCCGTCAGATTGTAAATATTAGCTGTTTGGGTGATTTCCTTAAGCTTGCTGATATATTTTGTGAGGGATTCGAGTTCACCGGGGAATTGTTGCAGCAGGGTATCAATAAACCTTTCATAGCCCATTGCAAATTTGTATTCCCTGTCATGATACCTTACAACATCATAACCGTTTTCATCAAGCCGCATCAGTTTAAGCTTGTCTGACAGGCCTAAATACCTGAAAAAATTGTACAGCACCTGACCCTTGTCCATACCTCCTATATAGTGCATACCCGTATCAAAGGTACTTCCGTCGCGTTTGAAAGTCTGAAGGCATCCTCCAAGCTGCTGATTTTTTTCGATCAGGCAAACGTTATAACCCTCACGGCTGAGAATATAAGCACATTGAAGCCCTCCTAATCCGCTGCCGATAATTACCACATCGTATTTCATCTGGAACTTCCCTGAATGTTGGATTTATGCATCGCGTACTTTTTTTATAAGATAATTAATATCGATAATCTCTCCGCAGGTTATCACCGAGCTGATTGTTACACCCAGAATTCCGTGCACGTTGGTATTCTGGCCGGTCAGAAACAAGTTGGGAATTTTGGTCCGTGGCAAAATGAATGACTCAATAGGCCTGTTAAAATCTTTCAGTATCCCGTAGGCCGAGCCTGCCCTTGTCCCGGTATAATCGCGCCATGTCAGGGGAGTAGATGAATAGCTGGCGTCAACACAGCTTCTTATGCCGGGGAATTGCTTTTCCAGCGCTTCCAGCAAGATCCCGGATTTCTCATTTTTGAACCGGGTATAGTCTTCTCCCCTGTATCCGGTAAATGTATCTTTCCATTGCGCCAGTTCATGATAATCCATATAGGTGATGGCAGAAGCGCTTTCAGCATAAGAGTCAGATTTCGATGTGGCCGTAGGCATCAATACATAAAACTGTGGCCACTTTAACGGATCGTAATCACCGGCAACCCAGACGTTCTCCTGATTATAGTGATAAAAGTTATAATTCAGGTAAGGGAAGGTATTTTTCTTAAAAACAATATACAGGGAAAACATCCCGATGGTATCTTCCAGGCTGCGGATCCGGTAGGCAAACATTTTATTAAATTTCCGGGAGTCGGTCATGGATAGCAACTGTTCCGGATGAGTGTTCGATATGAAGTATTTTCCTTCGATCCGTTCACCATTTGCCAGCTCCACTGACTGCAATAAATCGTTTTGGGAGTTCAGCTTTTCCGCCTTTGCATTTTTGAAAATGCTTCCTCCGTTGTTTATAATACTATCCGCCAGCCTGTTTACCAGTTGATGACTGCCATCAATAATCCTCCAGGCGCTTTCAATGAATGAATTGCTTATGAGGGCATGGATCAGCAGGGGTGTTTTGCTTTGGTGCCCGGCATACAGCAGGTTATTTCCGGCTATAACTTGTTGGAGCCGTTCATCCGATATCACGGATTGTATATATGCTGCGGCACCGGTACCCAGAGATTCATTCTCGAAAATACTGGAATATCTGTCCGAGAAATTATACAATGAGAAAGACATGCATATCTCCCTGATCCTTTCAAGATACCGGGTAAGCCCCGGTTTTTCCCGGGGAAAAGATTTCAGCAGGGTATCCCGGAAATTTTCATGGCCCATGGCCAGGCTATAGGTGCCATCCTGAAAATTGATCACATCAAAGCCCTTCTCATCAAGCTTTTTAAAGGGAAGGTTCTGATGCAATCCAAAATAGCGGAAATACTGGTTAAGCACCTGGCCATCGTCAAGGCTTTCCGTGTAATTCAACCCGGTGTTGAAAATACAGCCTTTCCTGCCAAAAGTCTGCAGTGAACCTCCCAGTTTATTGTTCTTCTCCAGCAGGCAAACACTGAATCCTTCCTTGCTTAAAATATTGGCGCACAGGAGCCCCCCTAGTCCGCTCCCTATTATGACAACATCAAATCGCATAGTCGCATTATGCTTTCATTGATAATAGGCATTGGTTGGATTTTTAGCAGGATAATCGATCGTATAATGCAGTCCCCTGCTTTCTTTTCGTTGCTGGGCCATTTTGATGATCAGATAACCTGCGTTGATCATATTGCGCAATTCACAAAGTTTCTGTGAAAGCTTTGATTTGGCGTACAATTCTTCTGTTTCGTTGAATATTATTTCCAGCCGGTCCATAGCCCTCTTTAAACGCAGATTTGATCTCACGATCCCCACATAATAACTGAATATTTGCTGCACTTCCTTATAGTTCTGCGTTATTAACACGATCTCTTCGGGGTGGGTTGTTCCGGCGTCATTCCATTGGGGTATGCCTTCCTGTATGGAATATTCCTTAAAATGCTGTAAGGTATGCTTTGCTGCCCTGTTGGCAAATACCATGGCTTCGAGCAATGAATTGCTGGCAAGCCGGTTTGCTCCGTGAAGGCCTGTAAAAGCGGTTTCTCCTGCAGCATAAAGGCGTTGTATTGAAGAACAGGCCTGGGTGTCCACCTTGATCCCTCCGCACAGAAAATGGGCAGCAGGAACGACAGGGATCATATCTTTGGCTATATCAATACCGACGGACCTGCATTTTTCATTGATATTGGGAAAGCTGTTCTTCAGGTCATCCCCGTTCAGATGGGTACAGTCAAGAAAAACAAATTCATCGCCGCTGGTTTTCATTTCATTGTCAATGGCACGGGCTACAATGTCCCTGGGCGCAAGTGAACCACGCTGGTCATAGCGTATCATAAAATCCTCCCCTTTGTGGTTTCGCAATATGGCTCCATGCCCGCGCATTGCTTCCGTGATGAGAAAAGAAGGCCTTTCTCCGGGATTATGAAGGGAAGTGGGATGAAACTGGACAAATTCCATGTTATCGACAATTCCTTTGGCTCGGTAGACCATGGCTATGCCATCACCGGTGGCATTCTTTGGATTGGTGGTGGTATGATACAGATTGCCGATACCTCCGGTGGCGATCAGGGTAACCCGCGACAAAAAAGTATGTATGGTGCCTGTTTTCAGATCGAGCACATAGGCACCGTAACATTCAATGCCGGGAAAATATCTTTTTACCAGTCTGCCCAGATGATGCTGGGTGATGATATCGATGGCAAAAAAGCCTTCAAAGATCCTGATGTTGGGGTGTTCTTTCACGGCCTTTGCCAGCGCCCGCTGAATCTCAAATCCGGTATTGTCCTTGTGATGCAGGATCCGGTTTTCGGAGTGGCCCCCCTCCCTGGCAAGGTTGAATTTCCCGCTGGATTCCTTGTCAAATTCAGCACCCCATTTGATCAACTGATCTGTTTGTTCGGGAGCCTCCCTGACAACGATCTCTACGACCTCTGGAATACAAAGCCCGTCTCCTGCTATGAGTGTGTCATCAATGTGTTTCCTGAAATTATCGGGCTCATAAGTAACCGCAGCTATCCCGCCCTGCGCATAGCTTGTATTGGTATCATTCAACCCTGCTTTGGTCACAATGGCAACCTTGCCTTTATCGGCCACTTTTAGGGCATAGGTCAACCCGGCCAGACCTGAACCGATCACCAGAAAATCATATCGTTCTTCCATAGCTTTCTGCATTGGGGATATTGTCAGTTTTGCAAGAAGGTAAAGTTAAAAAAAAACCGATAAATACCTGCCCTGACCCATCATCATACTATAAAGAATGCGATTGATCTTACCGGTCACTTGATTGGATCATATTGCCTCAGTATATGCACAGGAAT
>CAYWCR010000012.1:0-71694 GCA_964456825.1 uncultured Bacteroidales bacterium
TATGTAAACGTTTATATTGCAATATTAAACTTCTTCCTATAGATTTGCAAATAAATATCCAGAAAATATTAAGCAAACTGATGGTTACCTTTAAGCATTATGATGACGGTGAAAGCCGGCCATTTTGGGGAGAAATCCGTGAACCGGGAAAGCTGTTGCCATGAGGACTCCGGATTTTGTTATTTTCATTCTTTACATGGCTGGAATTTCCGTGTATGGAAGCCTGTTTTACCGCAAGAATAAGACACCGGGGGCTTTTACATTGGGCAACCGTGAAATCCCCCGCTGGGTGGTTACCCTGTCAATTTTCGCTACGTTCGTCAGCAGTATCAGTTTTATTGCACTGCCAGGCAGTGCCTATCAGGCCAATTGGAATCCTTTCGTATTCAGCCTGTCGATCCCTGTTGCTTCAGTGATCGCGTTCCTGTTTTTTGTCCCTTTGTACCGCAAGGTCAACAGCCCGTCTGCATACACATTCCTGGATGACAGGTTTGGTCCCTGGGCACGGATCTATGCATCGGTCTGCTATCTGCTGACCCAGCTTATGCGGGTGGGTACTATTTTGTATCTTTTGGCCATCATGCTGAATGCAGTTTTCGGATGGAAGATAGCGCCTGTAATAATCATTACCGGATTGGTAGTAATGCTGTATTCCATGCTGGGAGGATTACAGGCTGTGGTCTGGACCGATGCCATACAGAGCATTATTTTGATTTCAGGCGCGTTGATCTGTGCGCTTTACCTGCTGCTGCATATGCCTGAAGGCCCGTCTCAGCTTTTTTCAATTGCCGTTGAAAACCATAAATTCAGTTTGGGCAGTTTTAGTGCGGACCTTACCGGGTCAACATTTTGGGTGGTATTGATATATGGCATATTCATTAACCTTCAGAACTTCGGCATCGACCAGAACTATATTCAACGTTACATGGTTTCCAGGAGTGATGCAGATGCCAGACGATCTGCATTTTTGGGCGGGATGTTGTATATCCCGGTTTCTTTCCTTTTCATGTTTATCGGTACGGCGCTGTTTTCTTTCTATCACTCGGGAGCGGCACGGTTGCCGGCTGAACTGGCCGACATAAGCAAGGGTGACCTGATCTTCCCCTATTTTATTGTGCATGAATTGCCGGCCGGATTGACCGGTTTGCTTATAGCCTCGGTATTTGCTGCAGGCATGAGCACCATTTCTACCAGTTTTAACAGTTCAGCCACTGTTTTTCTTACAGACTATTACAGGCGCTATTTCAATACGGGGGCTGCCCATAAAAAGGATATGAAAGTCCTGTATTTTTCTTCTGTTGTCATCAGCATCCTTGGTATATTTATAGGCCTTGCCATGATCAATGTTAAAAGTGCTCTCGACGTATGGTGGAAACTGGCCTCGATCTTCAGTGGCGGGATGCTCGGATTGTTCCTGCTCGCAGCATTTTCGCGTGTTAAGAAACCGGGTGCCGCCATGATTGGAATAATAACCGGTATTTTGGTAATTTTATGGCTGAGCGCAGGACCGATGGTTTTTGGAAAAGATATACCCGGCGGGCATTTGCACAGCTATCTGACCATCGTTTTTGGCACTACGGCTGTTTTTGTAGCAGGATTCCTGGCATCGTGGATTGCCGGCAAACTAAATTTAAAAACAAAACCACAAAATATTGTAACCACTAAGGCACCAAAAACACCAAAATAAGAAAATAAAATTATGCACTAACATATTTTTGGTGCTTCAGTGTTTTGGTGGCAATTTAGATGTTTTTTAGTGTTGACTTTACTTTTACAAATTATCTGATTGGCTATGAAGACAACCCTTAGATTTTTCGTGTTATTATTGGCCGCAGGGCTTTCCGGAGTGAGCCTGCAGGCGGAAATAAGATTACCTTCTTTATTCTCCGACAACATGGTATTGCAGCAACAGGAAGAAGCCCCCATCTGGGGATGGGCTGAAGCGGGCGCCAGGGTAGTCCTGATTCCCTCCTGGAACAACCAGTCGTATAAAACAACAGCAAATGAAGACGGGAAGTGGAAGCTGAAAATTAAAACTCCTGTCGCCGGTGGACCTTATGAAATTACAATTTCGGATGGCATGGAGCGGGTTATCAGCAACGTATTGATCGGTGAGATATGGTTATGTTCAGGGCAGTCGAATATGGAAATGCCCATGAAAGGATATTCCGGCCAGCCGGTAATGGGTTCCAATGATGCCGTGGTAAGATCAAAAAATGAGCATATCCGTTTTATTACCGTCCCGCGTTCCTCAGAAATTGAGGTTCAGGATGATTTTGATGGCCGCTGGTTGCAGGCTGAGCCTTCTACGGTTGTCAATTTCAGCGCCACGGCATACTACTTTGCAAAGTTGCTTTATGAAGTGCTCGGTGTTCCTGTGGGTCTGATCCATGTCAGCTACGGAGGTTCATGCATTGAGACCTGGATGAGCAAAGAAACAGCTGAACCTTACATGGGCGTTGGTATACCTCAGCCGGGTGATTCGGTGAAAGTGCCCAACAGAACACCCACCGTATTGTTCAATAGTATGCTGAGCCCGGTTATCGGATATGCCATCAGGGGTGCCATCTGGTATCAGGGAGAGACCAATTATATGAATGCGGATGAGTACACGCGTCTTTTTTCAACCATGGTAAGGGAATGGAGGGACCGATGGGGACAGGGGGACTTCCCTTTTTATTATGCCCAGATCGCACCTTTCAATTACAGGCTGTATAAACCCCGTGAGGATTTTTATGAAAAGCTGAACTCAGCTTACCTGCGCGAAGCCCAGCTCAGAGCCATGGAGGTCATTCCCAATTGCGGCATGGCCGTTTTAATGGACCTGGGCGAAGAATTGTGCATCCACCCGGCAGATAAAAAAACAGGATCCGAGAGACTGGCTTACTGGGCATTGGCAAAGACATACGGCTTGGAGGGTATCGGATATGCCTGTCCTTTTCTCAAAGAAATGACGGTTAACGATACAGCTGCAATATTAACCTTTAATAATATACCCAATGGTCTAACCACATTCGGGAAAGAGCTTACCGCTTTTGAGGTTGCCGGGGATGACCGGGTCTTTTATCCTGCCAGTGCCGTATTAAGCCGTACATCAGTGATCCTCACCTGCAGGGAAGTTAGCCATATTGTTGCCGCCCGGTATGCATTCAAAGATTTTGTTGTTGGCGAATTGTACAGCACTGAAGGTATACCTGTGCCTTCATTCAGAACAGATGACTGGTAGAAAAGAATATCGGCTGCCGGAAAAAAATATTTCAGAACCTCTGATCACTTGTAGCTCGCCACTGCTGCAACAAAACCATTAAACAGGGCGATCACAAGGATCGCCCCTACGTTTTTATAATCCCGACCTCTGATTAATCTTTTATCAACCTGATCCTGTGCTGTGTATTTCCTGTCTTTTCCTCCAGTACACCGATGTACACACCGGCAGGCAAATGGCCGGCTCCCCAGGATACCGTGTGTTCGCCTGCTTCCGTGAATGCATCATAGACGTTTGTTATTTCAGTACCCAGCAGGTTATATATCTTTATGCTGATATGCGAAGGTTCCGAAAGGAAGAATACAATTTTTGCTTCTTCTCTGAAAGGATTGGGATAAGCATATAAATATTCAGGCTGGTCTGAGTATAGATTGGTATTGGAGGAACTCAGACTGCTGACCATGAATTTACGCGTCACAAGTTTCGACCATAGCGTGTCTTTTTTTACCCTTGCCGAAACTGTTATAGTATCATCATCCAGCGGAAGGGCAAGATTGTCATAGACAAAAATGGAAGATGAACCGGACAATGCAAAATGACCGGGATCTGTGCCATCAAAGGTATACCGGATCTCACCCCCGTCAGGGGAAGTCATCATGAGCTGAAAATCATCGGGGATGACATTATTCTCCGTATTGAAAGCAGGTATCCCTATTTCAGGATATATGCCTGCTGTGATAAACTGGCTGAAAACATTCTCGGTCCTGGGTGGAAAAAAGGTGTATATGAATCTGTGGAGGCTTGTGTTCCAGATATCATTGATCCATACCCACCGTGCCTGATCACTAATGAGGGCTGTGTCGATCTCGTCAAGCCAACGTTCATACCGGGCCAGGCAGGGGGCTGGTGTCAATGCCCCGCCTTCAAAAAAATGTTTGTTCACACGGCTGATGAAATGATTTTTGAATTGCTCATTCTCCATCAGATCGGAAAATACACCGGTTGGCCTGTTATATTCACCTCCGTCAATGATATGCGCCACATTATTGGAGCCCCCGAGAATGCTTTCAGCATCCCATACAAGAAAATGAAATCCTTCTGAATCGGTTCTCCTGCGAGCTGCTATCCAGTTATGAAAATCCCAGTCAAATGTGCCTGCGTACATGTTCATCATAACATAGTCGATCAGGTTTTCAGGGTTGACCATCTTTTCATAAGCGGTATCCGGTGTACCATCCGAATTATTCCCCAATAGTTTCTGATAGTTCTCAGTCAGTTCTATACTATCTTCCGCCATGGCGACCAGTTTGCTCCAGGCTATGGTATCGCCGGATTCCACCTCAAAATAATCTTTTAATATATCATAATCATCCTCATCACCTCCTAGGTAATCACGCATGCAATTGGCATCCATTCTTTCCGAAAGGTTATACATTCCCCAGTATAGCCCGTTAATATATACATGCACGAATTTGCTGTGGGCGGCATATTGTCCCATCTCCCGCATGGATGATTTTGCCCAGGGATCCAGAACCTGCTGTCCGAGACGCCGGTCAAAGCCACCTCTCAATACAAGCCAGTCATAGTGACTGGGAGATTCCCTGCCAAATACCTGTTCCTCCAATTTTGAAGGGCCATATGCTGCTTTAAAGCCAAGCCTGAAAGAATGCTTAAGGGTCTTGGCTCTTGTCCTTGTTGCTCCTCCGTGTATTTTAATGCAGCAGTTAGCCTGGAAATCGATTTCTCCGTCACCGGCATCTGAATTGAAATATTCAACGGAAGCCGGGCGTTCCCATCCGCGTCCCAGATGATATTTCAGCCCACGGGTAGGTCCATCGGGCTCACCGTTATGCATGTATATTCCCCCCGAATCGGGATGGGTGCTTTTAGAAAAGAAATTATCAATATCGCTTACAACCGAAACCACAGGAAGGCTTTTTAATGATGGAATGATCACTGTGTTTACATCGGCCCTGGATGTGAACTCCGTTTTCATGCCGTAGCTAGAAGGAATCTCAAAATAAATATTGGTATCATGAATGGGCGACAGCCATGTGTCAGGGTATCCAGGTTGTTCCTGTGGCTGATTGACAACATCGGCAGGGAAAATATAACTCTGCGTGACAGCATAACTTTCTCCGCCTCCTTCACTTACGGCAATGGCACGGATAACAGTTGTTGTGGTTATGTTGACGGGACCGGTATACTTTGTTGATGTTGTTTTATCGGGAGTGCTGGCATCCGTGGTATAATATAGTTCAACATCCCCCGTGTTGCTGTATAGCTCAAGACTGAAAGGACTTTCAAAAAATCCGTGACCGATACTGAATTGCGGGGGTGAGATAAAGGTATTTCCGGAATTTCCGGCACCTGGTGTAGGTGTGGAATAATAAATGTATCCGGATGCCGACAAGCCGTAAGATATGTTTTGATATTGTTCAGGATAGGATGGTGAAAATACTGTTGAAGTTTCGGTTCCGCCAGGCTTCACCAGTGCCAGGAATTCACCTGAGCTGCTCAGCTTAAAATTGGCATGTAGCTTATCCTTCTCGGTATTCCGGTCTTTCGCTGAAGCAAAGACTATCAGGTATCCTTTAGGTGCCAGTGTAAAACCAGGGAAGGCCCATTTATCCATGTTTTCGTTATTGTCAGTAAGATACCAGCCAAGCAGGTTGACGGATGTTGAACCGGTATTGTGAATTTCGATCCAGTCGGAATAATCGCCATCCTCATCCTGCAGGATATCATTATTAACGGCCATTAATTCATTTATCACAAGAGAATCCTGGCAGAAGGTGGGGTTGGCTGATAATAAAATGCAGGTAAGAGCAGAAAGAAATGAGTTTTTATCGATTGGCATGCGGTGAGAAATTAATTCATAAAAAATGAAAACTGCATAAGCCTGTAATTATAATCAATAATAAATAAATAAAACAACTGAAAAAAGAACCGCCGATGAATCAGGAATTCGTTTTATGCATGCAAATAAAAATCCCATCCCAGGTATATATCCACTTTTTAAACCTGCGGTTATTTATCTGATTTTATTTGCAAATCTATGAGAAGAAAATTAATATTGCAATATAAACGTTTACAAAAAATATTAAAAATAAAAATTTAACTACTTAATAATTTGATATATAGAGAATGAAAACGTTTACATTGAATTATATATTCTCATTCGATACCTGGAAAGACTTCAGCGCGTTCTCCGGCGAGCACATTGCAGGGACAGAGTTTGTGATAGGCTCATTACTGGTAATGCATGGTGTATCAGCCCGGGATTTCTTTCTGGGCCTCCTGAAACAAGAACCAAGAGCCAAGACAAGAATGGACGAGGGAATAGTAGGGGCAATCCTTTCGGAATGTAATTTTTTTGATGTTTTTAGGGTTTTATGGCATATTTATAATTACCATGAGTAAACCATATATTATAATAATGACCCTGCTGATTGCAGGTTTAAGCATTAGAGCCCAGGATAAGGGCCTGGTCAACACTTCCCGCAGTCCGTATGCAAAGCTTGGCAGTATAGATATATCTGATATGCGATGGACAGCGGGTTTCTGGGCTGATAGATTCAATGTATGCGCTCAGGCCATGGTGCCTCATATGATGGACAACTATATGAATGATACATTGAGCCATGGTTTTGCGAATTTCGAAATAGCCGCAGGGTTAAAAGAGGGAGAACACAAAGGCCCGGCTTTTCATGATGGGGATTTTTACAAGATACTCGAAGGCCTGATCATGGTAAATGCAATTAGCCGGGATAAGAAACTTGAGGGGCAGATTGATTCCCTTATTGCTGTCATTGCGAAAAGCCAGCGTGAAGACGGTTATATTCACACTCCGGTTGTTATTGAGCAGCGCAACAGTCGGAACGGCAAGAAAGAATTCACTGAACGGCTCGGTTTTGAAACTTATAATATGGGCCATTTGATGACGGCAGCCTGTCTGCATTACCGGATCACAGGAAAAACAAGCCTGCTGGAGATTGCCCGAAAAGCAACGGATTTTCTATATGAACTGTACCGGCAGGATCCGGTTGAACTGGCGAACAATGCCATATGCCCGTCGCATTATATGGGCACAGTTGAGATGTACCGGACTATGCATGATCAGCGTTATCTGGAACTTGCCCAGTCGTTTATCAATATCCGCGGCATGGTTAAAAACGGCACCGACGACAACCAGGACCGGATTCCGTTCCGACAGCAGACAAAAGCCGTAGGGCACGCCGTTCGTGCCAACTACCTTTATGCAGGTGCTGCGGACCTTTACCTTGAGACCGGTGAAGATTCCCTTTTTAATGCCCTCGATGCTATCTGGCATGATGTGGTAACAAAAAAAATGTATATTACAGGTGGTTGTGGTGCCCTGTATAACGGCGTATCGCCTGATGGTACCACCTATAAACAATCGCCGGTGCAACAGGTACATCAGGCTTATGGACGCGATTTTCAATTGCCCAATATCACAGCCCATAACGAATCCTGTGCCAACATCGGCAATTTGCTATGGAACTGGCGTATGTTGCTGGCGACAGCAGATGCGCGATACGCTGATATTATGGAAATGGTCATGTACAACAGTCTGCTCGCCGGAGTAAGCCTCGACGGGAATGGTTATTTCTATACCAATCCGCTCTGCGTTTCAGCTGACCTGCCTTATACTTTACGCTGGTCGAAAGTACGTGAGCCTTACATCCGATACTGCAACTGCTGTCCTCCCAATACCATTCGCACCATTGCCGGAATCCACAATTATTTTTACAGTATGTCCGATGCGGGACTTTGGATTAATTTTTATGGCGGGAATACCCTTAAGACACAATGCAAGGATGGCTCAAACATCGAATTGACGCAACGTACCGACTATCCGTGGGACGGCAATATTGAACTGATCTTTGAAAAGGTCCCGGTGAAAACGTTTTCATTAATGTTAAGAATTCCTTCCTGGGTTGATAGTGCCTCCGTCAGTATTAACGGGAAACAATACCGTAAGGATATTGTCTCCGGTCAATATGCTGAAATAAGCAGGGTGTGGAGATCCGGTGATGTGGTCGAACTAATGCTGCCCATGCATGTTGACCTCATGGAAGCCAATCCACTGGTTGAAGAAGTCCGCAACCAGGTAGCCATAAAGCGCGGGCCTGTGGTATATTGCCTTGAATCGGAAGACCTTCCGGCAGGTAGCCGGATCTTCGATATTGTGTTGCCTGCATCCATACAATTTAAGACGGAAAGTGACACAATAGGAGAGAGCCCTTTGATGACATTAACCGGGAAAGCCTTGCTCTCAGGGAATGAAGATTGGGATGAACACTTGTATCGTAACATCAGCAACGATACAGGACAAAAAGTTTCCGTTAAGCTCATCCCTTATTATGCCTGGGGGAACAGGGGAAAGGGCGATATGACAGTTTGGCTGCCGGTTTCACGCTGACCCAGGGGCAATAGATAAGGACAGTACAGGGCGATGCATCTTTTGCCCCTGACTAAAGCCTGCCTGCTGTCAGGCAGGCTTTAGTCAGGGGAAAACTAATATATCCATGAAACACAAAGACCGATTCCTCGCCACCATTGCCAATGCTCAGGTTGACCGGCCGGCTTCCTGGATGGGATTGCCTGTGCCTGAAGCAGAACCGGGATTGAAAAAATACTTTGGCGTTAAGTCCATGGATGAACTGAAAAGGGTTGTTGATGATGACATTTATCCTATTGAGGTGCCTTACTATTTTCCGCCTTCAAATCATATTGCCTGCGCTTTCAATTTTGCCAAGGTTCGTCACGATGACACCACCGATAACCGGACGCTGACAGCTCCGGGCTTTTTTGAAGATTACAGCCTCCCCGCAGATGTGGATAAATTTGAGTGGCCTGATCCATCCCGGTATCTCGACCGTGAGGAATCGAAACGCAGGGCAAAAGCAGCCGATGAGCATTATGCCCGCATGGGCATTCTATGGAGTGCCCATTTTCAGGATGCCTGTTCGGCTTTCGGGATGGAACACGCCCTTATGGTCATGCTGACCAATCCCGATATGTTTCAGGCTGTAATTGACCGGATTACGGAATTCTACCTTACGGCCAATGAGATCTTTTATGAAGCCACTAAGGGATATCTAGATGCCGTGCTGATCGGAAACGACTTTGGCAGCCAAAACGGCCTGATCGTTGATCCGGACCTGCTGAACAAACATATTTTCCCCGGGACAAAAAAACTAATCGACCAGGCAAAAAGTTATGGCCTTAAAGTGATGCACCACTCTTGCGGATCAATCTTTCCCATAATCGATGATATCATCCGGCTCGGGGCCGATATCATACATCCTATACAAGCCCTGGCCCATGATATGGATGCACACAACCTCAAATCCCATTTCGATAAGAAGGTCGCATTCTGTGGAGGCGTTGATGCGCAATATTTAATGGTAAACGGATCTCCTGCCGATGTCAGCCAAAAAGTTTCGGAGCTGGTGGATCTGTTTCCAACAGGACTGATCATATCTCCCAGTCACGAAGCGATTCTCCCCGACATTCCGCCCGCGAACATTGAAGCACTTTTCAAAACACTGAATAAAACCATGTAACATGAGAAGATTCGGACAGACCATCAGCCTGAAACCCGGTAAGGACGGGGAATATGTCAGGTACCATGCAGCTGTTTGGCCCGGAGTGTTAAAGATGATAAAGGAATGCAACATTTCCAATTACTCCATATTTATTAAAGATCATATGTTATTTACCTATTTTGAATACACCGGACATGACTTTGATGCCGATATGAAAAGAATGGCCGCACATAAGGAAACCCAGCAATGGTGGGACGTTGTAAAACCGTTGATGGCCCCTGCAGAAACCAGGAAAGAAGGAGAGTTCTGGGCTGATATGGAGGAGATATTTCATTTGGAATAGGGATAAGGGACAAGTAATACCTATAAACCTAAACTGCTAAAAGGCTAAACCGCTAAACAGCTTTATTCTAAAATCAACAAATCAATCCGTCTTTGCTGAAGCTACGACGGACGCAGCAAATCAAAAAATCAATAAATCAACAAATCAACAAATCAACAAATCAACAAATCAACAAATACTCATGACTCCCAATCCCCTTATCGGAACCGGAATTCACGCACTCGGCGGTATTTCAGCTTCCACCTGTTATCTGCCTTCACAGGGAACCAAAAACTGGTCATGGGGCACATTCTGGATTGTACAATCCTGTTTTGCCTGGCTCTTCATGCCGGCACTAATCGGGTGGCTGACAGTACCTGATTTTTTTGGTATTTTGGCAAACGCCCCGTCAAAACCATTCTGGATGGCATTTGCACTGGGGGCCGTTTATGGTTTTGGCGGTATGTCGTTTGGCCTGGCCATCAAACATATCGGGTATTCGCTTACATACACTATTTCCATAGGCATCTCTGCAGTACTGGGGACCCTGATCCCCTTAATGGTATTCGGCGGTTTAGCAGCGTATTTCAGCCGGCCCGGCGGAAATATTGTATTATGCGGAATGGCAGTTTCCATAATTGGTGTTGCCATTTGCGGATTGGCCGGATTCAGGAAAGAAAAGGATTACAGCAGGCTGCAAAATGCATCGTTGAAGTTTAACATGCTTTCCGGGTTATTGCTTGCCATTGTTGGCGGCGTGTTGTCTGGAGTTTTCAATATTTCACTTGAATTTGGTCAACCTATCGCTGACATGGCTGCTGCAAAAGGGGCAGGACACTTTGAAGGCAATGCCAAACAAATCGTCTCCACATCGGGTTGCCTGGTCGTAAACCTTGTATGGTTTATCGTTGCCGGTATCCGTGAAAAAACGCTCAAAGAATTCACTTCACGGTCAGGGTTATCCGTCAAAACGAGATTTAGAAATGGTTTATGGTCGGCGTTTGCGGGTTGTCTTTGGGCGGGACAATTCTTTTTCTATGCAATGGGTCACGTTTACATGGGAAATTTCCAGTTCGTCAGCTGGGTCATCCACATGTCCATGCTCATCTTTTTCAGCTATGTTGTAGGCGTGATCCTGAAAGAATGGAAACAGGTAAATCGGGGTACCTATGCAGTATTGGTAACCGGACTTGTTACCCTGATAATCTCGTTCATCATCACTACCTATGGCAGTGTTTATGGGGAAAGGGTCATACAGGCAGGTGGATAATACGGTATAACCACACTGAAAACTTATGCAATCACGCCGGCAAACAACAGGGCAGCGGACAGCTACAACGCTGCTATAAACCGTATCATCAGCCTGGCATAGTTCTCAAACGCTGCCATGCTGAGGGCATCGGCTGTATCAAACGGATCGTGATACGTTGCATTTCCTCCCAGGGTATAGATAAAGAAGCAGGGAATACCCTTGAGATAAAAGGGACAGTGGTCACTGTTGCATGCTTCCCCGCGCGTTTTAATAACCGGCAGTAAAGAATCCCTGTCGTTAATGCGCATCAGTGTTGAGAATTCCAACGGAAATATACTGCCGTTCACCACCATTATACCTTCTTCACCTGTTCCGACCAGATCGAAATTGAGCAGAAAACGCACTTTTTCTTGTTCGACAACCGGGTTTTCGACATAATGCCGGGCTCCGAGAAAACCTGACTCCTCGGCTGAAGTGGCCAGAAATAAGAGGGAATAGGCCGGCGGATGGTCAGCATAATATTTCATCAGGCTGAGCAGCATCGCTATTCCTGAGGCGTTGTCATTGGCACCGGGGAAAAAGACTTCTTTTCCCAATGAACCGATATGGTCATAATGTGCGGTCAATAGGATGAAGGAATCAGGTTTCAGCGCCCCCCTGTAAAAACCTATAATATTCCTTGTTTTATGTTCCTGCAACCATCGGCTTTTCAATGCTATTTTAATCCGGCTGAGAGAATCAACAGCGACAGCCTGGTTCATCTTTATCCAGGGCTTGTTGTATCGTTGCCCGGAGGTATACCACATAAGTTTATCCTGGGCAGTCTCAATAATTCCTGCTGCCCTTGTGAGGTTGTCGCTTTTCAGATGCGCTGTAAAATTTGTGACGGCATTTCTTTGCTCCCGGTTCAGGGTATCTGTTCCGGAAAGGTTTAGGTACAGCAACTGATCCCGCGTTGCACGCTGCAATTTTACCATACCGGAACCGGATAGTATATCAAGTGTATTTATCTCAGCAAGTCCGAAGGTCCCCTTTATGCCCGGTGAAGAAGGATCGGGCAGGAATTCTGTTAAGGGTTTTAATAGGGTATCGTTAACAGCCAGTTCAACGGGACCGGGAAAGGTATTGATGTTTAAACGGAACCATTGACTATAGCTGCTATTGACCGGTATTGCACCATTTTTTTTGTATTCCTTTATTATATAGGTTGCTGCCTTGTTGATACCCTGTTGTGTAAATCCCCTGCCATGCATGGCAGAACTTGTTAAGTCTTCCACAACCCTGCGGGCATAAAGGATATCCTGTGCGTCCAGATCCTGAAACAGCAGCAGGTAGACCAGCAGAAAAATAAAATGCTTTATCACCATTTATTCCAAAGTATGGCTGATTATGGTTATCAAAAATTATGAAACAAGTCCAGTATCGCCCCTTATATCCTGCTCCATCATGGGGTAGTTTTTTGTTTAAAACCAGTACCCGATATTGAAATAGGACAACAAATCATGATGAGCATTGGAAGCCATTAACGTAAATTCAATAGGCCCTATCATACTGTTATTGCCGATCGTTACCCCGAACCCAAACAATCCGCTGCCACGGGTAAATATTTCCCCCAGCATCCATGCTGTGCTCCCTGCGTTGGCCTTAAGCACAATATAATTATTGCGCCAGATGTTATATTGCAGATTAAGGCCAATCCCACTCATGATCCTGTTGTTTATCTGCATGAAGTCGAGGCCGACAAAGGGCAGAAGGCCTTTGTGAATCATTTGATTCATCCCTCCAACATATAACAGGTAAGCTGAGGTAGTGGAATCGGCACTCGTATATCCTCCGAAGACAGAAGGTATAAGAGTAAACCTTTTTTCAACCGGAATCGCTTTCTCATAGCGAAAATGGAAAAAATGAACAGAAGAAATATCGGCTGCATTCACCAGCTTGTAGATTCCATGGAACCTGCTGCCTTTTGATGGATAGCTTATATCATCATATTGGTCGAGGTTCATGAAGAAAAAGCCGTTGTAATACCGGTTCGATTCCTTCTCTGGTAAAACGTCTCCTACCAGGGGTTTCAGGTTAACGAACTCATATTCGAAACCTCCTCCGATGGCGAAAGAATGTCTAAAGATGGACTGGGTAAATAACCTGAAGGAAATATCAGTGTAATCAATGGTTGTGGTTTTATGGGCTCCCCGGTAAAGATAAACATCCAGTTTTTGTCCTTCAATATCTACGCCGAAGCCTGGTTTTGCACCATTGTTCTTAAAGTATGAGGCCAGTACTTTTGGATTATCACCCAATCCAAGGTTCAGCGATAATTTGGATCCGTCTAACAGCATATTGCGAAAAGTGGCATTGATAATGATAGACGAATTGAAATTGGAGTTGTAGTTAAGTCCCACGCGCAAAAGTCCGCCTTCTTTTTCGGTAACATGGATCAGCATCCTTACGTTGTCAGTTGCTTTTTCATTTTCAATGGGTTCCAGATCGTAAGTAACCTTGGAAAAATAAAGGCTTGAAAAAGCATTGTCAATGGCTGTTGCCACTTCCTCAGGCTTTATCCAGGAAAGCAGGGTAAGCTCCAGCTTACCGGTAAGCAAACGGGCAGAAACTTTATTGAGGCCAAGAATGTGGATCTCCTTCAGAAATATAGAATCTACCGGAGGAAGGACGGGCTTCTTGCAGGTGAACGTGTCGTATTTCTGCAGGGATTCCCTTAGCTCATGAAGGGCTTTCAGCTGTGACAGGGCTGCCTTTTCTCCGCGTGCAATCAGTGAATCCGCTTTGTTGAAATCAGATGACCCCAGGCCTGTAAGATCAGGTTTAATCAATATATCACATTGTTTCCGGTTTGCATTTGCCCGGGCTTCTGAGGTAAGAAAAATAGTCTGTTCAAATATCTTGAATGCATCATAAATATCCGATGGTTCCGGTTTCTGATAGCCGACATCAACACCGATAATAATATCAGCCCCCATTTCTTTCAGCCTGTCAACAGGAAAATTGTTGATGACGCCGCCATCAACCAGCAAAAGAGAATCACGCTGAACAGGGGCGAACAGAGAAGGTATGGCCATGCTGGACCTCATAGCATCAGGAAGATATCCGTCGCGGATGACCACTTCAGTCCCTGAGATTATATCCATCGCCACGCATAGAAAGGGGATGGGTAACTGATTGAAATCCCTGATCCTGTAAACGGGGAAACATAAGGTATTCATGAGGTTCTCAATATTCTGCCCGGATATGATGCCTGATGGAACCCTGACCCCTGATTTTCCGAAAGGAAAGGATACAAAGAATATATCTTCTTCGTTTTTTTCCTCAATGGATATTTCCGTACGGGAGATATTATCGGAAAAAAGCTTGTTCCAGTTTTGTCCAACGCTTATTTTCTCCAGCTTGTCTGCCCCGTAGCCGACTGAATAGAGACCGCCGATGATCGCTCCCATGCTGGTTCCCGCGATATAATCAATCGGTATTCCGGCTTCCTCGATTACTTTCAGAACACCGATGTGGGCAATACCTTTGGCTGAACCACCGCTTAATACAACGCCTACTTTAGGCCTTTTATCTGATTCGGTTTGGGCGACAAGCTCACCGGACACCAGGGCAATTAATACCGTAATAAGGATCAGTTTAGCTGCAGTTTTATGAAATGAAAAGTTTTGTATCATTAATTAACCAGCCATAAATGGTTTAAATGTGATTGGAAAAATATTTCATAAACTGTGACCGCTCATAAACGGTGGGATCAGGGATATTATGAATATTTAGTTTTCCCCTGAAGGCTTCAATGGAATTAAAATGATGTTTCTCCATCCATTGCTCGACATCTTTCTTTATTACAGGAAGATATTCAACCCCTTCCCTGTAAAGCACTGAACAGACCTGAACAGCTTTGGCACCGGCCAGGATTTGTTTGACAGCCCCCTTGCCATCATGAATACCCGTTGAAGCTGCAATGTCAATTTTTTCCACCAGGTGGGAGATGATTCCAACCCATCGCAAGGAATTCCGGATATCGGAAGGAGTGCTAAAAACATCGGCTGCGGTGATCTTCATATTGTCAATATCAATATCCGGTGCATAGAAACGGTTGAACATAACCACTCCGCGTGCACCTCTTATATATAAATTATGTACCAGTTTCACCAGGTTGGTGAAATGCATGCCTATTTTGACCGCGATCGGTATTCCGGCTTTTTTTCTGACCCTGGAGATCACATCATAATAGAGTTCTTCATGCTTCTCTGAAGGAATATCTTTATCGGTGGGCAGGAAAAAGATGTTCAATTCAAGTGCATCAGCTCCGGCTTTCTCAATATCACTTGCGAAACCAATCCAATCCGATGCAGAGATGCAGTTTATGCTGGCAATAACCGGGATTCTGACGGACTTCTTTGCATCTTCGATCAGCTGAAGGTATTCTTCAAGCGAATGGCTTCTGGTATACTGCAAAACGTAATCCTGTGCTTCAGGATAGGAACTCTCACCAAGCATTCGTCCTGCTTCAGCCTGGATCTGTTCTTCAAACAGTGACTTCAGCACTACCGCACCGGCTCCGAGTTCTTCAAGCTGCCGGATCTTCTCCACGGAGTTGGTCAATCCGGAGCTGCTCACGATCAAAGGATTGCTGAGTTTCAGTCCGAGGTAGTTTGTTGCTAGATTTGCCATACAGTTATTGGTTATTTTGATGTTTAAGTTCTTTCACCAAATATCAGGGTTCCGATCCTCAGCAGGGTTGCACCCTCTTCCAGGGCTATGGGATAGTCCCCTGACATACCCATGGAAAGTTCAGAAAAGGATTCATAAGTGCTAAAATGATCGGATTTGATTTGCCTGAAACAACCGGCAAGGGAACGAAACTCTGAACGGATCCGGGCAGTATCCTGGGTAAATGTTGCCATCCCCATCAAACCGCAGATGCTGATATTTTTCATCTGTTGGAATTCAGGGGCAGACAGCAATTCGTGTGCGCCCTCCGGTGATAATCCATATTTTGTCTCCTCTTGTGCTATTCTGATTTGCAAGAGGCAATGGATGATCCTGTTGTTTTTGATGGCTTCCTGGTTGATCACTGACAGAAGGTCCAGGTTATCAACGGAATGGATCATAGCGATGAAAGGAGCGATATATTTTACCTTGTTTGACTGCAGATGTCCGATCATATGCCATTCGATGTCACGCGGAAGGTTTGTTTGTTTGCGGAGGAGTTCCTGCACCCTGTTTTCACCAAAGATCCTGTGATTACAATGGTAAGCCTCCAAGATGTCAGTTTCCGGAATGGTCTTTGATACCGCAACAATCCTGACATATGCCGGAATGCTATGTTTCAACCGCTGAATATTTTCTGCTATCTCCATGAAGGATGCACTGGGACGGCGTAAAAGTAATAAAAATTATGGTGAGAACTGTGGTCAATCGATAACCGGCAACCGGTGATCGGTAATCAGTCACACAGTATGGTAAATCACTGTTATATAGTTCTAATCACCGTTAGCTACTAATCACTGGTTACCGGTTGCCGTTCTTTTAAGTGAATTGTGGGCTGTGATTGTGAACAATTTTTCGCTGGAAAATCTGATTAATTTTTCTTATCATTGTTGTTTCTGGAAATCACATTAACAGTACTTTACTAAAACCGTATGCTATGAAAGTTTCGGTAATCGGATCGGGGAATGTAGGTTCCAGTTGTGCCGATGTTCTGGCTCACAAGGATGCCGCCCATGAAGTGGTTCTGGTTGATATTAAGCCCGGTCTGGCCGAAGGCAAAGCCCTTGATATCTGGCAAAGTGCTCCTATCGATCGTTTTAACACAAAAACCATCGGGGTCACCAACGACTATACAGCAACGGCCAATTCCAACATAGTCATTATTACATCCGGACTGCCCCGTAAACCGGGGATGAGCCGGGATGATCTGATTGAGACCAATGCCGCGATAGTAAAATCGGTTACCGAGAGTGTTATACAATATTCGCCCTGTGCCATTATTATTGTTGTCTCCAATCCCCTCGACGTTATGACTTACCAGGCCTATCTTACTTCCGCATTCCCAAGGACAAGGGTGATGGGCATGGCAGGCATACTGGATACAGGACGGTACAGGGCTTTTATCGCGGATGAACTGAATGTTTCACCCAAGGACGTCCAGGCGGTCATGCTGGGAGGTCATGGAGATACTATGGTACCCCTTCCGCGATATACAACCGTGAGTGGTATACCTTTAATTGAATTGCTTCCGGTTGAAAAAATCAATGCCATCATCGAACGCACAAGATTTGGCGGTGGCGAAATTGTGAAACTGATGGGCACTTCAGCCTGGTATGCTCCGGGTTCGGCAGCAGCCCGTATGGCCGAAGCCATTTCCGGTAACGAAAAAAGAGTATTTCCCTGTTGTGTAAAGCTTGAAGGGGAATATGGACTTGAGAATGTTTTTGTTGGGGTCCCTGTAGTGCTGGGAAAAAATGGCATAGAAAGGATCATTGAACTGAAACTGAACGATGAAGAGAAGCGACAACTCTATGCGAGCGCTGATTCCGTAAAGGAGATGATGGATGTTCTGGACAGGATGGAAACAAAAAACCGCTAGACGAATCCAGCGGTTTTTATCAGTTCCTCATCAAAGGTTCATAGTTGCATTCTCATTTCGGGCTTTTTCTGTATTCCAGTTCTTGGAGAAGTTCAGAATCCTGTCAATTACCTCATCCCGAACATCGGTTTGAAGATTATCAAGGTAATTTTCAATTAATTCCAGATCTTCATTTTCTAAAAACCCGGCGAGTTTTATTAACTCGCTTTCTTTTTCGTCTGAGAATGAACCTGTTGAACCATGCAACGTAAAAGTTCTGTTCATAGGCACAAAATTAGGGTTCAACTAAAGACAGTTTATAAACGCCCCAAACGAATCTTTTATTATCCTAAAGATATAAAATATTTTTAATGATGTCAACAATATTATTACCTTAGGTAACTGCCATAAGGTCAATATTATCTGTGACGAAAATTCAGCAAGGCCTTGCTGTGCCTTAATCTTATTGCTCAGAAAGAATAAGATTCTTTTCCTTCACCAGTTTTCTGAGGTTAATAAGCGCATACCTCATTCTGCCTAAGGCTGTATTAATACTGACATGGGTCTGGTCAGCGATCTCTTTGAAGCTCAGCCCACAATAATGTCTAAGTATTAATACCTCTTTCTGATCATCGGGCAGGTAATCAACAAGATTTCTTAAATCCTGTTCAATCTGTTCATGGATGATGTCATCTTCAACGGTTTTTGCCGCGAAACGCTTTGAATTGAAGACATCCATCCCAAACTCGTTGTTGGAGACAGAATTCATTTGTTTTTCACGCCGGAAATGATCAATTACAAGATTATGTGCAATTCGCACAACCCAGGCAAGAAACTTACCGTCATCACGATACCTGCCTTCATGCAAGGAACGGATCACCTTTACAAAGGTATCCTGAAAAATATCTTCTGCAAGGTGTTGATTTTTAATCAACAGCACAATATATGAATAAACCTGTTTTCTGTATCGTGTGATCAGCACTTCAAGACTTGACTGATCGCCACTGACAAAGTTGCTTACAAGCTCGTTGTCAGAAAGAACACATGTTTTCAAAACTACCTCCTTTTTAAGGTTATTGCATAATTAACGGTAGAATTGTGTCTATAGGCGATCCTCCCTGGTGTGGTTAATTTTGAGTTGAAATAAGGTATTTATTGTCAATAAACCAATATTTTTGTTTCAAAAATAAGTTAAATTTTGTTAAAAACAAATACCCAAGGGGGTTAACTCAAAAATTATGCCGAAAGAAAATCCTAAAGGTAGACCCAACGGTAGGCCTGAAGGTAAAAGGGAAGATTCCGGAGCTATTGTAATTTCAGGGGCGCGTGTCCACAACCTGAAAAATATCAATCTTACACTTTCAAGGAACAGACTGATCGTGGTCACGGGATTATCAGGTTCAGGCAAGTCCTCACTTGCTTTTGACACCATATATGCAGAAGGACAAAGACGGTACGTCGAGAGCCTGTCAAGCTATGCCAGACAATTCCTGGGCCGGGCCAACAAGCCCGAAGTGGATTTTATCAGGGGCATCCCCCCGGCTATTGCTATTGAACAAAAGGTGAATACCAGGAATCCCAGGTCAACAGTCGGGACTTCGACTGAAATATACGATTATCTGAAGTTGTTATATGCCCGTATTGGCAGAACCTATTCACCTTCTACGGGTTCCCTGGTAAAGAAGGACACCGTAACGGATGTGGTGGATTACATAGTCACATTCTCACCGGAAAACCGGGTTTTAATTCTTGCTCCATTGAAAGACAATACCAGGCTCAACCTGACACAGCATGTAGAAGACCTTATACACCAAGGTATTACAAGACTTGAGGTCAATGGGGTCATGGTAAAGGCTGAAGAATTTGTTCAGTCTGCCTCCGGTATTGCCAGGTCCGATGTAAATGTTATTATCGACAGGATCGTAGTGGCTCATGATGAGGATTCCAAAAGCCGTTATGCCGACTCGGTGCAAATAGCATTTCGCATTGGAGAGGGGATCTGCCTGATAAAGGAAGCGGATAAGGCATCCTCCGGCAGGTATTTTAGCGATGCTTTTGAGGCAGAGGGTGTCCGTTTTGAAGAGCCTTCCGTGCATCTGTTCAGCTTTAACAATCCTATAGGGGCTTGCCCCGTCTGCGAAGGATATGGTAAAGTGATCGGCGTCGATGAAGATCTGGTGATTCCCAATAAAGGACTTTCGGTATATGAAGATGCGGTAGTTTGCTGGAAAGGAGAAAAAATGCAGAAATGGAAAGACCGGCTGATCATTCATGCAGATCAGGCTGGCTTCCCTATTCACCGCCCTTATTATGAACTTACGGATGAACAGCGCACGCTTTTGTGGAAAGGCAACAAATTCTTTAAAGGCATTAATGCTTTTTTTGATTACCTCGAAACAAAGAAATACAAGATTCAGTACCGTGTGATGCTTTCCAGATACCGGGGTAAAACCATTTGCCCGCACTGCATGGGGGCCCGGTTAAAAAAGGAAGCCGGCTTTGTAAAGATTAACAGCAAGTCTATCACTGATCTGGTGATGATGCCGGTTGAAAAACTGAAAGCATTCGTGGAAACAATCGAGCTTACGCCATATGAAGAAACAATAGCCAGGCGTATTTTGCAGGAGATCAAATCAAGGATCGGTTATTTATGTGATGTCGGCCTGGAGTACCTTACACTCAACAGGCTTTCATCCACGCTTTCGGGCGGTGAATCACAGCGCATCAACCTTTCCGCAACACTGGGCAGCAGCCTGGTAGGTTCGCTTTATATTCTTGATGAACCCAGCATAGGTTTACATCCAAGGGATACCAACCGTCTGGTGGGTGTGTTAAAGAACCTGAGGGACATAGGAAACACGGTGATGGTGGTCGAACATGAAGAAGAGATCATAAAGGCTGCAGATGATATTGTAGATATTGGACCACTGGCAGGAAGGAATGGAGGAGAAGTGATATACCATGGCCCATATGATGCATTTCTAAAAGAGGGCAAAGGCCTTACGGCCGCATTTCTTACCGGTAAGGAAACGATCGAAGTTCCCGGGGTACGAAGAAAATGGAATAATTATATCGAAGTTCACGGAGCCAGGGAAAACAACCTGAAAGGTATCAACGTCAAAATTCCCCTGAATGTAATGACGGTGATCACCGGGGTTAGCGGTTCAGGCAAATCATCCCTGGTAAAGTCCATTATCTTTCCTGCCCTGAATAAAATCTATTATGGCTCTGGTGAAAAGGCCGGTCAGTATGGGAAAATTGACGGGGATATCCATTTATTGTCAGGTATTGAATTTGTTGACCAAAATCCCATTGGTAAATCCACAAGATCTAATCCGGTTACCTACAGCAAGGCTTTTGATGACATCCGGAAACTGTTTGCATCACAACAGTTGTCGAAGTACAACGGCTTTACCGCCTCACATTTTTCGTTCAATATCGATGGCGGGAGATGTGAGGAATGTCAGGGAGAAGGCGAGATAAAGGTTGAAATGCAATTTATGGCCGATGTGCATCTGGTTTGTGAAAGTTGTCATGGCAAGCGCTATAAGGATGACATACTGGAAGTCACCTATCAGGGAAGGAATATTTATGATATCCTCGAGATGACCGTTGATGAGGCAATTTCGCTTTTTACATCACAAAACGGGACCCTTGAAAAATCAATTATCCGGAAGCTTCTGCCACTAGCCGAGGTCGGCCTGGGTTATGTACAACTCGGACAGTCCTCCAGCACCCTTAGCGGAGGAGAAAACCAGCGGGTGAAGCTTGCTTCATTTCTGGGAGGTGAAAAAGGACAGGTCACCACCTTGTTTGTTTTTGATGAACCTACCACGGGTCTCCATTTCCATGACATCAGAAAACTGCTCGATGCGTTCAATGCATTAATCCAGCGGGGCCATTCCATTTTGATCATTGAACACAATCCGGAAGTGATAAAAACAGCCGACTGGATTATTGACCTTGGTCCCGAAGGTGGAGAAGGAGGGGGGTATGTTGTTTGTGAGGGAACACCGGAAGAACTTGTCCGTTGTGAAGGATCGTATACGGGGCAATTTCTCCGGAGAAAGCTGAAATGAATTACAAACGACGAATAACGAAAAATGTATTGATCAATGTTCAGTCTTTTGTCTCTAACCTGTAGTCTATAGCCTGTAGTTTATAGCCTGTAGCCTTTATTCCATTAATACTGATCCAAATACCTTCTGGATGAAATCAACCGCTATAATAAATATTCTGTTCATGATATGGAGGGTTGGTTAATAATCATTATGTAAAAAAAGCCTGTTTATAAGTCAACAGGCTTTTTCTGGTTCGATGTTATCTAAGTTTACTTCTCCTTAAAGCCAAACATAATAGCAACACAGCTGCTGAAGGGATATTCAGCCTGTTTATTGGTAACAGGGACTTTAATGATTATTTTAAGCTGTTGGCTAGACTCCAGTTTAAAATCCCATGACAAGGCACTATTATGATCCCGATTATCATAAAGTATATTTTTGTAAGCATCCACAACCTGGAATTCAATTTTTGTAAGAGGTTCAGCGCCGCATACAGCAATCCGGTAGTTCTGGCCTGAGTAAAATGTTTTATATAGTTCAGCTTCTTCTCCTTCGGTAAGTATGGCTGCATGATAATTGCCGTCATGAATATAGGGTGTTAATTCCTGCTTGCAGATTTTTTTTGCAAACCCTTTGCATTGAGCATGTACTGTAAAATTAACTGCTAAAAGTGCTGCTAATAAAAGGAGTGCAGGTATGGTTCTTTTCATAATGATTTATTTTTATAGTATAAAATTGGTTCGCAAAGAATTAACCGCATTCCGTAGATCAGTGAATGCCTCCGGTGAAACCGTTATCTTGGTCTGTGATTTTAACGTAGTAACGTTTGTCTGTTCATTTGGTTCAACCTTTACGGCTGAAGTCTGAACGATAATTTTGGAATATGCAGTTCTAAGACCCTGCAATTCATTCATAAGATTTACTATATCCACATTTTGCTCTCCTTTCTCATTGACTTTATTGTCTTCCAGCATACGGTCGACGATAGAGAAGGATAATTTTTGTTCGGCTATTCTGTCTACCAGCTTATTTTCTTCCAGCGATTTATCTCCCACAAGCTGGGTAGCCAGGTACAATCCTTCAATCCAGCCTCCGACGAGAACAATGGCGGCCACGGCCTGTCTTTCGTTTTCCTTCAGGTATGAACTGGAGTTCAGGAAAGTCTCCGATATGATATCCATAACTACGTCCCTGTTGTTAAGGTTTTCTTCAAGCCTGATCATGGTTTCCTCGTCAATGGCATCTTTTATGTCCATGCCCTCAGCCAGTTTCCGCGTAGCATCCATATAATTCAGGGATGTCTGAGTCTGATCAAACAAACTGCAAAAGCTTAGATCGGTGGTATAAATTCCCAGGTTCAACGCCATACTTTTATTGGTAGTGTATTTCTCAACATTTCCCAGGGGATTTAACAGCTGTTCATTATAATCCGCACCGGCGGATTTAATCAGCATAGCGGTTTCGAGTGGAGAGGGAAGGGAATAAAAGATCTTCTTGGCTTTGTCAATGTCATCAAAAATATCCTCACCCGAAATAAATTCATCCAAACTTACTTCTTTACCTTTTTCTTTACTTTTATCTGATTTGCAGGCAGGAAAAGCAGCAAACAGCAAAAAGAGCAAAAAGGCGTGAAAGACCCTGATAGTAAAGTTTTTTAGATACATGGATTCATAGGTTTATTTATACTGTCTAATTTACATATAAATATAGTGATAGTAAAATTAATATATTTTTTCTTATTTCAAAACGTATTGCCCCATGCGTTTTCAGCAATCCTGTAATTTCACATTCAGTATATCAATCGGTTAACAATGCCTTGTACTTATCTTCAAGTTCATTTTCCCAGCCGATGAGGAACCGTGTCAGATTCCCCATAACAAAATGGTCAATCTTCCCTGCATAGGTATCCTGCATTATATCATTGGGCGAAAGGTCTTTTGCCATTTTGATCTTTTTGTCGTTCCTCCTGTAAACAGTCTCATACAGGTCAGCTGCTCCGAACAGGCTCAGGATGTTCTGTGCAATAACCGCAGGATATTTGTAACTGATAATGGCGAATTCAATATCCTTGTCATCAAGATGATTCATGGGAATAGAAATGTCATTGCGAAAATAATTATTCAGCATGAACAACAAGGCGACACTTTCTGCCTGTTTTTCATCGCGAAGAAAAGCGATCAGCCGTTCAACATTTTTTGGCGTCGGAATATCCGGTATGCCATCTTTCTGTTCTATATTCAGCGTGCTGCCGGCCCTTTTTGCCACATAATCAGCCCATTCATTTAACAGTGCTGCCCCCTGGTTAAATCTTCCTTCAGTAACAGATTGTTTAACAGTACCTTGAGGCAAAGCCCTTTTGACAGGAGTATATTCGGGACCAATATAATAATCCGTCATGAGATTAAGCTGTTTTTCATATTGGCCTGCTTGTTCAGACAACCATCGTACGGCGAGGTTTAGCGAATCCAATGTGGTGCGTATGTCAAATTCTGTCCAGGGCGCAGTTTCGCGACTGTCTACAAAAATAATGTAAACCAATACATTATCTTTTAAATCCTTGCAGACATTGTTATGCTTTCCTTTTGAGAAGTCGGTTTTCCGAATGGAAAAACCTTGCGGAACCAGAAATAACAGTGAAACCAGCATAACTTTAAACGGAGCAATCATCGGTAAAATCGATATTTTTCCAAAAATACATTTTTCAAAATGGTTTAGCAGCAATTATTGTTCACAGATATTAACAATTTGCCCGATCAGGTCCGGATTTTTTTATCAGGGTAAGGACAAATATCAGCAAGATGGCAAAGATGGCATTTAGGTCTTCGGGAAGTGCATACATACCTTCCATGTAAAATCAGCCAGTGATGGGCAATTGGAATGAGCTTCTCAGGAATATACTGAACCAGCTGTCTTTCTGAAGCCAAAGGAGTCCTGGCATTACGGGTCAGCCCGAGTCTTGCTGAAACCCTGAAAACATGCGTATCCACCGCAAGTGCTGGTTGATTAAATACGACCGCTGCAATCACATTGGCCGTTTTTCTGCCAACGCCGGGCAATCTCATAAGATCTTCAATCCCTGAGGGTACAATTCCTCCGAATTCGTTCAACAAAGTACGCGCCATTCCGACCAGGTGCTTCGATTTGTTATTCGGATAGGAACAGCTTTTTATATATTCATACACTTCCTGTGGTGTAGAACCGGCCATGTCGCTAACGGTCGGAAAACGATGCAGCAGGGCAGGGGTGATCATATTGACCCGTTTGTCAGTGCATTGGGCTGAAAGAATAACAGCTACCAGGAGTTCGTAGGGAGTTCTGTATAAAAGCTCAGTCTCCGCAACAGGCATATGCTGCTGAAAACGTTCAATTACCCTGGCAAATCGTTCTTTCCTGTTCATGAGGTGATGTATTGGATAAATAAGTCATACAGCCTGCCTGCATCGCCTTTGCGTAACCGCTAACAATTAACAATTAACAATTATGCCTTATGCCTTTTGCCTTTTACCTTTTGCCTTTTAGCCACCGGCTACTGTCAAAAATACCAAATAATCCATTAATTTCAACCACTGGTTTGTCTGCTGCAGTTCGATTTTGAATATTCAAAAACTTTGTTTATTTTTGCACTCCAATAAGATTATATGAATAATTATACAACCATAGCATTCTATTTTTATTATTTTTTTTACTTCCGGAAAACCTGAAGGGGCTTTGTTTGTATAATAAACTAAGGCATTATATAAAGGAGTCCCGGAAAAACGGGGCTCCTTTTTTTTATAACCTGTCACCTTGAACGTTAATTATGAATGAAACTGCTGTAAAGCCAAAAAGAATCGCAATCCAGGGAGGCTATGGCGCTTTCCACGAGATTGCAGCCTTGAATTATTTCGAAAACGAAGAAATTGAGATCATACCGCGAAACACATTCAAAGACTTATTCCAGGCATTAAAACAAGGTTTTGTGGATTATGGGATCACGGCCATTGAAAATTCCATTGCAGGAAGCATCTTACCGAATTATACCCTGCTGCTGGAATCCAATCTGAGCATCATCGGGGAAATATTCCTGCGGATAGAGCAAAACATGGTTGCCTTACCCGGCCAGCGAATAGAAGATATCCGGGAAGTGCATTCACACCCCATGGCCATTCTGCAATGCATGCGTTTCTTTGACGATTATCCGCACATCGTGCTGGTGGACAGTATTGACACAGCCTTATGTGCAAAGGAAATTGCTGACAGGAAGATCATGGGAAGAGCGGCAATTGCAGGCAAAAAAGCAGCCCGTCAGTACGGACTTGAAATTATTGCAGAGAGCATTGAAACCCACAAAATGAATTATACCCGGTTTCTTATACTGAAAGGGAAAAACGGAAAAAATCTGATATCAGTGGTTGCGAACAAAGCTTCCGTCACCTTCGCCCTGGCTCATAAAATTGGCTGTCTTTCGAAAGTATTGTCCATTTTGTCCTATTATAATATCAACCTGGCTAAAATACAGTCCATGCCTATTATTGGCAAAGACTGGGAATATCAGTTCTTTGTGGATGTGGAAATTGATGATTATCCCTTATATCTTCAGGCATTGGAAGCTATTAAACCATTTACAAGCCATCTTCAGATCCTTGGAGAGTATCTCAAGGGTAAGGCAATACAAGAATAATCCCATGAGTATTACACTTAAATTAACGCCCTTCACTTTTGAAGGTGTTCCGGAGGAGCGGCCCCTGGTTATGTCAGGTCCATGCAGCGCTGAGTCGGAGGAACAGGTTATGGAAACAGCCATACAACTAAAAAATGCCGGGATAAAAATATTCCGGGCTGGCATCTGGAAACCCCGCACACGCCCCAGTGCTTTTGAGGGAGTCGGAAAGGAAGGATTGCCCTGGCTGAAACGCGTAAAAGAGGAATTAAAAATGTATACGGCTACCGAAGTAGCCAATGTGAAACATGTATACGATGCGCTGAAAGCCGGAATTGACATGCTTTGGCTGGGGGCAAGGACAACGGCGAATCCTTTTGCCGTCCAGGAAATCGCAGATGCCTTAAAAGGCGTGGATATTCCGATACTAATAAAGAATCCCATCAATCCTGATGTGGAATTATGGATTGGTGCCTTTGAACGGCTTAACCAGGCAGGCATTACAAAACTTGCCGCAATTCACCGGGGATTTTCCCTTTACAGCAAGACCCTGTACCGCAATCATCCGCAATGGGAAATCCCCATTGAGCTGAAACGAAGAATACCGGATCTGCCTATCATAACGGATCCCAGCCATATTTGCGGAAGCAGGGACCTGTTGTTTGAAGTATCCCAAAGAGCAATGGACCTCGATTTTGATGGGCTGATCATTGAAACCCATTGCCATCCTGATAAAGCACTTAGTGATGCACAGCAGCAGATCACCCCTGGCGACCTGCAGAAATTGCTCAGCAGACTGATCCTCAGGAAAGCCAACATCGAAAGCAATGCTCTTTTGTCAACCCTGGAAGAACTGCGCCATGAAATTGATAAATATGACGACCGGCTGGTGGAAATATTCGAACTTAGAATGGCCGTGGCACGAAAAATCGGCCTTTATAAGAAAAACAACAATATTACCATCCTCCAGACCAACCGCTGGGATGAAATACTGAAACACCGGATTGATCAGGCGGCACAGAAAGGATTGAGTGAGGAATTCATCATTAAGGTTTTCCGGGCCATTCATGAAGAATCCATCAATCATCAGACCAGGGTTATGAATGAACAATGAGCAATGAACAATGAGCAATGAACAATGAACAATGAGCAATGAACAACAAACAATAAAGCAGGTTACAGATTTACCAGTTCACAAACCTGCCTGCCGGCAGGCAGGTCAACAAATACTCATGTGAGATCCATAGCCATAACCACTGAAAACAAAGTTTCACGGATCCTTATCGGTGAATCACTGAAAAACCTGGGGAATTACCTCCCCCCGGGTAAATCCATCATCATTACCGATGACAATATCCTTCGTTATTATGCCGGAGCGCTGCCACCCATGCCGGTGATTACTATTGGCACTGGAGAAAAGCATAAAACAATGGAGACCCTTACCCATATTTTCGAAAGGTTGATCGACCTGGAAGCCGACCGCACCACCTTTATTATCGGTATCGGCGGGGGTATTGTGTGCGATGTTGCCGGATTTGCTGCCTCGGTTTATATGCGTGGGCTCCAGTTCGGATTTGTCTCCACCACCTTGTTGTCACAGGTTGACGCAAGTGTCGGCGGGAAAAACGGAGTTAATTTCCGGCGGTTTAAAAATATGCTTGGAGTTTTCAACCAGCCTGAATTTGTTATCTGTGATCCCCTGATGCTGAAAACACTTCAGCAAAATGAGTTTGTCGCAGGATTTGCTGAAATCGTCAAAGCCGGCGTTATTAAGTCAGCACCGTTGTTTGATTATCTTGAGGAAAATGCGGAAAAAGCCTTGATGGCTGACCCGGAAGTGCTGGAAAACCTGGTTTATGAATCCGTCAGGATTAAGGCTGAGGTGGTGGAAGCTGATGAAAAGGAAAAAGGGGAAAGAAAAAAACTAAATTTCGGTCATACCTTTGCCCATGCTTTTGAAAATATGGCAGAAATTCTTCATGGTGAAGCCGTGAGCATGGGTATGGTATTGGCATCCAAACTGTCGCGTGACATTGGTTTTCTGGCAGCGGAAGAGGCTAACCGCATTGAACGTCTTTTATCCCGGCTGCAACTGCCGGTTAAACCCGTGATGGAACCAGGACTGGCATTGGCACCTATGAAACAGGATAAGAAAAGGGAGGGCGATGCTGTTCATATGGTCCTGCTGAAAAAGATAGGAGAAGCTGTAATTGAAAAAATTACCTACAACAAACTGGAGGAAATAATCCATGATTTGCGTTAGTATTTGTGAAAAGGACATCGATAAGTGTCATGCTATTATTGAAAAGACGGAAATATCTGAGATCCGTCTCGATATGACCGATTTCGGTGACGATGAGATAGAGCGGATTTTTTCCTGCCGCAAAAGGCTTATTGCTACCTGCAGACCTCTAAAACATTCGATGGATAAGCAAATGGAAATGTTGAAAAAGGCCATCAAATGCGGGGCAACATACGTGGATATCGAATATGAGGCACCGGATGAGTACAAACAGGAACTAATCGATTTTGCACATCATCATGAATGCTATGTGATCATATCCTATCATAATTTTGAGATGACTCCTGAAGTGGAGGAACTTGAGGAAATAATGAAGGGTTGCTTTGCCCAGGGATGTGATATTGCAAAAATTGTGACCCTGGTAAGGGTTAACCGGGATAATTCAAAAATACTTTCCTTATACAAGAGTCCGGGCCGCCTGATTGCCTTCGGCATGGGGGATCTCGGTAAAATAACCCGCATTGTAGCGCCGTTCCTGGGTGCGGAGTTTACATATGCAGCCATGGATGAAGGGGATCCGACTGCCCCGGGTCAGATAAGGTACACTAGGCTGAAGGAATTTATTTCATCCATTCAACAAATCTGAAGCATGAACAGTTTTGGCAAATTATTTCGGGTAAGCATCTTTGGAGAATCACATGGTACCAATGTCGGTCTGGTGATCGATGGTTGTCCTGCCGGCCTGCCGCTGACCGTGGAAGAATTTGCGGAAGACTTTAACCGGCGCAGGAGCGGTGCCAGGGGCACTACACCCCGTACAGAAACCGATCAGCCGGGCCTTAAAAGCGGTGTTTTCCATGATCACACAACCGGAGCCCCCGTTATGATATTGTTCGAAAACACCAATACCCGCTCGCGCGATTATGCCCAACTGAGAGATATCCCCCGGCCGGGCCATGCTGATTTTGTGGCGATGAAGAAATTTGGCGGGTATGAAGATTACCGGGGAGGCGGTCATTTTTCGGGAAGACTCACCCTTGGCCTTGTAGCTGCCGGAGTGATCGCTAAAAAAATCATTGCTCCGGTGAAGGTAAGCACCCGAATAATGGAAGCCGGTGGCAATAAAAATATTGAGGAAGCCATAACGGCGGCTGTTGAGCAAAAGGATTCCATCGGCGGAATTATCGAATGCAGGGTTATGAATGTACCGGTCGGTTTGGGTGAACCTTTTTTTGATTCAGTTGAATCTGTATTGAGCCATATGATGCTCTCCATACCTGCTATCAAGGGGATTGAATTCGGATCAGGTTTTGCCGCTGCAACAATGAAAGGCAGCGAACACAATGATAAACTGGTTTCCGTCGACGGAAAAACAGCGACCAATTATGCCGGTGGAATAAACGGGGGAATTACCAATGGCAACGAGATTGTTTTCAGGGTCCCGGTAAAACCTACTTCAAGTATACACCTGAAACAGCGAACCATGAATGTCAACATTGGCGAAATGACTGACCTTGAGATTGAAGGCAGGCATGATACGTGTATTGCGCTGCGTATACCTGTGGTGATTGAAGCTGCCACAGCCATCGTGCTGACAGATTTCATGATGCAGGCAGGATTGATCCCCAGGATATGGGGTAAAGGCAGCAATTGAGGTTCGACCGGAAGAACCCACATTAACGGGAAACGAAAAGTGAACATTGAACAGTGAACAATGACCCTCCTTCGCCATGGTTAAGGCAGGCAAGTCAGTAAACAAAACATAAAACAGCATCTATGAAAATCTTAGTTGTCGGAGCCGGAAAAATGGGCACCTGGTTGATTGAATCCCTTTGCCTTGATCATGAAGTTGCCGCTTTTGATACGGATCTCAACCGGCTGAAATATTTATTTAATACCATAAAATTAGTTACGCACGAGGAAATTACAGCGTTTGATCCTGATATGGTTATCAATGCTGTAAGCCTTGAAAGAACCATACCGGTATACCATGACATCATACCGCTTCTCAGCGAAAAATGCCTGCTGGCAGATATTACTTCGGTTAAAAACGGGTTGCGCAATTTTTATCTGCAACAGGGAAGAAGATTTGTATCAACCCACCCTATGTTCGGTCCTACTTTTGCCAACATCAAAAGTCTTGCCGGGCAGAATGCCATTATTATCAGTGAGTCGGATGAAGAAGGGAAAAAATTCTTCCATAATTTTTTCAATGGCTTTAATCTTAATATTTTTGAGTACTCGTTTACAGAACATGATCAAACCATTGCGTATTCCCTTTCCATACCGTTTGCTTCCAGCATGGTATTTGCTGCATGCATGAAAAAGCAGGAAGCCCCAGGAACAACTTTTAAAAAACATTATGAAATAGCCCGCGGCGTTTTGTCAGAAGATGATTATCTCCTGGCTGAGATATTGTTCAGTCCCTATACCCATGATCAGATTGAAAGGATTGGTGAACGCCTTAATTTTCTTAAGGAGATCATCAATGAGAAAAGCTTTGTGAAAATGAAGCAGTTTTTGGATGATCTCAGGGATAATATAAAGTAACCGCCTGCCGTTACCGGTTACTTTTTATTGTCTTCCGAATCTCCATTTTTCCTTCCTGGCTACCCCCGACTCTTTAACGGTAAATTCTGCCGATGCGCTAACGGATTTCCCGGCATCATCCATACCTTGAACAAGAATGACATAAGTACCTGAAACATCAGATGAATAAAAGGTAACCGTCATCCGGTCCTCTTGTGCCGGAATAAGAAGTCCCGGATTCCAGTATAAGGTTGTCCTGATATCATCTGCGGAAGCTTTTTCAAGGCTGTAATCGGGAGAGCGAAATTCACGGTTCAGCTCCAGCATATCAATTCCTGACAAACCGGGAAGCATTCTGTTCTGGGCAACTCCCCGCACTGTTATAATATCGATAACAGCCAGATAATTAAGGCTTGTATATCGTCTGATCTCTGACGGGGTGGTGAGTATATCAATGTAGACAATGTCAGGAGGAGTCAAGTTGTGGATAACGTTGACATGAGTTCCCTGTGACAAGCCATCCACCAGGATCAGGGCTCCGGTCGGATTGGTGTATACATTCTGTATTCCTTTGAAAAATATCTGATCATTTATTACATCCAGCGGTTTCAGGTTTATGATGATATCCATTACGCTTGAATAATCGACATATTGCTGGGGACTGGATATCTTCTTTGCTTCGCGGTCAGTACTCTTTTTCTTTTTTTCAGGATACTGGAAAGTTGCCAGTACATCAGGATAGGGGAATTTGAAAATATCGGCGATTTTTTGTTCTGTTAGATTTTTTTCGCTGATCATCAATGAATTATTTACAGATTTCGAGAAATCCTGGTCCACGATTGGCCATAATGTCGTCTTTCCGGACGCATCAAATGCATTGATGTTCAAATAATTGAAATCAATGATATCCGAACCGAATAAAACCCTGAATATGCCTGATTCATCACATTGTGTTTCGTACGATTTCCAGTTCGCTATGTTGATGGCTTTGACCTTGGCATAACCGACCGGTACTTTTCTTTTGTCGTAGACGATGCCGGTAAGCCCATCGCGGTTATAATACCTTACCTTGCTGTCCCCGGTAGGCGAAGCCAGGGATGCCCAGTTCACCGGGAAAGGCTTGGATGACATTAAATATGCATTGGTATCCATGGCTTCCGATCTGAAAATAACATCGGGGAGCCGGTTTTCATAGTTCACGTACTCATCAATATTCACACCATGATAATTCTCCGCCAAATGTTTCTGGGTAACCGATAATGAAAGATCGAGATTGCCGTTTATGTTGCCCTTGTCAGTCAGGAGGATTTCAGCGGTTATCCTTTCACGCTTGCCATAGCGGTTCTTGTCTGTAATTATCCTGACGGGATTGATCATGCTTTTCCCCTTAAGAAGATTATCATAAAGGAGGCCTCCTTTTTCATCCAATACCGAAACCTGAACCAGCCCTTCCCTGTTTTCCGGAAGTGGTACATCAACTATGGCTTCACCGGTCATTTCAATGGTCGATGACCAGTATTTCTTACGGGATGAGGATGCTATCCATGATGTTTTAACGGATGTATTCTCCGGTAAAGCTTTCACCGCAAAGGATAAATCGTTGTTCTTAATGCCCTGGTAATCAATATAGATTCCGGACCCGGCAACAGGAGGTAGGATGTAGAGGCTGTCGCCGGGTGGGACGATAATCCTTGCCCTGTATATCCGGTCATTTGGCACGAACGAAAATTCGCCATGGCCATTGACTCCGCTTTTAAACGACAAAATCGCTTTGCCTGACTGGTTTATAATTTCTCCCTCACAGCAAACCGGTACTCCGTTCGGGGTTTGTGTTCTGAAACTGACCCGGTTCTCACAGCCTTTCAGCAGGTAGGGTTGGGCTGAATTGAAGGTTAGCCGGATATCCCCTGATAACAATGGCAGCGGAAAGATATATTTGCCGGTGCCTTGTTTGCTGCTGATGATAAATTTAATGAAACATACTTCCCGGATCTTGTGCAAAGGAATACCATCTTTGATTTGAGCAAGCCCCTGCGGATCAGTGATGGAATTTCCCTGCTTCATGTTCTTATGGATCCCCTGGATGGAATAGGTCACTGATGCACCTCCCACGGGTTCACCGGTTTGAGTCCTGACACTAAGGACTGCAGCAAATGTATCGGAGTTGCAGGTTGCTTTGTCAAGCATCCTGAAGTCCGCTATAATCCTTCTCTTATTGTTTTTTACCACGATCATTTCTTTGCTGAAGAATTGAACAGGATCACTGTTTTTCATCCAGCTTGTATACGCCAGCAGATAATATTTGCCCCGCTCGGTTGATTTTGGCAAAGAAAGGTATCCGGAGACAACATTATTGACGATAGGATACCTTCGGTAAATCAACTCGTCGTTTTGCTGGTCCAGTAGTTTTACATATAAATCATTACTGTACAGGGGAGTACGATCACCATTCAGGGAAGCAATATACCCTTTAAACCATACTGTTTCACCAGCCTCATAAAGGTATTTATCGGTATGGAGAAAGACTTTCTCCATGGGATATTGCTTGTTGTACCAATCAATTCTATCCCCGGGTTGATCAGGAAGGAGAACGCTGTCGGAGGCTGCCAGAGCAAGTATTAGGATGACAGGACCCGCCAGGAGTTTCCATTTGCCGGTATGGAGTGTACTGAATGAGACCATAATTCACTTACCTTTATTCATGGTTAATTGTATCGGGTATTGTATCATTTATTTTACGGATCGCAAAACGCTGATCAAACTGAATGCCCTCCTTTTTCCCAAGCCTCAGAATTGTTTTTTCAATGGGCTCCTCGGGGATAATGATGTTTTCATCTCCCCAGAATGACTCATCCGTTTCCTGGATCTGTTGTACCAGTATATCGCGCGGACGTGATATCTCGTTAAATTTAAAACGGGCGGTAATGGAACTGTCAATACCGGTAACCACAAATTCGGAAACGGATTCAAACATGTAGTTTAGCTTGTCCTGTGATTTATCCTTTCTGTGTCTGACCCGCACGCTGATATCACTTCTGACATTGCTCAGATTCCACCGGTTGTTATACTGCCGGTAATATACCTGGTAACTTGCGCTGACGGGTTTTACCCTTAGTTTGCGCGGACATTTTTTGACGTAGAGCCCCTCAGCATAATTCATCCCCTCCTGGCTGAGTTCGAAATCTGCACCGATGATCGCCAGGCTTTCCACATCGATGTATAGCTTTCCCCTGTAACATGGATAATTTACACCGCTGCGCTGATCAAATGAAATAATATAGGTAGGCCTTTCATGGTGATAGATTATTTTGTCGATAATATAATCATACAAATGAAAATAATCCTTGTCAAGAAAAGTGATCCCGTTTTTTACTATATCCAGCTGCAGGTTATTGTACAATCCGCCCTGAACAATGAAATCAATATTTTCCTTGTTGGCAATGTTGTTGCCTTTCCTTCCTTTGAATATTTTCACCTGATCTGGACGGGAGGAGATATAGGATTCCTTGAATATATGAATAACGGCTTCTGACAAGGATATATTGTCATCGTTCTGTTTGGTCGATTCACGAAAAAATGCTGTTAAAACAGATGCATTAAGCTCATAATTTTCCGGAATACTCTCAATGGCCTTTGTTATAATATAAATCGGATCGTAAGGCCTGATAATGATCTCATCAATCTGTACGTGGCTGGTAGATAACCGGATGGTAAGATGATTCGTGTCGATGTCATAAACGGGCATACGGAACAAACTGTAACCGATGTAGGATACACCTAATGTGTCTTCCGGCGGGATATCCGAAAGCTTCAGCATAAAAGCCCCGGATGCGTTGGTAATGGTGCCGACACTTTTGTTGACGATGAAAACATTGGCATAGGGCAAGGGCTTTCTGGATTTCTTGTCCAGTACGACACCCCGTATATATCGGACAGCAAGATTGGGTTTGATAACCGGCCGCTGTCTTTCTGCAATCAGCAAAATTTTATTGTTCCTTTCAACAAACCTGATGCTGTCAGGATTGAGGATCTCGGTCAGATGCGAGCGGATGGTCTGTTTTGATTTTGACAGGGTGACGATCCTGTAAACCGGCACTTTTGATGTATAGGAAAACTCGATTTTTGCTTCTTCGCTGATCTCATCCAGAAAGTTTTCGATACTGTTCCGCCCTGTTGGTAATTTGATCTCTTTATCCAGCAAGGATTTCTGAGCCTTAATCGAAAAACAGGAAAATAATGTAATCAGGATGAGAACACCGGTATTTCGGAAGCAGGATTTCATAATTCGAAAATTACAAAAATCCCTACTGTTTCACAACGATAATATTTTCTGCCTGATTAATGGTTAGGGATGTAAGCAAACGAAGTTCTTCCAGAATATCATCCAGTGTTTGTTCAGTGAACTGTGCAGTAAGGCTGTCGTCTATAGCGGTTTCAATATGCAGTTCCTGATGAAAGTGATGGGCAATATCCTGAAGAGCCGATTCAACAGGAGTCTTGTGAAAAACAAGCTGACCGGTTTTCCAGGATATATTGTTGAGGTTCACCTGTTGATGTTTTTCAACCGTGTTATCCCTGAACATGAATCCGGATTCATCCTTTGAAACTATGGTTGCGACAGCAGGATTCTCGGAGGACTGAAACGAAATACTACCCGAAAGAACCAACACACGGACATAAGCAGTATCCTCAAAAATAGAAAAACGTGTTCCGGTAACTTCAACAACGGAATTACCCGTGTAGACCCTGAAGGGAAGTTTCGGGTTATGTTCTGCTTCAAAATAGGCTTCTCCCTGCAATATGATATCCCGGGAATCATGGTTAAAACTCCGGTTGTACCGCAAGGATGAATTGACATTCAGGGTAACCATGGATCCATCCGGTAATGTTACGGATTTTACCTGTTCCAGGGATTCCACGGATGTGTAATGCGAAGGATCTTTGGCAACCGTATGAAAAATCTTTATCAGTCCAAGAGATAAACCGATGGCCAGTAAAACAAACGCTGCGATTCTAAGCATATATTGCCGGAATGAAATGGCTTTGTGCCTCAGTTTATAAGGACTGCCAATTCGCTGCCGTACGATGGTCCAGTCAACTTCGGTATCGATATCTTCAAAGGGTTTAATATGTGAAGATTCATTCCACAGGGTTTGCAGCTTTTCAACTTCAGCCCGTCTGCCAGGTTTTTCCTTCATCCAACGCTGCAATTCATCTATGTCCTCTTTGCTGGCTGTCTGATTAAAGAATTTTGAAATGAGATTAAAATTCATGGTAAAAATCTAAAGCTAATTATAAGACATTTAATTATTCATTTGCACTTACTTGCAGGCAATCGTTGCAGGTTATTAAATATAATATAAAATTGAAAATCAGTTATTTAATTTATGAACAATTTTAAAAGGACTATAACCGGAAAATAGTCAGCAAGCTTTTTTCGCATAATTTTCAAAGCTTTGCTGATCTGAGTTTCAATGGTTCTCTTCGAAAGTTTTAACCGCTCAGCGATCTGATCGTTTTTAAGCCCCTCCAGCCGGTTCATTTTAAATATCCGCCTGCACTGATCGGGTAAACTCTCAATGCAGGCATAAATACGGTTTTGTAATTCAATAGCTGCAACCTGATCATCGTCAAATACATTTTCGGATTGAATCGCTATGTTTTTAAGATGTTTCATACGCATTTCCATGTGTGAGATATGATTGATACAGCCGTTGTAAACCGAACGATAAAGGTATGATTTCAGGGATGTATCAATGAAGACCGAAAGCCTTTTTTCATAAAATTTAACAAAGAAATCCTGTACAATTTCCTTTGCCATATCGGGATCCCTGACGTAATTCATGGCAAAAACAACCAGTGGACGGTAATATTCCTTAAAAAGCAATTCAAAAGACTGCATATTACCTGACTTCAAATCATCCAGGCAAACCGGTGCCTTTTTTGCTGGTGCCATTTTCAATCAGGCTTTTCCGGATAAGTTTCCCCTAAAACAGTCGCAGGTGCATTTAGGAATATATTTCCAAACCATGACACCCGGAAATTCAGAAAAAAGAGCAGGGAGATTCTCTTTCGCATAGGATTGTGCTTGGGATTCGAAGCATAAATATAACTAAAAAACGGAAAAATAGACAAAAATTTCAATTCCTTCAGTCCTCCTGTTACCAATAATAATTTTAAATTTGCACCCTGCTAATTTTTTAACTTAACAATAAACGTATGAAAATAATCAGATTCCTTCCGTTAGCTTTATTGGTGTTTTTGATGGGCTGCAAGCAACAGGCTCCCGTTACCTCCGGCATTCAACAGAAATCATTTGGGAAGTTGGCCGATGGTACGGAAACTACCTTGTATACGCTCACAAACGCACTGGGAATGACAGTATCCATCACAAATTATGGTGGCAGGATTACTTCCATCATGGTTCCTGATAAAAATGGATCAATAGGTGATGTCATCCTTGGTTTTGACAGTGTGGCCGGATATGTAGCCGACAATACTTTTCAGGGCAGCCTCGTTGGCCGTTACGCGAACCGTATCGGTAAGGGTCAGTTCTCCATTGACGGCAAAGCCTATACCCTTGCCTGCAATAATGCACCTAATCACCTGCATGGCGGTATTGTTGGATTTGACAGAAAAATGTGGGGTGTTAAAGAAATATCCGACTCTGCTCAGGTTGGTGTGGAATTATCCTATACCAGTGTTAGCGGCGAAGAAGGATATCCCGGTAATCTTTCCGTAAAGGTTATTTATTCGCTCAGCAATGGTTCCAACGACCTTAAAATCGAATATTGGGCCGAAACGGATACGCCCACCATTGTGAATCTTACCAATCATGCCTATTATAACCTCTCTGCAGGTGCACAGCCTACCATTCTCGATCAGTATCTCATGATACCGGCCGATTCGATAACTCCGGTTGACAGTACGCTCATCCCCACAGGAACGCTGGCCGGTGTTGAAGGAACACCATTCGATTTCAGAAAACTAACCAAAGTCGGGCTTATGTTAGGTGCTTCCGATCAGCAAATGTGATATGGGCAGGGATATGATCATAATTTCGCACTGCATTATAACGGAAGTCTGGCCCTGGCGGCAGAAGTAGTTGACAGCATTTCCGGCAGGGTGTTGCAGGTACAAACCACAAAACCCGGTATTCAGTTCTACAGTGGCAATTTCCTCGATGGTACCTTTACCGGAAAGGAAGGGAAGGTCCATACTTACCGCTGTGCGCTTTGCCTTGAACCCCAGCATTTCCCTGACTCACCCAATAAGCCCCAATTTGTATCCCCGGTCCTCCGGCCTGGTGAAAAATACCATCAGATTGATTTATACAAATTCTCCGTATTGCCGTAAAGCGTTATAGAATTAAAAACTACTGCCAGATACCGGAAGGTACCTGGCAGTTTTTTTATATGGACAGATCCAAAATCCCGGAATCTACCGGACAGAATCAGTGCTATTCTTTAACAAATTTGGAACATACAGTCCCTGTAACTGATTCCAGTGTCATGAAGTAAATACCCCTGGTGAGGTCGGATATATCCAGAACCTCAAAATCGGAGTGCTGAAACTGAAACGATTTGATGTTCTGCCCTGTCAGGTTGGTAATGGCTATCCGCTTTAATCCTTCACACCGTACGTTTATCATTTCTTCAGCAGGGTCAGGATAGAGGCTGAAACTGATTTGGCTTTTATTCTTCAATGATGTACCAAAATCAAATGTGCCTTCGAAACCGATATTATCAATATAACTTAAAGAACCGGCCGTCCGGGTTGCAGGGAAATCCGGGAAAAAGACCAATCGTGTATAGGTTTTGCCCTTAACCCCTGAAAAGTCAAAGGAAAGCAATTCCCATTCACCAGTCAGCGTATTGGGAGTCCTTACCTCAACTACGTCAGCTCCTGCTTCAAGTTTTAAAAGACAATCACTGATCACATCTTTATAGACCATCATTTGCAGCATGAATTGGTCATTGTTGATCTCAATATCGCCATAGGCATCAGAATAAGCTCCCGCCCAGGGATCGGCATTAACCAGCACGTTAAACAGGATACAGTAATCCGATGGATTAATGCCGGACATATCCGGATTTTCAGCCAGCACAAGATTCTCCGCAGCTTCACCGGCATTCGCAAATTGATTCCAGTTAGTATCCTCCTCCACCTCTTCGAAATAAACGGGCAGTGTATACTGCGCATTTATACCCATGCAAAGCAGGACGAATAAAATAACAAATAATTCTTTTTTCATAGTAGTTGATTTTCTGATTATATAAAAATATCCAATAAATACATGATTCATATTGTCTCCCATAAATTCCCCAATCAGGGAAATTCCGGGATTCCGGCAGGTTAATTATGGCTATCCCGGTTTGGAGGATAAACCATAATAAAATTAATGAATTTACTGGATAATCAAAAAAGGAAACAAGATTATTTGTTTAACAAAACCACTTTAATATATACCGGTTTTTCAGCAGGTGTATTATACAGTTCTCTGTATTCCTGATTTTTTCACCTGTTATTTATTAAAGAAAGATCCTTCTGATATGCCTTTCATATAAATTCTCAAAAACCTGACTGCCTACCAGATCGGCATTTACCAGGAGGGCATTAAGGTATACACTGCCGTATTCGGCTGCAATTTTATATCCGACATGAATCAGCTGGCGCAGGTCGGGATTAAAATCCGGATGCCCCGGCACATGCCTGAGGGAATGGGCAAATTTATCTGCATTCCATGCATGGACCGTTTCCGGTGATGGCAGCCTGGAGGGATTAATATCAATTACCGATGCATAGGGAGCGCACAGATCCGCACGGCGCTGGTATGCTTTTGCATAAATTCCCTTGGCCAGTTCAAGCGCATCCCCTCCTGCCATTGCCAGTCCTGTTACCTCCTCGAGCCACGTGGTACCAGCCGTTTTTAAATGGATACCCTTGTTATACTGCCGCATGATCCTGGCTATTTCGGGATACAGGCTGAATTTGTCACTGCCTGAATGGACACTCAGTTTAGGACCAGGCTCCAGGCTGAATTCCTTTACCGCAAAATCGATTACCAGGATATCCTCTTCAAATTCTTTTGCAAAAGTTTTAATATCACCCACGTAGTCGACTCCTTTATTAAACCTTCCGGTAAACTTGGGAGCGATTGTGCTGAATGATACCTTTTCCATAGCAAGGGCTCCCATGATGAAGAACAGCTCAATAGGGGTCTGCGGATTATTAACTTCATCCATGGATACTTCAGCAATGAAATTGTCTTTCCCTTTTTTGTTTTCAATTGTCCTGTAAATTGCCGCGGCTTCCTTTACAGCAAAGAGGTATTTACCGGCAATTTCCTGAAGTGCTTTTTCTGTGATCTCAAATGGCCTTGCTATTCCCGGGACCATAAGGCTGCCCTGGTATTTTTTAAAGAAATACAGAAAGGCAGCAATATCTTTTTCCTGTGCGGGCTTCCCGATGAAATCCGCGACGTCAAGGGTAAAAAAATCACTCGAATCAAGGAATTTTTCAACATTGGAATTGTTGATATGGTCAGCATCAACAAAATAATCCTTTCTCCATTTCCTTTCCTTTACCGCATGATCAGCTTCCGTTCTGACATCATCCGGTGCAGAATGAACAATGGTATGCTCCCGGTTTGATTTGTTCCATACCGGTGTGATCTCAACACCGGCTTGCAGGGCTTTTTCAAAAGCCTGTAACTGATATATTCCCTGCAATCCAAACCGATCACCTATGCCCATTGAATATTTTCCTAATTTCATGGTTGTTTATATTGGTTAAAAACTAACTTCCGTGTACGGACACGAAATTACATTATTTTTTTATCAGGCAAAAAAAAATTCCTATATTTGTCAAAAATTAATCGTGTGCGTACACGGAAAAAGCAATCATGAGATTGAGATACAAAAGCAAAATCCCAAAAATCGAGATCCAGACAACAGGAAAGATCAGGATAATCGATATTGCCAAGCTGGCCGGGATATCCATCGGAACCGTTGACCGTGTATTGCATAACCGGGGAGAGGTTTCCAACAGTACGCGGCAGAAGATCATGAGCATTATCAACGATATGAACTATAAGCCGGACATCCTGGCGCGCAGGCTGGCATCAAAGAGCCGGTGCCGTTTTGGTGTGCTTTTCCCGCGGTCAAATCCCGACAGCTCATTCTGGCAAACTCCCCTTGAAGGGGTCCACAAGGCGATCAATGAAATCGATTTCTACAACGTTGTCGGCGAAGAATTTTTATTTAACCAGTTCGATCGTACTTCCTTTAGTAAGAAGGCCAAGGCATTGATTAAATACAAACCCGATGGCGCGCTTATCGCTCCGGTATATTATGAAGAATCGATTGAGCTGGTTTCTTCCTGTAAAAACCTGGGAATACCTTATATATTTATTAACTCAACGATTGACGGATTAAATGACTATGGTTTTGTGGGACAGGATTCCTTCCAGAGCGGTTTTCTGGCAGCCAAGCTGCTCACATACGGAATGCCCCCCGAATCATCCTATTGTGTCATTAATCTGGCAAGATCATTGAATAACCATAAACATATTATGAGCCGTCAGAAAGGCTTTGAGGAATATTTTCATACCTGCTTCAAGGGAAGGGCAAATGTGTATGTTTATGATATTGAAGATACAGGGGAAGCAGAAGTGAATGATTCGCTTTCGCGCATTTTTATCAGCCATAAAAACCTGGATGGGGTCTTTGTTACCAATTCCAGGGTTTTTAAAGTGGCCCGCTTTTTAAAGTACAATAAAATACAATTACAAAGGCTGATCGGATATGACATTATCAACGAAAATATTGAGTTCCTGGAAGACGGTACCGTTGATTTCCTTATCAGTCAAAAACCTTTCGATCAGGGATATATGGGAATAAGGGCATTGTTCAACCTGATCATTCTCAGAAAATCCATTAACCGGGAATACTACCTGCCCATCGAAATACTGACACGTGAAAACTATCGTTATCACAGGCTTGACATATTGAAGGAAGGACTATATTGAGGAACGCAATTCGAAACATCCATTTAATCCAATATCTATATGAAGAATACGACATTTGATGATCTCAAAGGAAAAGTCTGCGTGATCACGGGTGGAGCTGGCGTTATCGGGTCTGCTCTGGCTGAAGGACTTGGTTATGCCGGTGTAAAAGTAGCCCTTTTGGACATCAATGAAGAACTGGCCAGCAAAGCCGCTGAAAATGTTAAAATGGTCACAGGCACTGAGGCAGCAGGTTTTAAAGCCAATGTGCTGGATAAAGCCTCATTGATCGAAGCCAGGAAAAATGTAAATGCCCGGTTTGGAAATATTGAGTTCCTGATAAACGGAGCCGGTGGCAACTCGCCAAAAGCAACAACACAGGTCGAACAGATCATGGATATCAACGAACTGGATAAGTCATTCTTCGGTCTTGAAATGGAAGCATTTGACAAGGTTTTTGCACTGAATTTTACCGGAACATTGCTCCCAACCATGGTTTTTGCTGACGAAATGCTGAAACGGCATAAAGGTGTGATCCTGAATATTTCTTCCATGAATTCTTTCAGGCCGCTGACGAAAATACCTGCCTATTCTGCAGCAAAAGCCTCCATTAATAACTTCACGCAATGGCTGGCGGTGCATCTGGCCAAAACAGGGATCCGTGTGAATGCCATAGCCCCCGGGTTTTTTCTCACCAACCAAAACCGTTTCCTGCTGACGGATGAAAAAACCGGCGCTCCGACTGCCCGGGGACTGAAAATTATTGCTAACACACCCGTAGGAAAATACGGAACGCCGGAGGATCTGCAGGGCGCAGCGCTGTTCCTGCTTTCTGATATTTCACAGTTTATCAACGGCATCATTCTTCCTGTCGATGGCGGATACAGTGCATACGGGGGAGTTTAGAAGAAGGGACAAGGGACAAGGAACAAGGAAGTGACAAGGGACGAGTTTAGGAATATAGCTTTTTAGCGATTTAGCAGTTTAGCGATTTAGCCTAAAGCCTGCAGACCGCAAGACCGCATGACCGCATGACCGCAACTATTAAATCAACAAATCAACAAATCATCAAATCAACCAATATTCCATGAGTATTCAACTTAAAAAAGACTTTATGTGGTCCCTTCTGGTACCTACCAGCATGGGTGTGCGCATTACTCCTGTTAACGGGCAACCGGTTCACAGCAGCGAACTGTTTGTTATGCAGGCAACCAGTGCCGAGACCAATGTAGCCAGTATTGCAGCATATCTTGGACTTCCTGTAAAAGTGCTGACCACTTTTGTGAAAGGCAGCCCTATAGCACAGCTTATTAAGAATAATCTTGCCAGCCGTCACATAGCATACGAAGGTGCGGAAGTTTCTCAGGGTGGTCCGTGGGGATACCGCCATCAGTTTAATATTGCCGACAGCGGTTTTGGTTCACGTGGCCCTCGCGTTCAGAATGACCGGGCCGGAGAGGTTGGCAGAACCCTGAATGTAAATGACTTTGACCTGGCACGGATTTTCGGAAAAGAAGGGGTTCAGATCATACATCTTTCCGGATTAATCGGTGCCCTGTCTCCCGAAACCAGTACATTCTGCCTTGAACTGGCCCGTGCTGCCCGTAAATACGGCACACGCATATCATTCGACCTGAATTACAGGGCTTCCTTCTGGAAAGGCCGTGAAAAGGAACTGCACGATATATTCAAAGAAATCGCCTCGGTATCCGATATCCTGGTCGGCAACGAAGAGGATTTTCAGCTATGCCTGGGTATTGAAGGACCGGAAGCAGGAGGAAAAGACGTTGCAGCCCAAACGGAAAGCTTTAAAGGTATGATAGACCGGGTCAAAAAGGCATTCCCAAATGCATCTGTGTTTGCAACCACCTTACGTCAGGTCACCCATGCCAATATCCACCACTGGGGTGCTATTATGTTGGAAGGCAGCAACTGGCATGTGATTGAACCGCGCGAGATTCATATACTGGATCGTATTGGCGGCGGCGATGGCTTTGTCGGCGGCATGCTCTATGGTATTCTGAAAGGATGGGAACCTCAGAAATGGGTGCAGTTTGGCTGGGCTAGCGGGGCACTGGCCACCACATTCCTTACTGATTATGCACAGCCTGCTGATGAAGAAATGGTATGGAGCATCTGGGAAGGAAATGCAAGGGTGAGGAGGTAGTTGCGGACAAAAGGCATAAGGCAAAAGAAAAAAGGCATAAGGCATAAGGCATAAGGCATAAGGCTGAAGAGTATAATGGTTAATTGATCAATTGTCCAATATTTATTGTTCATTGTTAATTGTTAATTGACAGTCTATAGCCTGCAGCCTGCTGGAACTAATAACATAAACATTAATAAAATGCTATACTATTCAAGGGGACATAAGAATGATCATCTCACGCATGAAGAATTGCGGAATGGACTTCATGATGCACTTGGGAAACTGGGAAAACGCAACAGGATATTGGTAGTCCCCCCCGATTTTACACGCTACCATTCATGTGCAGGCATACTGACAGAAATGGCATGGGAATATTACGGAAACCGGATTACGGACATCCTTCCCGCACTGGGAACCCATGTGGCCATGACGGAAGACCAGATACGGAAAATGTATGGCAGGACACCCTTGTCACTTTTCCGCGTCCATAACTGGCGTACTGATGTTACGACACTGGGTGAAGTTCCTTCGGAATTCGTTCACGAGGTCTCCGAAGGCAAAGTTAACTATCCCTGGCCAGCCCAGGTAAACAGAAGACTTGTGCAGGGGGATTACGATCTCATACTTTCCATTGGCCAGGTGGTACCTCATGAAGTGATTGGAATGGCCAACTACAATAAAAATATCTTTGTAGGGACCGGAGGTCCTGAAAGTATTAATAAAAGCCATTTTCTGGGTGCCGCCTATGGTATGGAAAGAATTATGGGCCGTGCCGATAATCCGGTTCGCAAAGTGCTGAATTATGCTTCGGATAATTTTGCACGCTCATTCCCCATTGTATATATTCATACCGTTGTGGAAAACACGGCAGACGGTCTGGTCATAAGGGGGCTGTACATGAGCGATGACAGTTCCGGCTTTTATAGTGCTGCTGACCTTTCACTGGAGGTTAATTTTACCCATCTTGACAAACCGATAAATAAATGCATTGTTTATCTTGATCCTGAAGAATTCAAATCAACCTGGCTGGGAAATAAAAGTATCTATCGAACCCGGATGGCCCTTGCTGACGGTGCGGAGCTTATTGTTCTGGCCCCGGGGCTTTATGAATTCGGAGAGGATAAGGAAATAGACCGCCTGATACGTAAATATGGATATTGCAATACAGAGCGCGTTCTCGAACACACCGGAAGGAATGATGAGCTGAAAAATAATCTGAGCGCCGCTGCGCACTTGATTCATGGTTCTTCCGAGAACCGGTTCAGCATTACCTATTGTCCGGGCAGGCTTTCAAAAGAAGAAATTGAAAGTGTTCAATACCACTTTGGTAACCTGAAAGATATGACTGAAAAATATCAGGTCAGTATGCTTAAGGACGGTTATAACAGGTTGCCTGACGGAGAAGAGGTATTCTTTATTTCAAATCCTGCGCTGGGATTATGGGCATCAAAGGACAGATTTAATCGGGCCTCATGATAATGCAAAAGAGACAGGGATAAAACAGATTATGGATCTGATCCTGGGTAAAAGTGACTTAATCTTGTAAATTTATTAGTATGCTGGTAATTGCTGACGATAAAATCCCATTCTTAAAAGGTGCACTGGAACCTTATACGGATATTGAGTATTGTTCCGGTGATGAGATCACACCCGAACGAATCCGGTATGCAGATGCCCTGTTGATCCGGACACGTACAAAATGCAACAGGAATCTGCTGGAAGGTTCCGGGGTGCGGTTTATCGGAACGGCAACCATTGGCTATGACCATATCGATACTGAATACTGCAATCAGCATGGCATTCATTGGACCAACGCTCCGGGATGCAATGCTGCTTCAGTTAACCAATATATAGCTTCCGCACTGGTGACCTTATCACATCAACAGAGTTTTAAATTAAGAGACCGGGTACTGGGCGTTGTCGGTGTTGGCAATGTTGGTAGCAAAGTAGTAAGGACAGCGGAATTGCTGAATATGAGGGTATATCTCAATGATCCCCCAAGGGTAAGAAAGGAAGGAATTTGTGGTTTTCTTAACCTGGAAAGTATTATGCGGGAGTGCGATATTATTTCTTTTCATGTCCCGCTTTCCTTTGACGGGCCTGATAAAACTTATCACATGGCAGATGAAACTATGTTGTCAGCGTTAAATCCCGGTACTGTTATTATCAACAGCTCTCGCGGAGAAGTTGCGAATACCGGAGCGCTGAAAAAAGCAAAATCGGAGGGAAAGGTTGAAAGCCTGGTGCTGGACGTTTGGGAAAATGAACCTGAAATTGACCGGGAATTGCTGGCTATGTCATCCGTTGCAACCCCTCATATCGCAGGATATTCAGCCGACGGAAAAGCAAAAGGTACGGCTATAGTTGTACAGGCCCTGAGCCTGTTTTTTGACCTGGGAATAGAAGATTGGGAACCGGAAGATATTCCTGTACCTGAAAAGAAAGTAATTTTGCTTAACTGCAAGCACATGGATGCTGAAAAAGCGCTGGGGGAGGCAATATTGGCCACTTACCAGGTGGAACAAGATGACCATCGCCTGCGCTCCTCGGTTGAGACATTTGAGAAGCAACGCGCAAATTATCCCCTCAGGCGGGAATTTCCGGCTTATACGATAAGGCTGTTGCATGAACACTCAGGGATCAGCCAGCTATTGATGAAATTGGGATTTAGGATGGAGCAGTAAGAAAGGGACAAGGGACAAGCAGGGAAAAGGTAAAAAAGAGAATAAACGAGTTAGACATTAGAGAATAGAAAACAAATCAAAGCGCCAGGGCTATTAAAGGCGAGATATCTATTGCCCCTGGCCTGCCTACCGTCAGGCAGGTTTTAACCAGGGGGTAAAAAAGAGAATCAAATCAACAAATCAACAAATAAATACATCGACACATGGAAAAGAAAGCAGACATTGGCCTCATCGGCCTGGCCGTAATGGGTGAAAACCTGGTGCTGAATATGGAAAGCAAGGGTTTTACGGTAGCCGTATATAACCGTACGGTGGAGAAAGTGGATAAATTTATTTCAGGAAGAGGAAAAGGTAAGAATTTTATCGGCACTCATTCGATCGATGAATTTGTTGCTTCACTGAGGAAACCCAGGAAAGTGATGATGCTGGTGAAAGCAGGGCAGGCAGTGGATGATCTGATCGAACAACTGGTGCCGATCCTTGAACCGGGTGATATTATCATTGACGGAGGCAACTCGCATTTTCCCGACACCAACAGGAGAACCAAACTGGTAGAAAGCAAAGGCTTGCTTTATATCGGTACCGGTGTATCTGGCGGTGAAGAAGGTGCCCTGCTGGGTCCCTCCATTATGCCGGGTGGATCAAAGGCAGCATGGCCTCATGTAAAACCAATATTCCAGGCCATTGCAGCCAAAGTTGCTGATGGAACACCATGCTGTGACTGGGTGGGAGAAGACGGAGCAGGCCACTTTGTTAAAATGGTGCACAATGGCATCGAATACGGCGATATGCAATTGATCTGTGAAGCCTATCACCTGATGCGTGATCTGCTGGGTATGTCATATGATGAGATGCATACTATTTTCAAAGAGTGGAATGAAGGTGAGCTGAACAGTTATCTGATTGAAATTACACGCGATATTATGGCATTCAAAGATACAGACGGTCAGCCCCTGGTTGAAAAAATACTGGATAAGGCCGGACAGAAAGGTACCGGTAAATGGACCGTGGTATCTGCACTGGATGCAGGTGTTCCGCTCACCCTGATCAGTGAAGCTGTGTTTTCACGGACGTTGTCGTCCCAGAAAGAAGAGCGTGTTGAGGCATCGCGGATACTGAAGCAGTCAAAACCGGATTTTCAGGTTGATAAGAAAGCGTTCATAAAAGATATCCATGATGCATTATATGCTTCCAAAATAGTGTCCTATGCCCAGGGATATGTGTTGATGCGGACGGCAGCAAAGGAATTCGGATGGGAACTGAACTATGGCGGCATTGCCCTGATGTGGAGAGGGGGGTGCATTATCCGTTCAGCATTCCTGGGGAAGATCAAGGAAGCCTTTGACCATAATTCAGGATTGACTAATCTGCTGCTTGATCCGTTCTTTAAAGAAAAAATAGAAAAAAGTCAGCAGGGATGGCGCCGGGTTGTTGCAGCGGCAGCTACCAATGGAATTCCCGTACCTTCTTTTGCTTCGGCACTGGCATATTTCGACGGATATCGCACCGAAAGGCTGCCCGCTAACCTGCTGCAGGCCCAGCGCGATTATTTCGGCGCCCATACATATGAAAGGACCGACAAACCCCGTGGTGAATTTTTTCACACCAACTGGACGGGCAGGGGAGGAGATACGGCATCAACAACCTACAATGTCTGATATACCATGGTCAGTTCAAATAAACAAATTGTGAATTCGTAGTAATCTGTCATGTTATCCGACGATTCCGGAACCGGTGTATCTTTGCACCGGTTTTTTTTATCTGTTTTTTCAGTATCCAATTCACGGTGTTTTTTTTGAATAAAAATAAAACGAACTTCGTGTGGAAATCTTATTATTTTTACAGCCGATAGATATTGATTAGAATCAGAACCAAGAATAGGGAATCAGTAGCTGGGAGGCAATGACAAGGATAAGTAAAAAAAAATGAAGCATGGAAAGAATCCGAGGAAATTGAGCCATGAATTGTCACCAGCCATAAATCAAAATATCACCACATTAAAATATGTATAGAAAAGTACTTGTTGTTTATTATACCCAAACCGGTCAATTATTCGAAATCGTTAAATCCATAACAAATTCCCTTCAGGTTAACGGCGATATTGATGTTGTTTTCGAGGAACTTAAACCCAAATCTCCCTTCCCCTTTCCCTGGAGTTCAAACGAATTTTTTCAGGCTTTCCCGGAATCAGTGAAGGGAATACCGTGTGAACTTGAGTCCTTTACGGTTTCTCCCGACGAACCTTTTGATCTGGTGATCATCGCTTATCAGTCATGGTTTTTATCTCCCTCCATACCTTTTCACGCTTTTTTTCAGCATGAAAGTACCAAACGGTTATTGGCAGGAAAGCCCGTAATAACCGTTATCGGTTGCCGCAACATGTGGGTAATGGCCCATGAGAATATGAAACAGTACATCAGGGAGGCTAATGGCAGGCTGGTAGGCAATATCGTGCTTCGGGATAAGGCGGCCAACCTGTTAAGCGTTGTGACCATTATTCGCTGGATGATGAAAGGTAAGAAAGACAGGTACCTGAGAATATTTCCCCCTGCCGGCATATCACACTCCGACATCGAAGGTGCTGCAATTTTTGGAAACATTATTTACTTATCTGTGCAACACGGAAATTTCGATAACCTGCGGAACGACCTTTTTGATGCCGGTGCAGTTACAGTGCAACCCGAATTGATTATGCTTGAAAAGAGAGGAAAGATTTTTTTCAACTTCTGGGCTGATTTTGCACTGAAAAAAGGTTCTTATGGCAGCAAATCAAGGAATTTCAGACTCATTCTTTTTAAATATTATCTGCTGACCGTTTTGTTCCTTGTTTCTCCGTTTGCCACCCTGGCCTTTTATCTTGCCAAACCATTCAGATACCGTTCCGTACAAAAACAAATAATGATGTTCCGGTAGTGAGGCCGGATTCAATTTCTTATTAAGATTGCTGCTATATGATGAATAACGTTTTTATTACTGGAATTTCAAAGTTTTTGCCGAACAATCCTGTTTCGAATGACGAAATGGAGGAGTACATAGGCATGATCGGTAACAAACCATCCAAAGCCAGAAGAATAGTACTGAGGAACAACGGGATCACCACGCGGTATTATGCGCTTACAAAAGCGGGGAAACCTACTCACAGTAACGCAGAGCTTGCAGCGAATGCTGTTAATCAATTGTTTAATGCAGGATTTAAAAAAGACGAACTGGAATTGCTGGTCTGCGGTACTGCAACTCCCGATCAGATTATGCCATCTCATGCTTCGATGGTACACGGTCTGCTTGATATTCCCAGTATCGAGATTGCTTCTTTTGCCGGATCATGCTGTGCCAGCATGCAGGCATTAAAATATGCCAGGCTCTCAATAGCCGGAGGTAATACCCGTAATGCAATTTGTACGGGTTCTGAAATACTCTCCCATTGGATGCTTGCCAAATATTTTGAAAACGAAATAAAAAACGAAGGCAACATTAAAGAAAATCCGTTACTGGCCTTCGAGAAGGAGTTTCTGCGGTGGATGCTTTCGGATGGGGCGGGAGCAGTATTGCTCGAAAACAAGCCCTCCGGACCGCATCCCTTGAAAATTGAATGGATTGAGATAAGATCGTATGCAAATAGGATGGAAACCTGTATGTATGTTGGTGCCGAAAGGGATGGTAACGATAAGTTGTTGGGTTGGTGCAGGTTTGAACCTGAGGAATGGTTGACAAAATCAATTTTTTCAATGAAACAGGACACCCGGATGTTGGGTGCAAATATTGTTTCGCTGGGGGGACATTTTCTTAAAGATATTATTCTGAGGCGGGGCCTCGATATTGAAACGGTGGACTTTTTTTTGCCCCATCTCTCTTCAGAATTTTTCAGAGTAAACATTTATTCCGAACTTAGCCAACTGAATATCCATATTCCTAAAGAGAAGTGGTTCACGAATCTTACAAGAGTCGGAAATGTGGCTACTGCTTCTTTTTTGCTGATGCTTGAAGAACTGGTAAATACCCGGACGTTGAAGAAGGGGCAGAAAATACTGATACAGGTTCCGGAGAGTGCCAGATTTACTTATGCTTATGCGCTTTTAACCGTTTGTTAAACAGAAACCTAATGAAAATTAACGAGGTACCGCAGGATGGAGCTTTTCTGGTTGAGGGCAAGATCCGTGACCTGTGTTATGTGGTTGATGACAAAGGCCATTATACAAAGGTACTGAGCAAAGGATGGACGCCAAAGAATGATGCCATCAGGCTTGCATGGAATATGATATATGAAAATGCCGAAGAGATCCGGCGACAGGTTCTTTCCGGCATATTGAGCCCCATTGCGCTTTTTATGGAACTTAATGTCATGGATGTGAGTATTCTGGCGAGTTACACGGGACTGCCCCGGCGAAAGGTACGAAAGCACCTGAAAATGAAAGGATTCAGAAAACTGTCACCCGAGCATATCCGGAAATATGCCGATGCACTGAATCTTACGGTTGATGAATTGACTGATATTGAAAGAATCCGCAGGATTGAGATCAAACATGAAAATTAATTTTCATCACAGCCAGGCTGCACATTGTGAGAACGGTGTGACATCCAATCTTTTAAGATTTCATGGCATTAACCTGAGTGAACCCATGATCTTTGGTATCGGATCAGGATATTTCTTTTCCCACATGCCCTTTTACAAGCTCAACGGCATGGCTGTGACTTCCTTCAGGGTATGGCCCGGCCTGATTTTCAGCCGCGTTACCCGCAGGTTGAATATTACCGTCAGGCGCAGAAAATTCAGCAATCCCGGTAAAGCCATGCAGGAACTTGACCGGATGCTTGATAAGGGAATCCCGGTAGGCATGCTGGTGGGTGTTTTTCACCTGCCTTATTTTCCCAAAGAATACAGATTCCATTTTAATGCGCACAATATTACAGTTTTTGGCAGGGAAGGCGATCATTACCAGGTAAGCGATCCGGTGATGGAAAACATGGAGAAACTTACCTCGGAAGAGCTTAAAGCAGTGAGGTATGCAAAGGGAACTCATCCGCCCCAAGGCCGGATGTATTACATCACCAGCCTGCCTGGTCAGATTGACATCAAACCAGCCATCATCAGGGGTATCCATAAGACTGCCAGCGATATGCTCACGATTCCCCTGCCGATGTTTGGTGTTAAGGGTATCCGGTACCTGGCAAAAAGAATGCGAAAGTGGCCGGAAAAATATGGTAATAAATTCGCTGCACTCAATCTCAGCCAGGTGGTCCGCATGCTCGAGGAAATCGGCACAGGCGGTGCCGGTTTCCGGTTCATCTATGCTGCCTTTTTACAGGAGAGTGCAGAGGTCCTCGGCAAACCCTGGCTGAATGAAGCCAGCAAGGACATGACGGAAATCGGTGACGCATGGCGTGAGTTCGCCTATCAGTCAGGCCGGCATTTCAAAAACCGGAATAACGGAGATATATCCTATGATTCACTTGCAGATAGACTGATGATAATTGCCGACATGGAAGAAAAGGTCTTTGAACAACTCAGGTCATTAAGGCCATGACATCTGCAAACAGGGTTATTACCATTGAAGGCCTGACCAAGGTATATAAAGGAAGCACCAGGCCTGCACTGAACAACGTGAGCCTTGACGTTGCAAGAGGTCATATCCTCGGTCTGCTCGGACCGAACGGGGCGGGTAAGACTACTATGATCAGGATCCTTTGCGGCTTGCTTTCTCCAACTTCCGGTGAGATATACATCAACAGCTTTTCCGTAAGGAGGCAATTGCATGAGATTCGCAGGATCATTGGTGTGGTGCCACAGGAAATAGCCTTATATCCTAGCCTTACTGCATACGAAAATCTTTCGGTTTACGGAGGTATTTGCGGACTCAAGGGCTGGACCCTGGAACAACGTATTGACGAATTGCTCCCGGTATTCGGTCTTGAGAAAAGCCTTCACAACAAAGTGATCCATTTTTCCGGTGGAATGAAACGGAGGCTGAATCTTATGGTTGGCTTGTTGCATAACCCCCAGATCCTCTTTCTTGATGAACCCACCGTAGGCGTAGATGTGCAATCAAAAAAAGTGATCCTGGAGAACCTGGTGGCCATTAACCGTGCAGGCACCACCATGATTTATACCTCACATTATCTTGAGGAAGCTGAGAACCTTTGTACCGACATCGCCATTATTGACGAGGGACAGATCATCATCCAGGGATCCATGGATGAAATCAGAAATTCCGGCAGGTTTTCCGGTTCTCTGGAGGAGATTTTTATTGCATTGACCGGGAAGGCACTCAGAGATTAATAAAGGCATATGCTGGCAAAACTGATCTATAAAGACATACTGGTGCTCATTCGTGACAGGAGCGGACTGGCCATGTTATTCATCATGCCGCTGGCACTGGTCCTCATTATGACAAGCCTGCAGGATTCAACTTTCAGATCCATGAATGAACGCGGAATAAGCCTGCTGCTGCTAAATCATGATAACGATTCCATGGGACTTGCCATAGAAAGGGAAATAAAGGCTTCTGATATCTTTTCCGTTCATCAACCGGCAAACATCAAAGAATATACCGATCAGCAGGTAAAGGAAGCAATTGCTTCCGGGCATTACCAGATCGGTTTGATTATCCCGCCCAATGCCACACAAAAGATCCGGAACCGTGTAAAAGAAAATCTGACAACAGTTCTGTCCGGCGCCAGCATCATCCATAATGCTTCCGATTCCATTACTTTTGTGGTTTATTTGGACCCGGCGACCCGGTCTACGCTTCGCTCAACAGTGGAGGTTTCGGTTCGTGAACTGGCCTCACGGATTGAATCACAAATTGTTTTAAGCGAGCTGGCGAAAGAAATCGGCGCCCGCATGATGATCCCTCTAACAGACCCGGGACTGTTAAGACAGAAATCTGTATTTTACAGGGAAGAATATGCTGTCAAAGGAAATAAAAAGGCTATACCGGATTCTGTGCAACATAATGTTTCAGCCTGGACACTTTTTGCCATGTTCTTCATCGGAATTCCCTTTGCCGGAGCCATGATCAAGGAAAGAGAAGAGGGCAGCCTGGCGCGTCTGCTCACGATGCCGTGCTCGTATGGTTCCATCATGATCAGCAAGGTGCTCGTTTACCTGTTCGTTTGTTATGTGCAGTTCATCCTGATCATGGGCATGGGGATCTACTTATTCCCGTTGCTTAAGCTTCCCGCTTTAATTATGGACGGACGGTTGGGGACACTTTCCGTAATGGCCATAACGGTTGCACTGGCTGCAATAGGATACGGAATTGCGATAGGGACAATAGCCAGGACTCATCAGCAGGCTTCCATATTTGCTTCCATCTCAGTGGTCATACTGGCTGCCATTGGCGGAATCTGGGTGCCCATCTTTATGATGCCCCCTTTGTTTCGCCACATAAGCAAGGTATCTCCCCTGAACTGGGGATTGAACGGTTTCTACGATATCCTTATACGGGGTTCCGGCCTTCAGGATATTATTCCCTATATGGTATACTTGTTGATTTTTACTGCCGGCTGTCTGCTGTTGTCCTTGTATTATCAAAAACTCAGAAAGGAAAATACCTGACTGCCGGTGGCCACGAAAGGTAAATCTTCAGTCATTGGATCGGGCATGATCTCGTTGTTAATTCCAAATTGACAGGCCGGGATTATTTTATATCTTAACTTTATGTAAAATTGTACAATTTTTGTCGGTTGAAATGTTTTGACCGCTTTTAAACCAAACAAGCCTGATAATTGTTTTTAGTAGCAGACTCTTAAATAACCTAAGGATGATGGAAGAATTAATTATTCAGCTTAAAAAAGATATCATTGAAGCGCTTTCACTTGAAGATGTTGTTCCGGATGATTTCGATGCAGACACACCGCTTTTTGTTGAAGGACTGGGTTTGGATTCCATCGATGCACTGGAATTGATCTTGCTGATGGAGAGAAAATATCAGGTTAAAATAGAGGATCCCAAAGAACGTCGCACTGTATTGCGCAATGTCAGAGCTATGGCAGAATGCATCCAGCAAAATAAAATCAAGCAATAAGAATGCCACAGAGGGTTTTTGTGACCGGCGTTGGAATAATTTCGGCAACGGGAAATGGCACCGGGGAAAACCTTGCATCTTTTTATGATTTACGAACGGGTATCGGCAACCTTTCGCATCTTGCCTCTGTTCACAGCCATATTCCCGTTGCTGAGGTCAATCAATCAAATGAAGGCCTTGCGGAAATCGCGGGAGCGGATTTAACGGAGGGGAAATACTCGCGCAATACCCTGCTGGCATTGATTGCCTCACAACAAGCATTTGCAGATGCCGGATCACCGGATTTGTCAGGCAGACGCACCGGCATCATTTTTGCTACCACAACAGGCGGCATGGATTTGAACGAACGTTATTATAAATCACTGCTGCAGGAAGGTACGTTTAAAGATTACATCCCTTTTTTTGATAGTGCTGATTGTACCGAGAGAATAGCAAGTTATTTCGGCGTCAGGCATAACATTACAACCATTTCTACAGCCTGTTCATCTTCCGCAAATGCTATTATGCATGGTGTCAGGATGATACGCAATCATAATGTCCACAGGATACTGGTCGGAGGGGCTGATGCCATCACCCGGTTCACCCTGAATGGTTTTTTAGCCCTTGAAATTGTGTCTCCTACCGGATGCAGGCCTTTTGACCAGTTCCGGAATGGGCTCACGATAGGTGAAGGGGCTGCCGCCCTAATGCTTGAATCGGAAGAAATGGCGGATCCTTCGAGGATAATCTGCGAGATTACCGGGTATGCCAATGTAAATGAAGCCTATCATCAGACATCCTCCTCTGCGGATGGCATGGGTGCTATGATGGCCATGCAGCAGGCATTGGAAATTGCAGGCCTGCATGATCATGATATCAGCTATATAAATGCCCATGGAACAGGAACTGAAATCAATGACTTGTCAGAAGGCAGGGCGATCGAACATGTTTTTCAGGGAGGCATACCGCCGGTAAGCTCAACCAAGGCATTCACGGGTCATACATTGGGCGCTGCAGGCGCAGTTGAAGCCGTATTTGCGGTGTTATCCATCCGGCATCAGATCATCCTGCCGGGCATCAACTGTTTGAATCCGATGCCTGAATTAACATTCCGGCCACCGGCCAGCGTTCTGAAAGCTGTTGTTAACCATGTCATTTCCAATTCATTTGGATTCGGAGGGAACAATACATCCCTGATATTTTCGAAAGCCTAAGATGAAAGCATATATTACGGCAAACGGCATTATTTCCCCACAACATACCCATGATGCGACGGGGTTGCCCGGTCATTTTGAGACCCGGATATCAAACCGGCTTACCTGCATCGAACCCGATTACCGTACCCTGATAAACCCAATTCTATTAAGGCGAATGCCCAGGATCTTGAAGATGGGACTGGCCTCTTCGCAATTGTGTATCAACCGGTCTGGAAACATTCAGCCGGATGCGATCATTGTGGGTACCGGATTGGGATGTTTGCATAATCTTGAGCAATTTCTAACGGAAATGCTGTCGAATAATGAGCATATAACCAGTGTCCTTCCTTTTATCAACTCAACCCACAATGCTGTAGCTTCGCAAATAGCCATGCTGTTGAAAAACCATAACTACAATTTGACCTATTGTCACCGCGGATTTTCATTTGAAAGTGCATGTTTGGACGCCCTGATGCACCTTGCGGAAAAGCATGCTGAACATATTCTGGTTGGAGGGATCGACGAATGCACGGAGGATTTCATGAATCTGCATGGATATCTGGAATACTGGAAACATCCGGTTGATACGCTTGGTCTGTTGAATAATAAGACCACCGGAACAATTGCCGGGGAGGGTTCTGCTTTTTTCATGTTGTCGCGTGAATCAGGAAATAATGCGTCTATTGCCCTCCGGGGGGTTCATACCTTTGTTACTTCCGATGATGCGCCTGCTCATGAAATTGAATCGGAAATAGATTATTTTATACAGGATAAAGGCCTCCATCAGGATTGCCTTGACCTGGTAATTCTCGGAATGAATGGCGATGTTCGGTATGACAAGATTTACGATTATCTCCGGCAATCTTATTTTACCGGCAAAACGGGTTTTGCCGTGTACAAACCCCTGTGCGGAGAGTATTATACTTCCTCTGCCTTTGCTTTATGGCTTGCCACGGTTGTGCTGAATCAACAGATGGTACCCGCCCCGGTGTGCCTGTCTCCTGCCGCACCAGTGATGATTAAAAATGTTATGATATACAATCATATCCGTAATGTTGAGCATACCCTGATGCTGGTAACGGCTGATGGATGACTAGCAGAGACAAAAGGCCATGCCGCTCTGAAACCGGTTGCAGGTTACCGGTTACCTTCTTCTACATCTTCTCTGCCTCAATCAGGCTGAGCGGCGCAACCGTCCGGCGGATCTTTCGTATCCGGAATCCGGCTTTTTGGAGCAGGGCGGAATACTCAGCTTTGGTCCTTTCCTTTCCTCCGACGGCCACCATCATCAGCACATCAGACATTTTGCCAAAGGAAGGCCGGTTACCCGCTGGGATGATCGATTCCATGATCAACAGTCTCGATCCGGCGGACATGGCTTTGCGCAGATTGCTGAGTATTTTCAGACATGCCTCATCCGCCCAGTCATGCAAAACACTTTTAAGCATGTACAGGTCCCCTCCTTCGGGTAAACTTTCGAAAAAGCTGCCGGCTATGAATTTGCACCGGTCAGCAATACCATATTGCTCAATCATTTCCATGGCCTGGCCTTGCGCCTGCGGCAGATCAAATACTATGCCCCTGCACCCGGGGAATTTATTCAGCACCGAAGCCATCATCAGGCCTTGCCCACCGCCTATATCAAAAATATTCCTGTAGGGCCGGAATGAATATACGGATAAAATGGCGGCAACCTGCATCATGGATGCACTGGTCATGGCTTTTATGAACAATTCATTACGCTTTTCATCCGCTCCTATATGATCAAAAAGAGCATGGCCGGTAAAAAGTTCAGCAGCATTTTTGCCCGTTCGAACGCAATAGGCGAGTTCACTGAACATGTTATAATGCAATTTGGTCAGGTGACCGGTGATAAGATATTTTAACTGTTCTTCCTGTAACGCTTTTGCCAGGGGTGTCAGAAAGAAGATCCGGTCGACATGTTCCCTGAATACATCATGCGATGCCAGCATCCGCATAAGCCTGTACAGTGATTCTTCATCCGAGCCGGTCTGCGAAGCCAGTTCACCGATGGGTTTTGGTCCCTTCTTTAAGATATCTGCAATACCTAATTCGGCTGCTACTCCAATAGCCGACGCCAGCCAGAAATGATGGACCATTTCAAAAACGGCCACATTAGGATGAGTGAACTTCCTGTATAATCGTAAAAAAAAGGACCGCATCCTTTCCGTTATGCTGACAAAAAACAAGGGTGGATAATGCGGAAATTCCGGGCTCTTCTTCATGCGGTGAATTGCTTATTTTATACAAACATAAAGAAAGGTGGGCTTATTTTTTGAACTTTTGAACCTAAATCGCATATTTGTCTCAGCAAATCGGATTGTCTGTTTCTTATCGCTACTATACATGAGCCCTGATCCTGCTATTATTGCCACGAATCTGAAAAAGCGATATAAAGGTTCAGAAGAGGAGGCTTTGAAAGGCATAAACCTGACCCTGCAACCGGGCGATTTTTTTGGATTATTGGGGCCCAATGCTGCCGGCAAGTCAACCTTAATCGCCATACTGTGCGGTGTTATGGGATACTCTTCCGGTGAGGTTAAGATTTTTGGAAAAGCGGTTGACCGGCATGCTGATGGGTTGAAAACAAAGATTGGTCTTGTCCCGCAGGAAATAGCCCTGTACCCGTCACTTACGGTATTGGAAAATATACTTTTTTTTGGCAGGATGCACGGATTATCGGGGAAAAACCTGCAACAAAAGACGGATGAATGGTTGGCAACATTTCATCTGGCTGAACACAGCAACAAACTGATATCAAAATGCTCAGGAGGAATTAAAAGGCGCGTGAATCTTATTACTGGCATTCTGCATGAGCCATCGCTGATCCTGCTGGATGAACCCACTTTAGGGGTTGACACCCAGCTGCGCTCCATGATCTTTGATTATCTGATAGCGTTGAACAAAGCCGGCACTACAATCCTATACACCACCCATTATATGGAGGAGGCAGAATTACTATGCAACCGGGTTGGTATTATGGACCACGGGCTGATCATCACCGAAGGAAGACCTATGCATCTGATAGCTGCCATGCCCGGATGCAATACGCTGGGACAGCTGTTTTTAAATCTGACTGGCAGGGATTTGAGGGATTAATGGGAAGAAGAGGAAGAGAGACAGAGAGACTGAGAGAAAGAGGGATGGAGAGAGGGGATAAGTGGCAGGAGGCAGCGGCAGTAAACAGGAAGCAGTAGCAGTAGGCAGCGGAAGAAAATTCGGAAATCGAAAATCAACTATGGTAAATCGCAGATCAAAATAGAACCAGGACATATAACTGTAAACGTATTTAGGAAACCGAATAGCTTGTATTGGTGAAGAAATATCTTGCTATAGTAAAAAAAGAGTATCTTCAGGTCGTACGTGACCTGCCCGGGCTTGCCATCCTATTCCTTATGCCGGCCCTGATGTTGATTGTCATTGCCCTTACCCAGGAAAAGGTGATTATCGGTAGGGAATCCGGAATGAGGATCATCCTTGTCAATGCCGATTCATCGGCCTTCGGCAACAGCATCGGGAATGAAATGAAAGCTAATCTTCGTTTTGACCTGGTGGCATATGCTTCAGAGAAAGAAGCAGAAAAAGATGTTTTTAACGGAAAATTTCAGTTGATGGTGGTAATCCCGGATAGTTCTACGGAAAGACTAGTGGCATCGGCCCGCCGTCAAAGTTGCGATATTACCGGGATCTCAACGGAGGGAGATGAAAAACAGTCCGCCGTTATTTTGCTATATGATCCTGCCGTAATGGAGATATACAAGGACATGCTGGCTTCATCCCTGCATATGATCATCGAATCGACAGCGATGAAAATATTCATGGAAACATATAAGGAGTCTATAAAATCAGATATTGCAGAGCAATTTGCAGCTTATAGAAAAGAATTGCTGTCCGTTGATGTTATCAGTGAAATGCCTGACTTTCCCTATAAAAAGCAGGTTTTGCAGCAATTTAAATCAGGTATAGAAAAGAGGAGGGGGGAAACAATTCAGATTAAGCTGCCCCAAGATAATAAGTCATGCAAGAGTCTTGTTACGATAAAAGAGACAAGCGCCGGCAACAAAATCTATAACCTGAAACCCGATATCGTCAAAAACAATGTTCCCGCCTTCATCCTGTTTGCCATGTTTTTTATTGTCATACCCCTGGCCGGCAGCATTATCAATGAAAAGCAACAGGGAACAAAAGACCGGCTGATGACCCTGCCGGTTTCAGGTTTTACTTTTCTTTCGGGCAAGATTACTGTTTACCTTTTGGTCTGTATCCTGCAATTCATGCTGATGGTTGGCATCGGAATATACATCTTCCCGCGTATCAGCCAGTTGCCTCCGCTATCTCTTGACGTGAATCCTGGTGCGCTTTGGGCGGTCGTAATAGCATCCGGACTGGCCGCCATCGGATTTGGCATGTTGATAGGGACTGTATCAACCACCTACGGTCAGGCCGCTCCGTTAGGATCTGTGATGGTTGTTGTACTGGCCATTCTGGGAGGCATTTTTGTCCCGTCTTTCATGATGCCTGATTTAATCCGAAAGATTAGCATCATTTCACCCTTACGTTGGGGGACTGATGCTTTTTTCAGTATTTTTGCCAGGGGAGCAGGAATAAAGGTTGTCCTCCCCCAATTAATTTCTTTATTGATATTTTTTGGAATAGCAATGCTTGTTTCTATGAGGGTATATACGAAACGAAAATGAACAATTCATGATTTCTTTAGCAAGATTCACGGGGTTATGAAAGAAAAAGATATTCTGATCGATTATAAGGATCACCAGGTTGTCCTGTATGCTGAAAAGAGTGATAACACTATCGGACCTGTACAGACCGGCTCTTATGTTACCAGTCATTATTATAATGAATTCTTAAGCCTTATGGGAAGCCTGGAAAGGTCTCTATACGAAAAGCTGCAGAAAGGAGAGATCAGTCCTGTCTTCCTTTACATGACCCTTGAAGAACTTACCGTGTCAGAACTGGCGCTGAGGGTGAAGATCCCCTTGCGCAGGGTAAAAAAGCATCTCACCGTCAAGCATTTCCCTGCCGTCAAAGTAGATGAACTCAGGCGTTATGCAGAAGTATTCAATATTCCCGTGGCCAATTTTTTTCAGGTCATTGCTACACGACAGGATAACAAATGGCGCATGGGTTATTCGGCCGATATGGAAAATAAAAAACCGTTGACCATCTCCCAAGAAGAGACGAATAATCCTTATGTTGTTTTCACCAAACCCGAGATCAACCAGCCATGAGCACCATCCCTTTCAGTCATGTTATGGCTGCTCATTGTGAATCAGGCACGGTGACTGCCTTATTGAACTTTCATGGATTGAAAGTCTCAGAGCCTATGGTTTTCGGAATATCCGGTGGTATCTTTTTCGGTTATATGAAAACACCGATGCATACATTCCCCTCGGTTTTCGCAAGGATTAAACCAGGCCATATCCTGAAGAACTTTTCAAAAAGGACAGGGATAGAATTTAAAACCAGAACATATAAAGACCCGGCTAAAGCTGAAATGGAGCTGGATAGCTTGCTGGAACAGAACCAACCCGTTGGCATCCAGGTGGACTTCTTTTATATGGACTATTTTCCTTCCTGGTATCGCGTTCATATTAATGTGCATTTTCTCACGGTCATTGGAAAAAAAGGGGATAAATATATCGTTAGTGATTGTTATCATCCTGTAATTACGGAGATCGGAAAAGATTCGCTTCGCAAGGGCAGATTTGCCGGAGGCAGTATGGCCCCCAGGGGATTCATGTGTTACCCTGTAAATGTGCCCAAAGATAAGGATTTCAGCAAAGGAATTATAACCGGTATTAAAACTGCCACTTTCAACATGCTCAGGATTCCCATGCCCTTTTTAGGCGTTAAAGGGATCCGGCGATTTGCCGACAAAATTTCCGAATGGCCAAAATATGCAAGGGATACCGAACAGCTGGCTCATGAAATCTTCAAGATCAATGTTATGCTGGAAGACCAGGGCACCGGAGGAGGTGGATTCCGTTACCTCTATGCCTCTTTCCTGCGGGAAGCAGCTCAGCTGATGAACAGACCTGAATGGCATGAGCTTTCCGGGAGGTTGATGGATATCGGTGACGGATGGAGGCAGATATCCCTGTTTGCTTCCAGAATTGGGAAAAGCCGTGATCTTGGTGTTCCAAAACTGAAAGAACTGGGTAAACTGATAAGCGCCAGGGCTGATCTTGAGTATTGTTTCTTTAATGATTTAAGAAAGACTATTGCATGAAGGAAAATCTGACAAACATGACAGGACTTACCCTAAAGGATATCAAACTTGAAATAAAGAATTTGATCGTCACAACCCTGAATATGGGAAATGTTAATCCTGAAGAAATTCTGGATGATGTTCCGTTATTGAGCGGCGAGAATGTGATCACCATTGACTCCATCGATGTGTTGGAAGTTGTTGTAGCCATTCAGAAACGGTTCAATGTCAGAATGGATGATCAGAATCTGGTACGGCATATCGTTAATACCGTCAACACCCTGGCAGATTTTGTCTATGCCCGGCAGTAAAAAAACACAGTCTGCTCAAATACCTGAGTTGGTTCCCAAGTAAAAAACGCATGCTTTACCTTGTTTTACCAGTTAGATTGTATTTTCTATGAACATGATCCATCTCCTGACCGGGATCAGGTCTCCTGTTTTGTTCAGGATGCTGGTGAGGAACGGAGTTTCATTTGGCCCCAATATGATACAGCTTCCGATGCTGCTGGTCAATTCTTTGATTTCCTCCATTCTGACTGGCGTTGAGAGAATAAAATATACCCAGAGTATCAAAAGGACCGTCATTGAAAAATCCCCTGTTTTTATCATTGGACATTGGCGTTCGGGGACAACCTATCTGCACCAGTTGATGCATCTAGATCCCCAGTTCACGGCTCCTTCAGTGGTACAGACCGTGATCCCCGACCACTTTCTGTTCAGTACAAAGTACTATATCCCCGTCATGAAACTGTTGATGCCGAAAAAACGCCCCATGGATGAAGTGATGATCTCGCCCCTGGATCCGCAGGAAGATGAATTTGCATTGATCAGGTTGGGATCGGAAAGCCCGCTGGAGAAAATTGTTTTTCCGGCAGGCAATGAATATTTTCTTGCCGGTTATGATAAATATATCCCGGAGGGAGTAAGGCTGAAAGTATGGAAACAAAACCTGCTGAACTTTTACAAAAAGATAACATGGCTGACCGGCAAACAGATTGTGTCAAAGAATCCTTTCCATACCATGCGCATGCCATTGTTGAGAAGCATGTTCCCGGGAGCCAGGTTTATTCATATCAGGCGTCATCCCTTCGAGGTTGTTCCCTCAACCATTAAGATGTGGAATACGGTTGCAGCACATTACAGCCTTAAGAATGGCTGGAAAAAGCCCGGAATTGATGAGGTTTCATCGGTGCTGCGCTCCTTCGATGATTATGTATCTCATGAGAAACAACTGATGGGTGAGCATGAATATGCCGAGGTACGTTTTGAGAATCTGGAGAAAGACCCCGTTGAAGAACTGAGAAAGATCTATGCTGAACTGAACCTGGAATTTTCCGGAACTTTCGAAAGGGAGATAAAAAGATTCCTGGAATCCCATAAGGAGTATGCAAAAAATATTTACCATCTGACCCAAAAGGAAAAGGATGTTATAGGGAGCATTCTGGGTGGAAATGTGGAACAGTGGAATTGTGGAATGATGGAAGACTGAGGTCGGAAGACCAAAGCAGGGGTGTTCCTTGTGGTCACCCTTCTGTATAGCCAATAAAAGATAAATCCTTTTCTTGCAGACCTGCCTGCCATAGCGCAGGCCTAAGCAATGCAGGCAGGCTGCAAAACTACCAGACTGCATGACTTCATGACCGCAAGACTAATTGACTTTTTGACTTCACGACCTGAATGCTGCAGCCTTTTGCAGAAATGCCCTTCCAATGCTGCCCGACATGTTATGGCTCAATTCCATCCGTTCGGGATGCCATTGCACTCCCATCAGGAAATGAGAGGACTCTTTTTTGAGTTGAACGGCTTCAACCAGACCATCATCTGACCATGCCACAGGTATCAGGCTACCGCCTATTCTACCGATAGCCTGGTGATGGCTGCTGTTCACCCTGTATTTGATGGCTTGTCCGTATTGGAAAAGATACGAGTCTTTCGCTACGGTGATCTCATGGGTTATATCTGTCTTGTTGCGGTGTTTTATCTTAATCCCTACTTCATCCGGTATATCAACTATCAACGATCCCTTAAAATAAATATTGACCGCCTGCAATCCCCGGCAGATTGCCAGAAGGGGTATTTTGCTTTTTATGGCCGCATCAATCAGTTCTAACTCCAGCGTGTCCCTTTTGTCATCAATGCCGTCACACCGGTTTATCTCAATTGATTTTCCATACCTTGACGGATTGATATCTGCTCCACCGGTCAGTATTATTCCGGAACAGCGCAATAATAACTTTTTTAAAGATGGTTCGCTTTTTGTATAAGCATTGGATAAATGAATGCCGGGATTAAGCCTTCTCAGCCAGGAAGAATAGTTGTCGTGCAGTGAAGATTTTGACAGGAGTATGATCATACGAGATCCGGATTAGCCAAAGGTGATAGGTAACATTGATTCACTTATCACTGTTCATTGTTCATTGTTCACTGTCCCCTTAACCACCTCTCCCTTAATGATCAGGGTTTCACTTCCTTCTCCGGCATTGGATTCAATAATTACGGATTTCTGAAAATAGCCGGTGTTCTGAGCATCGAAAGTTACCATTATGATGCCGGTTTTCTGCGGCTGTACGGGTTCTTTTGGGTAATCAGCAACCGTGCATCCGCAGGAGGGTTTAACGGCATATATAATCAACGGTACCATGCTTGGGTTCTTAAACTGAAATTCAGCAATTACAGGTTTTCCCTGGGGAATCTTGCCAAAATCACTGGTTGTTTCGGTCCATTCGATACCTGAGGATATTTTTGCCGCTTTTTGGGCAAAACTTTCCGCCGAATTCAACAGGCTGGCAAGAAGTAATATAACCAGGATCTGTAAAGTGTATGTTTTCATGATGAGAGGTTATTGCTAGTTATAAATACTAATGATGCTATGCAAAGTTACGTTGGTAAGCCATATAGGGTTAACAAAATTTGTTAAAAAGTGTTAACCATGCTGCATAAAATAACAAAACTCCTGCCAAAAGCAGGAGTTTTACAGCTTATTTTTCACGGGTTTTCCGTTGTTATTTTTTTACGGGATTTTTTTCCTTTTTGACGGTTTTTGCCGCTTTTGATTTTGCCGGAGTTACAGATTCTTTTTCAGCCGGTTTTGATCTTGGTTTTGCCGTCTTTCCTTTGACTTCTTTTGCTTTTCCTGCTTCGGTTTCCTGTTTGTCTGTCTTTTCTTCAGCAGCCTTTTCCTCTTCTTCAAATATCAAGAGGTTCTGTTCATGCAGGATATTATACCAGCTGATCATTTTTTTTATATCGGAAACATATACCCTTTCACGGTCGTAATCGGGCAGTATCTTTTCCAGGTATAGTTTCAGATCATCCGGAGAAGCGGTTTTTGCGTCAATAGCTTTTCCGCCTGATTCCTTTTCAAAGATTTTTTTAAAAACATCTTTGAGCGGTATTTCCTTATCGCTGGTATACACAGCAATTTCATCCAGGGAGCTGACTTTTGTGGTGGCCGGAACAAATGACCTCTTTTTATCGGAGAAAGATTCTACCACAATGCCGTTGCGACCCTGGGATACAAATTTAAATAATCCGCTTTGTCCCGAAATAGCAAGAGTTTCCTTTAATTCCATATGCGAAGTATTTGATGCATAATGATTCCAAAAATAATCATTTCTTGCGGACCTTTAAAATAAAACGTACAACTGTTTTTAAACGGAATCAATGTGAACTGGTTTGTATTTTGGTTTTTATTTGTATAATATTGATAATCAGCTGATATTTCTTTTCTGTTTAATAATCTCATAGGCTTCATTTATCCTGGAAAATTTTTCATTGGCTTTTTTTCTGATTTCCTCGCCCAGGTATGCAACCCTGTCGGGATGGTTTTTCATGGCCAGTTGACGGTATGCTTTTTTTATCTGTTCAGGTTTTGCATCACTTGATATTTCGAGTACATCATAGGCCCAATCGGTTGATTTCGCAAACATTGACCTTATAGAGCGTGCATCGTTATATGTAATCCCAATAGATGACGCAATGGAATCGAAAACATTCATTTCGCTGACATCAATGGAACCGTCCGCACTGATGATTCCATAAATTAGGTGAAGCAGTTCAAGGCGTGATGCATAATTCATCTTACGCCTGATCTGGTTCCCGACATCTTCCAGCGGGATGTCTTTCTTTAATAAATCGCGCAGCAACAAAAGCATTTCTGCTGTTTCCTCTTCGCCAAATGTTTTTACCAGGTAACGCTTTACGATATCCAGTTCCGATTGGACAACCCTGCTATCGGCTTTCATGGTAGCGGCAACAAGAACCAGCAGACTAACAATAAAATCGCCCGTAGTAGTAGCACTGTCACGTTTTTCATATTGCTCAAGCTTCACGGCATCCACCAGTGTTCCTAAGGCAAATCCCAGTAGGGCTCCTATCGGACCGCCGATTGTCCAGCCAAGTCCGGCACCAATCCATTTTCCAAATCTTGCCATAATGGGTTAAATATCTGATGAATAGGTTTTACGCATATCTTTAAGGCTCTTATGGATCAGGAGAATCTGAGGCAGGACAAGGTTCATTTCATCATTATTTATCACAAAATCGGAAGCTGCCGTTTTCTTCTCATCAGACCATTGATTTGCCATAACATCTTCAATCCGTTCGAGGGTCATTCCGGGACGGTTCATCAGCCGCCGGATCCTCAGCCCGACCGGAGAGATTACCGTAATGCATACGTCAACAAGGGCATTACTTCCGCTTTCAAATAATATGGCGGCTTCTTCAATGACATAATCACAGTCCTGATGGTCCTGCACCCAACGGCTAAAATCATGCTTTACCCATGGATGAATGATACGGTTGGCAGATTCAAGCATTTCCTTATTCCGGAAGACAATGGAAGCAAAAAGGGGACGGTTGAGGGTATCTCCGTCATAAATACCCTCACCAAATAGTTCCATCAGCCTTTCTCTTATTTCAGGCTGTGAATCTGTTAATAACCGGGCTGCCAGGTCAGCATTATACACCGGAACTCCCAGAGATTCAAATGCCCTGCATATGATAGTTTTGCCACTGCCTATTCCTCCTGTAATGCCTGCTTTGATCATTGTCTGGTAAGAAGATATTCAACTTTCTCCGGACTGAATTTGACTGCACTAATCATATCGGGAGTATCCACAAGAAACAGCCTTATCCTGGCCTCGGGATTCTTAAGGATATCATCATAATCGAGGCGCGGCATGATCTTTTCGGGAACGATCTTCTGGTAGTTGCTCAGGGTTATATTAAAACTGATCCGGATCCTTTCGGGAAAAGTCTTTAGCTTAAGGCTATCGGGCAAGTTCAGGGCGACAACCGGAAGATAATACTCTGCCTGCGTATACTGATCCACGGGAACGGTAACGTATACTTTTTTCTGCGAGTAGCTGATCCCCTCCAGCTTTTCCAGGCTAACAGTCTGACTGGCCGTATCGTTCAGTCCGGTAAAATCCAATGGCTCGGTGAATACGCTGTAAATATTATGCAACAGGCTACCCGGACCTGAAATTATAATGCTGTCCGGATCCATGTTTATCGGACCGTTAATCATGTATTGCGGTGCAAACATGTGCAGAAGGTTTCCAAATTTTGGTTTTACAGCAACTCTTTTCACCTCCATGGTGGTGAAAATGAAAAACAATGTATCCGGTGAAATATTCATTATTTCAACTCCCTCCAGCTCTTCCGACAGAATTTCCTTAACAGAGTTTGTAAGTATATACAACGAATCGGGATTGGTATTTTTGGTTATGAAGGAATTGACATCAAATTTAATAGGAATCAGATTCAGATTCAGTTTACTGAACAGTATTCTTCTTCCATTGGCTTTTACTTTCAGGGCGAGTTTTTCAGGTAATGCATTGATCATGACTTTGTTCTCAGGAATATTGATATACCTGACGGGATATAATATTTCATCTTCATAGTCAAGCGACAATGAACGGAAAAACCAGAAAACAGCGGATAATAAAACAAAGAAAAGGAAAGTAATGAAATTCTGGTGATGGGCGGAAAAATATTCCAACCATTGCGAAAAGTATTTCTTAACTGCTTGCCACGCGGTATGGAATGAATTTGGTCTCAACGAAAACAAAGTTTAAGGTATAGTTATGCAAATATACCTTAAACTCTGAAATAAGCACTCCTTATTGCTGGTTTTCAATATCAACCTCAGACCTGACAATGGCGCTTTTGTCAATTTTAATCAATACATTGTTGCCAACATCAACTGTTATGATGTTTTCCGAGATGTTATTGATCTTACCGTATATTCCGCCGGCTGTAACTATTTTATCGCCTTTCTTCAGGGACTCCCTGAAATTTTTCAGATCTTTTTGTTTTTTCATCTGAGGCCTTATCAGGAAAAAATAAAAAACGATCATAACCAGGATCAGGGGAACAAATGATGCCCATGGGCTTTGTCCCGGCTTTGGTTGTGTCATTAAAATGACCTGTGCTAAAAAGTTCATCATTTCTAGTATTAATTAATTAATAATATGTTGAGCTATAATGGTTGCCATAGGATATTAATTCTCTGGTTGTGAATCGGTTTCACCGATTAAGCCCCTTCCGGTCTTCCTGATTTTATCAGTCAGTTTCAGGTGTTTGAATATTTTATCCAGCAAACCGTTTATGAATATTCTGCTTTTTTCGGTACTGTAGCTTTTCGCTATTTCAAGATATTCATTGATGGTTACCTTGGTTGGAATAAAAGGGAATTCAATGGCTTCAGCTATGGCCATTTCAAGAATAAGAAAATCCATGAAGGCAATCCTGTCGACATCCCAGTTTTTGGTGAAATTTTCCACAATATCCCTGTATTCCTTTTGGTGAACAATGGATTTACGGAACAGATTAATCACGAATTCCTTGTCCTCCTCATTCTTATAAAGGGATAACAGCTGGTTTTTCTCGTTATTGCTTTCCCTGAATCCTTTGATGGTTTTTGTAATCATGCTGATCATGAACTCGACTTCATCATTCCAGAAAATACTTTGTTCCTCCAGCACCTGATAAAGACCTTCAAAAGCTACAAGCTCCTTGCTGTATATATCGATGATGATTTTCTTGTCCTCTTCAAAGGATCGTTCGGGGTTTTCCATATAGTCTTTAAAAAACCTGGCCATCCGGATTTTGTTATGGAGCTTTTTAATCAGATCGGGAGTATGCGACCAGGTGAGTGGCGTATTTTTCAGGTATTTGCCCATCTGAAGATTTTCCCTCAGCATGCTGATAATTTTATTTTCAATAAACTTGGTATTGGGATTCAGGTCTTCGTAAGAAGGGATCTTCTTTTGCAGCGCAATGTCTATGCGGGCTGATGCATAATCAGCAATTTCAACAATGAGCAGAAGCAGGTAATGATAGAGGTCATATGACTTTTGAATGCTAAACAGCAAGGCTTTTTCCGCTTTATTAATTTCGCCATCCCCATTCTGAAAATAGGCGTATAGCATTTGCAATATTTTAATCCGTAATATCCTTCTGCTAATCATATTCAAAAGAACCCTGTAATACCTATTTGTAAAATGAAGTGCAAATTAAGTGCTTTTTTTACTAAGAAACAACTGGTGAACTGCATTACTCAAAATCAGTGTTGTTTCTTTCCGTTCGATTACCTTTCTGATATTGCAGGACTGTAATTTAACGATGAAATGTTTAAAAATAACCACTTATTGTAACGTATTCCTAGTCATTATAAAAAAAATTTTTATTTTTGAATAGAATTAACCTGTACTAATACCCAAAGTTTACCATGGAAGGAGAAATTGATAAAAAAGATGTTGTAGAGAAAGTTGAACGGCAAGAGATTTTCTCAAAATCACTGAGGGCAGGGAAGAGAACTTATTTCTTCGATGTTAAGGCAACCCGGAGAAATGACTATTACCTGACTATTACGGAAAGCAAGAAGCGTTTCAACAAGGATGGACGCTTTCACTATGAGAAGCATAAGATTTTCCTCTATAAGGAAGATTTTGAGGCTTTTGTGGAGTATCTTGAGGAAGTAGTCGCGTATATTGTAGCAGCCAATCCTCAAGCGATGGAGCCATCAGACTCATTTGATGAGGAAACCGTGGATGATTACACCAATGTTGAGTTTGATGACCTGGAAGGAGCTGAATCGACTGGCCCGAGCCTCGAAAAAAGCGAATAATAATCAATCGGACACCTGAAGAGGTGTCCGATTGTTTTTAATTTGTACGGATCATCCTTTATTCTTACCATCCTATTTTATACAAACACGGATCTCCTCCGAGGTAAGTATTTTTACATTATTGATAACGTGGTCCTGCAGAATAAAATCACCCAGGATGTTACACTCTTTAATGACCCTGTTGAACAAGGTCTGCACCGGTATTTTCAGGGGTATAATGGTAATCAGCGAACATATTTCATTATCAAAAGTGATTTTTTCCAGCTCGCCGCCAGACCGGTTCAGATAAAATCCAAGCTCCTCCCGGATAATCTTTTGTTGCAGGGGTGTAAAGGTTGTTTTATCTGATGCGATTAGTGCTGTGAAGTACCTGAGTTTTAGACCCTTACCGCCAAGGCCAGTAGAAATCAGAATCTGGTTTTCATCCAGAATTTTGCTCTCAATCAGCATCCTGCTCTCCTGCAAAGCAAGGTATGCCCAGTCCCTTAGACCAGGGTTGGGCTCCTTATTGTATTTCTCCAGTGTGCGGTAAGCTTCAATATCATCAACTGCCGCCAGCCTTACCAACATGTTCTTCCGGTCTTCAACCGGCAAGTCAGCCTGGAAAAGTTCATCTTTGTTTTTTATAACATCCGCCGGATTCAGACCTTCATTCACCCTTTTTGAATAGTTGTAATATTCCATCTGGATCTCTACGTCGATCTGGTCCTCCAGGATGCTGAGCTGTCCGTTAACATAACCAAACAATTCCTGTATCTTGTCATATATATTCTCGTTCTCGCTCACCTGAACTCAATGGATAAGGTTATCAATTATTAAATATATAAAAACAAATAATACAAGGCAACAAAAAGCTATAAAAGATTTGGCTT
>CAYWCR010000013.1:0-8194 GCA_964456825.1 uncultured Bacteroidales bacterium
TTGGCAATAAGAAACGTAGGGCATTTCGAACTACTTACTTATCAAGTTACCAAGCCGTTAATTAAATGTTATGTCGTTCAATTTTAGCACTTTCTGCCCTATGTTTTTTATTGCGTGTTAGCAATTGTTGCATTTGTTATGGTTTGATAGTTTTATTTGTTATTTCATTATTTTCTAAAATAAATGTAATAAAATCTACACCCTCAGCTAATTCATCTAATTCAATATAATCTTTGTTAATTTGTTTTACTGGAATAACTTTTCCATCAATTGAAAATATTTGTAAATCTTTATATGCTGATAAAAACAGAGTATATTTAATTTGAGCTTGCGTCAATAACAGCCTTGAAAGCTGGTTTTGGCTTCAACTGGCCATCAAACAAAAGCGCATCTTGCCCCCTACGCCATGACCGGGTATCGCTAATGCCCCAGAAAGTTACGCGATCAATGACATCGGAGTGACGCATAAAGATCTCGAACAATTCTTTATATACCTCAGCCTGTTTTTGATAGTTTTCTTTCGGAATGGTCCTATCGCCTTGACGCACACCGAAAGCGCCGCTATTATCACCTGTTGCTGTCACGTCCAGTTCTGTAATAGAAACCCTCAGCCCGAGAGTCGCATAGTTCTCGATAGCCTTTTCGACGTCGGCGAGGTCGGTATCTAGGTGCCAGTGTCCCTGAATACCTACACCGGTAATCGGGACACCTTCCGCGATGAGACGCTTAAGCAGCACCATAGAACTGGCGTGTTTGCCTTTGTTCTCAACCGCACCCTGCTCAATATTGTAGTCGTTGTAGTATAACTGAGCGTCGGGATCGGCTTCGTGCGCCCACTTGAAAGCCAGGGTCAAAACATCCGGCCCAACAACCTGATACCAGCTGAAAGTCCGAAGGTTTTCTGTCGTACAGTCACCGCTGTCGGCAATCGATTCATTAAATACATCCCATCCGATAATACGTCCTTTGTATCGCCCAACCACGGTCTTGATATGGTTCTCTAGACGTTCCAAAGCAACTTCGCGGCTCGCCAGTTCGCCCTTAATGCTGCGACGCCAATATTCAGCCATAGTGAGGCGAGGAGCATTGGGATCCCGCATCACTCCGGGCCGCATTGGTGGTTTAGTTGTTTCTTCAGTTACCGGATTTTCTGCCTGGAAAAACCAGGGGGCCGTCTGCGAATGCCAGCCTAAGGTATGCCCCCAAACCTTGATACCATTCTGCTGACACCACTCAACCAATGTATCTGCGGTTACAAAGTTGTACGTATTCTCCCAAGGATGGATCGGCTGCGGTTTCATGCAGTTTTCCGGAGTAAGGATGTCATATTGCACTTTAACACTTGTCAACTCGGCCTCTGAAACCCCTCTCAAATCACTTGCAGTTCCTATGAGGAATTTACCGGCGTATGCCTCTTTTAGCGTCTTTAGGGATGCCGTATCAATATCGCCCTGACCGTTTACAGTGACAACCAGTGCCACAATCAGGATAAAGCTCGTAATCAAATTTCTGTTAATCATATTTTCTTTTTTTTAGATTATTCTATATATATCAACTTAAATATACTTTTTTCAATCTTAAAAATTTGTTTTGTTGAGCATTTAATGAAACACTAAGAATTCTATATTATCAATTTTAGTCATTTTTATATTACTTCAATAATTTCTGAAAGTGGCATATTATTATTTAATACAACAGCTTTTTTATAAAAGTATAATAGTGAATCATATTCTTCAAGATCCTAAAATAATAATCCTTTTGCATTACAAGAATATTCATCATTATTTCTATACTGAGAATTGAATTCATTAAGGTATGCTCAGTAATCAATATTTTCTTGCCCATTAATAATCTTAATGGTAATTGTACATAATATGTAAAACTTTAGTAATCATCTCATTTTAAAATTATTGCTAAAAACGTTTTCGCATATGGCCAGTGGCGGACTTCAGGGCGGTTACTTATCCAGGTAGAACTAAGCTACCATTGAAAAGCTGTGATAAGCAACTTGCTAAGACCGACATTGGCTATATGCGGTGTTGTGTGCAGTTGATTATTTTAATTCTTCCATTTTCTTAATTAGTCTTTCTTGAAATTCAGGCATGTATTTAGTCATCATTGAATTTATCAAATCCTTTGTAATCTCTGGATTTTTTTCAAGTAACTTTTTCCCAGTTGGTGATTCATAAAATTGAACCAAGTCTTTTATTTCTTCATGAGTGAAATGTTTATCATAGATGTTGACCATTTCTTCATTGACCAACTTTTTTGATAATTCTTTTACCTCATTCATCATAAAATCGATGTATTTATCATATTTTTCTTTGGCCCCATTTTCTTGAATTTGTCCACTTGCTTGCTGCTTTAGTGCCAGTATCATGTTATTCATCATTCCATCAATCATCTTTTCAGAGTCCATTAACTTAAATAATTTTTTTAAATCGGACGCTTTGTCTTGTGCATTTGAACTCATTGTAAAAACAATAGTCAAAATTGAAAGAAATAATAATTTTTTCATGTTAGCATTTTTTAATTAATTCGACTTTATTAATTAAATCTGGAATTAATGAGATTTTCATGTCTATGTGGACTTTGGTGCAATTGCACAACGTTTTCGGGTATGGACAGTGACAGAGTTCAGAGCGATTAGGTATCCAGGTAGCACTGAGCTACCCTTGAAAAGCTATGATTCGCAACCTTCAAGCCCGCCATTGGCTATACCCGGTGTTGTGTTTAGTTTGTTTGTTAAAGTTAATCTAAAAACTATAGTCTTTTTTAATAATGATCTTATCTAAAGCATTGTTTAAATCCTTTATTGAAGAATCCGCTTCAGCAGTGAATATCCCACTATTTATAAAACAAGGTGAAGTCATAATAAAATAATCTTTTGTTTCTCCGTAGTAGATTGGAATGCACCAAGAATACATTTGCTGAGATTTTATGAAGTCAATCAATTCATCTTTATGGTTAATTGGATAGAAATCTAAGATTAAAGATGGATTCACTCCAATATTGTCAAATTTTATAAATTCTCTTGTGGTATTTTTATATTTTATTATTGCTACCGGATTTTCAGCATTTTGAGGTATATTTTCTTGACTAAAGTTATTTCTGATTAATACACATTCCCACCCATCAGGTGCAATAGAACAAAATTCTTCTAGACTTGGATTTTTATCATCATTATCACAAGAAAATAAAAGCATTGACGTAATTATAACATTAATCATGCAAATTGTTGTTTTCATTTTTCTTTGATTTATAATCAAGTTATAATAGATGTTTAACCTATCACCAAGGTTGCTTTACAAATTAAACACAAACATATCCATAAACGCAATTGCGTTTATCACTATTAAAGCACAATATGTTTATAGCTGTAACTGCTTGATGTACCGATTACATGAAAAATTTCATCATTTTTGGTTAGCATAGCTGTTTAATGATAATGGTAATTAGTGCCATTATGGATTTTCGCTGTAGGATCATTTATAAAATGATCATAAATATACATAATTGTTACCTATCAGCAGGCAGTCAATTATGCTATAATACATTGTATGATGCTGGAGCATAAGCTATTGAGCAGAGAACGATCATCATTGCCAGTGAATGCTATCGCCCCCTTAGTCACATTGCCTGAACTTGCTTTCTCAATCCCAATACCTAATACTCTTTATTCGTGTTTTAAATCGCTCCCTGAATGTATTACAAACGAAAGTTTAAGGCTTTTTGACTTTGGTTCAATCTATGCTTTTCCCTGAACATCTTGTTTTTCTTTCCTATGCAACGTAACAAATAAAAAATAAATTTAGCTAAAGTTTCCTATTTAGCAAAAATCAGAGCGGAAGACAGAGCGAAAGAGTGAGGTTACTTTGACACCCTGACAGGGTACCCCCCACCCTGACAGGGTGTATATAATTGTACTGTTTTATCCTCATTCTGATTCTGACTTAAATAAATACAAAATCAGAACGGGAATGAGAATGAGAATGAGAATGAGGAATTTAATACACCTCCGGCACGAAGGTCTGGTCGGTGATGGGAGGCCTCACATAAGCCTTGCGGGGCTTGCGGGGCGGCAGTTTCATGGGGTCGGGAGTGAGGTCTTTGTATCGGATCAGACTTAATAAATGTGCAATGCTATTCAACCTGGCTTTCTTTTTGTTGTCGGCCTGCACCACATACCAGGGTGATTGCTTGATGTCGGTATATTTGAACATTTCATCCTTGGCCTCGGAATACTCCACCCATTTTTCACGCGAGGCCAGGTCCATCGGACTCAGCTTCCAACGCTTGGTAGGATCTTCTATCCTGGCACGGAACCTGGCTTCCTGTTCCTCATCGGAAACCGAGAACCAGTATTTGATCAGGATGATCCCCGAACGCATCAGCATACGCTCAAACTCGGGACAGGTGCGCAGGAATTCACGATATTCCTCGTCGGTGCAAAAATTCATCACATGTTCCACCCCGGCACGGTTATACCAGCTGCGGTCAAATAGCACCATCTCCCCGGCTGCCGGGAGATGCGGAATATACCGCTGAAAATACCATTGTGTTTTTTCGCGTTCCGTGGGTGTTCCCAGCGCAACCACCCGGCATATCCTGGGATTCAGGCGCTGGGTTATCCTTTTGATCACGCCCCCTTTCCCGGCAGCGTCACGTCCCTCAAAAATAACGACCACCTTGAGCCCTTTGTTCTTGATCCATTCATGGAATTTCACCAGCTCAATCTGAAGCCTGGCTAGCTCGCGATTGTATTTTTTCTTTTTTAATTTCTTCCCCTTTTGATGTCGGCTCTCAGGAGGCCCAGCCTCATTGACTTCAGCATTATTCCTTGCAGTCCCTTGCTTTGCTATTTCCTTTTTTGCTTTGTTCATAATAAATTGCTTATGAATCCGTTATATTAATAATACCGGTTACCCTTATAAGATATGTTATTATAAAATTAGTTAATTCTGCTTTGACAAAATGAAAACCTTTGTGTTTTTCATAATCTGCATGTTGTCACTTTTATCCGACAGAATATCATTTGCCCGTCAACCATCAGGCCCCGGGGACTCTGCCACCCATATCATGCGCAATCCAAGGACCGCCATCATATTTTCCGCTGTTATGCCCGGTCTGGGCCAGGTTTATAACCGCAAATACTGGAAGGTCCCCCTTGTTTATGGGGCGGGAGGGGCAGCCTTTTATTCATTGCATTACTTTCAAACCGGGTATAAACAGATCATGAAATTCATTGATGAAGATGATGACCCGTTGACTTTTTATTTTCACGGAAGAAACATTGAATACAGATTTTTAAGTAATTACAGGGATCATTACCATCGTTTTCGTGATATAAGCTTTTTCAGTCTTGCCGGCATATATTTATTAAATATCATCGACGCTATGGTCGATGCCGAATTTTCGGCATTTGACGTATCGGATGACCTGACGATGAGCATCAGGCCTGATGTTACCGGTAACCATGATGCAATGGTTGTAGTGGGGATGAAACTAAGTATTGGATTCTAGCGCATAATGGCATTAACATATTTTTCGACTTTTTAGAGAGGGCTCTCTATAAAATTCCCAACTTCCTTTTACCTTTACTGCCCTGAACCTGTTTTTCTGGTCTGCACTTTTATTATCATAACATATTAATTCCCGCTCATGCATAAGGATACGAATCCTTCCGGTTATAATAAAAACACCTTGTTGCTGGTCGTTATTCTTACCTCGGTTGTCAATCCCTTTCTGGGCGCAGCCGTTAACATAGCCTTGCCAAAGATCGGTCAGGAGTTTTCCATGAATACCATCTCCATGAGCTGGGTGGCCATGTCTTTCCTGCTGTCCTCTGCCATTTTCCTGGTACCCCTTGGGAAGGCGGCCGATATCCTGGGCCGAAAGAAGATCTTTTTATACGGGAACATCCTGGTTGCCATTTCCTCTCTGTTATGTGCCCTGTCGACATCAGGAACCATGCTTATTATCTTCCGCGTAGTTCAGGGTATCGGAAGCGCCATGACCTTCGCAACAGGAATGGCCATCATCACTTCCGCCTTCCCCCCGCATGAACGCGGCAAAGCTATCGGTATCAACGTTTCAGCGGTTTATCTGGGATTGTCCATTGCTCCCTTTCTGGGTGGCATACTCACGCAGACCCTGGGGTGGAGAAGCCTTTTCCTGGCCACCCTGCCCTTTGCCCTGCTGGTCATCATACTGATCATTTTGGTTATAAAAACCGAATGGGCCGAGGCAAAGAATGAGAAATTCGACTATACTGGCTCTCTTTTATATATGATTGCAATTTCAGCCCTGATGTATGGTTTTTCAAAACTGCCGGAAGCGCATGCTTTTATGTTGACATTTTCGGGTTTGGCCGGATTGGCTGTGTTCATCCGGGTGGAATTGCTCAAGACCTATCCGGTGCTGAATATTCAGCTGTTTAAAAACAACCGCGTCTTTGCTTTTTCCAACCTTGCCGCCCTCATCAACTATGCAGCAACCTTTGCCGTGTCATTTGTACTGAGCCTTTACCTTCAGTACAACAAAGGGATGCAACCACTGGAAGCCGGCTCCATCCTGGTCACACAACCGCTGGTTATGATGCTGATGGCAACCTTTTCCGGGAGGCTTTCCGACCAATATGATTCCCGTATCCTGGCCTCCCTGGGCATGGTGATCATTGTGATCGGACTGGCCATGCTGGCATTCCTTGGCGATACTACCGGCAACGGGTATATCATCATCAGCCTGATTGTCCTGGGAGCCGGTTTTGGCTTATTCTCCTCCCCAAACACGAATTCGGTGATGAGTGCCGTGGAAAAGAAATACCTGGGTGTTGCCTCTGCAACTATTGGTACTATGAGATTAACGGGACAGATGATGAGTATGGGCATTGCTACCATGGTGCTCCATATTTTTATCGGGGAGGCCAGCATCACACCGGAAAATCATCACCTCTTCCTCCGCAGCGTGAAAATTATATTCCTTCTATTCAGTTTGTTGTGCTTTTTAGGTGTGTTTGCTTCACTGGCAAGGGGGAAGAAGGGATAAGAAGTGAAAAAGGGACAAGGGACAAATTGTGTGGGTGTCGGGAGAAGAGTGGAGGATCGAGAAGAGCGGGGAGCAGCATTAGGCAGTAACTGGTAAACAGTGAACCTGCCTGGCCGGCAGGCAGGCTGCACGACCGCATGACCGCAAGACTATATTTTAAATCATCAAACCTGCCTGCCGGTCAGGCAGGTCAACAAATCATCAAATCATGAAACATTACAACTGGGGAATAATCGGTACCGGCTTCATTGCCCGGAAAATGGCTGAGGCACTTCTCTTTGTGCCTCATTCAAAGCTTTATGCCGTTGGGTCACGAAACTTGAATACCGCCAGGGAGTTTGCCAGCCAGTTTAGGGCAGAAAAAGCCTATGGTAGCTATGAGGAATTGGCCGCGGATCCCGATGTGGATATTGTTTATATTGCCACACCGCATAACCTGCATGGTGAGAATACCATCATGTGCCTTGACCACGGCAAACATGTGCTGTGTGAAAAACCTTTTGCCGTTAACGGCCTTGAAGTGCGCAACATGATCGATAAGGCCGGAGAAAAGAACCGGTTCCTGATGGAAGCCTTGTGGACCCGGTTTTTGCCCGGGCTCATCAAGGCCAAAGAGATGATTGATGAGGGTCAGATCGGAAAGATCAGGCTGCTGAAAGCTGATTTCGGGATCAATGTCCCCTTTGATCCCGGCCACCGTTTATTCAATAAAAAACTCATCGGCGGATCATTGCTTGATCTGGGCATATATCCGTTGTTTTTAGCGTTGCTGATGCTGGGGAAGCCAAAGACCATCAAGGCAATTGCCGGTATCGGAGCCACCGGAGTGGACTATAATTGCAGCTTTACCCTAGGATATGAGGATGAAACGCTGGCTGTACTTTATTCTTCCGCGATTGCGCAAACAGACATTACGGCAGCTATTTACGGTGACAAGGGTACCATAATTTTCGATACCGGATGGTATATGCCCGTGCCTGTAAAAATGAGAGCCCATGATGGCAGGAAAATAACTATCCCCGCCGAATCCGTCGGCAACGGTTATAACTACGAAGCAGCAGAAGTAATTCAATGCCTTGAAATGGAAAAAATTCAAAGTGACCTGATGAGCTGGGATTTCAGCCTGCTGCTTATCGATACGCTGGAT
>CAYWCR010000013.1:8294-63537 GCA_964456825.1 uncultured Bacteroidales bacterium
CATGTGGCAGATATTCATCGGAAGCATCGTTCTCAGCATCATCCATGCCCTGATACCCAATCACTGGCTGCCGCTGATCGCCATAGGAAAAACAGAACAGTGGTCGGAGCGTGAAACCCTGTCGGCCACCCTGATTACAGCACTGGCCCATATCGCCAGTACCATTATCATTGGGATTGTGGTCGGATTCATCGGGTACAAATTATCCGGTGCCTTTGAGCTGGTTTCATCCATTATCGCCCCGCTGGTGCTGGTCCTCCTTGGTCTTATTTACATCATAACCGATTTGCGCCGTGCACATCATCATGAACATGCTCATCTTTCAGTGAGCAAGAATGCCAAATCGCGTTTTGCCATCCTTGCATCCCTGAGCCTGGCCATGTTCCTCTCTCCCTGTATTGAACTGGAAGCTTATTATTTCCAGGCAGGAACGCTGGGGTGGATCGGTATCCTTGTTGTCTCGGTTGTTTATGCACTGGTTACACCTTCTCTCATGTTGATGCTGGTATACGTTGGCACAAAAGGCCTGAATAAATTCAACTGGCATTTCCTGGAACACCATATGCGTAAAATAACGGGAATAACATTAATCGTCCTGGGATTGCTGGCGTATTTTATGCATTAAGCAACCAACTTGAAGATGTCAGGGAAAAAACTTACATTGTATTAAAACTAATACTATGATAGATTACGAGGCTTTGTTTAAAATATCCTACGGCCTTTATATCGTATGTTCAGGAGATAAAAACAAGGGTAACGGATTCATATCCAACACGATATTCCAGGTAACGGCCGAGCCCGCCCGTTTTGCGGCATGCTGCAACAAAAACAACCATACGGCTCAGTTTATTCAGAAAACAGGATCCTTTTCGGTCTCAGTCCTGCATAAAGACACTTCACCCGATATTTTTGGCCGGTTTGGCTATAAAAGCGGAAAGGATTTCAATAAGATGGAGGGAATGGATATACGTTATGGCGAAACGGGTGTTCCCATAGTATTGAATGAAGCCATTGCATTTTTTGAATGTAAGTTAGTGCAGACATTCGACGTGGGCACCCATCTCCTGTTTATCGGAGAATTGATACAAGCCCAGCTATTGGATAATACCCGTGAACCAATTACTTACCAGTATTACCGGCAGGTGAAAAAAGGTGTTGCCCCCAAAAATGCACCAACATATGTTGACCAATCCAAACTGCAACAAAAAGCCGATGGATCAGTCTTTAAGAAATACAAGTGCACCGCCTGCGGATATATATATGATGAGGAAAAGGAAGGGAAAAAATTTACTGAACTTCCATCGGACTGGGTTTGTCCGGTTTGCGGAACAGCCAAAGAAGATTTTATAGAAATTTAACTTTAAAAACAATATTATGTCATCATCATTAAAAGGAACAAAAACAGAACAGAATCTGCTAAAAGCATTTGCAGGTGAATCGCAGGCCAGAAACCGCTATGAATTTTTCGCCAAGGTTGCCTCCAAGGAAGGATACGAGCAGATTGGGAGCATATTTCAGGAAACCGCCAACCAGGAGAAAGAGCATGCAAAGCGCTTTTTCAAATTCCTCGAAGGCGGAATGGTTGAAATAACAGCCTCTTATCCTGCCGGGATCATAGGAACAACAAAAGAGAACCTTAAAGCTGCGGCTGAAGGTGAACATGAGGAATGGACAATGCTTTACTTAAAGTTTGCGGAGATGGCAAAGGAAGAAGGATTTCCCGAGGTGTCTACCGCTTTTAAGCTGATCGCAAAAATTGAGGCAGAACATGAAAAACGATTTATGAAACTGCTGCAAAATATCTCAGAAGATGCGGTATTTATAAAAAAGGGCAAGGTATTGTGGAAATGCCGCAACTGCGGTTTTGTGTATGAAGGGGAAAAGGCACCAGAGATCTGCCCTGCCTGCCAGCATCCCAGGTCATTCTTTGAGCTGAAAGAGGATAATTATTAAGAAAAGAGTTTCACGCAAAGACGATTAGAAAGGTTTTCTCGCAAAGCCGCTAAGTCGTAAAGATTCTTAATCTATTTGTCGCCTTTCTTTGCGTCTCTGCGTCTTAGCGAGAAATCATTACATATTCTTATCCTGCAGACTCCGGTTCTTCTGTATTTTCCTTATCTGTTTTGTGTTTGTCCTCACTCAGCCGGGGATGCCTGACAATTTTTGCATCCACAATGAAAATGATCGATTCGGATATGTTCTCGATATGACCGATGATCCGTTCCAGGTTGCGTATGATCAGGATGAGATCCGTGGCAATAACGATAACATTGGACTTTTCTGTCATCTGTCCCACAATTTCCCTGAATACCGATTTGCAGTCCTCCTCCCTTTCTTTGCAGCGGGCAATGATCTCATAGGCCAGCAAGGAATTATTGTTGCTGAACGATTCATTCAGCTGTACGAACAGCTTGCGGATCTGGTCAAGGAGGCCGGGTATCTCATACCGGCTGAGGATCTCGGGATACTGACTCACCGATTCCGAACGTTTTGTTATTTCATAAGCCATATCGCTTATCCTTTCCATCTCATTCCCGATCCTCAGGGAGGCCATGATGAAACGCAGGTCTCCTGCAACAGGCTGGGCCAGTGCAAAGATACGCTGACATAATTTATCAATCTTGATATCCAGTTTGTCCACCTTGTTTTCATCATGATGGATCCGGGCCATCATTTCCATGTCGCCGCTCAGCAGCACCTGAAATGATCTGTCAACCTGGCTTGATGCCAGGCTCAGCATTTTCGTTATCCGTTTACGCAATTTGGCCAGTTCAGATTCAAAATAGGTTTGCATAATTAATGTTGATTTTAAAGTAGTTAGAAATTAGAATTTAGTATTTAGTAGAGAAGACAAAAAACATTGGTTCTCTACTAACTTCTAACTTCCATATTCTAACTTCTAAATTCTAAATTCTAACTTCTATCTTCCAGCTACTTCTTCCTACCCAAACCTCCCCGATATATAATCCTCTGTTTGCTTCTTGCCGGGATTGGTAAAGATAGTCTTCGTTTTATCCATTTCCACCAGTTCACCCAGGTAAAAAAAAGCGGTGAAGTCACTGGTGCGTGCTGCCTGTTGCATGTTATGCGTCACTATAATGATGGTATACACTTTCTTCAGCTCGTGTATCAGCTCTTCGATCTTGGAGGTGGAAATCGGATCAAGTGCACTTGCCGGTTCGTCCATCAGGATTATTTCCGGATTTACGGCCAATGTCCGTGCAATGCAAATGCGTTGCTGCTGGCCTCCGGAAAGGCTCAATGCCGACATGTGCAACCGGTCTTTCACTTCATCCCATATGGCTGCCTGTTTAAGCGATACTTCAACGATCTCATCCAGTTCCTCCTTGTCCTTCATTCCGTTAATCCTGGGACCGTAAGCAATATTATCATATATGGATTTGGCAAAAGGATTTGATTTCTGAAATATCATGCCTACTTTTTTCCGCAGGTTAACCACATCGATATTTTTCTCATAAATATTCACATCATCAATCAATACATCACCTTCCACGCGCGTATTATCAATAAGGTCATTCATCCGGTTTAGTGTCCTCAGAAAGGTTGATTTGCCGCAACCTGAAGGGCCGATAAAAGCGGTAACCTTATTCTCAGGAATAATCATGCTGATGTCCTTCAGCGCTATATTAGTCCCGTAATAAAAGGAGAGATTTCTGACGTCAACTTTACTTTCTTTCATGGTAATTATATAGCTTTCTTTCTGATCCTGTACCTTAGGATGACTGCAATCAGACTCAGTGAAAATGTCAGCAGCAGCAATACCAGTGTAGTGGCATACTGTATCGGAAGGGTTTCATCTACATTGGTAGACTGTGTTGACATGATGTATATATGGTATCCGAGCGACATGAACTGCTGATTGAGTGATGTGGGCAATTCCGCCACGTAATAGGCTGCGCCGGTAAATAAGATCGGGGCAACTTCACCGGCACCGCGGCTGATGGCAAGAATGGTCCCCGTAAGAATTCCGGTCAGCGAACCGGGCAGCACCACATTTTTTATGGTCTGCCATTGGGTGGCACCCAGGGCAAGACTGGCTTCACGCATATCCCTTGGTATGGTTTTAATGGCCTCTTCAACGGATACTATCACCACAGGCAGCGTCAGCAAAGCCATGGTAAGACTTGCCCAAAGAATGTTGGGTTGTCCCCATCTCAGTTCGCCCCCATTGAATGCATTGTCAATATTAAATCCTATAAATTTTATAAAAAATCCGAGTCCGAATAAGCCAAAAATTATAGAAGGCACTACTGCGAGGGTTTTTACCGCAAAGCGGATGGTTTTGGCAAAAACCGACTGTTCGGAAGCATACTCTGACAGATATATTGCTGTTATCACGCCAAACGGGACTGCAGCAATGGTCATGATGAGGGTCATCAATGCTGTTCCCACCAGGGCAGGGAATATGCCTCCCCGGGTCATCCCGTCTTTCGGGAATTGGGTCAGGAATTCCCAGGTAAGGTTTTTCCAGCCGCCGGCAACAGTGATTATAAGGATAGCAACAATAATACCGGTGATCAGCACCACGGTAAGGCCCGTAAGCGATTTGACCATCACATCCTTAAAAACCCTGCCCGGTATCGGTATTTTCCTTTTTGGTTGCATAGGCATTGATCATTTCCCCTGGATACGTCTAATAACTTTATTTTTGAAATAAAATTCGGCAATGGCGTTCAATGCAAAAGTGAAAATAAATAACAGGGAACCGATGAGGAACAATACGCTGTAATGGGTGTCGCCGAAAACCACTTCTGCCATTTCAGCGCCGATGGTGGCTGATAATGTGCGTATGGAATCAAAAGGGTTGGCGGAGATCAGTGCTGCATTACCGGTTGCCATCAAGGCTATCATGGTTTCGCCAAATACCCTTCCGATGCCCAAAATTACAGCGGCAAATATTCCCGGTGTGGCAGCCGGCAGTATCACTGAAAATGCCGTTTGCCGGATGCTGGCTCCCAGCGCAAGGCTTGCTTCCGTGTATGTCCGGGGCACTGCATTCAGCGCATCTTCGGTAAGCGTGTAGATGATCGGAATCGCAGCCAGACCCATGGCTATGGCCCCGACAAAAGCGTTAAGCCGGCTCGCATAGCCAAAGATCTGCTGAAAGAAAGTAGCCAGCACGGTGAGAGCAAAAAATCCGATAACCACGGACGGGAAGCCGGCTAACAGCTCAATGACCGGTTTAATGATCTCCTTTAATCTCGGAGGGGCAAACATAGCGGTGTATAGAGCTGCCATTATAGCCAGCGGAGCGGCAAAAAGAATGGCCATCAGGGTGACCTTCAGCGTACCCACGAAAAGGGGAAGCAAACCATACCGGGGCTTGTCCGAAACCGGCTGCCAGTCTCCCGAAAAAAGAGTTTTAACAGGATATTCAGCCTCATCCCCTATTTCATAACTATCTCCCGATCCTTCATTTGCGTAAGAAATATCATCAGAAGAACCGGTTTCCGGGATCACATCACCGTATGTTTCCGGTTTCAATTCACCGGCATCCTGCGTTTCTGCATCAGGGGAATAGACTTGCGGCTTTAATTCCTCATCCGGTGAGTAGACCTCTGGCTTAAGCTCATCTCCGGCCTGATCATCTTCGCCTGCAACATAACTTTCAGGTTTCAGCCCGTTTGCATTTTCATCGCTTATCCCTGAATTTTCAATTTTGTCATGGCCGGACTTTCCGCTGAATAAAGGCAGTGTCTCCCTGAAAACAAAAAGAAAGATAAGAATGACAAAGGCAATAGAGAAGAAAGAAACCGCTTTTATCAGTTTCTCTGCAAACCAGTCAGAGAAACGGAATTGCTTTTCCCTGATGGAAAGGCTTAGAGCAGTCTTTTTCTCAAACTCCTGCTTTTTGGTATCGGGAAGATCCCTGTTCATTTATTACTTTTTGCAGTTCAGTCCGATTATTAAATAAAACGCTGAACAAGGAACACCGAATGTCGAACCTGCCTGCCGGCCAGGCAGGCGCTGAAGATAATACAGAATATACATTATCTTCGAAATTCATCATTCAGTATTCCTTGTTCGATATTCATATTAATGCTTTTATTCTTGATTTCAACCTTATTTCACCGGGAAGTATCCAACCCCCGTCACCACTTTCTGGCCTTCGGCACTTAGTATCCAATCTACAAATTTCTTCAGGTCGCCGGTCGGCCTGTTCCGCATATACATATACAGGTAACGGGTGACAGGATAAAGGTTTTTTGCGACATTTTCTGCCGTTGGGAGGTAAGCGGTGCTGTTCTCATCCTTTTTTACCCCGCAGTGTTCTACGCCCTCGGCATAGGCTGCACCACCGTAACCAATGCCGTTCTTGTCCTTTTTCACTGCATTTACAACGGCTGCGGTACCGGGTAACGTCTGGCAACTGGCTGCATAATCAGCTTTAACCACGGCTTCCTTAAAGTAAACATAGGTTCCCGAACTGTTTTCACGGCCGTAAAGGGTGATCTTTGCATCGGGGCCTCCCACCTCTTTCCAGTTGGTAATGTTGGCCGTGTAAATGTCGCTGAGCTGTTTCAGCGAAAGTTCTTTTACCGGATTGGATGCATGGAGAAATACCGTAATTCCGTCCTTTGCACAGGGGATCTCAACGCCCAGCGTATTGTAACGGCTCTTCAGCTTTTCAATTTCCGTTTTCTTGATCGGACGGCTCGAATTGGCAATATCCGTGGTTCCGTTGATCAATGCTGCAAGGCCAACTCCCGATCCGCCTCCGGTGACCTGGATCGAAGTTTCGGGATTGCTTTTCATATAGATCTCTGCCCATCGCTGGGACAGGATGACCATGGTATCCGAACCCTTGATGGTGATCTTTTTTTGCTGCATGAATGCCGCACCGGCAAAAAACACTATTGCAAGCGCGATGATGATTGATATTCTAGTCTTTTTCATATTCGTCTTTTTTAATGGTTAATTCAATATTTGTTTTCTTTGTCCGACCCTTCCAGGACTTTCGCACGCTGGAAGGTCTTTATACGCTTTTTCCTTGATCTTTATTCTTTGTTCTTTTGTCTTGTTTCCTGCCTGCCTGCCGGTAGGCAGGGTTCTTGGCTCCTGGTTCTTGGTTCTATTTGATTTTCGATTTCTTCTCCTGTCTTTTTCTCCCACTTGTCACCTGCCTGCCGGCAGGCAGGTTTGTCCCTCGTCTCTTGTCCCTTAGAATTTCGCCTGCACCCTCACCCCCAGCACATTATCCTTCAGATCATCCGCTACCGTCGTATTCGTTTCATTCTTTGGAATATCATAGTTCAGGCTCAGGCGGATATTATCATTGAGGTAGTATTGCCATGCAAGGGTGACAGTGCTGTAGCTTACTTCCTTTTTAGCATCATCCCCGGAGAGCCCGGTATTCGGGTCATAGTAGTCATAGCGGGCTACAAACTGGTTCTTCTTTCCGACATTTTTAATGAAATAGGCATAATAACCTGAGAAATTTCTTGTTTTGAAAGGATTCGATTTTGAATCCCCGGCGGTGGCGTTCTTTCCCTGTATATATTCGCCCTTAATCGACATACCTCCCAGGATATCAAAAAACACCTGCACTTCCCCGCCAAACCATTGCTTGTCGTAAAAAGAACCCAGGTTGGCACTTATGCTGTCGAGCCGGGCTTCATAATCCGATACATATATCGTTTTTGACACGAGTGAACCGAAATAGCCATGGGCACCCAGGTCAACTCCTATGCCGGCCCCCGGAAAACTGAAAGTGTAAGTGGCACGGGCCATGATATCCTTTTTCTTATCGACATCCCTGGCTTCCTTGCCGGTAAAGTTGCCATTCAGCACGGCCAGCTGCAACTTCAATGGTACGGTATTGGGCATATATTCCAATTTGACACCAATCTCTCTTTCACCCGGATAGATCGACCTGATCACCCTGGAACGTTCAAGCACTTCGCGCTGACTGGATGAATATTCCACTTCATAATTGGGCCGGTTGAACTGCCCTGCCCAAATGGTTAAACCGGTCAGCTTCGGAATGTTTACAACCGCATAGGCATCTTTAAGGGAAAGATTGCCTGTGCTGAAATCAGGCTGGACAACAAATTTTACCCCGTCGGTCGCTTCATAGGTGAATTTAACCCTTGCCCTGCGGATGGAAAATGTATTCTGTGGGTCCGTACCCTCCTGGTAATTTTCGAATTGTGCCTGAACGTACCCTGAAACTTTTATTTTCCTGAGTTTTTCCAGGTCTCCTTCATTCAGAAGAACACGTTCATCAAGAGCATTGATTTTACCTTCATGAATGCTGATCTGCTCCTGAAGCGAATCAACATGCACCTGCGAGTATCCATAAAGACTGCCGGCAGCAATTAAAAACATGGTGATAATTTTTTTCATCGGAATTAATTTAAATAGTATATAGTTTTCTCGATGCAAAATTGGCTGCCGGATATTAAGACCTTGTTTCATTCATATTATAAGATTGTTGCACCTGTGTTACCATAATGTTACATCACGGGTACAAAAGTCAGGACTTAATATTTCAACACGGTTTCGATTGGATTACATCATAGTTACATTATTGTTACATTCATGTTACAATCATTTTTCGGGCTGGCTGTAACAATTTTTTAATAAGAATGAAATGATACTGTAACGGATATGTTGTTATTTTGCACATTATCATCGGACAGGATACCTTAACATAGTGACGGTAAAAATTAATCCATCATGAGAACCACAGACCCCCCTTTTATTTTAGTCGTTGACGATGAAGAGGATATATGCGAGATCATTAAGTTCAACCTCGAATCGGAAGGTTTCCGGGTTGACACGGCAAACTCAGCAGAGGAGGCGCTTAAAAAACCGCTGACAAAATTTCATCTTCTTATCCTTGACATCATGATGAAGGGCATGTCAGGGTTTAAACTAGCTGATGAGATACGCAATAAAAAGAAGCTCATGACCCCTGTTGTTTTTCTCACAGCGAAAAACACAGAAAATGATAAACTCACCGGATTTTCTCTTGGCGCCGACGATTATATCACCAAGCCCTTTTCAGTGCGTGAACTGGTTGCCAGGGTGAAAGCGGTAATGCGCCGTCCTAATCCAAAGGAAATTGCTGAACAGATCAACCTGAAGATCGGGGGCCTTGAACTCGACCAGGAGAAAAAGAAACTTTTTTTAGACGGATCAAAAGTTGATCTGACGCCCCATGAATATTACATCATGATGCTGTTGTTAACCAACACCGGTAAGGTATTTACCCGGGAAGAAATCCTGAATTACGCCTGGAGAGAAAACATCAATGTGCTGGAACGCACGGTTGATGTTCATATTACCCGGTTGCGGAAAAAGCTCGGTGACTACGGAAAATATATTATCAGCCGTTCAGGACACGGTTATTGTTTTGAAATTGAATAATGAATTATGAAATCTATTTCACGGTTTAACCGGAAACAATTACTGTTTCTGTTCATTGTTTTTGCGTCATTTACGCTTATTGTGCTATATTCGGAATACCAGCTCGAAAAGAGGTACCATATTAAAGTGCTTAACAAGGAATTAAACGGTTATGCACGACTGATCCATAATTACATTTTCCTGCATTCTTCTTATGAAAACGATTCCGTGCAAGGACTTGATTCCATTATCCGTATATTGCCCAATAAAAATATCCGGATCAGCGTTATTGATATGGACGGTAAAGTGCTTTTTGATTCAGAAATCAGCAACAGCACCAGCCTTAAAAGTCATTTCCTTCGTCCCGAGATCCAGCAGGCTCAAACGGACAGTGTTGGCACCGATATCAGGATATCGGCCAGCACCGGTGTCAAATATTACTATTTCGCCCGGCGCTTTCCTGATTATTTTATCCGGTTGTCCGTTGTTTATGATAGTGAGGCACGTTATCTGATTGAACCAGACAGAAATTCACTGTTGTTTATTCTGCTGCTTTTCATACTTACTTCTCTTTCCCTTGTATTGTTAACCTCACGCTTCGGAAAATCCATTTCGGCATTAAAGAAATTCACCCTGCAGGCCTCGGAAAACAAATCCATTGACAATACGGTGGCATTTCCGAAAACCGAGCTGGGAAACATCGGTCAGGATATTGTAGAAATCTATCAGAAGCTGAATTCCACAACACAGGAACTAAAATCAGAAAAAGAAAAACTGGTCCACCATCTTACCATCCTTGAGGAGGGGATTGCCATCTTTACACAACACAAAAAGGTGGTAGCGAGCAACAGCAACTTTATTCAATACATTAATCATATCAGTGACAAGCTGATCTATTCTGCAGAGAATTTTTTTAGCATACCGGAGTTTTCACCTATTATCAGTTTTATTGATTCACAAATTTCTTTGGGAAATTCCGACAAGACATTACAGCCGTCATACGAGGTTTATGTTACAAAAAATGGAAAACATTATGCCGTAAAGTGCATTGTTTTTCAGGATAGCAGTTTCGAGATCATCCTGCAGGATATTACAAAACCGGCCAAACGTAAACTGCTGAAGCAACAGATAACGGAAAATATAGCGCATGAACTGAAAACCCCGGTGAGTTCTATCAAGGGATTTCTTGAAACGATCCTGAGCAACAAACCCGACCGTTCGAAACTCATGGAATATATCAACAGGGCTTATTCGCAAACATGCCGCCTGGCCGACCTTATAAATGATATATCCCTGCTGACAAAAATAGAAGAAGCCGGTCATTTATATCCGATCGAGAAGGTTAACCTGAGCCAGGTGATAAATTCAGCGATTGACGAATTGAAGGACAAGTGCCGGGAAAACAAAATAGAAATCAGGATGAATATTTCAGGGGATATTGAAATTCAGGGGAATTCCGTATTATTATATTCAGCCTTCCGGAATTTACTGGAGAATACTATCCATCATGCCGGCAGCAATATTACGGTGAGTATTGACAAATATATGGAAGATCAGAAGCTTTATTATTTCTCTTTTTCCGATAACGGATATGGTGTTCCAGATCAGGACATCCCCAGGCTTTTTGAACGTTTTTACCGGGTTGACAAAGGAAGAGATCGCAAATACGGAGGCACAGGATTAGGTCTGTCCATTGTAAAAAATGCAATTCTTTTCCACCAGGGGGATATATCAGTGAAAAATAGGAAAGAAGGGGGCCTGGAGTTTTTATTTTCACTGGGCAAAAACCTAGCAAGCTGATTTTTTCAACCCTATTGTCAGTATTAATATGCCGGTGTACTGATAGAAACGCCCCCGGTCTGCGCAGAATATACGCAATATCAATTACCCTTCTGCAAAAATGATTTCCAGGGTATGAAGGTTCATCTTAACAATTGCGTAATATATACTTCACTTTCATTTTACCTATTCGTAATTTTCAGATAATATTTCCATCCTAATTTTGCGGCAGTTTAATATATCAAACTGCTATGACGAAAACTATCGGATGGAAAAAACCCAAATGTAAAAAGTTTTATCCGGCCATTATGCTGTATGGCTTCATGGCTTTTGGAGATCTGATGGCCCAGACCGGGACCATCAAAGGTAAAATTGAAGATGCTGCTACCGGCGAAGGCCTTATAGGCGCCAGCATCATCATACAAGGAACAACCAAAGGAACGGTTACGGACCTGGAAGGCAAATTTGCACTTGAAAAAGTTACCGACGGTTCCTACAACCTGGTTTTTAACTATGTATCTTACGAGCCGCAAATCACGCGAGCAGAGGTGGCGGAAGGAAATAGCCTCGACCTGCTGGTAAAGCTTAATCCCATAGCCGTGGAGCTTGGATCAGTAAAGGTGGTCGCCGGCAAGCGCAGCGATACCGAAATGTCGATGATCGCCTCCATAAAAAGCGGAAACCTGGTAGCCAATGGCATATCGAAACAACAGATCTCGCGCTCGCAGGATAAGGATGCCTCGGAAGTGGTAAGCCGGGTTCCGGGTGTTACCGTGAGAGATGGCAAGTTTATCAACGTACGGGGTCTGGACGAGCGTTACAACGTGGTTTGGCTTAACGGTATCGGAGCCCCCAGCTCGGAAGCCGACAGAAGGGCATTTTCCTTTGACATGTTGCCCAGCTCCCTCATCGATAACCTGGTGCTGTATAAAACCCCTGCACCCGAACTTCCGGCTGATTTTGCCGGTGCCGTGATTCAGATCCAGACAAGAAATACGGTGGAAGACAACAGCACGGATGTATCTTACTTAACAGGATACCGCCAATATACCACCTTTCATGATTTTTACACTTACGGGGGAGGCACGACCGACTGGCTCGGATTTGATGACGGAACACGTGCATTACCCTCCGCCTTCCCTTCCACTGCTGAATTCAGGCAACTGGCCGATAATCCGACCGATGAAGATAAACAGCAGATAACCGATCTTGGCCGGTCTTTCAATAAAATCTGGTCGCCAGAATCCATCAAGGCTATACCCGATCAATCCCTGATGATAACCATTAACCGGAAATTCCTGGCCGGTAAGGTATCCATCGGCAATATCACTTCGGTGGGTTACAGCATAGCCAGCCAGTACCGCGATGTTTTCCGTGCCGGATACCAGGCCTATGATATGGTAAACGATCATCCCGACACTTCTTATTACTTTAATGATGATATCTATTCGGCCAGGACAAAACTGAACGGCTTGCATAACTGGCTATTCGTTTTTGGCAACAACCAGAAAATCGAATTCCGTAATTTCTTTAACCAGATCAGCGACAAAACTACGGTATTGAGGGAAGGCAGGGATTTTTACGGAGGCAGCTTTAAAACTGCCAGCGAGCTCGGATTTCAGTCACGCAGTATCTATAACGGGCAGATCAACGGCAGCTTTAATTTCAACCGCGCACTGATCAACCTCGACTGGACACTGGGTTACGGATATACCAATAAATTTCAGCCTGATATCCGCAGAATTGAAATGAGCCGCAATGAGGATTCCGGTCCTTCTGCCCCTTATACAACCTCACTGAATTTTAATGCAGATCCTAAACTGCTGGGAAGGCTGACACTCAATAATTATGAGCATATCTGGACAGGAGGCATGAATTATTCCCATGTGCTTCAGCTGGGCGGATTTTCACCCGAGATCAAAACAGGCGCATTTGTTGAGTTTAAAAACAGGAACTTTACCGCAAGAAATATCGGCTATGCCATCAGCAACGTTATGACTTTCAACTGGAATCTTGTTTATCAGCCGGTTGACAGCCTGTTCCAGGATAAAAATATCAATTACACCGATGGTATCAAGGTGGATGAGTCAACCAACCTTTCCGATTCCTACGATGCCAGTAACAAGCTTTATGCCGGTTATGCCGGACTTAACCTTCCGTTTGGCAAACTGAGGGTATATGCAGGCCTAAGGGTCGAGAAAAACATCCAGCAGTTGAACGGTTTCGACCAGAATGGCGATTCGGTTGCGGTGGACAATGATTATCTCGATCTGTTCCCCTCGGTAAATATGACTTTTAACTTCACTGAGAAAGTACTGGTGAGACTGGCTTACGGACGAACTGTAAACCGGCCCGAGTTCCGCGAAATTGCCCCTTATACCTATTACAACTTCGAGGAAAAAGCTACCTATTACGGTAATTCTGACCTTACCAACAGCTATGTTCAGAATGCAGAGCTGCGGTTCGAGTTTTTTCCGGCACTGGGGGATATGATCACCCTGGGGGCCTTTTATAAAAAGTTCATCAATCCCATAGAAGCTCATTTGTTCGAGAGCGGGAGCGGGCTTAATTATTTTTACGGGAATGCCAATACTGCCGAAAGCTACGGACTGGAACTTGATATGCGAAAGTCACTGGTTTTTCTTGAGAACACCAGCAGTATACTCCGGGTCTTGAAGGATTTTATGATTGTGTTCAATGCCGCACTCATCGAAAGCCAGCTGAAGACCGATGAGGTGAACGCCAGGGACAGTGTCCGCCAGATGCAGGGACAATCACCTTACATTGTTAACACCGGAATTTTCTATGATAATGCGAAAAAAGGGCTTATGATCGGTGCATTGTATAATGTTATCGGACCCCGCATTGCATACGTGGGTAACATTTCCAACCCGCATATTTACCAGATGCCAAGACATCTGTTGGATATTACCCTTCAGAAGAGAATCGGAAAGTACCTGACGCTAAAAGGCGGGGTGAAAGACCTTTTCAATCAGCCGATTGAACTCAGGCAGAATGAGTATGTACAGCTCATCCCGAATGACAGCGAAAGAAAGGAAAAGAGAGTTCAGCAAACCCAAATCTACAAACCCAGCAGTTCATTTATAATCGGACTTACATTGAATTTCTGATAGACATGTCATGAAAACTAAAAATTATAGCAAAGAAATTGATAACTAATACAATTGAATTATGAAAAAGAAAATTACCCTTTCATTGGTTTTACTTTGTACGGCATTTTTTGCCCATTTTGGGTTGCTTAAGGGCCAGCCCGCCATCGACAATGCCTTTTTTGATGAGGTTGACTATATTGGTGCCTTTGGCAGTGATAACTGGACAGAAGGTTGGGCCAACTGGACACCGCAGACAACCGTATATCCGTCTGCAACCATTACCATTCCTGCCGGCGAAATAACCACCAATACCACCTGGTCGCCTTCATCCGTGGTCATGAATGCTGCAGATTTCTCACACAGCAAGCTGAATAATGCTTTCTTTGATAATGTGGACTATGTAGGCGCCTTCGGATCGGTCGACTGGACTGCAGGATGGGCCAACTGGACACCACAGAACACAGCGTATCCTTTAACAACAGATGTCATTGCAGCCGGTGATATCACCACCAATACCACCCTTACCGCAGATAAAGTTTACCTGTTGGATGGCTGGGTATATATTAAATCCGGTGCCAGGCTAACCATAGAGCCCGGTACGGTCATTCGCGGCAGCAAGGCCAACAAAGGCGCTATCATCGTTGAGAAAGGCGCCAGGATCATGGCAGAAGGTACAATTGACAAGCCCATCGTTTTCACTTCGAACCAGGATGCGGGCTCAAGGTCATACGGTGACTGGGGAGGTTTGATTGTACTGGGAAATGCAACAGTAAACAAGGTAGACCCGGTCATTGAAGGCGGTCCGACTTCAACCTATGGCGGCAGCAATGATTCCGATACTTCCGGTATCTTGAAATATGTACGCATTGAATTTCCCGGCATCGCTTTTCAGCCCGACAAGGAAATCAACGGTTTAACGCTTGGCGGCGTGGGCAACGGAACCACCATTGACCATATACAGGTTTCCTATTGCGGCGATGACTCGTATGAATGGTTTGGCGGTACGGTTAATGCAAAGTGTCTGATCGCTTTCCGGGGCTGGGACGATGATTTCGATACCGATTACGGATACAGAGGTATGGTGCAATTTGCAGTGTCTCTTAGAGATCCAGCAGTTGCCGATGCCGGATCGGGGTCCAACAGTTTTGAGTCTGACAACGATGGCAGCGGCACCGATGCTACACCGGTTACCGAAGCTGTCTTCAGCAATGTAAGCTCTTTCGGCCCCCTCGTTACCCCTTCCACAACCATAAACGCAAACTACAAAAGGGCCATGCATCTCCGCAGGAACACCAGGCTGAGCATCTTCAATTCGGTATTCGCAGGTTTCGTTACCGGTCTGCTGATTGACGGTACGGCTGCACAGGCCAACGCCACAGCCGGGACACTCAACGTCATGAACTCCATACTGGCCGGCTGCAGTGCCAATTATGCGGCTGATTTTGACAATACGTACTTAACCGATGCAAGCAGGGGAAATAAGGTACTTGCTTCCAACAGTGATCTTGGACTGGCGAATCCTTTCAACCTCGATGCTCCGAATTTCCTGCCGACGAATAATGCTTACCTGCTCGACGGATGGGTATATATAAAATCAGGCGCTGCCCTCACCATCGAACCCGGCACCATCGTCCGCGGCAGTAAGGCAAATAAAGGTGCCATCATTGTTGAAAAAGGCGCTAAAATTATGGCTGAAGGTACGGCTACAAACCCCATCGTATTAACATCAAACCAGATTGCCGGCTCACGGTCATACGGCGATTGGGGCGGCCTGATTATCCTGGGTAATGCCACCGTCAATAAAGTGGATCCGATTATTGAAGGCGGTCCGACCTCAACCTACGGCGGCAGCGACGATGCCGATAATTCCGGTGTGCTGAAATATGTGCGCATTGAATTTCCGGGTATTGCCTTTCAGCCTGATAAGGAGATTAACGGCCTTACCATGGGCGGTGTCGGCAACGGAACCGAAATTGACCATATACAAGTTTCCTATTGCGGTGACGATTCCTATGAATGGTTTGGCGGCACGGTAAATGCAAAGCACCTGATCGCCTTCCGCGGATGGGACGATGATTTCGATACCGATTACGGGTATAGGGGCATGATACAGTATGCGGTTTCTCTCAGGGATCCTGCCGTTGCCGATGCCGGATCGGGCTCCAACAGCTTTGAATCGGATAACGATGGCAGCGGGACTGATGCAACTCCCTTTACCCAGGCCCTGTTCAGCAACGTAAGTTCGTTTGGTCCGCTGGTTACTCCTTCCACCACGGTGAATGCAAACTATAAAAGAGCTATGCACCTCAGAAGGAATACCAAACTGGGCATCTACAATTCGGTCTTTGCCGGCTATGTTACCGGTGTTCTGATTGACGGCACCGCTTCTCAGGCCAATGCAACGGCCGGCGAACTGAAGATAAGAAACACTTTTCTTGCAGGATGCAGCGATTTCTTCAGTACTGACTTTGACAGCACTTTCATCCTGAATGAGGCTTATGAGAATAAAACCATGGCTGAGAACAACAGCCTTGCTATTGCCAACCCGTTCAACCTGGATGCTCCTGACTTCTTACCTCTTGCAGGATCACCGGTGCTTGCTGCCTCCAGTTGGTATGAGGACATACCTGCAGCTGTCAGTGATGAAAATACCGAGAACTCAACATGGGTATCTGCCTTCCCCAATCCTTTCCGGGAATCGGTTACCATCAGGTTTAACCTTGCTTCTTCTTCGCCGGTTACACTCCGTGTATATGACGTTACAGGTGCATTGATCAACACCCTTGCCAATGAAACAATAGCCATGGGTGAACATGAATTTAAGGTTAACATTACACAAAAAGGCATTTATTTCGCCGATGTCATGATCAACGGCTCAAGACAAACAATTAAACTGGTGGCTAAATAGTTTTCGTTATATGCAGTTTCGTTGAACCTGACAGGAATAGGTGCCTGTCAGGTTTTTTTGCTTCAGGACGGGGCTCTGATAAACTTTATATGACCATGCAATAATGATTCAATGAATATCAATGTGTATGATGTTGCAAGTGGAAATAGGAGCAAGAAATTTCCGGTATTAGTACCTAATCTGTATTTATATTTACCTTAGCATCATTATGTAAATCTTATGGAACCAGTTTTGATATGAAGATAATTTCCCCTGCATTTTGTCATTATAAATGGATTATTTATGCACTGACAGTAATGTTTCCATTATCGGTAACAGGCCAGAGCAAAGATTCTGTTGTATTTTATATGCAGCAATACAACTATGAAAAAGCTGTCCATCTGATCGAAGAAGGCGGAGAGGATCTTGCTGACCCGATGTTGCTTTACCTGAAAGGAAATGCCCTGAAAAGTCTGAACGATTTTCAGGGTGCCGCTGCCTGTTTTGAAAAAATATTGGCTGAAGATTCGCTCAATGTAAAACTTATCGCTGACCTGGCAGAATGCTATAAATCGCTGAATGCTTTTGGAAAAGCGCAGGCCCTGTATAAAAAGGCAATGGTGCTGGAGCCCGCTAACCGCTACCTGGTTCAGCAGCTCGCCAATACATATTATCTTGATGACAACTTCCCGGAAGCAGCCGGCTTCTATTCCCTGGCCATTACCGGTGACACCGTTTATTACCTGGTCAGGCAGCTGGCCCGGTGCTTTGATAATATGGACTCGACCGGTCCGGCCATCCTTTACTATCATAAAGCATTATTGTTAAACCCTTATGATGAGGCAAGCGTCAGCAGGCTGGCAACCCTGTATATAAACAAAAAAGAATATGCCGGCGCTATTGCGGTTACCGACTCCTTTTTAAGAATCGGTTCATCGGGCAGCAAAATACCCAGGCTCAGCGGATACGCTCATTTTTTAAATGAAGATTACGCTTTGTCAGCCGAACGTTTCAAATTTTGTTTGCAGCAAAATGACACATCCGTCTTTGTGCATAAATTTCTTGGGTATAGCCTTTTTAAGCTGGAGCAATACGGTGAAGCCAAGGATTTCCTGGAAAAGGCTTTTCTGCTGGATACATTGAATGCCGATCTATGCTATACTCTCGGCTTGTCCTGTGACCTGTCGTATTATAAAAAGCAGGCCATTGAATATCTTCATATGACCATCGGTCTTGTCACACCGTCATCTTCATTTATGTCGAGGATTTACCAGGATCTGGCTGTTTCCTATACAGGTTTTTATAAATATCCCGAAGCGCTGGAAATGTATCTCAAGGCTTTTGATCTGACGCCTGGAGATACGTTGCTGTTGTACCGGATTGCAAGTCATTACGATAACTGGATGAAAGATTACAATATGGCTCTGCAGTATTACCGGAAATTTATGGATACAAGGCCAAAGGAAAGAAAAGATCTGTCAACCATTAATATGAACGGAGCTATAGTAGTTTCATACTATGATTTTGTTGAACGGAGGATGAAGGAGATCAGAGAGGAAATGTTCTGGAAGGAAGGTCAGCCCTCCCCATCATCAGAATCATCAGGAAACAATCATAAGGAAAAACCACAATAAGTATTAATATGAAAAACAGTTCTATTCAATCAGGACGGATGACTGCCCTTATTTGCCTCGCAACATTTGTCGTATGGATCATAAGTTTTACGGCAATTATGATCGTGAATCCGCCCTTTTCATGGACCAGCCTTAATGATTATATCATCTATACGGAAACCTATAACCAGTCCTTTAAGTTTGTTGCCCAACTGGCTATGCTGCTGTTTGCGCCTGCCTTCGTGGTGCTGGTTCACAGCATTGAAGACCGGGCTGAAGAAAACAGGAAATTCCCGGGTAAAATAGCCGTCAGCTTTGCTTTAATGTTTGCCGTTTGTGTCAGCATCCACTACTTCGTACAGATCAGCTCGGTGAGGCTGAGCATCGCAAGCGGTGAGACAACCGGCCTCGAACAGTTCATCCAGTCCAATCCCTATTCCGGCATTGCCGGGATCAACCTGGTTGGGTGGACCTTGTTCTTCAGCCTGTCCTGTCTCTTCATGGTCCCGGTCTTTGCGGGCAAAGGATTAAACCGCGTCATCCGTTATGCCCTGATAGCCAATGCAGTGTTTTGCCTGCTGGGCGGATTCGGGTATATCATGGACTATGTGATACTGGTATTGTTTTGCCTGAACATCGGTATGGGAGGTGCGATGGGAACGGCGGTTGTCGGGTTGCTGATCTATTTCAACCGTTTAAAAAGGGACTAGGGACAAGGGACAAGCAATAGTAGAATGGGAGACTATGAGATTGGGAGACGGAGAGAAATTGTTATTGATAACGATGATAGTCTGTTTTTGAATTGAATTAGAATTAAAGAGTTTCGAACAAGGAATGAGGAATGCTGAATGCTTCTGCCCTCAACTTGTTATGACGGACAGGGAAGATAAGGCAGCGAATGCATTATCCTTGTAATCCGGCAATCAATATTACTTGTTCGAAATTCAGTTTGTCATTATACCTGATGAACTGAAAAGTATAGGTATTTGAATCAGGCTTAAAGAACATTATACCTTAATCCAACCCTCAATCCGATGTTGTCATCCAGGAACGGATTCCCCATTATCCAGCCTGCTGTTTTGCCCGTAAGGGAAATATTGGCTGACAGGTTAGGCGAGATTTTATATCCGGTATTCATTTCTAACCCTCCACCGATCTTACCCTTTTCATCGAAAAAGCTTTGTGTTTCGGGTTGAACCCACCCATGCAATATAGCTCCCATTTCCAACCTCCGGGAGAGGGGTCGCTGAAAAAGACCAAGATCCATACCCCAGAAAGTATTGTGATAATTATTGTAGGAATGCAGGCTTATCAGAAAATTATTCTGATGCACCTTGAAAGGAAGGATCCATGATACGTCATTACCGAAATGGGTAGGTACATATTGCATCAGAAAATTAAAGGAAAAATTCTCCGATAACCTGATCCTGTTGATCATGAATATCGATGGATTAATGAAATTGATCCAGACCAGTTTTTTCTGCTGCAACAAAAAATCCTGAGCTTCTGCAGGAAGGTCTCCAAAACCAACTCTCCGGTTAAGGCCTTCACCATCCGGGAAACTGTCACGCAGGGAATAGGACTGATCCGGCAGGAACATATCCAATGCCCAGGCAGTGAGGTCACTGCCGGCAAAATCGCGTTCGGTGGGGTTTTTACTTTCATGCTCAGGGGCCAGTATCTTTACAGAATCACTGGCCGAACTGGTAGAAAAATTAAAGTAGTTCCATACATAATAGGCATTATAGAGGTAAAACGGATTCTTATAAAACTTCCTGGTATAGTAAAAATCGTCGATTACTCCTTCCCGGGTGAAAAGATTTTCGGCATGAACCCCGGCCACATAGGAGTAAAGGAGATCCTTAAGACTATTTTCCTTCAGCTGTTGCAACTCTTCATCAGACATTCCGTAAACGGTCCCATCCCAGCGTGAAAAGAGCCAGTTTCCGTTCTTTGGCTCAAAACCATTTATACCTAATACCGACCGGTGAAATTCCTCATGTGCCCATACCCCCAGCGGTATCGGCAATTCACTTCCATATCTGGCGAAAGCCAGGCCGGCCAGATACTTACCCGATTTGTTCAGGATCAGCCTGAAATTACTTCCTTCCCCTTTATCGGGATCAACCAGCGCGTCACCCAGTGCATCAATTCCCCAGTATGCCAGATCATAGAAATTCTGTCCCCAGGCCAGCGATTGCTGCATGGAAGGATAGGCATAGGACAAAGTTGTATTCTCGGGAAGATCCAATAATGGGATCTGTAGCCGAAGCTTATAGACATTGGTTTGTTGCTGTCCGTAAATTAATATCCCCGGCAATAGCATAACAACAAACCATAAAATCCTGTTAAGCTTTTTGTTTTTGTTAACCATGAGGTGTTTGCAGTAACAATTCTTTTCCATAATAATTTTTTTTTGTTACTGCAAAATTATATAAATATATTTAGATATCTATATCTATATATATTTATTTATGTATTTTTGGTTCGCGTTTTGCGATTCATAAAAAGAGGCTATGGTCCCTTACCGATAACTGCCGGGAATGTTCCACAGCACACTGCTTAAGACTTCCTCCTTTGGTCCTCCGGCTTCCGGCCTCTTTCCCCCTGTCTTTATTCTTTATTCTTTGTTATTGCTCTTTTGCCTTGATTCCTGCCTGCCTGCCGGTAGGCAGGGCTCTTGGTTCTCGGTTCTATATTACAAACGGCACAAACATCTTGGTCCTTTTCATATAGTCCTTGTATTTTTCCCCGAAGTAGGCGATGTTCTCCATTTCCTCCGCTATTGCAGTCGCAAAGAGAAAGACAGTTGATAACAGTGCGATAATAAGTAAGGATAAAGTAACATGTTTAAACAATATCCCCCAGGTGAGAAAGAGAAGCGAACTGTAGAGTGGGTGACGGATATAGCGGAATATGCCGGTTTCAACCAGATCTTTTGTCTTTTCAAAACCATGCAATGAATGGTCACGCGTTTCATCCGTTTTGCCCATTTTCCTCATCTCCAATACGCCTGCTGTGATAGGATAGATACAGTAAAACAGGCAGATCCATGAAATGATCTGGACCAGGCTGAACGGATCGTCAAACCAGTATGTGACATTACTGATGGCCAGCCACAATATACACTCCCATGCAAAGAAACGGTAGAAGCCATGGTGGCGGAAATTGACAATTGACTTCCTGGAGATATATATAACAGGGATGCTCAGGACTATGAATACGATGATCTTAACCATATTAAAGAATTAAAAGTATGTAGTTAACCAGTGGATTAATTCTACAACCATTACTACCTCCACAACTGACAACCTGCGTGCCGGCAGGCAGGCTGACAACTACCAAAACCTGTTACCTCTTCACCTTCTTAATCGTCCTCTCATCCTCTCCCACCCTGATCAGGATATCATAATCTCCACCTTCGGCAGGCATGAATTTCATGGTAGCGTTCATTTCTTTTGCTACGAATTCGGTTTCTGAAACGGGGAATAATTCAACCCTGTTCTGATCACCGGATTGTGCAAATAATTTTCCTTCACCTGCTGAAATGGTAATGATCATGCTTGGCTGGTATTCATAATTACCGGTATATTTTTCCAGGCTCGCCTGGTCAAGGGAAATGGTTTTCAATTCCGGCAGCTTTTTAACCTGAAGCTCCTGTCCTCCCTGGTAATGAATAGCACCATCAATCTCCCCGGCGTCATTTTTAAGGAATTTGATCCTGGCCTCCACTACCTTCCAGTAGAATTCATCATTTCCACTGGGGAATATTTCAAACTGTTGCTGGCCTGTCATCCGGGCGTACAATTTGTCTCCTTCGGAAACAACTGTAAGAACCGCAGCATTGCCATAATCATAACGGCCTTCATATTTTTTAAGGTCTTCACCGGACAGGGTGGTATCCATTGCATACGACTGCTGACTGCTCATCTTTTTCCACAGCGCATATTCGGCAATGGCATCTGCAATCTGATTGGGGTACTTTTCTTCCTGTGCCGGTGAGCAATTGGTCAATACCACTACGGTCAATTGTTCTTCAGGCTGTCGTGTCAGCTGACTAAGAAAACCATGCAGTCCGCCTCCATGACCGATGAACCTTATATCCCGGTCGTTCCAGAATGCCCAGCCATAGCCATAATCCATATCCCTGGGTTTCTGTCCGTTATTCAGCAAAACAGACGTAAAGGCGGCCTTAAGGCTTTCATCCTTCAATACCTTGCCGTTAAAAACAGCCTCATTCCATAAATACAGATCTTCAACCGTTGAATAGAGTGATCCCGCACCGCCTGCCCTCGACATATCCCAGTTGAGCGCCTTTTCAAATTTGCCGTTGTTTATGGTATAGCCCGTAGCTTCATTCTCAAGAATCAGGCCCGAAGCATGCACCCCGGTGTTCTTCATGCCCAGAGGATCAAAAAATGTCTCTTTCAGGTATATCCCGTATGGCTTGCCGGTGACCTTTTCAATAATATATCCCAGGATAAAAAATCCCGAATTGTTGTATTCAAAATCCTCACCCGGGCTAAAGTCGTATTTATCAGCTTTAATGGTGTCAATCATCCGCTGTATTGTTATGGCAACAGGGGCCATTTCCAGAAAGTCAGGCCGGTTGGTGTAACTGTGAATGCCGGAAGTATGGGTCAGCAGGTGATGGATGGTAACCTCATCACCCCGCGGAAAATCCGGTATGAATTCAGAGAGCTTATCGGTAACGCTGATCTTTCCCTCTTCCTGCAGTTTCAGTATGGCTGCGGCAATAAATTGCTTGGTGACGGAGCCGATCCTGAATTTGGTGACGGTGCTTGCCGGGATCTTATACCCGATATCAGCCATTCCGTAACCTTTTTTGAACAGAATCTCTCCATTCTTTGCAACCAGCACTACCGCTCCGGGAGCCCTTTCCTTTCGGGCGATGGAAGCCAACAGGCCGTCAATATAGTTTTCCAGCGACGGAAAATCGGTTGATTTAACGGCTCCCTTCTCCTCCAAGAATTTTACCATGTCGGTGCGTCCCTTTACCGTGGCAAGCTGCCAGGCATTCAGTCCGGTTTCGCCTGTCCTGCTATAATCGGGCGCATACTTTGCCAGAATTCTGACATTATCAAGATCACCTGTTTCAGCAGATCTGAGCATCAGGTCAGAAACAGCGGCACCGCTGACGGGGCGGCATGAAAATCCATAGTCCATCTCCCCGTTGAGTATTTTGACCAGCAGCTGATTGCTTCCTTTGTTCAGGGTGACCTCAAAAATATCATCATCGATGATCATTCCCCTGTCAATATAATTACGGTGAACTTCCTTCCCGTTAAGCCAGACTTTCACCCCATCATCACTGCCCAACCCGATCAGTACTTTTACGGGTTCGTTCATGACAATTTCGGCCAGTGCATAACATATTACATAATTTGTATCCCCCAGTATTTTGTTCAGCTGAATGGTACCGCTATCCGATTCAGCATACTTCCATCCATAGCTTTTCCCTGCCACCATCAACGGATCAATCGCCTTCTTTTTGTTTACCACCACAGCAGTCAGCAGATCATTGTCAAAGGCATTCTTCATGCTTTCCCGGTCGGGGCTTACGCATGCTTTGCCGGCAACCGGCAAAGGTCCCAGCAAAAGCCATCGCGTCAGGAATACATTATCCTGTAATCCATTGTACACCGCATTTCCGTATCCTTTTAAGGGAATCCCGTTCTGGGCCTGAACGGGTGAAATACTCATTAAAAAATAAAACAGGAGAAGGATTATAGTACCTGTGGCAGTCACCTGAAGTGAATGATTGAAAGATTTCATGACAATAGTTTTGATTATATTTATTATATCAAATGTACCAAAAAAAACAGGATACCCTACAAGGGTCTCATCATCCGTCAAAGGAATGCCATTGGCCGGCACTCGGTTTTATTCCCGGGTATTTTGCCCAGCCTGCACTGTTTCTTTCCCGCTGATCCTCCGTTCTGATGTTTTCTTTTTAGGCAGGACATCGGGCGCAATGGCACCCGCATTTGGCAGTAAGGGTGTTCATGGCAGTTCGGTTTTTAGCAATTGTTAAAATTAGGTTAATTCCACCATTGAAAAACTATATTATATCAACCATAACCATCATAATAATCATAACCCTCATAACCTTCACAACTAAATCCATCCCCTCATCTTATAATATGCAATAGCGAATAGCTCCCGCACAACGGTTATCTCATAGATCATATAGCTCCAGATTCTGTACCGCATCGTGAGTCCGGTTTTTTCTGCTTTCCTGTGGCTTCCTTTCATCAATCTCTCTTCTGCTATTACCTTTTCAAATGTCGGTGTGCCGCCTGCCTGGTAAAAACCAACCTTCCGGAAAGCACGGATGGCCCTGTACATATGTTCGGGAGAAGTGATGATCCTCATGGTAATGTTGCCGGCATTTTCTTTTCCCAGCATATCCAGTATATTCAATGCCTGGGTCCGCGTGCTGTATCCGTATTTTTCGAAATATAACTTGGTGGAATCCACATTGCGGATTTTCAGCTCCCGGGCCATCAGGAGTTCGGGGGAATGTTCCTTAAGGGCCGTATCCGCCGGGAAGGCTATGATAATACTGGCACTCGGGGCCTTTTGCCATGCCTCAGCCGTGTAATAGGTGCGCATAAGGTCATCGGGACTGGGAATCCCCATACTGCCCAGCATGACAATATAATCGGGTTTCCGGGCAACCCCGGCATTCACCGTTCCCAACCGGTAATAGGCAAAATATGGAATATCCGTCAATGCCAGGATTATACCAGCCAGCATGATGCAACCCAGAACAACAATTAAACCACGAAAAAACGCAATGAAGCTTTTTTTAAACCGCTTTAACCATAAATTGATTTTTTTCATCACTGCTTACAGTTTACCGTTTACGGCTTATCGGTTAAGTGTGGCACCTGAGAGTGCATCAGGCGAAGCCTTGAACGCAGATTTCTCGGCATCGGCAAAAAGAAAATCCCTGAACCTGTTCGGGCTGATAGCCACTTTCCCTTCCACCAAAACAGGCAGGTTAAAATTCCAGGCATCTGCCTGATAAAAACCGGGATCTTTTCACTTTTGAATTCATTGATAATGATCTTATGATTAAGTGTAAATGTAAAAAAAATGCTCATTGATTAACATACTTTCTTTTCGTGTATGAAAAAAAGTATCAAAGAAAATCAAGCCTGCCTGCCTTAGCGGCAGTATAAGCACGACAAAACGAATACCGGCATATTAGTTGCTATTTCCTTTTATATTCTTAGTGTTTTTATGCTTTTGTGGTATAAAATCCTCTCCTTTTTCGTGGTGGATTGAATGGTCAAAACAGCACATATGGCAATTGAAACACGCAGAAATAGGCGAACACGATGAATGCCAGTCCCAGTCCAACCCCAAAGATCCAGTGCGGACGCAGCAGATCGGAGACTGATTTAGAATACAACCTGGGCATAACGATGTATAATCCCATGATCAGCCACAATGCCTGCAATGGTGTCAGCAGCAGGCCGTCGAGCAATGCTCCCAGCTTGACCAGGAAAACAGGCTTGTAACCCAGGCTATGGATTATTACCATATTGGACAGGAAGAAAAAGGCCAGGTACAGCCTGAACTGCCATATCCAGCGGATCTTGCCGAAGGAAGGGATGCAGATGCGGGTGCAGTCGGCGAGCAGCCTTGGCCAGCCGGCCAGCTGGCCCACTTGTGTGGAAACCAGGGCAGCCGTTCCGCCCAGCATGAAGAGCAGGCCGCCTGCATGACCCCAGCGGGTTGAGAAGATGGATGCAATCTCCAGCGCCGCTTTTTCTCCTTCCGGGGCAAGGTGCAGTGGTCCCAGTATGCCGGCACCAGCCAGCAGGAATCCGAGGGTGGCGATCATTCCGATCACCAGGGCCAGCGAGGCATCAACATAAACCAGCCTGATCCACCCGCGCAGGTTTCGGGCCTGAGGCAGATCGAGGTTTTTCAATTCGCTCACGGGAGCAGCTGTTCCATAGCTACTGTTCACTGCAGCTCCATATTTTGCTCCCATTACCCAGTAAGTATACCACACCTGGCTGGCAAAACCACCCGCCCCCCACCCTATCAGCGGCAGCACTTCCCGCCAGGGATTGGCATCGGGAAGCTTGTCCATGGCCCAGGCGGGAATGGCAGGCACCGAGGGGATCAATCCCTGAAGAAAAGTTTTCAGTCCGGGAAATACACGAAATGTGATGGTGAGAACACCAACAAGGATGATCATCACCAACACGCTCATAATGATCTTCAGCCAGTTGAAACGTCCTGTCCAGGCTACGGCAAAGGCAAACACGGTAACCATCCAGCCACCAAGCTTTGTGCTGATGCCAACCAGGTTTCCCAGAAACACCCCGGCTGCCGTGGCCAGTGAACCAATGGCTATGCCGGCAGCGGCAAACTGGCCGATGAGGACGATCCACACAGCCCAGTTTTTCGGTCCCGGCATGCGGGCGAACATGTCGATCATGCTCTCCCCCGTGCAAACGGTATAGCGGGCGCCGCACATGCCAATCCAGTATTTCAGGAAGATGCCCGCGACGACGGCCCAGATCACGCCTGTGCCCAGGATGGCCCCGGTGCGTGTGGCCAGGATGACCTCACCCGATCCGATGAATTCAGAGCACCAGATGATGGACGGGCCGACAAGCAACAGGAGCGACAGGCCGCGCGGCGGAGATTTGATGTCCATACGGGAGAATTGAGATAATTAACAATAAAGATAACGTAAAACGGATGGAAAATAAACCATAATGCACGGAGATAGTTTCGAATTTCCGCTCATTGGTTTTTACGTTGCCCTGCTATCTCTCATACCCGCTGCCTGTTCAACAGCAGTCTCTTTGCCGAAAGGAAAGCAATAAGGGTCAATGGGATCCCAAGGATCGCACCCCCGATTAATAAGGTAAGAAACAGGTGGCCGGCGCCGGTAAAAAGATGGATCAACGATGCCATACCGGCTCCCTGCGGAAAAACAAACTGACCCTCGGTTCCCAGTATAGCTTTCCCCACAAGGAATGCCAGCGCATAGAAAGGAGGCGCGGTAAGCGGGTTTACATGGTAAACGCCTACCACTGATGCTATTTTATTCCACCGGAATGCTGCTGATAAAAACAAGGCGATGAAGACCTTGAAGCCAATGAAAGGTGTTGTGGCCAGAAAAATACCCAGGGCATAGCCACTGGCAACATCACTGGGATTGCCTTTTATCGTTAATAAGCGCTGCAGCGTATCTTTTATCCGGTTCAGTTTAGTTTTCCTCATAATATGTCAATCCTATAATTCAAATCAATTCTCCGTTTCAAGCAATTCTTTCAGTTTAACCAGGTTGTTGTGAAACATCCGCACCATGATAGGATCAATGATATACCTCGGAAATATCGGGGAAGCAACGGCAAATGCTGAAAAGGAAACACTGGCTTTATGCCGGCCGGTACCGGCTATGGTCCATTTTGCCGTATAATCTGTTACCCGGTTTATGTTGGATTTTTCAGGGATATAATGATCCTTGCTGTTGATATTGATGATGGTGTAATTGCTTTTATCAGCCTGTACAACCTTGAAGTTCGAAACCAGGTCCCTTTTTTCAAAAGGCCAGGGTATATCAAACAAGGTATAGGCATACCACTCCGATCCGCTGATCTGTTTCAGGGAGTAATGCTCCTCTATCCCGTCCATCCACTGTTCAGTGCGCTTAAAGTCAGTCAGTAATCTTATGACCTCATCAGCTGAACAATCTACCTCCATTGTGCCCATCCGTTCCCTGACTTTCTGCGTTTCGCTCACTTCAATCCAGCGCACATAAGACTTCACGCCGGAGGTGTTTCTTTCCAGCTGCCAGCTCCCTTCTGTCACATGTTTATTATCTGCCGGCGGACTCCCTGTGTTCGGTTCCGGCAACATCAGCATGAGTCCTGTAACCATAAATAACTTTATTATCATAACTTATTTTCGAGGTCGTGAAGATAACTTAAATATTTGCAGGAGTGAGCATCTTGCCGGAAATTTCCTTTTGTACCCTGATTTTCTTTTCCAGTTTTAACGAAAGATTGTAGTATAAGTTTCGCGGCATAACGGATGCCAGTAATGTCAGTAGCCGGTTCCACACTCCCGGAATGCAGACTATCTTTCCTTTCTCCAGACAATGCATCGAGTATTCAACAACGGCCGATGGCTCCATCCAGGGAAACAATCTGTGTTTAATCCTGTCTGTCAGAATATTCAGATTTCTGTGAAAGTCACTGGTGGTAAAACCGGGACAAAGGCATTGAACCCTGATCCCGTATCGCCTGACATCCAGGAATAATGATTCCGTAAAGCTCTTCAGGAATGATTTGGTGCTGACGTACATGGTACTGCGGGAAGCCGGTAACCAGGCTGCCATAGAGGACACATTAAGGATTATCCCGGACCTTCTTTCTATCATTTGCGGAAGGACTTTATGGATCAGCATCAGAGGGGCATTAACATGCACGTTCATCATACCGAGCTGGTGGTCGATCTCATCTTCGCTGAAACTCAGATTCATCCCGTATCCTGCATTATTCACCAGCACCTCAATATGGTGGTGCATCCCAACGACCTGAAGCAATGCCGTTACATCTTTCTTAACAGATAAATCCGCAATAACGACGTTGACCTTTACTCCGTATGCTGTACTGATTTCGTCAGCAACACGGGTTATCACATCTTTCCTCCTTCCGGTAATCAACAGATCATATCCCTGCCGGGCAAAACAACGGGCGAATTCCTTCCCGATCCCGCTGGTGGCTCCCGTGATTATGGCCAGCTTCCGGTTTCCGGATCCTTCCCCCGTTACAGGATACCTGATCCCGGGAAACTGTTTTTCCGGAACAGTCAGAAAATGCCGGATACCTTTCAGGTGTGCTGCCGGCGGCAGAAAGTACTTTATGCCGGACAGGCTTTTCAGCACCTGCCTGAGCGCAGGCATATGCCCTGCCATTCTCAGGAATATCCCGGCCATCCTATGCTTTTCATATTTAATTACGCTTTTCATTTCAGTGTGGTTTTGGTGGTTTACAGTTAAAGCATTTACATGGCTACCTATTTATAACGGTAAATTATCTCTTATCATTTCAAGCATTGCCTGAAAAAAAATCAGGACTTTTTTTGGTTGTTTTCTATTATTATAGACAATCAAAAGAAAAAAAAGTTGCTTTCTCCCGGATTCAAAAAGTATGTTATTGATACAATTTTAATTACGGCTCAAAATTGCACAACAAACACGGTAATTTAAAACGGATTTAACCTCACGGATCGCGCTATACTGGCAAATTGCAACCATAGCGACAAATGAAAATGGATCTGGGCTGTGATTTGTTAAAAAATGCAAAAAAAAAACAATGATTATTATATAATACAAATTTTATATTTTACCGTTGAATCCGCTTACGGTAACTGCAACTTTTCTGATTCAGCTATGTTGTATTTTTTGCCTCAACTGGCTGATTTTATCAAATGCTTCCCGGAAAAACAGGTTTCTTTGTTTTTCCCCCACTTCGCTGATCAGGGTCGACTTTTTTATCAGGGAATGGACCCACCGGAAGGTCTCATCGGTAAATAAGTGGTTTGATGTATTGATAAAATTGAATGTCTGTGTGCTCAGATAAACGGTTTTCTGATCCCCGTCGACCGACATGATGCAATTCGTCGCAATTTCAATATCACAGTCATATACCTGGAAATTCACCGGTTCTCCCGGAATTCTCGGTTTACCGGGCACTTTCGAACTGCACCTGGCTGCTTCCTGCATATAATTGAATTCCTGTTCTACCTCATCACAAAGGGCCAGGGCATCATTCTTGGATGCAAATTCTCCGGAATCCCAGTAGAATTCGATCTGGCGCAACAAGCTATAGGTGATCAGGTCTGTCCATACTTCAACGGAAGGTATTGAGCAGTATAATTCGTGCATGGCTTTTCCAGCGGCGATGAATTCCGGATTGATGCTGGTAACAGAATATTTATAATCCTGATAATCAGGGTGGCGCGTAATGGACTTAAGCCAATACAGGGTTTTGAAAAAAGAGACCAGGGGAAACCGGAAATTGTGAAATATCGGTATATCAATGGCGGCATACATGATATATACGCCTTTCTTGCTGCTGGCATTCTTCAGGGCTGTCATAATATTGTTTACCCAGTATTTATAATCGGAGATCTCCCGGATAGGCTTATATATGAAGGAGACCAATCCGGTCTGCTGGTTTCCGCATACCGAATCGAACGAAATATTATAATGCAGGCAGATCTTTTGGATTTCATGGATATCCAGCAAAGTCTCTCTCCGAAGTCTGCGATAGACACTGTCATTGCTGATGCCCAGCAATTCGGAAAGTTCAAACACCAGTGAATACTTATCGGGTATCTGATCCTGAACCAGGCCCAATAATTGCTGCTGAATTGCCGTTAATTCCATTTTCTGACGCTTAGGTTATGGTGCAGAAATCATGAAAGCAAAAGCGAGTTGAAAAACTGCAAAGTGAAAAACTGCTGAGACCCGAAACGCGAAAAGACTATTTCATAAAAACCATTGAAACAAAGATATGGTTTTCCAGCTCATAGCAATAAAAAATTGAAGGAAAGAATGATGGATGTTGAAAGCGTCATTGACGGCTTCGCTTGCAATACTGATACTCATATTACTTATTACCGATTACCGGTTACTGATTACCTTTGCCACCTTCTTATCTCAGGCCACCCTGCCCGGATAGGCCTGCAGCCCCCTCCTCAGGCATTCCATAGCCTTTCCCAAATCGTCGATGTTCAGCACATAAGCGACCCTTACTTCCTGCCTTCCCAGGTCGGTGTTGAAATAAAAACCTGAGCCCGGTGCCAGCATAACGGTCTGTTTGTTGTAAGAGAATTCCTGCAGCATCCACATGGCAAATTTTTCAGCATCATCCACCGGCAGTTTCACCATGGTATAAAAAGCTCCTTTGGGTAACGGACAAAATACGCCTTCCATGCTGTTCAATTCCTTCACCATAAAATTCCTGCGTTTGAGAAACTCCTGATATACCATATCAAGGTATTCGGGCGGGGAATCCAGGGCGGCTTCGGCAGCAATCTGGCCAATATTGGGAGGACAAAGGCGTGCCTGGCAGAATTTCAATGCCGTCTGCAGCAGTTCTTTGTTTTTCGATGCCATCACTCCAACGCGCAAGCCGGTTGCGCTGTATCGTTTTGAAACGGAATCGATCAGCACCAGGTTATTTTCCAGGCCTTCAATCTGCATGGCCGAAGTGAAGCTATTGCCGTCATAGCAAAGGTCACGGTATACCTCGTCGCAGATGAAGAACAGGTTATGTTTCAGCACCAGGTCGCGAATCTGTTCCAGGTCCTGCCTGGAATACACGTGTCCGGTCGGATTGTTGGGATTGCATATAATGATGGCCCTGGTCCTTTCGGTGATCTTTTTTTCAAACTCACTGATCGGCGGCAGGGCGAAGCCGGATTCAATGCTGGAGGTGACAGGGACAACCTTTACGTCACTCGCAATGGCAAAGCTGAAATAGTTGGCATAGAATGGTTCCGGAACAATTATCTCATCACCGGCATTCAGGCATGTCAGCAGGGTGAGGGTAATGGCTTCCGATGCACCGGTAGTGATCAGCATATCGGTGTATTCAAGATCAACATGTATGGATTTATAATATTTGACGAATTTCCGGCGCAGGGTTTCATTTCCTGCACTGTGACCGTAGTCGACAACCTTCAATGCCATGCTGCGGATGGCCTCAAGCGCGTTGGGAGAGGTAGGAATATCAGGTTGTCCGATGTTCAACCGGTAAACGATGTTACCTTTGCGGCTTGCCTCTTCGGCAAGCGGAACCAGCTTGCGAATGGGCGAATTGGGCATACACCTGCCCCTTATGGATATTTCAGGCATTGGTTAAGGGTTATAATTATAATTCCTTCCGCAGGTGAGTGCGAAAGCAAAGCAACAAAACCGATGAGAGACAGGATATTACGGCTTAGGTTGTTCAGCCTCCGCAGGTGACACTGTCCCTTTAATGGTAAGCGTCACGATGGGATTGCTGGCATTGGAATATACCGTAATGGTCTTGGTAAAAGGACCTACCAGCCGGGTATTGTAACCAACTTTCACAGCAGACTTTTCTCCTTTTTTTACCGGTTCAGCTGACCATTCAGGCTTGGTGCAGCCACAGGATGATTTTACATTATTTATGATCAGGGGTTCTTTACCGGTATTCTTGAAGACAAACTCAAAGGTCCCGTCACCGCCATTCTTTATGGTACCAAAATCATGCACCATTTCCTCGAATTCAATCTTTGCCAGGTTGGCATTCTTGAGTGCCGCTGTATCAGGCGATTGTGAACAACTAATCGAGATGGTAAACACTGAAACCAATAAAACCGTCAGAATCTTTTTCATTTTACATGTTAATTTAAAATCCTAGGCAAAAATAGTTTAAATAGTAATTACTGGTACAAAGAAATTGAAAAACATATCAGCTTGTACGTAAACCGGGATTTAAAGTTTACAGATTGACAGATTGGTCTTTCAGTCGTGCTGTCATGCAGTCGTGCAGTCATATCACTGTTCCACTATTCCACGATTCCACTATTCCACCGTTCCACTGTTTCACCTTTTCACCATTCCAATATTCCACTATCCCTCATCCTGTTTCCAATAAATTCTTATTTTTGCCAAAATTTAAGCAAGCCGATTGCATAAATAAATTCTGATCCATGGAAATTGCAGCAAAATACGATCCGAAACAGGTAGAGGATAAATGGTATCAATATTGGTTAAGAAAAGGATTTTTCAGGTCAAAGCCTGATGGCCGTAAACCCTATACGATTGTGATCCCACCGCCCAATGTCACGGGAGTGCTGCACATGGGGCATATGCTGAACAATACCATACAGGATCTGCTCATCCGGCGTGCCCGTATGGCGGGTAAAAATGCGCTCTGGGTGCCGGGCACTGATCATGCTTCCATAGCAACCGAAGCAAGGGTGGTGGCAAAACTCAGGAGTGAAGGAATTGAAAAAAAGGATATCAGCCGCGAGGAATTTCTTAAGCATGCCTGGGAATGGCGGCATAAGCACGGGGGCATAATCCTGGAGCAGCTTAAGAAACTGGGGGCCTCATGTGACTGGGACAGGACCAGGTTTACCATGGATGATGACATGTCTGAAAGTGTCATTCAGGTATTCGTTGACCTGTATAACAAAGGCAAAATATACCGCGGTGTGCGTATGGTAAACTGGGACCCGGTTGCCAAAACCGCTGTTTCAGACGAAGAAGTGATCTATCGTGAAGTCAAATCAAAACTCCATTATATTAAGTACAGGATCGACGGCGAAAATGAATTTGTGACGATCGCCACAACCAGGCCTGAGACCATCCTGGGAGATACCGCTGTTTGTGTCAACCCTGCTGATAAGCGATTCCATAAACTAAGGGGCAAAAAGGTTTTTGTCCCGCTGGTGAACAGGCTTGTTCCCATCATAGAGGATGAGTATGTGGATATGGAATTCGGAACAGGCTGCCTGAAGATCACGCCGGCCCATGATATCAACGACTATGAAATAGGCATCAGGCATGGCCTTGACAGCATCGACATTTTTAATGATGACGGTACCCTGAATGAAAAGGCCGTTTTGTTCGTCGGCGTTGACCGCTTCAAAGCCCGCGGAAAAGTGATTCAGAAGCTTGGCGAGGAAGGCCTGCTGGCAAAAGAAGAAGACTATATAAACAAAATAGGATATTCCGAAAGGACGGATGCAGTCATAGAACCCAGACTTTCCATGCAATGGTTCATGAAGATGAAAGACCTCGCGGGGCCGGCCCTTGAAAACGTAATGAATGACAACGTCAGACTGCACCCTTCCAAATTTAAAAACACCTATCGTCACTGGATGGAGAATGTAATGGACTGGTGTATATCAAGACAGCTCTGGTGGGGGCACCGGATACCGGCTTATTACATTGCCGGGACAAATGAATTTGTTGTTGCCGGGACCCCGTTGAAAGCGCTGGATCTTGCGAGGGAGAAAACCGGCAAGCATGACCTTAAACTGGCAGACCTTACACAGGATGAGGATGTGCTCGACACATGGTTTTCATCCTGGCTCTGGCCGATATCGGTTTTTGACGGCATCAGGAATCCTGAAAATCCTGACATTTCCTATTACTATCCCACCGATGACCTGATCACCGCGCCCGACATATTGTTCTTCTGGGTGGCCCGCATGATCATGGCGGGATATGAATACAGGGGAGACAAGCCTTTTCACAATGTTTACCTCACCGGGATGGTACGCGACAACAAAAAGCGCAAAATGTCGAAATCACTGGGCAATTCACCCGATCCGCTCGCGCTGATCGAAAAATACGGAGCCGACGGCGTGAGGGTGGGCATGCTGTTATGTTCCCCTGCCGGCAACGATCTGCTCTTTGATGAAAGCCTTCCGGAACAGGGACGGAATTTTGCCAATAAAATATGGAATGCTTTCCGGCTGGTGAATTCATGGAAGGTCGAAAAGGATCTCCTGCCCACGGATGCTGCCCGTGCCGCTGTTTATTGGTTTTACGAGCGCCTGAAGCAGGCCATAGCCGAAATTGATGAGGACTACCAGCAATACCGCATATCCGAAGCGCTGATGACCGTATACAAACTGTTCTGGGATGAATTTGCCTCGTGGTACCTGGAAATCATCAAGCCTGCCCCCGGGCAACCCATTGACAACCGGACTCATGGCGCTACCATTGATATGTTCGAAATAATGCTGAGAATGCTGCATCCTTTCATGCCCTTTATCACCGAAGAGATCTGGCAATTGCTGAAGGAAAGACCGGCCAATTGCAGTATCATGAATGAAAGAAATCCTCAGGTCAAGGCCTATGATAAAGAAAAGATCCTGGAATTTGAAGTGGCAAGGGAAATTGTAGGATTCATCCGGAATATACGGTCGGAAAACCAGATCTCTCCCAGGGAAAAGCTGATGCTTTACATCAAATCAGCCCACTGGGATGATGATTTCGATGCCGCCATCATTAAACTTGCTAACCTGTCTGAAATGAAACGGGTCGATGCCAAAGTGGAAGGCGCCGCAAGCCTGATCAACCGGTTTGGGGAATTTTATATTCCCCTGGGGGATCTGCATGATCACGAGGCGGAACTGGAAAAGCTTGAAAAGGAGCTGGTATATACGAAAGGCTTCCTGGACTCAGTCATGAACAAACTCTCCAATGAGAAATTTGCTAATCATGCACCCGAGAAAGTGCTGAAAATGGAGCAGAAAAAGAAAAGTGACGCGGAAATCAAAATAAAATCGCTGGAAGAGCATATTGCCAATTTAAAGAAGAGGCTGTAGGCTACAGACTAAGTATTTCACTTTTTGTTTCCTGCCTGTCGGCAGGCAGGTTCACTTTTCACTGGTTACCGATTACCGATTACCATTTACCCCTCAGACCACTGACAGGGTTTCAACCCGCTAGCTCGCACACACCGCTGTCAGGGTCTTCTTACCGGTTCTTACGGTGCCAGCCTGTGAACCTCCCATATATTCCCGTTCAGCGAATATTCAAATCGGTCGTGCAGGCGGTTTTCCCTCCCCTGCCAGAATTCATACAAGCCCGGGATTAGCTTATACCCTCCCCAGTTTTCCGGGCGCTCCGGTACCTTATGCCGGAATAATTGCAGGTAATCGCGCTGCAGGTTTTCCATGTATTCCCTGCTGGGGATCCGCTGGCTTTGAGGCGATGCCCATGCCCCTATTTTGCTTCCTTCAGGCCGGGCATTGAAATATTCATCGGAGACCCTGCGCAACGCCTTGACCACTTTCCCTTCAATCCTCACCTGGCGTTCCAGTTCAGGCCAGAAAAAAACCAAAGCTGCCCGGGGATTGAATTCAAGCTGCCTTCCCTTTTTACTTTCATAGTTGGTGAAAAAGGTCAGTCCGTCTGCATCGATATCCTTCAATAAAATGATCCGTGCCGAAGGCCTGCCATCAGCTGTAGCTGTTGCCAGCGTCATGGCCGTCGGCTCTGAAACCTGCGCCTGCATGGCATCATTTAACCAGAACCTGAACTGGTTCAGGGGATTGGCATCGAGACTTTCGTATTCCAGTCGCGACAACTGGTATTCTTTTCGTAAGGTGGAGATATCTTGCACCGGAGTATTGGTTGATTTGTTGATTGGTTGATTTGCTGATTGAGTCTTGCAGTCTTGCAGTCGTGCAGTCAAATAGATCTTGCCTTTTGTTCTGATATTCTTGCTCCCGGTTCTTAGTTCTCGGCTTTTTGCTCTCGCATTACTTGTCACTCGTCACCTGCCTGCCGGCAGGCAGGCTTGTCACTAGTCACTGCCTTGTCCCTTGTCCCTTGTCCCTATTAAAACAACTCAAATGCTGATTGGTTCATTCGACCTGAGCCTGGCATTTTTTATGCTGGCATTCAGCTCAAATCCCATCAGCAGGGCCAGCGCACTGATATTCAACCAGAACATCATGGCGATCAGCGTGCCAATGGAACCGTAGAACCGGTTAAAAGGAGCAAAATGGTTGACAAAATAGGAAAAAATAATGGAGGCAAGGATGGCGAGCAGGGTTGCCATGAAAGAACCGGGTGAAAAAAAGCGCCATTTGGTTTTACGCGCAGGAGCAAAATAATACAGGAAAGAAATCGCAAAAAAGGTAAGAAAGAAAATAATGATCCATTTGCCTACTTGCATCAGGATTACAACCCCGTATCCCCTGACGATGCCGGCATCGGATAACATCCTGACGCCCAGCTTACTGAACAGCAACAGCAGACCGGAAGATGATATCAGCAGCAGGAGAATGATGATAAGGCCTATGGATACCAGCCGGATCTCGACCCAGTGCCGGGTATCCACGGTATGATAAGTGGCATTGAAAGATTCAACCACGCCTGCCACAGCTTTTAACGCAAAAAAACCCGTGAGCAGGAAGCCAAAGATCTGCAGGCTTGCGCGTTTTCTGAAAATTTCATCCAGCAGGGTTTCGATGGCGATGTAAGAATTCTCAGGGATCAGATCATATAACATCTCCATGAGTTCGTGCTGAAAATTCCTTATGGGCAGGTAAGGGATAAGGGTTAAGATGAATATAAGGCCTGGACCCATGGCCAGCAGGAAATTGAAAGCAATGGCGCTGGCCCTGGTATTTAACGATCCTTTGCTAAGGCCCTGAAAGAAAAAGATGAAGACATCATACACGGGAACTCCCCTGGAACCGGGAAAGGGCAGGCGGCGAAAGTAGTCTCCCAGCTTATGCACCTTCTTGTCAAAGAAAAGATAGGTTCTTTTATGGGCCGGGATTTCTGACATCTGTTAAAAATCAATGGCATCCAGACTTAGATCAAGGCTGTCAATATGATGGGTTAATGCGCCGACGGAGATGTAATCAACACCGCATTCTGCGTATTGTCTGAGGTTTTCAAGGGTGATCCCACCCGATGATTCGGTCTCAACCTTATTACCGATCATTTTTACGGCAAGCCGGGTATTCTCCGGCGTGAAATTGTCGAGCATGATCCGGTCAACTCCTCCGGTTCCCAGTATGGCTTTAACATCCTCCAGCGAGCGTGCTTCTACTTCAATCTTCAGGTCTTTGCCGGTTTTTTTCAGGTAAGCGCGGCTACTTTCAATAGCCTCCCTGATCCCACCCGCAAAATCAATATGGTTATCCTTGATGAGGATCATATCGTAAAGGCCCATTCTATGATTTACGCCTCCGCCGGTATGCACCGCTTCCTTTTCCAGCATCCGCATGCCCGGTGTGGTTTTTCTTGTATCCAACACCCTGGTTTTCAGCCCCTTCAGTGCATCTGCATAACGTCTCGTGACGGTAGCTATGCCGCTCATACGCTGCATGATGTTAAGCACTGTCCTTTCTGCCTGCAGCAATGCCAATATCTTTCCTTCCACGATAAAGGCCACATCACCGGGGTAAATCAGCGAACCATCCTTCAGGTATACATCCAGGCGGATATCCTTGTCAATTTTTTTAAATACCAGCGGGGCGACGCTGATACCCGCAAGGACACCTGGCTCCTTCACGAGCAACCTGGCCTTGCCTTTTTTATCACCGGGAATACAAGCCAGCGACGTATGGTCTCCATCACCGATGTCTTCCTTCAGGGCATTTTCAATAAAAAGATCGAGATCCTTATTCTTCATCCTTTTCAAATCGCAATTGATGGATAAGGGGTTTGTTTTCTTTCATCTTCACCAGAATGGTCACCCTGTAAGTGCCGCCTGAGGTAACCAGTTTTCCGATAGCATATTGAGAACCCTCTTTCCCTCCCTTATGTAAAATGGAAAAGGAAGCAGGGGTGTTGCGGGTAAAAAAATCCTTCATAATAAGCTCAGCCTGCTGTTTGCTGTAAAAGTCCTCCTTGTCAAGGATGGCGACTTCAAGGCTGGCATTGAAATAGACTGCAAGTGTGGCAGCGTTTCCCGTGCTGATGGCATTGATTATGGCTTCCGGTATCTCCGTCCGCGCAGATTGCATAAAAAGGACCGGCAGGATCATCAGCAACAAGGTCATTTTATATGTCCGCCCGAATCTGTTCATGGTTTTTAATTTTTGGCATGCTTTTTTCAATACAATATCACTAAGTTCGTTCGTCCTTTTCTTTAGCAAAAAACAGGCCACAATTTAATGGCCATAAAATTAGAATTAATAATCAGAAATACAATGAAAATTAAAGTACTAAATACCGGGGCAACTGATATACCCTACTTGCAGGAAGGCATTGACCACTATTTGAAAAGGCTGGCCCATTATATACCGGTGGAGATGGTAAGCACGCCCGACATAAAAACAGGGAAATCAGCATCCCCCGACTATATTAAAGAACAGGAAGGGAATCTCATACTCCGCCACCTGGCCGGCACCGATATGGCCGTTTTGCTCGATGAACACGGAAAACAAATGACCTCAGCCGGCTTTTCAACATACATCCAGCGTTGCATGAACAGGGGTGTGCGCAATCTTACCTTCGTAACCGGAGGAGCCTATGGGTTTTCAAAGGACGTTTATGAAAAAGTGCAGGAAAAGATCTCCATATCTTCCATGACCTTCCCGCACCAGCTTGTCAGGCTTATCTTTGCTGAACAATTGTACCGTGCCTTTACAATTTTAAAGGGTGAGTCCTATCATCATAAATGACAGAATCGTATATTTACAGATATGACGGTAAAACTCAACATTCAGCATTACCTGCTCCTTTTTGCGGTGTGCGCAATCCTGGCCTTTTTTTCCGGAGATATTCTGAAAAAAAAACTATATACTTCATCTGATCAGGGCAGCATCCAAAGGGAGTTGGACAGCAAATTTGCACTCCTCGATGATGTGGTAGCGGATTTTAAAACCAGGGGTGAGATTTCCGATCCCAAAAAAGCTGATAAAAAAGGTATTATCCTCCTGTCTTACCAAAAGGACAGCCTGGTATACTGGTCGAGTAACGGGATTTCAAGTCTTGCCATGGAGAACCTTCAGCATGACACCTCACGCTTTTCCTTTATTTCCAATACCTGGTATATCATCAGAAAATATACACAGGGTGATACCGTCATAATAGGCCTGCTGAAAATAAAACATGAATATCCCTATCAGAATGAATTCCTTCACAATGCATTTCAGCAAGATTTGCATATACCCTATACGACACAGATATCACTTACATCCGGGGACAGCGACTTAAGTCTTTTTGACTGGGAAAACCAGTATCTTTTTTCGCTGGTATTCGACGGGGCATTAAAATATCCCTGGCTGGTACGCTATCTTCCTTCCATTTTTTATCTTTTTGCCCTGTTGCTTTTCCTGGTTGTCATTACACTAATATTTAAAAGGATATCGGGAGGGCCGGTAAAAAATGCCATGTTCCTGCTGCTTGTCATACTTTTATTGACAGGCCGTGCATTACAGGTAAAATTCCTGTTCCCGGGAGCCCTTTATAACCTCGAGCTGTTCGGCCCTTTTCTTTTCGCCAAATCGCTGTTTATGCCATCCCTTGGAGATGTGCTGCTGAATGCAATCCTGATCATTTTTCTTATTATCCGCTTCCGCAGTGATTTCTATTATGGCCATTCCCCTCAGGCAGGGAAAAGCCGGAAAGCCTATTCAGGTATTGTCCTGCTGGTAATGCTGCTTACCGCATACTTCATTTTTTCACATTATATCTTTTCCTCCCTGATACTGAATTCAAGCATCAATTTTGAGACCTTTAAAGTTACCGGTCTCACGGTTTATACCTTCATCGGCTTGCTGGTCGTTGCCCTTCATTTGACGGGCCTGCTCCTGCTCGCCGATCATATCCTTACCCTGGCTTCAGGAATGATCCCTGCCACAAGGCTCATCCTGATATTTTCCATGAACTATGGCATTGGATTGTTGCTGCTTTATGCAGGAGACTATTCAATTGACCTGGTATCTTTTGCGGGTTTCTATGTTTTTTTTCTTTTCCTGGCGCTGATCCATTATCGTAAACCCATATCTTACAACTATTCCGCACTCCTTGTCTTTGTTTTCCTGTTTGCCATGTTCTCGGTATATTTTATTTCACGGTACACCGAACTAAAGGAAAAAAACACCATGAAAGTGCTGGCTGAAAAACTGACTTCGGAGCATGACCCTATAGCCGAATACTTGCTGGAGGGACTGAATAAAAAAATAGTGAACGACACTACCCTTGCCGGATATCTTTTCAACCTCGATTACAGCTTTGAAGATATCTTTAATCACCTGCAGGATAATTATTTTAATGGCTTCTGGAGCAAATACTCATTGCGATTCACCGATTGCAAACCTTCCTATAATCTTCTTATTAACGCCGGACAGAATTGCTACGAGTTCTTCGATGAAATTATACAGGAAAGGGGAGACTCACTGACCCATACAAACTTTTATTTCATCGACACCATAAACGGCAGGATCAATTACCTGGGCAGGATAAAATATGAGAGCCCTGTCGGGAAAGAGGAGGTTACCCTGTTTATTGAACTTGAATCGAGGCTGATATCTGAAGAACTGGGCTACCCGAAACTGCTTATTGAAGAAAAATACAGCCCGGGTAGTTTATTGCATGATTATTCCTATGCCAAATATCATAAAGACAGTTTAATCTCCCAGGAAGGAAGTTTTCAGTACAGTCTTACGCTCGATCATTACAAGCAAAAAAAATTCTCCACCCAGGATTATGACCATCTGCTCTTTGATGTCGATAAAGATAATGCCATCATCGTCAGTAAAGTTTCCACAACTTTCTTTACCCAGCTGGTATCCTTTTCATACATCTTTGTATTTTACTATTTGCTGGTACTGATCTTTATTTCATTCCGGTACCTTACCACCACCGAAAAAAGCATAGAGTTCAATTTCAAGAACAAAATCCAGTTATCCATCCTTTCAATACTGCTGTTGTCCTTAATCCTGATCGGCGGCGGCACCATTTATTTCAGCGTCGAACAGTACAAAAAGAAACAATACGATATCCTCAGTGAAAAGATCCAGTCGGTTTATATTGAAATCGACCACAAGCTGGCCTATGTCACACCACTTACTGCAAGCTGGTCAAATGAAAGCTACGATAACCTGGGACAACTGCTGCAAAAGTTTTCCGATGTCTTTTATACGGATATCAACCTGTATGATCCTGCGGGAAACCTGTTGGCCACTTCGCGGCCCGAGGTATTCGAAAGGGGATTGCAGGGCGAAAAGATGAATCCCGTTGCCTATCATAAGTTGACCGGTGAAAAACAGGCGGAATTCGTTAACCGTGAAAGCATCGGCAACCTTTCCTACCTATCGGCTTATGTTCCTTACCTGAATGCTGAAAACAAGCTGATGGCCTATCTCAACCTGCCCTATTTCACCAAGCAGGATGTCCTGAGCAAAGACATCTCCACCCTGACGGTGGCCATTATCAACGTGTATGTTCTGCTGATATTGATGACCATTGCCATTGCCGTCTTTATATCCGAACAGATCACAAAGCCACTCAGGATGATCCAGCAGAAATTCAGCGAAATAAAGCTGGGCAAGCAATACGAAGCCATCACCTATGCCGGCAAGGACGAGATCGGCAACCTGGTGGCAGAATATAACCGTATGGTCGGAGAGCTTGAACGAAGCGTGGAAATGCTGGCCAAATCAGAACGCGAGAGTGCCTGGAGGGAGATGGCAAAACAGATCGCGCATGAGATCAAGAATCCGCTCACGCCGATGAAGCTGAGCATACAGCAATTGCAGAAGGCCTGGCAGGACAAAACGGAAGATTTCGATAAGTACCTTGAAAGGGTTACCCGCACCCTGATCGAACAAATAGACAACCTCTCCAAGATAGCCTCGGAATTCTCGAATTTCGCCAAAATGCCCAAAGCCGTAAATGAAAGGATCAACCTGGCTGAACGCATAAGGAATACCCTGGACCTTTTCCCGAATACCGAAAATATCAGATTCAGCTTTGCCTGTTCTGATGAGAATATCTGTGTCATGGCCGACAAAGAGCAGATCTCAAGGGTCTTCATTAACCTGATCAAAAATGCCATCCAGTCAATCCAGGAGAACAAACCCGGCAAAATAAAACTGAACCTGGAAAAGGCCGCACAGAAAGCTGTATTTACCATTGCTGATAACGGCAAGGGCATCCCTGCAGAACTGCTGGATAAGATGTTCACGCCCAATTTCACCACCAAAAACAGCGGTATGGGAATGGGACTGGCCATTGTAAAAAATATTGTTGAAACCTGCAACGGCAGTATTACGTTTCATACAGATATAAAGCGCGGCACGACCTTCACGGTTGAAATGCCTTTATGCACTGAAAGTAAATAATTTATAGTAAAGATGATGGGCAGCACGCATTGTATAAACATGATGTACACCATGCTGTTAATATCTTTTACCATCATGTTCAGTATTAATTTGATATTTTTGAGAGAATAACCTGAATAACCGAAGCCCTGTTGAAGAGAAAGATCATTATATTGATTTTCATGGCCATGGCCGCTGCTCCCCTGGCCTGGTCCCAGGTTATAGTAAATTATTATCTTAAAGTTGACTCGGTGCTTACCGACCGTGTGAGAGTGGAAAACACCGGTGAGTTAGCTTATTTTCAGCCGGGGGATAAGGTTCTGCTGATTCAGATGACCGGGGCAACCCTTTCCGGGACATCAACATCACAGGGTTTTTTCGGCCTGATCAGAAATTGCGGAAAATTTGAGATCCTTCAGATCAATGACGTGGTTGGTACAACTGAGAAATTCGTAACCTTCACAGATGACCTGGACAATGCCTATGACCATGGTGAAAAAATTCAGCTGGTCCGCATCCTTGAAGGAGACAAGATCACCGTTAACGGGACCATCACTGCCAAGAATTGGGACGGGAACACCGGTGGTATTGTGGCCATCATCGGGTTTGATACCATTGACCTGCAGGGTACCATTGATGTTACAGCAAAAGGATTTCGCGGAGGGCAACCCGATGAAAATGATTATGCTTTGGGTGATTGTCACTCCGGCGATGTTGTCATTAACCTGCCTGCAACAACATATGGATATGCAGGATACAAAGGAGAAGGAATCGTTACAACCAGCTATCCCTTTGCTAAAGGAGCTGCACATGCATTAAACGGAGGAGGAGGAGGACAGGGCCGTTTTGCAGGCGGTGGAGGAGGTTCCAATTATAAAGATGCGGGGAATGGTGGTCAGCAATCCCAGTCATGCGGTGATAATATTAATAAAGATGCCGTTGCTTCCGGCGGCGTTAACCTATCATCTCAAAATAAATTCTATCTGACCACGACACGGCAGATCATTATGGGCGGAGGAGGAGGATCAGGCACGGAGAATAAGGCCTCTTCTTTTTTTGCGACGCCCGGTGGCAACGGCGGGGGCATTATCATGCTGATAACCGAGACCTTCCTCGGAAATGGCGGATCAATAAGAGTTAACGGGCAAAATGTAACGGGAACTGCCGGCGCCAGCGGCGGAGGCGGAGGCGGAGGCGGAACCATTCTGCTGGATGCAGCTGCCTATTCAGGGCCTTTCTCGGTTGAGATCCGCGGCGGAAAAGGCGGCAATACGGTTAACTGCACAGGCGCCGGAGGAGGAGGAAGCGGTGGTATTTTGTGGCACTCAGGCACCTCATTCCCCGGTGCACCGGTTGTCATTGATTCTGCACAGGGTGACCGGGGTGACGCTAACTCTTCATGTCCGCTGCAGTATGGGGAAGACGGCAACAATGACGGGATCGTAAAAAATTCCCTGCTGCTGCCCCTGAACGGTTTTCTTTTCAATACCATCCACGACAAAGACACCCTGTGCGCCGGTCAGACACCCAACCTGCTCACCGGAAGCAATCCAAAAGGCGGTAACGGAATTTATGCATTTGCCTGGTTTAAAAGCACCGACAGCGTGAGCTGGGACAGCATAGCCAATACCCGCGATTACCAGCCCGGACCACTCTACCAGACTACTTATTACCGGCGTATCGTAAGGTCCGAAGGCATTGTTGATGAGAGCAGACCCATAAAAGTACAGGTATACAACGCCATCGGAGGTAACACGATCATCCCGAATGATACCCTTTGTTTTAACGCTACGGCAAAACAACTTACCGGGGCCGCGCTTTCCGGTGGTAACGGAACATACAGCTACCAGTGGCAGTACAGTGTTGACAGTATTAACTGGAATACCATAGGCGGGGCAGCATCACCGGCCTATAATCCCGGTACATTGACAGCTACGCGATATTACCGCAGGATAGTGGAATCGGCTATCGTCTGCACCAATACCAGTAAAAAGGTAACCATCACCGTTTTGCCAAAAATTACGGCTAATCTTTTCTTTACACAGGATACAACGATTTGCGATGGCTTCGGGCCAGGGCCTTTAAATGCAGGCACGCCGCTGAACGGCGATGGCAATTACCGCTATAAATGGCTGCATAAACCGGCTGTGGGAAACTGGACCGAGATCGGCTCAAGCAATATCAGACAATACGATCCGGGATCCCTGAACGAAACAACCCAGTTCAGGAGGATCGTCTATTCAGGAAACGACAATGCCTGCACCGATACTTCAGCAATAAAATCAGTTGACGTATTGCCATCCATAACCAATAATCTTATTATTACTGATTCTTCGCGCTGGTGCTCAGGAGATTTTCACCATGTAATCCAGGGACAGCCGCCTTCAGGTGGTAAACCGGGCGACTACAGCTATCAATGGATGATCAACACTACCGGCAGCTGGGATATGTTGAACGGGGCAACCGGTCAGAGCCTTTCTCCGTTAACGGTACTGCAAACCACCTATTACAGAAGAATCGTCGCTTCCGGTGAACTAAGGGAGACCGGCCAATATGCCTGCCACGACACTTCCCTGAGCCTGGAACTGACCGTTATACCCCCCATTATTAACAATCTCGGCCTTGCCGATCAAACCTTGTGCCAGCACAATACGCCCCTGCCGTTCAATCCTTCATCAGGCGTGTCAGGCGGCAATAATGTATTTGCCTATCAGTGGCTGAAAAAAGAAGAGGAATCGGCCCCATGGGAAAATGCTGCAGGATCTTCCACATCTGCATCCTACGCATCCGAAACCCTTGAAAAAACTACTTATTTCGCCCGCAAGGTCAACTCCGATATCTGCGATACCATAAGTGATGTGGTCACTGTGACGGTTTATCCGGTTATCACCAACAACCAGATAGCGGGCAGCCAGATTCAATATACCTGTTTCAACACCGGCAAGCAGCTGAACGGTCCGGGTTATTCCGGCGGCAAAACGGATGATTATGCATTTCTGTGGCAGCAAAGCACTGATGGTTCTGCCTGGTCAACAGCTAACGGAACGCCCAACAACCAGGCTGAATTTACTTCCTCAGCCCTGACTGACAGCATATTGTTCCGCAGAATTATATACTCCTCTGCCGCCGGGAAAGAATGCACGTCCACCAGCGATTCGGTTTTGATTCGCATCCATCCCCTGCCTTCAGGGGATGTTATTGCTTCGGTCGACACGATCTGCGGCCTGGAATCCTCCTTTGTTTCCTTCACCCTTTCGGGAGGCCACGCTCCCTACGAGGTGACGGTAAGGTCCAATGATATGGATGACCAGTCAAAATCAGGGATCACTGCATCACGGGATTCCATCCTGGTCACCTTTCAAAATACAGAGAAAAGCTATGATGTCGGTATGCTTGCCATCCGGGATAACAATTCCTGTTATGCCGACCCCGCCGGGTACAGCCATAAAGCCATTGTGGTCGTTTATGCCGTGCCCGATGCCGATGCCGATGCAGACCCCGACGAGGACCGGGAGGAATGCAGCAACCAGATCAGCCTGGAAGCTAAAATACCGCTAACTACACACACCGGCCACTGGTCATTTGCCGGAGGTACTTTTGCAGATCCCTCAGATCCTTCTACTGTGGTTACTATCGACCAGGACCATTACGGTGCCCGGTATATGGCATGGACGGTTACCAACTGGCACTGTTCCGACCGGGATTCGGTTCTCGTTACTTTTGACGAGCAGCCCACAGAGATTGATGCCGGCGAAGACCAGACACTGGATTACATTTATACCACACAACTTGAAGCCGACGAGCCGCCAATCGGTACCGGCACATGGAAAGTGGTTCAAGGGACCGGAATAATCAGCAACGACACCCTTCACAATGCCACCATAACCGACCTGGCTTCCGTCACGTTACTCCGGTGGACCATCGTCAACGGGATATGCCCTGAGATCAAGGATTCCGTGAACATAACCATCAAAACCCTGGAAATTCAGAAAGGTTTCAGCCCGAACGGCGACGGGATCAACGATGAATTCGTCATCCCTACAACGAACGCGGAATCAATAGAAATAAAAATATATAACCGGATGGGAGTCCTTGTCTGGGAATCGGCAGACTATACCCAGGGCGACCTGTGGGACGGACAATATCAGGACACGGACGTGGACGTCCCCGAGGGTACCTATTTCTATGTGATAAAAATAAAGGTAAAAGGTAAAACTGAACCCGAGACGTATAAATTATTTGTTGAGGTTCTGCGATGAAAAAACTGATTCTGGGCATACTGGCAATATCATTTATCCTGGCTTCTGGCCGGGCGCAGGACAGGAATATCCTTTTCAGCCTGTACCGGTTTAATGGTTTGACGATCAATCCTGCCTATGCCGGCAGTCACGAGGTATTCAGCGCCGGCTTTATTGGCCGCCATCAGTGGTTTGGTTTTGAAGGTGCGCCTGAGGATTATGCCCTGAATTTTCACTTTCCGGGAAAAAACACGAGGACCGGTTGGGGAGGGAATATGATCTATGAAAGCATTGGTATCCGCAGTTCCATACGCGTTAATGCCAACTATGCCTACCGGTTGCTGCTCGGTACCGGAACCCTGTCCATGGGCCTCAGGGGAGGCTTTTCATCAGGAAACCAGGAAGTTCTTAATCTGGAAGGCGGCGACCCGGTATTCAGCGAGTACACCGACGACTATTTCCTTCCCAATTTCGGGATCGGGATTTACTATAACAACAGGAAAGTATTTGCAGGATTTTCTGTGCCTTTTATGGTGGGTAAAAAAACCAATAACAATGGCAAAATTATTGCGGACTATGATTTTTCAAAGTATGCCTACTATGTGACCGGCGGAGTACACTTCAACCTTGATGAAAAATGGGAGCTGACACCCTCCATACAGATGCTTTATGAAAATGCGGGTATGGTGCTCGACGCTACGGTCAGTATGCTGTACAAAGAGGTATTTGGAGCCGGATTTTCTTACCGGACATCGAAGGCCCTGATCATGCTGCTGAATTACCGGCTTAATTATCAGACAACTCTCGGCCTGGCTTATGATTTCGGATTCGGCGGATTCAACCAGGTCAATGAATATAATCTGCCTTCCAATCGCAGTTCCTTTGAAATAGCACTGCAGGTGGATCTCGGATTTAAAATTGACCGCTCAAATCCAATAGTTTTCTGATCATGAAACGGCGTAACAAAATAATATTGACTCTCGTCATCGCCTTTTTCACAGGCGGAGTTACCCCGGCACAAAAATTCTTCAGCGTCCGGAAATTGTCATTTAATGGTTCCCTGACCCAGGAATACGGGCCTACCCTTTATAAGAACGGTGTTGTTTTTTGCACTGACCGTAGAAACAAAATACTGTTCAAATCAACAGATCTGCTGAATTATAACAACACTAACCTTTACTGGTCAGAGCAGAAAAAACCAGGCAAGTTCGGCAATGCACAGGAATTTGACAAGGGTCTGACCACCCAATATCATGAAGGTCCTGCCACCTTCAGCCAGGACGGTAAAACCATTTACTTCACCCGCAGCATCGACGCTGAAAAAAAGGTCGGGAATAGCCTGCGGGGTGATACTGCACTCGGGATCTTCAGCTCAGAATACGTAAACGGGGAATGGACGACCCCAAAACAGTTCCCGTTCAGCCGGCTGAATATCAATACAGCCTATCCTTGTCTTTCCGATGACGGACGTCAGCTGTTTTTCTGCAGCACCGATCCCAGGGGCTATGGAAACTATGATATCTATGTATCGGAAATGGTAAACGGACAGCCCAAAAACCCTGTTAACCTAGGACCTAAAATCAATACTCCTGCCAACGATGGCTATCCCTTTCTGCATAAAAGCGGCCGGTTGTATTTTTCTTCACGAGGCCATGGAGGCAGGGGCGGACTAGACATATTCTACACTGAACTGGTGAACGGTGAATGGCAGGACCCTGTCGCCCTTCCTGATCCTTTCAATTCGGTAAACGACGACTTCGGGCTTGTCTTTAACGAAACTGCTGATACGGCATATCTCTGTTCCACCCGGGGCAATTCCATGGACATTTACATGGCCTATTCCACGCTTCCGGTTTTTGCAAACTGCCTGGAACAGCAGGAAAATGAATATTGCTATACTTTCTATGAAGCGCGGGAAATGAACCTCGACACCACCCTTTTCAACTATGAATGGGACCTGGGTGACGGTACCCGCAAAAAAGGATTGAAAGCCGACCACTGCTTTGCCACCACCGGCAATTATACCGTCAGGCTGAATGTGATCGACCTGGTCACCGGAGAAGTGTATTTTAATGAAGCTACCTACGATCTGGCCGTTGAAGATATAGTGCAACCTTACATTACATCAGCCGATACCGCCTATGTCGGTGCCGAAATACCATTCAATGCCCTGAAATCCAACCTTGCGTTTACCATTGCCGGGTATTACTGGGATTTCGGCGATGCCACAAGGGCCGAGAGCAGGGAGGCGGTGCATAATTTCAGAAAGCCCGGGCTCTATAACATTCAGCTGGGTGTAACGGGTGCTGTTGCTGATGAGGAAGCCTTTCCGGAAAAAGCTTGTGTCACAAAAAAAATCATCGTGTTGCCCCGTACCCGATAAAAAATTATCGTGGTATGGATTTTGTTAAACCTATTCCGGATATTAACGTATAGTTATACATTGCTGCCTAAATAAATGATGATATGAAGAAGATTTTACTTATGTTGACGGGACTTACCCTGATCATCAACGGATTCTCTCAACCGGTGCCTGCCGGTGATGAAAATATCCCCTACCTGATGACCTTTGGACCGAAAGCCGGAACTTCCTGGGGTGATGATGATTTTTCCCAGACCTTTTTCTTCCTGATACCCAAAAAGTTCACCCAGGCGATATACATCCGCGTATATGATCCTGAAATAGGTGGACAATGCGATGAGATCAACGGATTATGGGATACAAAAATGACCTACTCCGTTTACGGAGGCAAAGAAAGTTATTCCCTTAAAGATGCCCAGGAAACACAACCCCAGGGCAATTATAAAAGTGGTAACTTACTGACCACCAAATCGTTCAGCAACCAGGTCAATTATGATAAGAACTGGTACACCTTCGGGCCTTTCAATCCTTCTGAGGGAGAATTTGTTTCAAAATTTGACGGCTATGTTTTTAAGGTCATCTGTGACGGTGTAGCCGGTGATGACGGCAACCTCTACCGATATTACCTGAGCACCTTGGCCGATGTGAACAAGCCTGTTGAAGGAGCCAACGCATTTGCCTATGAATACTCATTCCGCATGCATGATGATCCGAATGAAGTGTCGCATATCTATCCTTTTGTTGACGACAGGACCCTGACCGTAAAACTGGCTAATTTTGACTGGGACAGCGACGGCCTTATCCGCACGGTTTCGGTTGCACGTCATGGCCAGCTTACCAAGGTTTCGGCCGAAGATGTATGGATTGAGGATGAATTCAAGATTTTTGAAGAAGAAAAGAATACATCCCTTGATATTCAATTTATTAAAAAGAAGAATCCGCCGGTAAGGAACAATAACGTGGTGGTGAATGTCAGAAACCAGTATGGAGAATTGCTTCCATTCTATGTAATTCCACTCGGCGGTGTTCCGAAACCCCGCGTTGAAATTGGCGCAGAAAAAAATAAAAAAGTGAGCACAACTAAATAGTCAGATATGCATCTTCATCATAAAAAGCAGGCTATTGCATTAATATTAGCTTTTGCCTGTCTGGCAGGCTTCTCACAGAACTTCAAGGTTAAAAATTATAGCACACAGGATGGGATTTGCCATCCTTTTGTGTATACCATAAACCAGGATGCAAGGGGGTATCTGTGGGCAGGAACGGGAGAAGGCTTATGCCGCTTTGACGGATTTGATTTTTCTGCTCCTTCCCTAAATGACTCACTGATCGGGCGGGTTGCCGTGATCAGTTATAAAGATGGGGACGGGAACCTGCTGTTTGGTTTTAACAATGGCATACTGGCCCGCTATGACGGGACAACGTTTAAGATAGCTGCACCCGGTATTGATTGTAAAAGTTCAATTACCGGAATAGCACAAATAACAAATAAGGATTATTTGCTGGCTACGCTGAACAACGGGCTGATCCTGCTGGACAATGATCTTTCAGGAGGCAGAAAAATCGAAGGCATTCAGGAAATGATGCTGACATCTATGTGGGTAGAAGGTAAGAAAGTGCTGGTCGGTTCACCCGATGGATTGAATATTTACGAGTTTGCAGACGCAGATAAGCCGGTAATGCTCATTGCCTCAGTGAAAGAACTTGCTTTTCATAAAATTCAGTACCTTCAGCAAAGCCGTGATAAAAAAGCATTTTGGATTGCCACTGATGATGCCGGTGCATACCGGCTGGTCCTTGCTGAAAATTCCTATTCCCTGATTCCGGTGGGAAAAGAATTTAAACTTGATGCCCAGAACTTTCAATCGGTTTTTGAAGATTCGGAAAAGAACCTTTGGCTCAGTTCCATTCACACCGGCCTGTACAAGCTGAGCGGTCCCGGTAAGGAAGGCCGGTTTGCCGCTATGGATCACCTGGACAAAGCCAACGGGTTGTCAGGCAATTCCATTAAAACGGTCTTTGAGGATCTCGAAGGGAACATCTGGATCGCCACTTATGGTGACGGCCTTGCGCTGATGCTCGGGCAGGCATTCTCGTTCTTTAACTATACAATGCCCGGTATCGAAAACAATATTAACACAGTGTTATCATTCAAAGGATCCGTGTGGATCGGCGGAACCGGGACCATAGCACGGACAGAACCTGGCAGGAAGGGCGTCCCTGTCACCTACAGCCAGCGTAACGGACTGCCGGGGGATAAGATAACAGCCCTGGCCGGACGGCAGGATGACCTATATATAGGTACCGAAACCAGCGGCTTATATAATCTCAATACCAAAACCGGTGCCATCCGAAAGATACCCTATTCCGATAACTCACTGGGGAATATTGTCCAGTCCCTTGCTGTTGCCGGAGAAACCATTTACCTTGCCACACGCGACGGAATTTATACCGTAAATATAAAAACCGGATCCATTGCCAAATTCAGCACATTGAACGGACTTCCCCACAATGATATAAAGCATGTGCTGGTGACCCGGGATAACCGGCTGCTGTTGGCAACACGGACCAACGGAATATATGAGATCCTGGCAAACGGTGATGTCCAGCTGGCCTATCCGGCCGGTAAAATTGAACAGGAATTCAATGTCATCGCACAGGATGCAACCGGGAACCTATGGGCATCAACATACGGCGACGGAGTATATTATTTCACTGCAGATACGGTACTGAATTTCACCACCGTTGACGGACTTAAATCGAATTATTGTTACAGCATTGTGCCCGGCGATGATCAAAGTGTATGGATCGGACACCGCCTCGGCATCAGCCGCATCAACACCAGGAATTATACATCGCAGGTTTATGACGTTACCAAGGGGATTACCGGTGACTGCAATTTCAACGCCACTTACAAAAATGATGCGGGAGTAATTTATTTCGGGACATCAGAGGGACTGATAACTTACGACCCCGCCAGGGACAAACGCAGCCCCATCCCTCCTTTTACCAACATAACCAAACTGGTCATTTCCGACAAGGAATATGATTTTAACCAGGATATTGTGCTGCCCTATTCCCTTTATAAGCTCAGGATTGAATTTCTGGGCCTGTCATACGGCGATCCTGCAGCGGTAAAATATCAGTACAAGCTCGAAGGACATGACCTGGAATGGTCCGAGATCACCTCCGCTAATGTTGCCAGCTATCCGCGCATTGAGGACGGGGATTATACTTTTCTGTTAAAGTCTTATAACAACAACGGTCTGAGCCAGGAAACACCGGTATCCTTTCATATCCGCGTTAAACTGCCCTTCTGGAAAACCTGGTGGTTTATCACCCTATGCGGGCTTGCACTCCTGCTGTCGATCTTGACCATAATAAAATACCGGGAAAGAAAGCAGAAAGAGCTTCAGGAATACCTTGAAACAGAACTAGCTGCACGGACCAAGGAAGTGGTTGAGCAGAAAGAAGTAATTGAGCTGAAGAACAGGGATATCACCGACAGTATAACCTATGCCCAGCGCATCCAGGCCAGCATCCTTCCTCCCGTTAAAAGGCTGCAGCAGAACTTCTCCGGAAGCTTTGTATTCTACCAGCCCAGGGATATCGTATCGGGTGACTTTTACTGGTTTGATAAGGTCAATGACAATAAGTTCATCATCGTTTGTGCTGATTCCACGGGGCACGGTGTTCCGGGGGCTTTCATGTCCATGATCGGGACCACGCTGATCAAGGATATCTGTTTCCGGGAAGCCGGGAAGTCGCCGTCTGAAATTCTGAAGGTGCTGGATACGGAATTGGGAAATACCCTTAACCAGAACCTTGAAGACGGTACAAAACCGCCGGATGGCATGGATATCATCGTCTGCGAGATCGACCTGAAAACAAAATATATGCGGTATGCTGCAGCCATGAGGCCATTGATCGTATATAAAGATGGCGAGCAGATCTATCTCAAGGGAAGCCACAGCTCTGTAGGAGGTGTGTATGACAGAGACATAAAATCATTCTCGGATGAAGGACTTCAGCTTACCCAGGGGGACATCATTTATATGTTCTCCGACGGCTACCCTGATCAGTTTGGCGGCACTATGGGCAAAAAATATAAGATGGTCCGCCTGAAAAACATGCTGATTGACGTTTACCAGAAACCCATGGATGAACAGTATGTCCACGTTAAGAATACCTTCAACCTCTGGAAGGAAAACTACGAGCAGGTGGACGATGTGCTGTTCATGGGAATAAAAATCTAAAGGTACACCCTGTCAGGGTACCCCCACCCTGACAGGGTGGTTATTGAATCAGAAACAGAAGGAGAATGAGGAAAGTATCGGTCACAAGTATTTTACCACATCCTGAAATGCTTTTCTGATCTTTTCTCCTTTTTTAGAAAAGCCAGGCACCGGGTACCCTAGCGGCGTAATGCCAAATACCACTTCATTTTCCTTAAGATCCAGCGCTTTTCGAAGTTTAACCTCATCAAATGCTGCAATCCAGCATGCCCCCACCCCTTCATTCTCTGCCGCCAGAATAATATGGGTCAGGGCAATGGCCGTATCGGTCTCCACCGAATTATAGCCATCAGCAGTCCGCACCCAGGCTTCGTCTTTTTTACCGACGACCGCCAGTATGTGAGGGGCATTTTTGTACCAGTCACGGTGATAGCACTCCCTTATCGTTTCCAGCATCGGTGCTGAAGAAATCAACCAAAACTCCCTGGGCTGGCGGTTAGCTGCTGATGGGGAAATTCTCCCGGCTTCCAGGATGAGGGTCAGCTTATCCGGCTCAACCGGCCGGGCAGGGTCATAACTGCGGATGCTTTCGCGGGTGCGGATAAGGTCGTTGTATTCCATAATTCAGGAGCTGTATTTGGACGATAAAATTAACGAAAAAGCGGAATAGTGGAACAGTGAAACGGTGGAACAGAAACCCCACTTGTCCCTTGTCCCTTGTCCCTACTTCTTCATCTTCTTCACAAAATCCTCCAGCACCATCTGCAGGTTGGGGGAACCGATCTCCTGAAGTTC
>CAYWCR010000013.1:63637-64960 GCA_964456825.1 uncultured Bacteroidales bacterium
TCACAAAATCCTCCAGCACCATCTGCAGGTTGGGGGAACCGATCTCCTGAAGTTCATAGGTGACGCTTACCGTCGGCTTGCTGATCTTCACAATACGGTTCAGGTCGATGGGCGTGCCAATCACCACAACATCACAGGGCGTTGCATTGATGGTCTTCTCAAGGTCGGCAATCTGCTGTTTTCCATATCCCATGGCCGGCAACAGGGTACCGATATTGGGATATGTCTGGAAGGTTTCTTTTATCCTGCCTACAGCATATTCACGGGGATCAACCAGTTTGCTGGCACCCCATTTCAGGGCTGCAACCGTGCCGGCACCGATTTTCATCTCACCGTGGGTGAGGGTCGGGCCGTCTTCAATGGCCAGGCAGGCTTTCCCCCTGATGAGATCAGGTTTGTCGACCATAATGGGAGAGGCAGCATCAATGACCAGGGCCTTGGGATTCACAAGGTTTATATTTTCACGTACGATTTGAATATTTTCGGGTGAAGAAGTATCGATCTTGTTGATCACCACCACATCAGCCAGCCGCAATGTGATCTCCCCCGGATAGTAGGAAAGCTCATGGCCGGCCCGGTGAGGGTCGGTAACCGTAATACAAAGATCGGGTTTATAGAAAGGAAAATCATTGTTCCCCCCGTCCCATAGAATGACATCACAACCGTCGGGATCTTTCTCTGCGGCGTCAAGAATTGCCTTGTAGTCCACTCCGGCATATATTACATTGCCACGGGTAACATGTGGTTCATACTCTTCCATTTCCTCAATGGTGCATTTGTGCTTTACCAGATCGGCCAGGGTAGCATATCGCTGCACCTTCTGCTCGGCAATATTGCCATAGGGCATCGGATGCCTTACCGCCACTACCTTCAATCCCATTTTCATCAGGATCTCGATCACCCGCCTTGAGGTCTGTGACTTGCCACATCCGGTCCTTACAGCACCGACGGCAATCACGGGCTTTTTGCTTTTCAGCATGTTCTGCCCGGCTCCCAGCATCTTAAAATCGGCCCCGGCAACATTCACGCGGGCACCGATATGCATAACCCGGTTGTAGGGTATATCGCTGTATGAAAAAACACATTCATCAACGAGAAATTCTCTGATCAGCTTTTCAAGATCAGCTTCGGCATAGATCGGAATACCGTCGGGGTAGTTTTTTCCGGCCAGCTCCACCGGATATTTCCGCCCTGCAATATCGGGTATCTGGGCTGCCGTAAAGGCTACCACCCGGTAATCATCATTGTCCCTGAAACAAGTGTTGAAATTGTGAAAATCCCTTCCTGCGGCTCCGATAATAATGACGTTCTTCCTTGCCATAT
>CAYWCR010000014.1:0-63842 GCA_964456825.1 uncultured Bacteroidales bacterium
ATCCCTTCCCACAGTTTATCCGCCGTCTTCTCCCAGGTAAATTTCTGCCGCTGGATTCTCGACTTTTCTATCAGTTTATTGCGAAGGCTTGCGTCGTTGTAGATGCCAAGCATGGCATTCTTGATCGATTCAACCGACTGCGGATTAACATACAGCACTGCATTTCCTCCCACTTCAGGCATAGATGAGGTCTCTGAAGCTATGGTGGGGGTGTCGCAATACATGGCTTCCAGAATGGGAATCCCAAAGCCCTCAAAATGGGATGCATACACCAAAGCCAATGCTGAACCCATGATCTTATGAAGACTTTCATCATCCACCCTTCCGGTGAAAATGATCTCTTCCCGGAAGGCCGAATTCTCAAGGGCCTTTTGCATATCGTCGGTCCACCATTTCCGGCTGCCAACGATCAACAGTTTAACATTACTGTTTATGCTCTGCTTGAATTGTTTGAAAGCACGGATCAGATTGGTCAGGTTTTTCCTTGGATGGATAAGTCCGGTAAAGAGAAAATAAGGACAATTTCCTGCGTACTTTTCCCGGGCAGCTTTCTTATCGGACTCATCTAATGGTGTGAAAATATCATTGGCTCCGTTAAACACTACGTCTATCTTTGATGCATCATAACTGAAACGGGAGATGATATCCTTGCGCGTAAATTCCGATACCGTGGCTATCCTGCAGGCTTTATTCACAAAACGGGGAAAATAGTAGGAATAATACTGCTGAATATGCCAGGGAATAAACTCAGGGAAGTGAAAAAAATTAAGATCGTGAATAACAGCCATCGACCTGGTTTTTGACCGGAGCGATAACCAACCGTCAGGAGAAAGGAATAAATCAGCCTTGTACTTTTTTAAAACAGGCGGAACACCCCATTCAAAGAAAGCATACCAAAGGACCGGATGCCGCGCCTGAGGAAATGCCACAACCGGTGTAATGTTGCCGGAAAAAATAAAGTCACCGGAGAATGCTCTGTCAAAAATGAAAATAAACCTGTGCTCCGGATGTTTTTTTGTGATGATCCGAAGCGTTTCACAGGTAAACCGGCCAATTCCTTCCAGCTTATCCTGCAATAAAAGTCTTGTATTAACGGCAATGATCATGCGGTAACCTGATAAGATCAGGGCCAAGGTATGAAATAATCAGCAATCGGTAAACAGTGAACAGCACTCATCATTCATTGCTCATTGTTCATTGTTTAACCGCCAGGTGCTCAGGCCGCAGCAGATCGCTAAAGGTTTTTACCGGATTAAAAGTGGTTACCGGAACTTCCACGAAAATGGTGATCCAGTCTGACATGGATCCGTTCCATAATCCCGGTAATTCAAGCGCTTTCAACGGCTTGCCATTTTTAAATTTCTTGCTGATGAACCCTGTATTGGGATCGCGGTATTGAATGAGATTGAATTTTTTTCCTTTATAATCCCGGATGGAGCAAATCAGATCGACCGGATTGAAATGTGAAGAGCTGAAAAGAATGGCTTCCTGCTCCGGGTCATGATGATCAACCTGAGAGGTTTCAACGATCTGCAGTGATACTGATCCGTCAGGGTTTACTGCCCAGAAAGGCCCGCCTCCAGGTTCTCCTTCGTTTTTAACCATGCCGCATATCCGTATGGGCCTGTTGAGTTTGTTTAAGAATACCTGCCTGGCATGATCAGGATTGGCTAACAGCTTGCTGCTGATGGTTGTGCAAAGATCTTCGCTCAGAAAAACCCGTATTTCATTAAGCAGCTTTTCGTCAATTTTTTTATTTTTTTCGAGCAGCCTCAGATAGTTGTAAATTTTTTCCCTGTATACCAGCAGCATCCCGGCGAGGGCCTTTTTATAAAGGATGGTATCCTGTTTCAGGCGGTCGGGGACAACATTATCAATATTCTTGATAAAAATAATATCCCCCGGCAGGTCATTTAAATTCTCCAGCAGGGCACCATGGCCTCCGGGCCTGAAATGCATGGACCCGTTACTTTCACGAAAAGGTTCATTGTTCAGGTCAACGGCTATGGTATCCGTGTAAGGCTTTTGTATGGAAAAAGTAATGTTGAACTTAACTTTATATTCCGGCTCATACTGTTTAATTGCCTTTTTTATCAGATTTTCAAATCCTTTTTGATGTTCGGGAGAAACGGTCAGATGAATTTTGACAACACCCGACGGATTTACAGCATATCCGGCTCCCTCCGCAAGATGTTCTTCAACAGCCGTCCTGTTGTATGTTTTATAGCGGTGAAACTTGAGCATTCCTTTGGGCAGGTTGCCATAATTCAATCCGCTTTCAGTCAGAAGCCCAGCCAGGATCACATGATATTCATGGCGCCTGATCAGCTCAGCAATAGTTTTTCCGGTTTTAAGCAGGGCATGGGACAGATCCTCACAAAAGGCAAAATCGTCAATCCGGTCGAAAAATTCCTTTATATGCTTGTAAGCATCTTTGGTTAAGGTTTTTGCATCAAAGTTCGCCTGCTTAAAAGATTCATCAAATTCAAAAAGGGCTTTAAACATACGGCTGGCAGCTCCTGATGCGGGAACAAATTTTGTCACATCAAGGTTTTCTGCTGATGTATATACCGCTGCATACTCCTTAATTTGCTTGCTGGTCAATTGGTTTATTCCATTTTCTGCTGTGGCAGCCTTAACCAGCCGCATAAAGGGGAACTTTTGTATAAAATAGCCGATTTGCTTTTCGACTTCTTCAGGGTCCATTCCCCGTTTTTTGATTTGTTGGAGGTCTTTGTCCCTAAACATGACAAAAGGTTTTGATCCTAAGTTAGTAAAAATTATCCAATTATAGTCAGAACAAGCTCACGACTTCCTCCATATTCCCGAAATTCACATAAATAAATTCCCTGCCAGATACCCAGGTTTAACCGGTGATGGGTTACAGGAATAGTAACGGATTGACCCAGCAGCGATGATTTGATATGGGCAGGCATATCATCATCACCTTCCAGCGTGTGTGTATATAAAGGATCATTTTCAGGAACCAGCTTACTGAAAAAGCCGCTGAAATCAAGCCTTACGGAAGGATCAGCATTTTCATTAAGGGTCAGTGCAGCCGATGTGTGTTTCAGGTGCACATGTACGATTCCGGTTTCCGGCAATTGGTCGAGGTGCTTTTCAATGCTTTGGGTTATCAAATGAAAGCCTCTTTTGAAAGGCCCGATTGTTATTTCTTTCTGTTGTACCATGCGGTTTTGTTGATGAGATACTGAACTGCAGCTCACTATTAAAAATAATGAAAATAATTATTCCTGTGATGTACTGTTCAATATTTTGACTATTTTTGAACCCCTTGTGATGGTATGGACGTATTAATTTGACGGACAGAATGTAAGGATATCCTGATGGAGCGAAGTATTGCATTATTCATTTTTTTTCAGATAATAGCTTTTTCCGGTTTGGCCCAGGAAAAAAAACTCATTCAGCTTAACGGCAGAATAATCAATGAGCTGCTTGAGCCTCTTCCGTTTTCACACATCCTCATTATGAATAGTTACAGGGGCGCCATTACCAATACCGACGGGCGTTATTCCCTGGTAGTTGAAGAAGGTGATACGGTTCTGTTTTCTTCTGTAGGTTACAAACGCAAATATCTCAGAATGCCTGAATCTTTGTCCAGACCGTTTCTTCAACTGGATATTTTACTGGAGACCGATACCATTATGATCAATGCGGTTGAGATCTATCCCTGGAAATCATATGATGAATTTAAGGAAGCATTTGTTAACCTGAAATTACCGAACGATGATATGGAAAGAGCAAGGAGGAACATAGCCCTGCTGCGGACACAGATCATCATGGACCATGATCCCGATGCCCGGGAGAATTTCAGCCATGTAATGGAACAGCAATACCGTCAGACTTTTACCCAGGGACAGAATCCCAGTTACCAGCTTTTCAATCCCTTCGCATGGGCTAAATTTTTCGAAGCTTTAAAAAGGGGAGATTTTAAAAGCAAAAAGAATAAATCATATAATAAATAGGCGATACCGGCAATATATCATCACTATATTTGTTAATATTATTGCTTTGTCACTCTGAATGCGAAAATACATCTTTGGTATAGGGTCTTTTTTACTGAGCATTGTTTTGTGTCCGGTCATGGCGCAGGAGTTTGGCATAGTAAAGGGAACTGTTTCCGATGAAAATAAACTGCCTGTTTTAGGAGCCAATATTATTGATATTGCGGAGAAAACCGGTGCTGTTACCGATGCATCAGGTTACTTTGAACTCCGCATTCCGGCCGGGAAGGAGGTCTCTATAGAGATCTCATTCCTGGGTTACAGAAAAGTAACGGAAACCATTATCCTGAAGCCCGGTCAGGTTTTGGAAATGAACCCGCAACTGGAACCTGCTCCTGAAATACTGGATGAAGTAGTCATTGAAAGCAAATTTGAAAAAGCCGGTTCTCTGCAACGCATCAGCATTAAATCGGTTGACAATATCCCAACGCCTTCCGGGGGCATCGAATCCATTCTGGTGACCCTGGGAGCCTCCACACGGAATGAGATGAGCTCCCAATATTCAGTGAGGGGAGGCAATTTTGATGAAAACCTTATTTATGTTAATGATATTGAGATCTACCGGCCGCTTCTGATCCGATCAGGCCAGCAGGAAGGATTGAGTTTTATCAATTCCTCCATGGTCTCTTCCATACAGTTTTCGGCCGGCGGTTTTGAAGCTCAGTACGGAGATAAAATGTCTTCTGTACTGGATATTAAATATAAACGACCCTCACAATTCGGCAGCAGTATTTCGGCCAGTTTGCTGGGAGCCAATATTCACCTGGAAGGAGCTTCAAAAGACCAGCGGTTCACCCATATCTCCGGACTCCGTTATAAAACAAACCAGTACCTGCTCAATGCACTCCAGACTGAAGGGGATTACAAGACACGGTATCTCGATTTCCAGACCTACCTTACCTATGATCTGACAAAAAAAATTGAGGTCAGCCTCCTGGGCCATATTTCCCGGAATCAATACAACGTAATTCCCAGGGAGAAGAAAGTTGAGTTCGGGACCTACCAGGAAGTGATGGAACTTACCATATTTTATGAAGGTCAGGAAAAGGATGCATTCAATACATACATGGGCGCCATGACGCTGAACTATCAGCCGGTTAAAAATATGTCACTGAAACTGATCGGCTCAGTTTTTAATACCAGCGAATCAGTAAGTTATGACATACTTGGGCAATACTGGATAAACCAGCTGGACAATACGGTCGGTTCGGAAACATCAGGCGACAGCATACTGAACATTGGCGTGGGTACCAACCTTCAGCATGCCCGCAATTATCTTGACGCATACGTGTATAACATTTCTCACAGAGGTTCGCTGTATTTCGGGAACAACAATCTGAAATGGGGATTATCCTGGCAGCGGGAACGGATATTCGACCGTATAAGGGAATGGGAAATGCTTGATTCAGCCGGTTACATGGTGCCCAATGCCGATGAGACCATCCAGATGTACGATTTCACAGCAAGCCGGAACAGACTCTTTTCCCATCGTTTTTCGGGTTATGTTCAGCATGTGTTCAATGGCAGTAATGCCTTTGCAGAATGGTTCCTTTCAGGGGGTGTAAGATTTCATTACTGGGATATCAACAACCAGATGCTGGTCAGCCCCAGGCTGATGATCACCTTAAAACCTTACTGGGAAAGGGAGGTAAGCTTTCATGCTGCGGCGGGGCTTTATTATCAGCCTCCTTTTTACAATGAACTGGTGGATCCTTATGGAAATCTGTTCCGGGATCTTCCTGCACAGGAATCAATCCATTACCTGCTGGGATCTGAATATCATTTCATGGCGCTGGACCGTCCTTTCATATTCACCATGGAAGTCTATTATAAGTATCTGGCACATTTGATCCCCTATGTGAGCGAAGATGTGGCTATCCAGTACATGCCCATGTACCATGCAAGAGGTTATGCCACGGGCATCGAATTCAAGATAAACGGCGAATTTGTCAGGGATGCTGAATCATGGGCAACCTTATCGGTCATGGATACCCGGGAAGATGTCTATCTTGACTATCATGTGGAACCCGACGGTACCGTGATCTATCCCGGTTATTATCCCAGGCCGAACAACCAGCTGATCAACTTCGGACTTTTCTTCCAGGATTACTTTCCGAATAATCCCGATTACAAGTTGCATATGACCATGTTTTACGGAGGCCGGATGAACTTTGGCACTCCTGACTATACCAGGCCCAGCCTGAGCAAGGAATTCACCCTTAAACCATACCTGCGCATCGATATCGGATTATCAAAATCCCTGATAAGCAGAAAAAGAAACAACGTTTCAGGCATGTTTTCAAAATTTAAGGATGCCTGGATCAATTTCGAGATTTTTAATCTTTTTAATTTCCGAAATGAGGCTTCCATACAATGGGTGCAGGTGGTCCAAAACCAGGAAGGCTACCCCAATACGTTTGGCGTACCCAATAACCTTACCGGTATACTGTTTAATCTGAAAATTTCCGCTCGGTTTTAAGTTTAAAATTTTAAATTTGCATTTCTTTTAATTCCTGCTTTTTATCATAATTTTTTGTATAAAAATGAAATATTATTGTAACTATATACAATAGTTTAATATCATTCATTAATCTAACACAACTTCAAATGACCCGGACAAGTCAGGATTACATTCAGCTGGAAAATGATTTTGGTGCACATAATTACCATCCGCTGCCGGCTGTGCTAAAAAAAGGAAAAGGAGTTTTTTTATGGGATGTGGAAGGAAAGAAGTATTATGATTTTCTTTCAGCATACTCAGCGGTCAATCAGGGCCATTGTCATCCCAAGATCATAAAGGCTTTACGAAAACAGGCCAAAAAGCTGACCCTCACCTCACGGGCATTTTATAATGACTGCCTGGGTAAATTCGAAAAGTACATTACCGAAATACTGGGGTATGATAAGGTTTTGCCAATGAACAGCGGCGCGGAAGGTGTTGAGACCGCATTAAAACTTTGCCGCAAATGGGCCTATGGAGTAAAAAAGATTCCCGAAAATGAATCCGTTATTATTGTCTGTCAGGAGAATTTTCACGGAAGGACCATTACCATCATCTCCATGTCAACCGACCCCAGTTCGTATAAAGGATTCGGCCCCTATACGCCCGGATTCAAGGTTATCCCATACAGCAACCTGAAGGAACTGGAGAATGCACTTAAAGATCCCAACGTAGCCGGCTTTCTGGTTGAGCCCATCCAGGGCGAGGCAGGAGTCTTCGTGCCCGAAGACGGTTATCTGAAAACTGCCTTTGACCTCTGCAAAAAGAACAACGTATTGTTCATCGCCGATGAAGTACAAACCGGGCTGGGAAGAACAGGAAAGATGCTGGCCTGCGATCATGAAGGAGTAAGACCCGATATACTAATTCTTGGCAAAGCATTGTCGGGTGGCGTCATGCCTGTGTCCGCAGTGCTTGCCGATAACGACATAATGCTGTGCATCAAGCCGGGTGAGCATGGTTCCACTTTTGGCGGAAATCCCCTTGCCTGTAAAGTTGCCATCGCAGCACTGAAGGTGCTGAAAGATGAACGGCTGGCCGAAAATGCAGACCGGTTGGGCAAGATCTTCAGGAATGAAATGAAGAAACTCGAACAGGAACATGAAATGGTTGAGCTTGTGCGTGGCAAAGGCCTGCTGAATGCGGTTGTGATCAAACCCAGGAATGGGAAAACAGCCTGGGATGTTTGTTTGGCGTTAAAAGAAAACGGCCTGCTGGCAAAACCTACGCATGAACATATTATCCGGTTTGCACCACCCCTTGTGATCACAGAAGACCAGATCATGGAGGCTGTAGAAATCATTCATGATACACTGAAGAGTTTTAAATAACCCCTGGATGATCATGTAAAACCCGGTTCGCCGGTTTTTTTTTTATTTTGCACGGTAGGTTTAATGACTGTATACAGACCTTTATTTCTGCAAATTACTATAACCTTAATGGATTTATTACGTTACATATTTTGCAAACCAGATGATGATTTGTTAGTTTTGAAAATATATAACCCTGCTGATCAACTAATTTTCGGACCCGGACCATGAGTTATAAAGTATTAGTGGTTGATGATAATGAGGCCAATCGTGAACTGATCAATGGCATTCTGCGCACAGCCGAAGATAAATACGAGGTCTTGATGGCCGAGAATGGCAAAGTTGGTTACGAAATGGCTGTGAAGGAACAGCCGGACGTTATTTTTATGGATATGAAAATGCCTGTGCTCGATGGAATCGAAGCCATGAAGTTATTGCAGGCAGAAGAAACTACAAAAAGAATCCCCGTTATCGTCGTTACCGCTTTCAATACACCTGAAAACCTTGAAAATGCATTTAAGGCAGGGGCTTTTGATTACATAACCAAACCCATTTCGATCGGTGAACTTAAATCAAGGGTCAGTAAGGCTATCACTGTTGTTGAATCGTTCCGGATTGCCCAGGAAAAAATTGATAAAGTGGAAGGAGAGAAACTTGAGCTGGAGAAAATTGCCATGGTTTCTGATAGCACACCTTTCGCATTTCTCATCGTCAAAATAAACGGGGAACTTGAATGGGCCAACGAAGGCTTTGAAAAAGTCCATGGCTACAAACTGGATGATTATAAATCCAGTTTTGGCAACACTATTTTTAGCCTCACCCATGCCCCTGATATCGTAAATATTTTTAACCGCTGCCTGAAAAACAGAGTTCCCGTTGATTTCATCAGCAAGATTAAATCGAGGAAGGGAGAGGAAAAGTGGATACAAACCTTCATTAATCCTCAGATCAATGCCAGTGGCGGAATCGATAAATTGCTGGTCGTTGAAATTGATATCAGCGTTTTCAAACATAAGGAGGAGCAATTAAATGAACAATACCGCAAGATGCGGGAGATCAGTCAGAATCTTGAAAAGGCCAATACCCTGCTGGGCGAACAAACGCTTGAGATAAACCGCCAGAAAAGACAAATCGAAGATGAACAGGAGAAATCTGAGAAACTGCTGCTGAATATCCTCCCCTTTGAGATCGCGCGCCAGCTTAAATCCAAAGGCCGTGCAGGAACCCGACAGTATAAGCTGGTCAGTGTTCTTTTTGCGGATTTTAAGGGTTTTTCCACCATCAGCAAGAGCCTCGAACCAAAAGACCTGGTTAGTATCCTGGACTCGTATTTTGCAAAATTTGATGACATCATTGGCAAACACTACCTGGAGAAAATTAAGACCATCGGTGATGCCTACATGTGCGCGGGAGGATTACCCTTAAGCAACAAAAGTAACCCTATTGACGCATTGCTTGCCGGACTTGAGATTCAGCAATATATGAACAGCCTTAATGATTCAAAAGTATTGAATAACCTTTCGGTCTGGGAACTGAGGCTCGGCATCCATACCGGTCCTGTTGTAGCAGGGGTGGTTGGAAGGAAAAGAGTTGCCTATGACATCTGGGGCGATACGGTCAATATTGCCAGCCGGATGGAACAGTCAGGCTATGTCGGCATGGTGAATATCTCAGGCGCCACATACGAATACATTAAAGACTTCTTTGACTGCAATTACCGCGGAAAAATTGAAGCCAAGAACCTGGGTAAAGTCGATATGTATTTTGTTGACCGCATAAAACCTGTTTATTCAGCTGATAAATTAGGCATTGTGCCTAACGATGAATTCATCAACCAGATAAACAAATTATAGCAGATTTCAGGTTCCGGCCTGAAACCACCAATAAGGAAATCAGAAAAGGGTATTATCTCGTTCTTACCACGGTCTTTTCGCCTATCCAGCAACCCACCGTATAACTCATCCCGTTGCTGTAACTATTGAAAAATGCCTCTTCCTTTGTCGGGAAATAAGCGGAATATTTGGCTATGTATTCATTGGCCTTTTCTGTCAGGGCAGGATCCGTATTTTTTGCTTTGATAAACATATCAACAGCGGCCCAGAAAACGGAACCCCTTTCAAATGCATTGCTGCCACATGCTGAACTTGACATCGCATAAGCCATACCAATGACCATATAAGGATCGCCAAAGGCGGGATTTAATTCAGCAGCCTTCAACGCGTTCGTTCTACAGATCGTATGCTCACCCTGCTGCTCGGCAATCAGGCTCAGCTTATAAAAGTATGTAGCCTTGATCTTGTTATCAGTTTCAAGTTCTGTCGCCTGACTATAATAATAGGAAGCCTTTTCAAGATTATTTTGTGTTTCGAATATCCTGGCAATGTTATAGGCAGCATTCGCGGAGGGTTCAATTTTATATAATGATTCTGAAGACTTTGCAAATAAAGCAGATGCTGTACAGTTTTCCCTGTCAAAAACACGCGTGATCCTTTTCAGCATCTCCACATCAGTGGGATTTTTTTCGTATCTGGACGTAAAAATCTCATCAAGCATGGAACAACTGGCGGCTCCGCTCTCAGAAAATATCTTTTCAACACTTTCACTGGCTGCCTTGAGGGTTGCCGTGTCTTTTGATTTTGACTGGGCAAGATAATCGGTCACCTGAAGATAGATCGATACCAGATCTTCCGCTGATCGCTGATTGTTTTTATACATGACGTTGGTCGACTGAAGAAAGGTCACCAGCACCGCCTCTTCCGAATTTTCCTTTTCAAGCTCAGCTGATTTGCTGAGACATTGATGCGCTTTTTCAATTTCTTCCGGACGGTATCGCAATATGTCAATGCCTTTTCGGCCGCAGACATATCCTTCCTGCCCGAAATGCTCAATCCGTTTATCATACAGCATTAACAAGGTGTCTACGAATTGCTGCTTTATGGCATTATCGGAAGCATTTTCAATCTTGTGTTTTAAGATTCTGGCCCCCATCACATAAATATTCTTGCTGGCCTTTGGACAGTTAACAAAACATGAACGCCATGCATCATATGCATAATCAAACATATTGATCCTGTAAAACTCACTCATGGTCGACAGATTGCTGGCACAGGTAATTCTTGTAGTACTGTCCCTGCCATATGCAGGATTACTGGCAAAATCACGCTGCGCCATCAGCACGTTCATAGTGCACAGCAAAACCATCATTATTAAACCATCCTTATGGGTACCGAAAATCTTAACAAATTGTCTCATCATTAATTCATTTAAAAGTATGCAAGTTTAATATTTCATTTTAAGTAAAACAAAAATCAAGCCAACTAATGCTTATGTTTTTTGCTAAATTCTGACAGGATAGGAATTACAGCCACAATGTTTTATATACGTTTTACGGGTTCAGTGTGTTACAGTCGCCTTTCAGGATTTGACCTGACCCTTCCTTTTATGGATGAACAATAGGTGGAATCAGTTGTTACCACAGAGGCAAACAGCTATAGTTTAATAAAATACCAATAAAAACGATGGTATAATTTAATTTAATGCCTATCTTTAAGCACAAGATGAAATAAAATTGAGGTAGAACTATTCTGAAGGGACTATGGAGCCGAAATATGATTTAAGTCTGTTAAAAAAGCTTTCCAATAATGATGAGGTATTCATTGTGGATATGCTGAATACTTTTAAACGAACCGCTGGTCCGATTATTGAAAGAATGGAACATCTGATTGCTGTTAAACGATTTGATGCATTGGGCAGGGAAGCCCATAAATTTATACCCGGTGTTTCTTTTCTGGGCATTAAGTATCTGGAATCTGACCTGCTGAAAATTGAAGAAAACGCAAAAACAGGTCATGATCTTGACAAGATGGAAGAACTGGTCAGCCAGGTAAAAACCAAGGTTAAGGAATTAATGGATGCTTTTGAACAAGACTTCAAATTAAATCAATGATAAAATGAAAGTCCTTATAGCAGAGGATGATCCTTTGACATCAAAAGCTATCGAACATCGGCTGAGGCTCGATAATTACCAGATTCATACCGCTTTTAATGGAAAAAGGGCTATTGAGATGCTTAAAAAGGAGGATTACGACCTGCTCCTGGTAGATATACACATGCCTTTCAAAGGCGGGTTGGAAATCATTGATTTTGTAAGGAATGAATTGAATAAAACCATGCCCATTGCTGTGGTAAGCCGGATTGGAATATCTGAAACCGTGCGTAAAGCCTTTGAGATGGGAGCGGATGAATACATTACCAAACCCTTTGATCCTGATGATCTTTCCAGGAAGATCAAGCAAATGCTGAATAAAACCTGATCAATCTGTTGTTAATTTAACCCGCCGGATGCCAGAAGAAATTCTCCGAATCCTGATCATTCAACCTGATATTGTTTGGAAAAATACCATTGAAAATCTCCGGAAGTATACCGGTATGCTCCATTCATATCAAAAACCGGTTGATCTCATATTATTGCCGGAAATGTTCACTACCGGATTTTTGTCAACACCCGGAGATATCCCCCTTGATATGCAGGATGAAGCCGTTGCATGGCTAAAAAACAATGCCGTTAACGGCCATTGTTCCATAGCCGGAAGTTTGATCATACATGAGAATGATAATTATTACAATAGGTTGATGTGTGCTAATCCTGCTGCTGAAACCGACCTGTACGATAAACGGCATTTGTTCCGCATGACCGGGGAGGATGAATATTATGCCCGGGGAACAAAAAGGATTATCAGCCATATCAATGGCTGGAGAGTATGCTGGCAGATCTGTTATGATCTTCGTTTTCCGGTATGGAGCCGTAACCGGAATGATTATGATGTGCTGGTATATGTCGCTAACTGGCCCGCACAGCGGAGTGATGTCTGGAAGACACTGCTGAAGGCCAGGGCTATTGAAAACCAGTCCTATGTTATTGGTGTTAACAGGGTAGGGAAGGACGGTAATGATATTGAATACATCGGTGAATCGTCCGTTATAGATCCCAGGGGCAATCTGTTAAATAGCCTTACTGCAGGGGATGAGAAATTGATCAGCGCAGAACTCAAATATTCATCCTTGCTGGATTTCAGAAAAAAATTCCCGGTTCTGCAGGATGGAGACAATTTCACGATTGCCTGATCCCGGCTTAGTTAACAACAAGCGCCATCATTCCCGCCACAATCAGAGCAGCCTTCACAGCCACTGGCGTGGTGGACGTGTCCATGCGTTTTTTCTTCTTCTGTAGCCTGCCGGATATCCACAATCTCTCCTGCGAAAAAAAGATTATTGCCTGCCAGCGGATGGTTGAAATCCATGGTAACAGCATCGGCTGATATTTCTTTGACGATGCCGTTCAGTTTATTTCCGTTTCCATCCTGCATGGGGATATGGTTTCCTTTTTTTACCAGTTCATAATCAACGCTGCCATTGACCTCGAAAGCTTTCAGCGGCACATTGACCACGGCATCGGCAGTATAATCCCCATAGGCATCCTCGGAAACTAGAGAAAAATTAAATTTATCACCCGGCTTCAATCCTGCAAGATGATCCTCAAATTTTGGTAGCAGAGAACCTGAGCCGAAAAGAAACGTCAGCGGAGCATCCTGGGTAAGGGATTCTATTATTTTTCCATCCGATTTGTCAATCCTGAGCTCGTAGGTGAGCGATACAATTTTGTTTTTTGAGATTATCATATGAAATTAAGTTGAAAAATTAATACTTGTTTATTATTGTCGACTCCTGTTTTAGTCCTGCAAAGAAATAAAATTCCGGAACATGAGAGAACGGATCAGGGAATAAATTCATTATAAATAACACAAATAGCTCGTAGTCATTAATTGTTAATTGTTAATTGTTAATTGCTCATTGTTCATTGCTTCTGAACAATTCAATTACCGTGATTTCCGGTGACATGCCAATCCTTCCCGGGAAACCAATGGTCCCCAGTCCCCGGTTTATATATAAGTATTGGCCTTTATCCCTGTAAAGGCCGTTCCATTTTTTATAAAAAAACTGCGACGGACTCCAGCTGTAACCGTTAATCCTGATGCCAACCTGACCGGCATGTGTGTGTCCTGATAGCGTAAGCTGAATATTGGTCTTTCCTGCAACCTCGGCATCCCAATGGGAGGGATCATGGGAAAGAAGTATTCTAAAAGGAGCTCCGTTAGCTGATGCCATCGCCCTTTTCAGGTCCCCGTATTGTTTAAACGGAGGCTTGCCCCAGTTTTCCACCCCCATGATGACAATGGAATCATCCTTACTGGTGATGGCCGCAGATTCATTTAATAACAAGCGGAATCCCATTCGTTTATAAAGGTCTGAAAGCAGGTCCATGTTGGCCTGCTTTTCTTCAGCATTTGCCCACTGCCAGTAATCCCCGTAATCATGATTGCCCAGAATTGAATATTTCCCGTATTTTGCACTGAGACTGGCTAACAATTCCTCCCATCCCACAGCCTCTTCGCTAAAACTATTCACCAGATCGCCGGTAAACACAATGAGATCAGGCTTTTGATTATTAACCAGGGCCAGCGCCCTGGCTGTCCTGCCTTTCTTGTTGTACAGGCTTCCCAGATGAAGATCCGATATCTGCACAATTTTTAGTCCGTTAAAACCTGCCGGCAGGTCGGGTAACTCCAACCGGACGTTTTCAATTTTGTAATTGAATCGACCGAAGGTCATTCCATACAAAATGGCCAGAAAAGGCAAAGCAGCAGCGATCAGACCGGCAACGGATAAAAAGTGAATGCGCGTAACCGAACGGCTGCCTGAATCGGTGAGATTGACTATAGCCACCGCTGCCTTTGCCATTAAATGATAGATATCCTCGGTAAGGTGAAAGGCGATGAACACCAGCTTGGGTAAATAAATCAGCATAAAGATCCCGGCGAAGAAGTAAAAGCCGGCAAAGATACCGGGCCTTCGATCGGTGAAATTAAACCGGGTAATAAGCCAGATGGATCCTATAAAGATTGCCGTGATTCCGAAATATATCAAAGGAATATACCAATAGCCCTGAAAAAACCGGGGAAAGGTTCTCAGCAATCCCTTGTAGGCATATAGATCTATCAGTAAAATTGTAATGGTCAGTATCAGGCTTATTTTGTTCATCCTTTGATTCATATTTAGCAATCAGGTTACCCTATATGACGCAACTTTCATTATCTTATTGCATCTGTTGAATTAACCCGAAACCGGGTAAAAGGTTCACGGATTTTGCCGTACCGGCAACAGTTGCCTGAAAAAAAACTGTAACAGATCATACCAAATGATTATGGAAAACCGTTTGAAAAATAGTTAATTCTTGCTAGTTTCGTGTAAGAAACTAAACTAAAATATGCTGATTATGAACCCTATTATAAAGCGGTTTTCCATTGTTTACATCCTGTTGGTCATGGGTGTTTTCCCCGTTATATCTCAGATTCGTGTTGGCATCAGGGCAGGAGTCTATTCAACCCGTATCAAAGCCGATGATTTCAGATCGGGTGGCAAACTGATCCGATTTAATGGAGATTCTAAAATGGGCTATCATTTGGGTGTTGTAACACAGTGGGAATATCATCATGTATTTCTTCAACCCGAGCTTTTATTCTGCAGCATCCGCAATGATATATACATTGATGGGTCCGGAGATGAAGAACTTACGGAATTGGAACTGAATAAAATTGATCTGCCCGTAATGGTCGGATATAAATGGGGTTCGTTAAAAATTGAGGCTGGACCGGTAGCTTCAATTTTGATCAATGACAAGTCGGAGCTGAATGATTTAACCGGTTACGATCTTTTGCTTAAGAGATCCACCATTGGTTATCAGGCAGGATTCGGATTTGACGTCTCCCAACTGTCACTTGACTTTAAATATGAGGGCAGTTTAAGCGGCCTTGGTGATGGCATTGAGGTTGGTAATGAAGTATATGAATTTGATGCCCGTGCCAGCCAGCTCATATTCAGTATAGGTTTGTTTTTCTAGCCAACATTAAAACCAAAGCTTTGTGTTATACTATTAAGATCAATCTTACCCGTGAAGAGATCGAAAAACGCTTCCGGGCTACCCTGGAACAACCTGAGCTGTTTTCACCCGGGGACAGGATCAATGCATTCTCGCTTCCTGCAGTTCCGGTGATAGACGACAGGAGTCCTGACCATATCAGTTTTTATATCTGGGGACTTATCCCTTTCTGGGTTAAGGATGCTGAAACGGCTGATGCGTTAAGGCGCAGAACTTTCAATGCCAAAGCTGAAACCCTCGCCGAGAAACCCTCATTCCGTAATTCCTTCAAAACAAAACGATGCCTTGTACTGACCAATGGATTTTATGAATGGCAAACCCTGGGCAAGGAAAAAATACCGTATTTAATGGGCCTGAAAGGACAACATGCATTTGCGCTTGCCGGATTATATGATACATGGACAAATCCGGTTGACGGTAAAAAGCTGAACACCTTCACGGTGATCACCACCCGCGCCAACCCAAGAATGGAAGAAATCCATAACCTGAAGAAACGCATGCCGGTGATACTGCCCCCTGAACGTGAAAAACAATGGTTATTGCATGACCTTCCTGCCCTGGAAATAAATTCCCTTTTCGAACCTTATCCGCAGGAATTAATGACTTTTGAGAAAATAGAGAAACGACCCATTATTTCCGGTAAGTAACCGGGTCAATTGAAGCACGGTTCCATCCGAGCAGAAATCGCTTTACTTTTTCCGGATCATATCCCTTATCCAGTTCAAGATACCCTGTATCCTGGGTGTGAAGGCGGTTTCCCTGTCCGTCCAATATCACAAGCACAGGAAAACCAAAACGCTGGGGATAACCCAGTAAAGCCATAACATCCGGATTTTTGTTCTCTTTGCTGTAATTGATCCTGACGGTTATATAGTCGGCTTTGATAATCGAGTCGATAACGGTTTCTGATCCGAAAAATCCGTGAAGCTTTACACACCAGGGGCACCAGTTTCCGCCCACCTGGACCAGCACATGTTTGTTCTCCTGCCCGGCCAGCTGAATGGACTGTTGAAGGTCGTGCCCGGCATCAGCTTCCGGATCATAAATCTGTATCTTCTCCTGGGCATATAGTCCGATGCTCAAAGCGATTAACAGGACAAATAGCGTTATTCTCATAAAAAATTACGATTTACTTTTATCCAATTTATATAATATAGAATATAGAATCAAGAGACAGGAATAGACTGTATGACCTGCCTGCCTGCAGGCTGCATGACTTAACAACGAATTACCGGTTACCGTTTACTTTTTTTTGCCTCCTGCTTCCTTCTTGCTTAAATTCCCCCTTCAGCTGCTTTACCCATTCCCTGATCTTCTGGTTAATCTGCTTTCCCTGATTTTCAAAATCCAGTGCCAGTCCCGTAAACTTATCGCCACGCAGCGCTTTCGACCGTTCAAACTGGTATCCGTCTGCTGAAGTATATCCAACGATGGTGGCCCCGCATTTCTCTAAAATCCCTGCCATTATGCCAAGCCCATCAACGAAATTCTCCGGATATCCCTTCTGATCGCCATTGCCGAAAAGGGCAATTTTTCTACCTTTTAAATTAAGACCTTCGAGTGCAGGAACAAACTCATCCCAGTAATTGGGAAGTTCCCCGTCAAACCAGGTTGGCACTCCCAGTATGTAATTTTTGTATGACGTAAACTGCTCAGGAGTGATGTTTTCGACATTTACCATCGCTATATTTTCCGGGCCGAATTCCGCAGCAATTTTTTTGGCTGCCAGTGATGTCTTATTGGTGCTAAAGCTAAAACATAGCGCTATCTTATTCATAGAATCGACATTACAATTTAATAATTCAATAATTCTTTTACTGCTTCGAGAATCCTGTCGGAGTTGGTTAATATGGCCTTTTCAAGGATCCGGTTGAATCCCACAGGGGTAAAGGCCGATCCGACACGTTTTACAGGGCCATCCAGATATTCAAAAGCCTCCTCACCGATCATGGCTGCCACTTCGCCCCCGAAGCCTCCAAAAATCTTATCTTCATGGACCACCAGTGCTTTCCCTGTTTTCTTTATGGAATCCAGGATGGTATCCTTATCCAGGGGAGAAAGTGACCGAAGATCGACCACTTCGGGTTCAGCACCTGTCTCCCTGGCTATTTTTTCTGCCGCTTCAAGGCACATATGGGTGGTATTTCCATAGGTGATAATGGACAGATCCCTGCCTTCTCTGCGAATGCGGGCTTTGCCGAAAGGAACTTCAAAATCTTCAGGTATTGGAGTGGCAGCTACAGGAGCGTTATAGAGTGCTTTGGGCTCAAGGAACATGGTAAGCCCCTCGGAACGGATGCTGGTGCGCAACAGACCGGCTGCATCATCGGCAAATGAAGGATAGACGACCCTCACACCCGGGAATGTGGTCAGCACGGCTTCAATGTTTTGAGAATGATACAACCCGCCCCCTATATAACCTCCGGAAGCCAGTCGTATCGTTACATTGGGAGAAAACTGCCCCTTGGTTCTCCAGTACTCGTGCGTTGCCTCAACAAATTGTTCCATGGCAGGCCAGAAATAATCGGCAAATTCCGCACCCTCAATAACCAGCCTGATGTTTTTATTGAGCCGTGACATTCCGTTGGCAGTACCCACGATAAAATCCTCTGCAATTGGTGCATTGAAAACGCGTTCTTTTCCGAATTCCTGCTGCATACCTTTGGAGACGTTGAATATACCCCCCTTTTCCTTATAGGCGATATCTTGTCCCCACATAAAGGTGTCAGGATTACGCCGGAATTCCGTTTTCAGGGTTTCATTAAGTGCTTCGATCAGCTTCTTCCTGGGACCGTCAAATGAGTGAATCCCATCAGGATATTTCCCGCTGTTGTATGGCTTGGGCACAACAAAGTCGAAGATGGAAGCCGGCGTGGGATCCGGAGCGGCCATAGCCTTTTTATGCGATTCTTTGACTTCCTGCTTTACATTTTCCTCTATCCCCGCGAGTTCCGCTTCGGTAAATCGGTTGTAACGGATCAGTAACCGCCTGAATTTGCCCAGCGGATCATATTCGCTCACATAATTAAGCTCATAATCATCCCGGTACAGTTCATGCCTGTCGGAGTTGGAATGTGAATGAATGCGGATGCAGTTGGCCTGAATAATGGCAGGTTTCTGATTTTTCAATACCCAGGCCTTGGCTTCGGCCATGGCATTCATGGAATCAAAGACGTCCTTTCCGTTGCAATGAATTATCCTGAGGTTTTTCAATCCTGAGAAATTATCTGCGACCTTTCGGTTTGCTGTCTGATCGGCCTTGGGAACTGAGATGCCGTAGCCATTATCCTGAAAAACAAAAATTACAGGCAATTGCTCCCTTGACGCGCCATTAATGGCTTCGTAAACATATCCCTCCGAGACTGATGATTCACCCTGGGAGGAAATGGCCACACCTTTTTTATTATACTTCTTTATTCCCCTGGCAACACCAACCGCGTGCAGGGTATGATTCCCCGTATTGGAAGATACATTGTGAATATTCCAGGCAGGTTTGGCAAAATGATTAGACATATGCCTCCCGCCGCCGGCAACGTCATTGTCTTTCGATATGCCGTTGCAGATAATTTCTTCGGAGGTGAGGCCGGCTGACAGGCAGGTCAGCATATCACGATAATAGGGGAAAAGATGATCGGCGGAACGGTCAAATACCTGGCCTATAGCAAGCTGTATACCGTCATGGCCTGCATAAGGGGCATGATATGACCACCCAATGGCCTGTTTCAGGTAATTCGGTGCACGGTCATCCAGTACCCTCCCAAGCACCATGAGACGGAACCAATGAGCCAGGGTTTTTTTATCCGTTATCTTAATATTATACTTTACAGGAACTTCCATTATGCTAAAATTAAATGATCATTATCCAAATCGTTTTAAAGGGTGCGGCTCCCATCGAACGCTTCCAGCAGATCGGCAATACGGCGAAGGAATGCCCCGCCCATAGCGCCGTCAACAACCCGGTGGTCATAGGATAGCGACAGGATCATCTTGTGACGGATGGCAATAACATCTCCAGTGGGTGTTTCCAGCACGGCCGGTTTTTTTTCAATGGTGCCGGTAGCCAGAATGGCAACCTGGGGTTGATTGATGATCGGGGTCCCGGCAATATTCCGGAAAGTCCCAAAATTGGAAATGGTGAAAGTGCCACCCTGAATATCATCAGGCTTTAGCTTATTCGACCTTGCATCCGTGGCAAGCCGGTTCATTTCAATGACGATGCCCAGCAGGCTTTTCTGGTCGGCATTACGGATTACCGGCACAATGAGGTTCCCGGTTGGCAGGGCTACGGCAATTCCAATATTCACATCCCTGCGGAGTATAATGTTGTCCCCGTCCACGGAGGCGTTAACACCGGGGTATTCTTTCAGGGCTTTTGCCACAGCTTCAATAAAGACCGGCATAAATGTCAGCTTCTGTTTCTCGCGTTGCAGAAAGCTGTCTTTCATCCGTTCACGCCATAATGCAAGATGGGTGACATCAGCTTCCACAAAATTGGCCACATGGGGTGAAACCTGCTTTGAGAATACCATGTGCTCGGCTATCATTTTCCGGATGCGATCCATTACCACTACCTGGTCACCGGGCATTAGGGGTATGTTGCCTGAGGGCATCGGCGGCCTTGCCGCACCTTCTGATGCTGCACTTTTTCCGGACGACTTGCCCCTGTTTTCAACCCATGACAGCACATCCTGTTTTCTTACCCTGCCGTCCCTTCCGCTCCCTTTCATGGCATCCAACTCGGCCGGAGTGATGCTCTCCTTGCGGGCAATGCTTTGCACCAGGGGTGAGTAAAATCTTCCTGTCCCGCTGAAACCTGAAGACTCCTTTTCAATTTTTGGGGCATCATCATTTTTAATAGCTTCTTCGGATAGTGAATCAGCCTTGTCCTGTTGAACAGGATCATCGGACGATGCCGGAACATCGCCTTCCAGGTTAATGATGGCGATTGTCTCTCCGACAGGTACTTTGGCGCCTTCGGGAAACAGGACCTTGGCTATTACCCCTGCCACCGGGGATGGAATCTCTGAATCGACCTTGTCGGTTGCGATCTCAAGCAAAACATCATCCTCTTCTACTTTGTCCCCGGCCTTTTTTAGCCACCGGGTAATAGTGGCTTCCTGAATACTTTCGCCCATTTTGGGCATGACAATATTAAATGCTGCCATCCTGTTTTTGTTTCGTTTTCGAATATAGTTCTGCAAATATACAAAAACAGATTGCATGAGAAATTGTTCTGCTGCTGGTTACTCATAAATGTTTATCTTTGCCTCCTTATGGTTGAATTTAATCCTTAACAATTTCTAATATGGTCAGATCATTATTTCTTTTCATCATGGGTATTGCGTCAGTTTATGCAGGCTTTTCGCAGGACCTCAACGTGCAACTCGATACGATCGACAATTACAATGGCTGGGGTTGGAAGGCGCTGGTGGTTGACAATGAATATATTCAGCTGGTAGTCCTGCCTGAGATCGGTGGCAGGATACTCCATTACGGATTTGAGGGCGATACATACATGGCAGTCAACAATTCACAAATTAACAGAAAATATGATCCGACCACCAATCAAACTGGTCCCTGGTCCTCCTGGGGATATGGCGGATACAAGGCATGGCCTTCCCCGCAAGCTGAATGGAAACCGTCGACCTGGCCGCCCCCCCCGTATTTGGACTGGGGTAACTATACATGGGCTGTTGAGCATGCTTCGGCTGACTCGGTGATCATCTACCTGAAAAGCGGGCTGGAATCATACCGGACTCCCGGACTGACACAGTCACGCCGGATTAAGGTATATAAGAACACCAGCCGGGTCATCGTCGACCAGATCCTTGCCAATGTCAGCTGTCCCAGAAACGAATGGGCCGTTTGGGAGGTCACTCAGGCCATTGTCGATCATGATGGCGCAAAGGATTATCAGAATGTCAGTACTTATTTTCCATCCGCTGAATCAGATATTAAAGTGTTGATGGGCAGTAAAATTCCGACAACTGAAGTAGAGGAGAACGTAAGGAAATTCAATTATGCCGGTAATGGCTGGAAATTGGGGACCTTGCTTAAAGAAGGGTGGGCTTGCTTTGTGGATGAACGGGATGAACAGACCTATGCGAAAATATTTGACATTGATCCTGTTAACGCGGATTACCCGGATCAAAACTCGAATTTCATGCTGTACGTCGGTGGAACATATGTTGAAATCGAAGTGCAGGGACCGCTTACCAATATCGCTCAGGGCGATTCAACCACCTATACCGAAACCTGGTATACTGCCGGCGTAAAAGGAGACATCCTTACCGCGAATCACGCAGGGGCCGTTCGGGAAAGGCTTTCATACAATACCACTGACTTGTCTGTAAATGGTGAATACGGCATTTTTAACAGTGGTTCCTTGCGCCTGAAATATTTTAATGCCTCAGGCCAGGAATTGGATGCAGATGATCCTGTTGCCGTTAATGCCACGGACAAATTAACGCTAAACGAAGTCATATCCCTGCCCGAGGAGACCGGCACCATCAGACTCATGGCCTATGATGCGAATGGCTTGCTGATTGGGGTACTGGACTCGGTTTTAGTCACCAGTGGTACTGCCATAGCAGACAAGACAGGGGAATTGCCCTGCCGGATCTATCCCACACTAATGGAAAGAGGGACACGATTTAATATTGACATATTAACCTTACCGTCAGCGGTAATTATGGTTGAGATCCTTTCGCTGGCCGATGGAAAACCGGCCGGAAAATACATTTACACAGCGGATGCTTCTGATCGCTCTGTCGACACTTCCTTCCTGGAGCCGGGCTTATATTTGATAACCATTCAACAGGATGGAATGGTTTTCAGGGAAAAGGTCGTTGTCCTTTAACTCATTGTTATTACCCCAGGGAAGTCCAATGGATGATCAGGCTCAGGTGCGGAAAGAACTTACCATGACAGCAGCGGAAGCCAATCTGTATGCATTGGTTTTCGTCATCCCGATACTGCTTCTTTTTGGGTTACCTTATTATTTATTATACCTGAAAAATATGACAGCAGAAACCCTGCTGGAATTTCTGAATAACAACCGCCAACTCCTTGTATTAAGGAGTCTGTGGGCTTTGCTTGTCCTGTTTGCCGGGATCGTGCTGCATGAACTGATTCATGGGATTACTTTTCTGTTTTTTTGCAGGCACGGCCTTAAGTCGATCCGGTTCGGGATCATGTGGAAATTCCTTACCCCTTATTGCCATTGCATGGAACCTCTCAAAGTGCGTCATTATATCATCGGGGCTTTAATGCCCGCTGTCATACTGGGTTTCATGCCTGCCTGTCTGGGGATTATTACAGGAAAAATAGTTCCTTTGCTCTTTGGCATCTTTTTTTCCCTGGCCGCAGGCGGGGATTTCTTAATTGTGTGGTTGTTGCGCAGGCAACCGGCAAATAGCCTGGTGCTGGACCATGAATCAAAAGTGGGATGCTATATAATTGAACAGTGAAACCTGCCTGGCCAGCCAGGCAGGTTTCACTGTTCACTTGTCTTCATCCTATTTCACCAGCTTGATATTGCCGTAGCTGGAATTCAGTACTACCGATGATTTTGCGTTTAGGTTTTTACCGATGAAACCATTTACCTTCATATCATTGTTCTCATTGATCCGGTTAACCTGCGCATTTTCTTCAGGGTAATAGATCTTGCAGTATCTGGCATAACCATCAATATGATATGAAGCATCAGGCGATATGCCTAGTTTATATGAACCATAACTGGCGTTGACCTTAATCTGTTCGAAGCCTGCCGGTATATTATCAATTTCAACATCACTGTACTTGGCATCGATCTGAAGCTTTTTGGTCAGTTCCTGAACGGAGAAGTGCGTATATCCGGCAGTTGCAACAAGATTGGTCAGCCTGCCCAACTCATACGTGTCATATCTTGATTCGCAGACCAGCGAACTGCCGTTGTCTAAAAAGATCTTTGAATATTTGCTGAGCATAATAATGGCCTTGCTCTGGCTGATCTGAATTTTTGAATACTTGATGTCAAGCTTTATCCATTTGCATTCCTGGATGGTGGCATTGGAATATCCCAGTATTATTTGCGTTAATGGCTGCTCAGCATCATGCAGTATTTTGTTGGCTGTTAATTTCCCATATTTAACATCAATCGTTGAAGTAGAGGCCAACTCATTTATAAATACGCTGCCATATTTGTTCGACAAACTCAGGGGCGTGGTTTTAGGCATATAAACCGAATAATTGATTTCAAGGCTTTTTTCATCATCGTTAAAACCCTTGAAAACATCAGCAAGGTTATCCTTGAATTCAGTGGAGGCGCTGACCGTATTTCCATCCTGTTCAAACCGGATCGTGATATATTCGAGGGTCTTGTCGGCTTTCTCCTGGCTGGATGAACGCACGATGATCCTTACTTCAATGGATATCGAAGGATTATTCCAGTCTTTGATATCAACATTCCCATACTTGTTCCGAATCTCGAGCTTCGTATTATTATTGACAGGAAATTCCTTTTTGAATTCTTTCACAAACTCTCTTTGCATCCCGGATGATATTGATGGCAACATAACCATCAGGGCAAAAAGTACCGGTCTTATGGTAACATTTTTTTTCATATGAATGGATTTTATAGCATTGTGCTTTTTGATGTTGTTGTTCTTACAATAATCATATCCATGAGGTCGATCTTGTCCTGATAATAATTGATGATGGAGTGAACGACCCTCTCATCGTTGGGGTTCTGCTTCAGATCCTCTTTCATTACCGCAACCTGGTCATCCATTTCCCTCAATTCCTTCAACACTTCCTCACGGGTTTTCGGATCATTATTAAAAGGCATTTTCTCAATGCGGTTATAATATTTTTCAACTTGCCTGGAATAGAAATCTTCCGCTTCGCAAAGCTCTTTGTTAGGACAGTTGTCTTCCTTAAGAGCTGAATGATAAGTCGTTATGCCCTTGTATAAAACAGCTGTCATAAATAAGCCAATAACAAGAACGGCGGCAACCCTGAGCAAAACAGTCATCATCCGCGTTTTGCCTGTTTTTCCGGCCCCCGTGAGCTTGTCGTAAAACCGGTCAAAATGCCCTTCAGGAGGCTCTTCTGTTTTGAAGTGATCGGCATTTTTCCGGATAAAATCATCCATCGGTTTCACTTTCGTTTACTGTTTATGATTTCAATAAGTTTCTTTCTGGCCCGCATCAGTTGTGATCTTGAAGTAGATTCACTCACGGAAAGGATCTGTGCAATCTCCTCATGATCATAACCTTCGATCAGCGCCAGTGTTAATACCACCTGATAACCCGGGGGAAGTTCCTCAATGGCATCCTTAATTTGTTTAACCATCATTTCAACCGGCTGGTCTTCATCCGGTATAAAATCAACCGCATATTCCGGCGCAACCTCCGGTTCACCCCCTGTGATTTCCTCAAACCGGATTTTCCGTTGCCTCAGAGCGTCAATGGATCTGTTGATAACAATCTTTTTGAGCCAGGCTCCAAAGCTGACATCTCCTTTATAGGTCCCAATTTTTCGAAAAGCTGATAAAAATGATTCCTGCATTATATCCTCGGCTTCTGCAGGATGGGAAACTATTCGCAGACAAGTATTATACATGGCTTTATAATACAACCGGTACAATTCAAACTGCGCCTTTCGGTCTCCTTTCCTGCAATTTTCTATCAATTCTCCCGGCTTGCCCTGATCATTATTCTCAGTCATTCATTCAATAATATAGACGGAATTAATTTAGCGATGCTGCATGTTGCCAATGAAAAAAATCATGGCTGTTTATGGGACCCAAATTTACATTTATTCCCTTTAAAAACCATATTTACCCTGATGCCGGCCTTTATCCATCTGCCCGGCTGAATTACTGAACCGGCATCCACATAACGGCAGTCCAACAGGTTTGAAGATTCGACGAAAAATGTAACCCGTTTTGTTTCCCAGGAAAGATTGCCGTCAATCAGCAGGAATGGTCTGTAAGGAATAGCAGCATAGCTGTCTTTTTCGTCATCATAACGGATGGTTGAACCCATCCTGTCCTGGTAACTTAAATACCACGCTGAACTGATGTTCCGAAAGATTTTATTCCGGAAAGAAAAAGTCAGCTTATGTTTCAGATTGTAATACTTGGCCACTGACCGGGGAATGGATTTGTCGACATCAAGATAATTATAACCCAGCGCAACATGAACCAGGGGCGAATGGCCGCTGAAGGCTTCCTGAAGGGATAATGCTGCCATTATTTCAATCCCGGTTGTCGTCATGCGTTCTATATTCACCGGGCTGTATTGGTTGGATTCATTTAACCACAGCCAGTCAATGATATCCTTTCCAGCTGACCTGTGCAATGCAATGGATGCACTTAAAACCGAAAATTCAGCATGCATTCCTGCTTCCGCTGATATCATCCTGTCGGGTTCAAGAAATTGATTCCCCTGATGTGAGGGGTCAGTATAAAACATATCTGTGAAGGTGGGAAAACGCAAGGTTCGGTTAAGGCTTATAAAAGTCCTGATGCCTTTTGTAAACGAATAATTGATATCCAGGCCCGGATAGCATGCAGGTTTGTCCGAAAAGTCGGAATACCAGTTTATCATAATTCCTGCTGCAACAGACAATTTGCCGAGATCCAGCACCTGTTCCTGGAAATAGGACAGGCTTGACCGGTTATAATGTTTGGAGTAATAGATACTATCCTCATTTCTGACCTTTACCGGGTGCGGATTATCCAATCCAATACGGGTGCTGATGATGTTTTCCGAACGCATGCCAAGGCCTGCTGTAGCGGTGGATTTCCCGGAAGTAAACCGACCGGTAAGCTGCATGCCAAAAACATTGTTTCGGTGAAAATTCTGATAAAAACCGGGATTGCTTCGCTGTAATAAATAGTGATCCTGCTTTCCTCGCCAGTATGCCGATGACTGAAACACTACCGTTGTGCCTGTTTTCATATTCAGACTGAAAAGAGAAGTGTTATTCTCTTCATATTGAGCGGGATATCGTGGTGAGTAGAATCCATTGGCCCCGAAGGCTTTCTGCTGATAACCTGCCTGGATATCCGCCGAATGGTCTCCTTTATCATATTGTCCGCAATAATAGATATGTCCCATGGAGAAATCGGTATTGGCAGCATAACCTGCTGATGCGGAATGTCCGATATTGAAAAGGTTATTGATGTCACCTGCCTTCAGCGAAGCAGTAGCGCTCAGTCTTCTGTAATAATGATCACCGGCAGTTATGGTTGCTTTACTGTAGTTATCAGGTCCGGGTTTTGTAACAATATTGACGGCTCCGGTAAAGGCTCCGGGACCATAAACCCTTGCAGCAGGTCCGCTCAGGATTTCTATGCGGCGAATTGCCTCCAGGTCAATCGGTATATCAAAGTTGAAATGACCGGTCTGCGGGTCTGAAATGACAACACCATTGAGTAGCACCATAACATGATCAAAAGATCCTCCGCGTATGGTCATATCAGCCTGCACGCCATTAGCGCCGCGCTGGCTGACATCGATGAAAGCCAGATGCTCCAGCAGGTCGGGCAGCGATTGAACCGGCGCTGCATCTATTTCTTCCCTGGGGATAATGGAAACCAGCCTCGCCACCGGGGGAAATACCGTGGGATTCAACTGGCCGATGACTTCAATCTCTTCAATGTCAAACGAAGGGGCAGGGATTTGCAGACTATCTGTCTGGGCTGAAACCGGGACAAATCCATTCAATATAATGGTATAGGCGGTATTGAGGGAGCAGATCTTTATCAGCCTTGAAAAGCTTTGCAGCACGGCATAATTTTTCCGGCTCCATTGTCTGAAATGAATAAGGTTAAAAGTTTTAACAAAGTTTTTCATGGCATACAAAAACGGCAAGAATAAATTTTAAATTGCTGAGGCAACCCGGTTGAAATTTTTTGGGAAACAATATCATGATTAAATTTGAATTATAGATACCTTTTTATACAAAAACTGTTTTGATTTTCTACTCTGTTAGTTATTCAATTGATATTCAAAATATTGTAATTTATATTTTAAGGCAAAATCAAAATTTTACTCCTTAAAATTGGAGATAAAAAATAAAATGTTAATGAAAAGATTTGCGAAGTCAATTTATTTGCTATTTTTGTGCCTTGAAAGTCAAACAGTTTTAACCATTTCAAAAAATTTTGTAAAAATGAAGAAAGTAGCTTTGTATTTTGTTGCTTTATCAGTGTTTGGTATTATAGCTCTTAGTGCTTGCAAACAAAAAGCACCCGAAACTACTGAACCCGAAGCAGCTCCGATCGAAGAAGTAGTTCCCGCAGCCGACACAGTTGTTGTTGTTGATACAGTTGCAGTTCAGTAATCGATTAGATTCTACTGCATAGTATACCAGGGGAATATTAAAGTATTGAAGCAGGACAGATGTCCTGCTTTTTTATTGGTTGACCTGCCTGCCGGCAGGCAGGTTTTCTGCATCCGGTTTCCCGGTCAGTTATACTATTTTCTTCTTTAAAAACAAATCAGACTGCCCGTTTCTTTCAGCCTGCAGAATAAAATCGAAACAATTCAGGTTCATGCAATAAAAGAAATCTTCCTTAGGGCTAAATGGCTGGTTTTCGGGAACAAAGAATCGTTTGCCGCTGGTGTTCCTGATGATGTCAATGACGTTGTGAAAATCATAGGTTTCTCCTTTGATCCCGCTGCGGATATAGGCTGCACAAAAGGTATCTTCTTCAACCGGGTATTTGGCAGCATATCCCATGCATACCAGAGAAACAATCTCCGGATTCCGGTTCCGGATATACTGAATTACTGCCCGGGCATTTACGAAGCTTCCGGTAATAACCTCATCAGCATTTGTTGCATGAACAAGCCCCTGAGTTCCGGCACTGGTTCTGTGAACCACGGTTTTTCCATTGAAATCAAAATCCCTGGTCTGAAAGGGTGAATTGCCAAAGTCAAATCCCTCGATCTTGTGGTTATCGCGTTCACCGATAAGAATGTAGCCGGGATTAGCCTCTTTAAGTTTGAAAGCCTGTTCCGCTCTTCCAACAGGGATGATCTTCTCAGCTCCCCTGTCGAACAGGTAACAGGCAAGGGAAAAGGCACGGAATACATCAATAATGACTGTAAGGCCACGGGCGAGTCTTGCCCCATCTACCAGCTGAAGGACATCAATTCTCATAAACGTTTTTTCTGACTTCTTCTTTTACCCGTTGTATGTGTCCCCTGCCAAGTGCCTTGACTTCACATCCCAGCTTGAAATACTGACGGATTGCTTCATCGGATAATATACCGAAACAATCGATGACAGCAATCGGATTTCCGGCCCAGGCAACAATGTCTTTTGGATTGAGCTTAAGGTATTGGCTATGGGGAACGGCCAATATCAAAGCCTCCACTCCTTTTAAAGCAGCTTTAAGATTATGGCTGATGCGTAATTTCTTAAGATCTTCCTGGTTGCGGAAAAACCTGGCCCATGACTGGTCAGGAGCTGGATAATCATCCTGGCTTTCAAGTTCATACCAGTGATCTACATAGGGATCATGCACCTTTATTTCTGCACCCATTTCCGTTAACTTTCGCACCACAAGTTCACTGCCGCTGTATCGGGTATCCCCGACATCCTGGCGGTAACTGGCTCCGCATAATAAAACCTCTGCTCCGGCAATATAATGGCCCATGTTACGCAATGCATCACGGGTAAGTTCAGCAACATGCAGTGCACGGGTGTCATTGATGTCTATCGCCATGGGCGTTATCCTGAAGACATTGTCACCATCCTCAAATCCCAGGATGTGCTGGTATGCCCAGTAACCCAATCCTCCATCCTTGGGCAGACAGTATCCTCCGATACCCGGTCCGGGAAATATGATATTGCTGTGCGTAGGCCTCATTTTAATAGCCTTGATTACCTTCATCAGGTCAACTCCGTTGCGCTCGGCAAAAAGGCTCCATTCGTTAAGAAATGCCAGTGAAGCGGCCCGATATGAGTTTTCTATTATTTTAGTGGTCTCCGATTCAATGGGCCGGTCCATTACAGTTAATGGGAAATCTTTGGTATTGAGAACTTCCCGCAAAAACTTTTCAACCCTTTTCCGGGCTTCAGGATTGCAGCCCGAACAGACACGCCAGAAGTCGCGGATACTCGAAACATACTCCTTGCCCGGCATAACCCGCTCAAAACTATGGGCCAGGAGGGGTTCCGAATCAATACCCCGGTGTGAGAATGCTTTTTTCATTATCGGCCAGGCAACAAATTCGGTGGTCCCCGGAGCTACTGTCGTTTCAATGAGCACAAGGCAATGCTGCGGTATCTTCTCCCCAATAGTTTTAAGCGTGGCTTCCAGCGCTGCCATATCAGCCTCACCGGTTTTCATGTTGCCCAGGTCCTTTTTCTTGTAATCACACTGAACATCCACTACAACACAGTCAGCCAGTTTAAGACAATCACTATTGTAAGTGGCGGTCAGCGTTTTATTCTTCAGCACACAACTGGAAATTAGCTTGTCCACTTCAGGATCCTCAGCCTTTATAGGCGATTCACCCCTGTTAAGCATAGGGATCTTCCAGTAGCTTCGGGCACTTGGGCGCTGACATCCGATGACAAATTTGCTGTATTTCCCTTCTTTGTTTTTGGTGTTGGCAATAATGGCTGCCATGACAGCACCGACAAAACCAACGCCCATGACCACCACCACTTCCTTACGCTGCTTTCTTGCCTGCTTAGTGAGCTTCTCAAGCCGTTTATACTCAGCACCATATTCCTCTTTCTGCGGTATGGGGAATTTTTCACCGGATGGATTGAATGAATACTTAATGGATTCGGCTGACATACTATGATGTTTATAGGATTAATAAATAAGAACTGTTGAATTCCGGATTTTAGCTGATCACGAATTTCAAATTAAATAAAGACAAAAATTTCGGAAAAAGCAATGATTGAAAGAAAAGTTTAATAGAAAAATACGCTTCAAATGCTATCTTTGTGGCCGGCTCAGCATATCTGCCATATGAATATAGAACAACTTATAAGTCAACATCTTACAAAAGGTATTCCCGAATTGTACGGACAGGATATTTCATTGGAAATGATTCAGTTACAAAAGACAAAACGGGATTTTGACGGAGACATCACCCTTGTGGTTTTCCCTTTGCTCGGCATTTCCAGAAAGTCGCCTGAGATCACCAGCCAGGAGATCGGTGAATACCTGCTGAAAAACCTTAAGGATATCGTTAAATACACCGTTTTTAAGGGCTTTCTTAATCTCTCGATCGATACCGGGTATTATCTTGAATTTCTCAACCAGACTGCCCTGCAGCATGAATATGGGACAACAAAGGCGGGCCAGGTCATTGAAACGGTTATGGTAGAGTACTCTTCCCCCAATACCAACAAGCCTTTGCATCTGGGCCATATCCGGAACAACCTGCTGGGATACTCGGTCAGCAATATCATAAAGGCCACCGGCAGGAAAGTCATCAAAACCAATCTTGTCAATGACCGTGGCATTCATATATGCAAGTCCATGCTTGCCTGGCAGAAATGGGGAGGGGGAGAGACACTGGAATCTTCAGGTAAAAAAGGGGATCATCTGGTGGGTGATTATTATGTAAAATTCGATCAGCAGTATAAGCAACAGGTCGCCGGCCTTATGGAAGAGGGAAAATCAAAGGAAGAAGCCGAAAAGAATGCCCCGCTGATGCTGGAGGTTCAGGAAATGCTGCGAAAGTGGGAATCCGGTGATGCCGGGATCACCACCCTGTGGAAAACCATGAATGAATGGGTGTATAAGGGTTTTGATGAAACTTACCAAAGACTGGGGATTGATTTTGACAGAATATACTATGAATCTGACACTTATCTGGTTGGTCGTGATACGGTAATGCAAGGACTGAAAAACGGGATATTTTACCGCCATACCGATGGATCGGTATGGGTTGACCTGAAAGCAGACGGACTGGATGAAAAAGTACTGCTGCGCGCTGATGGCACGTCGGTTTATATTACGCAGGACATCGGAACGGCACAGGAGAGGAAAAAGGAATACCAACCCGACCGTATGGTTTATGTGGTAGGCAATGAGCAGAACTATCATTTTAAGGTACTGAGGCTGGTACTCGATAAACTGGGCTTCCCCTGGGCTAAAACGCTCTATCACTTGTCCTATGGCATGGTGGAGCTTCCCGAAGGCAAGATGAAATCCCGCGAGGGAACCGTGGTTGATGCAGACGACCTTATCGATGAGATGATCAGCAATGCCCGTGCCATGTCCTATGACCTGGGTAAGCTCGAAGGCCTTACTGAAGAGGAGAAGGAGCAGATTTTCAGGATCATCGGACTGGGGGCCCTTAAATATTATATACTGAAGGTAGATCCGGTTAAAAATATGACCTTCAATCCCAGGGAGTCAATTGACTTTGACGGGAACACCGGCCCCTTCATCCAGTATACTCATGCACGTATAAAATCCGTGTTCCGCAAGGCAGCGGAAATGGGTATTGAATTGCCGGTAAAAACAGCTGTCGATGTTATGGTTAATGAAAAGGAAAGAAACATCCTCAAGCTGATCCACGAATTTCCGGATGTTGTTAAAAACTCGGGTGAGGCCTATAATCCTTCGCTGATAGCCAATTATATCTACGATCTTACAAAAGAGTACAATCAGTTTTATCATGATTATCCGATACTGAAAGAAATGGACGACCGGATCAGGGATATGCGTCTAATGCTATCAGCCATTACGGCAAGGGTCTTAAAAAATGGGATGGCATTGCTGGGTATTGAGGTCCCGGAGAGGATGTGAAAAAGTCAAATATCGGATTTGTAAATGATTATATTTGTAAAAATAAAATAGTGCAGTATGTTTGAAAGCTTGTCAGAACGGCTGGAACAGTCATTCAGGACACTCAGGGGCCAGGGAAGGATTACCGAGATCAATGTGGCAGAAACGCTGAAAGAAGTGCGCCGGGCCTTGCTGGATGCTGACGTGAATTACAGGATAGCGAAAAGTTTTACCGATACGGTCAAGCAAAAGGCATTGGGTGAGAAAATACTGGTATCGGTTAAACCGGGCCAGATGATGGTAAAGATCGTCCATGATGAGCTCATTGAATTGATGGGCAGTACCAATGTGGACGTTAACCTTAAGGGTAATCCCGTTGTCATCCTGATAGCCGGTTTACAGGGATCAGGAAAGACTACATTTTCAGCTAAACTGGCTTCATATCTGCGTTCCAAACGGGGCAAAAACCCTATGTTGATCGCGGGTGACGTATACCGGCCTGCCGCTATTGAACAGCTGAAGATACTCGGACAGCAGATCAATACTCCGGTATTCACGGAAGAGGGAAATCAGGTTCCCGTTAAGATTGCCCAGGCTGGGATCAAAGAGGCCAGAAGACTTGGTTATGATTTGGTTATCGTGGATACGGCAGGACGCCTTGCCATCGATGAGGAAATGATGAATGAAATTACGGCGGTCAAAAAGGCCATTGATCCCCAGGAGGTACTTTTCGTGGTGGATGCCATGACCGGCCAGGATGCTGTAAACACCGCAAAGGAATTCAATGAAAAGCTTGGTTTTGATGGTGTTGTTCTGACAAAACTTGATGGTGATACACGGGGTGGGGCAGCCCTCTCCATCCGTTCGGTGGTGGACAAACCGATAAAATTTATCAGCGCCGGTGAAAAGCTCGACTCGATTGAGGTTTTCCACCCGGCCCGTATGGCTGACAGGATACTGGGGATGGGTGATATCGTTACCCTGGTTGAAAAAGCCCAGGAGCAGTTTGACGTTGAAGAAGCCCGGAAGCTGCAGAAAAAGATTGCCAAAAACCAATTTGGCCTCGATGATTTTCTAAACCAGATACAGCAGATAAAAAAGATGGGCAATGTGAAAGACCTGGCAGGAATGATCCCCGGCGTCGGGAAAGCATTAAAAAATATGGATCTGGATGACAACGCATTTAAGGAAATTGAGGCCATTATACATTCCATGACACCGGGAGAAAGAACAGCACCGGAAATCCTCAACGGATCCCGCAGGAAACGTATTGCTGATGGAAGCGGCACCTCTGTGCAGGAGGTGAACAGGCTGATCAAACAGTTTGAAGAAACCCGGAAAATGATGAAAATGATGTCGGGAGGAAAGAATGCCATACGCGCTATGGCCAATATGCCTCAATTCAGGGGAAAATCATGATCTGTTGTGATATGGCAGAAATCAAATGAGTCGGAATCCATAACCAAAATACGGCAATATGCAATTGCTTGACGGGAAAAAACTGGCTGCTGAGATGAAGCTCGAAATAGCTGCTGAAGTCCTTCAGTTCAAAAACGCTGGGGGTAAAACACCGCATCTGGCTGCTATACTGGTGGGACATGATGGCGCCAGTGAGACCTATGTATCGGGAAAAGTCAAAGCCTGCCATGAAGTCGGAATTAAATCTACCCTGATACGCTATGAAAATAGCGTTACGGAAAAAACCCTGCTGGAGAAAATTGCAGAACTGAACAAGGATAGGGATATTGATGGTTTGATTGTACAACTCCCCTTGCCACCCCACATTTCAGAACATAATATCATCGAGGCTATTGACATAAAAAAAGACGTCGACGGATTTCATCCCATGAACATCGGACGGATGGTAATTGGCATGCCTTCCTATATTTCGGCAACACCGGCCGGGATACTGGAAATCATTAAAAGATATGATATTCCTACTGCCGGTAAAGGCTGTGTCGTTGTCGGCAGAAGTAATATCGTTGGCAAACCCATCAGCATTTTGCTTTCGCGTAAAGGCTATCCCGGTGATGCGACCGTTACGGTTTGCCATAGCAAAACAATAAACCTGAAGGAAATAACCCGGCAGGCGGATATCCTGATTGCTGCCCTTGGTCAGCCTGAATTCATAAAAGAAGATATGGTGAAAGAGGGAGCTGTGGTCATTGATGTCGGAATTACCAGGGTTGAATCAACGGTTACCAGATCGGGCTGGAAATTGATCGGTGATGTCTGCTTTAATGAAGTTGCTCCCAAATGCAGTTACATAACTCCTGTGCCGGGAGGAGTAGGAATGCTGACCGTGGTTGCATTGTTGAAAAATACCGTGCTTTCGGCAAAAAGGATTATTTATCCATGATGTTGCCAGGGCAGGGTTAAAAAATATTTGGGATATTTACATCATATTTTGCATTGAATAGTATGAAAAATCCCGGTTTCATTATAATCTGGCTGGTCATCATGGCCGGGGGGCTGAACTATTCCTGCCGGCAGACAGGCAATGCGGAAAACCGTTTACCCGCCTGGTCAAGTAACGATCCCCTGGCAATCCCATACTGGATCAGGCAACAAAAGGCTGATAAAGGAAATCTGGTACGCAATGGTTCCTTTGAACTTGGCAAGTGGCTGTCTGTAGATACCCTCATCAAATCATATTCGGTTGAAGGCTGGCAAAAAAAAGGCGCCAATGTTTACTGGGTTGACATGACCACTGACACTACCCTTTCTGCAGATGAAATATACTCAGGACAGCATGCCATCAAGATCATTCGGACAACCGCTGATGAAATAGTAGAAGAAGGCGACGGAATCATGAGCAATTTCATCAGGGTTATCCCTGGTAATTATGCCTTTTCCTTCTATACACGCCTGCTCGATATCAGACCATACAGTGCAAGACTGGGAACGAGGATGCATGATGCCGTTGAAATCAAACTGCTTTTTTACGATAAAAATAAGATCCTCCTGGATTCACGTTACCTTATGCCGTTTAAAGGACAGCAAATAGATAATTCATTCAAATCTCTCTCTTTTGCGAATTTTGACCATATTAAGGAATTCAACTGGGGCAGGATCATTGGAAAGTCACATGGCTTCCCCTTTTGCGAAGGCGATATTCCCGATGATGCACGATATGTCAAACTTTTTATCGGCCTCAAAGGAACAGGGACCATGTGGATAGATGATATTGATTTTCATTATACCCGTTCGAATTTCACACCGCTTGAACGTTTCGGCAAGATAATGGATTCTTCCCTGACCAAACAGGATCTGATCATTCCGACACCAAAACAGATCAGAACCCTCGCATCTGTAATTATATATCAACAGGGGCAGGAGATGGAATCCCTTCCCAGAATTGTTATCCCGGCCCATCCTGATGAAGACACACGACAGGCTGCCTCCCTGTTGCAGGAAAGATTGATCCGGATATTGAAAATATCCGGGGCAGAGGAGCAAATGATAAAAACCATAGCACCTCAGGTCAGCATCAGTCCAGACGAACTGAACCGATCAAAACTTGTTTTCAGCGTAGGCAAAAGCTCTTTGTATATGAAATACAAGGAGATGCTGCCGGTAAAAGCTGTCACCGGTTACGATCAGGGATATTTCGTTTACACCAGCAATGATCTTCCCAATCTTGTATTTCTTGCCGGGAATAAAGAAATTGGTGACTTCTATGCAGCCACTACCGTTTTACAGTTGTTTGACAACCGGTATCCTGTTTTTTACAATGCATGGATTATCGATTATCCCGATATCCTGGAGCGTTTTTTCTATGTCAGTGCATGGAAGGATCAGGGAGAAATGGACAACCATCTGAATACCATCCGCAGTCTCCTGCCCTTTAAAGTTAACGGAGCCTACATCGGCATAACCCCGGATCCTTCCGGGCAATATTATTTGAACTCGCTGACCTCTTTTGGAGATCACTGGCGAAATTCGGAGGCATTTCACTTTATACAATGGATTGTCCCTGCTTCGGCTGACAGTTTCCCCATAAGAACTTCCGTCTCCGGTATGACGCTTTGCAGCATCGCACAGGATAAGAACACGGAAGATCTGATAAAAAGGCTGATGGATGCCGGACACCGCGCAAAAGCACTGGGTATGGCCATTGCCCCTTCCTATATATATCCATGCGATTCAACCCTGGGATATAATTTATCCGATGTGCTCAGACTGACCGATAGTTTCAGCCATGAGATGCAGTTAATGCAAAGGTTGCTGCAGCACAGGCATTCATGTTGTTCTTCGGATATCATGGAATACTGCCTCCCATGGTATAATAATGAACTTATCGATTATTCCCTCCATTATGCCGATGCTTTTATATCCAATATGACGGACAATCCTGATAAACAGATTTCATTTCTATGGTCGGGAAGCTCATTTTACACGGTAAAAACAGATGCTGCAGATATTTTCAGGTACAACAGCCTGCTGGGTAATAAAACCGTTTTATTGGATAACTCATTGCTTACGGTCTCAAAGAAAGCAGGCTATGGCGGTTCTGTACCCTATTATCCGCGTAAGCTCCGGCTCTATAATATTTTTGAACCCTATGGCAATGACGAATTGGCTTATTACAGCAATTTGATTAACCATAACCGGGTTTTTGTCAATCAGTCCGTTCATTCGGAACTCGAGAAAATAAAAATTCTCACGGCCATTGATTTCTATTGGAATATGAAAGCCTATGACATGGATTTTTCACTATGGAAAATTCTTGTGTCACGCTATGGCATTGCCATGGCAGAAGAAATGATGATCTTTGGCGATGGCCTCTCCAGCCTGCTTGAAATTAATTTGCATATGCGGCAAAAAGATCAGGTAAATAAAAATTACCGGGCCGGGGGTGATGCACTGTTGGTGATTCAGAAACATCTGAATAATATTGCGAACGGACTTGGAAAGGACAATCCATTGGTTGTTGAGCTGACAGCGCTTTACCAGGAAAATAAAAATACCCTGGAATCATTATATCGTGAAAACCAGCCATGACCTTACCGCGCCTGTATGGGTCCATAGCTGATGATGGCAGCAAAATGACTACTTTTATATGAACCATTGATACCAGAAACAATTAATTTAAAAGCATTTTATGATGGAAATTAAATTACCCTACATTCCGGAGCGTCCTTCAAAACAGCGGGAAATTGGTTTGACCATGATGATGGATAAGGGATTGAGCATCCGTGATGTTGAAAGCTTCGTTGAAACCTGCTCCGGATATACCGATCTGGTAAAGCTTGGTTTTGGTACCGCTGTCGTTACCGCCCCTATACTGGAAACAAAAATTAAGTTGTACCGGGAAGCGAATATCAAGGTTTACCTGGGAGGTACGCTTTTTGAAGCCTATGCCATCAGGGGAATGTTTGATGACTATTTGAAACTGATCGATAAGTTGAAACTTGATACGGCTGAAGTCTCCGATGGTTCAATGTATATGCCGCACCAACAGAAACTTGATTATATCAGAAAGCTCTCAGCCCATGTTACCGTGCTTTCTGAAGTAGGATCCAAACAAAAAGGAATTGAAATACCGGATGAAATATGGATTGAAATGATGAAGACGGAACTGACCGCAGGATCGTGGAAAGTGATAGCAGAAGCACGTGAAAGCGGTACCGTCGGTATATACCACAATGACGGATCGGCCAACGAAGAGTTGATATCCCATATTGCCAGTCAGATAGAATCCGGTAAGATCCTTTGGGAAGCTCCAACCGGAAAACAGCAGGTGTGGTTTGTAAAACTGCTCGGGGTCAATGTTAACCTGGGCAATATTGCGCCCATTGACGTAATACCCCTTGAATGCCTGAGGCGTGGCCTTCGCGGAGACACATTCTTTGATTTTCTTCCTGCTGAGATGAAAGAATACCGGCCTGATTCCGGCAAGTATAAGAAGATATGATCCATGATATTACCGGGATGAAATTGTATGGGCTCATAGGATTTCCTTTGTCACATTCCTTTTCAAAGGGTTATTTTTCGGATAAATTTCAGCAGGAAAAAAGATCTGACTGCCGGTATGAGAACTTTCCGCTGCCTTCACTGGAGCAATTACCTGCTTTGATTGACGGCCATCCCCAACTGGTGGGACTAAATGTAACAATCCCTTATAAAGAACAGGTTCTTTATCTGCTGAACAGCATTGATGAGAACGCCAGGGCCATCGGTGCTGTAAATACCATTAAAATTATTCGCAACCAGGGAAGATCAATCCTGGAAGGATATAATACCGATGCCTACGGTTTTTATACTTCCCTGAGGCCATTCCTGAACAGAAGCATCAAAAATGCCCTGATATTAGGTACGGGAGGGGCCTCAAAAGCTGTTGCCTATGTGCTCAATAACCTCGGGATATCGTGTCTTTTTGTTTCACGGCATCCTAAAAGCGGGGACCATATTTCATATGCAGATCTTTGTGGCCCGGTGTTATATAATGCCCAGCTTGTCGTTAACACAACCCCTGTGGGTATGTTCCCAAATGAAGAAGCCTGTCCGGATATACCCTATGAGTTCATAACCGGCCAACATTTGTTTTATGACCTTGTCTATAATCCTTTGGAGACACGGTTTCTGACTAAGGCAAAAACAATGGGAGCAAGGATTGTCAATGGAATGGAAATGCTTCACTTTCAGGCAGAAAAAGCCTGGGAAATTTGGAACAGCTAACCGGTAATAGGTCTTTGTTCGTCCTAAGAACCGGCTTTGGCCATTTCCTGCAGCTTTGTACTGTATTTTAATCCGTATTTTGAGATATTGTCGGTTTGAATTTCAAATTTGATCTTGTCGGCCAACAAAACAAAATTAATGGCGGATCCTTCCGTCAATGCCCCGCCTTTTTCTGTGATCAACAGGGTATTCTTGCCCTTCAGCGCCTCCTGTATCTCACCTAATTGCTTTGTCCGCGCGAAGGGTATGAATAAAATATGGCAGAGGGCAATTTCCTGTACTGTTTTGTACTTTTTAACCTGAATTTCCTGGATGCCGACTTTTTTACCCAGGGTATAGGTCTCCAGTTCATCAGCAACACTGCTGTTTCCCAGGACACCGATAATGAATGGCCCTGTTTTATAGGCAACAGGCCATTCAATGAGCCTGGAAAAATTATAAATGAACATAGCCTGCGCTTTCGGTATCACCGTTTGTCCCCGTACGGGCAATGTCAGCAATATCAATCCGAGATATAGTAGTATCGTTTTCATTGTCTTTGTTTAATGGACGACTATATATACGACACTATAGCTCAAATGTTAAACCAGATTTAAGCGGATTATAATAAATATTGACGGAAATTATTTTTTGTGGGATGGAAGGAGCAGGTGACAGGATTAAAAAAACAGGGATGGTTGGAGGGAAGATGGATTCAGGCGCCGGATAATGCCATTTCTTCAAGCTTTGAGCTGACTTTTATACCCATTTTACTGGCATTTTCGGCCTTCAGTTCAAACTTTAGCCTATCTTCCAGAATTATGAAATTAATAACTGAGCCCTCGTTCAGGGAGCCGTTCTTTTCCGTTATGATCAGGGTGCTTTTTCCCTGGATCGCTGCAGTGATCTCAGACAATTGTTTTGAACGGGCAAAGGGGACAAACAAAATATGACATGAACTGATCTCCTGTGGCGTCTTATACCGCATAACCTGGATATCCTGAGCTCCAACCTTTTTACCCTTGGTATAGATATCAAGCTCATCAGCAACAGTGGATGTACCCAGAACGCCAATAATGAAAGGTCCGTTTCTGTATGAGGCAGGCCATTCAATTAACCTTGAAAAATTGAAGATAAACATAGCCTGAGCTTTAGGAATGCCCATCTGGGAATGAGCCAGATTGCTTTTCATCGCAAGCACAAAAAGCAAAAACAGGATTTTTTTCATGACCATAATGAAAATTGTTACAGACTAATATACGACGATTAATGACAAATGTTATACTATTATTATATCTTGAATCCATCGGGATAGGTAATTTTTGTCAGCAACAAAGCCTTCGCGGGCGCAGATGCAGCTGCTGCTTTGCGGTCTCCGGCAAGAATTACCTGCCGGAAATCTTCCCGGGAGATTTTTCCATTACCCACCTCAATTAAGGTTCCTACAATAGCCCTCACCATATTCCTGAGAAAACGGTCAGCCTCAATGGTAAAGACAATCGTATCATTTCCCTCGGCCCAGCTGGCATTGAAGACCTTACAGATACTGGTTTTTGTCTGTGTATGGTATTTACTGAAACTTTTGAAATCTTCAACCTGCATCAAAAGCCCGGATGCCTGGTTCATGCTGACAATATCCAGGGCCTGAGGATAGTGCCACGAATAATCCGTTTCAAAAGGATCCTTACCTTTTCTGATATGGTATTCATAGGTTCTTGTCAGTGCACTGAAACGGGCATGGGTACCTGCTGCAACCGGAAATACATCCTTAATGGCAATATCCGGCGGTAAAATACTGTTAACACCATATATAAACCGCGACTTACAGGCTGGGTCATAGGCTTCACTGTCAAAATGGGCCGTGAAGAAACGTGCATGAACTCCGGTGTCGGTTCTGCCTGCCCCTACGGTTTCAACCTGCTCTTTTAACACAACCGACAAGGCGCGGTCAACCTCATCCTGTACCGTAACAGCATTGGGTTGTTTCTGCCAGCCATGATAAGCAGTTCCTTTAAAGGCCAGTTCAATAAAATACCGCTTTTTCATATTCCGTAAAGATACAAAGGTTAAATATGCAATTATTTGCCGCCTGCTGCAAAAATGCTAAACAGCTTTTTTTGTTTAACAATTTTTAACAGAATCCAAAAAGGAGATTTTCAAATAGTTCACATCTTTGCATTCGCATATTGAAAACAAGGTGGTACGAATATTGTTATCACTACTATTATTAAATAAAAATTCATAGCTTATATCAAATTATTACGTCCATGGGTGAAATAGCATTTCAGATCAGAGAACTGAATGAGAAAATTGAAAGGGAAAGTGCTTTTGTTGATTTGATCAACAATGAGATCCGAAAAGTCATCATCGGTCAGAAACACCTGATCGATAGTCTGCTGGTTGCGTTATTGTCCGATGGCCATGTATTGCTGGAAGGAGTTCCCGGCCTTGCCAAAACACTGGCGGTCAAAACTCTGGGAGATACAATTGATGCCCGGTTTGCCCGCATCCAGTTCACGCCTGACCTGCTCCCGGCTGACCTGATCGGAACCATGATTTATAGCCAGAAAAAGGAAGAATTTATTGTACGGAAAGGCCCCGTCTTTGCCAATCTTATTTTGGCCGATGAGATCAACCGTTCTCCTGCCAAAGTTCAAAGCGCCTTGCTCGAAGCCATGCAGGAAAAACAAGTTACCATTGGATCTCAATCATTTGAACTTCCAAAACCGTTTCTTGTGCTGGCCACACAGAACCCCATTGAACAGGAAGGCACTTACCCACTGCCTGAAGCCCAGGTCGACCGGTTCATGCTGAAGATTGTCATTACCTATCCTACAAAAGAGGAAGAGAAACTGATTGTACGTGAAAACCTTTCCATGGAGTTTCCGCAGGCCAGAAAAATCATTAAACCTGAAGACATTGAAAAAGCCAGAAACGTGATTAAGGAAGTCTACATGGATGAAAAAATTGAACACTATATACTGGACATCGTTTTTGCTACACGGTTCCCCGCTCAGTACAAGCTTGATCAGTTTACCAATCTGATCCATTATGGCGCTTCGCCACGCGCCAGCATCAACCTGGCAAAAGCAGCAAAAGCTTTTGCCTTTATCAGGCGCAGGGGCTATGTGATACCGGAAGATGTGAGGGCTGTTTGCCATGACGTGATGAGGCATCGGATAGGACTTACTTATGAAGCTGAGGCAGAGAATGTTACTACTGAGGATATCATAACAGAAATATTGAATAATATAGAAGTTCCTTGATTTGAAACCATGCGCAGATTATTAACATATGGATTACTGGCCTTCTCTATTCAAGCCGGTGCACAGAATTTCATCGGCATGAAGAAGGCCGATATCATTAAGGTTATGCAGAAAAACCAGCCTGTTTTTAAGCTGGATACTTCTTCTGTTAACCGAACCTATAAGTATATCAAGTTCGTTGATAAGATTTCGGAACAGACCATGCTGTTTTTTCTTTCTGAAAACAATATTTGCACATACGTGAGGTGGATGTCGGATTATGCCAACCTGAATGATATCATCTCCGAGCTGAACATAAAATATAAAAGGAAAGATGAACGAACCTGGAGTTATTCTGATAAAGGCCAGGATTACATAGTACGTCTGGAAGAAGGTGATTGGTTTTTCACCGTCGGTATTCGTAAAAAATAATGGGCGGAGGATCAGTAGTGGAAGCTTCAGCACTAATTAAACGGGTAAGAAAAATAGAGATCAAGACCCGGGGACTGACACAGCATATTTTTGCCGGTCAGTACCATTCCGCCTTTAAGGGTAAGGGAATGACCTTCAGCGAAGTGCGTGAATATCAGTATGGCGATGACTTCCGTAACCTGGACTGGAACGTTACGGCCCGTTTTAATCATCCCTATAGCAAGGTTTACGAAGAAGAGCGGGAACTTACGGTTATGCTTATGGTTGATGTAAGCGGCTCAAGAGATTTCGGAACCCAACAGCAGATGAAAAAGGATATGATCACGGAAATTGCTGCTGTCCTTGCTTTTTCTGCTATCCAGAATAATGATAAGGTAGGGGTGATCCTGTTTAGTGACCGTATAGAAAAATTTATTCCTCCTAAAAAGGGCAGGACACATATTTTGCGAATTATCAGAGAATTGATTGATTTTGAACCGGTCAGCCGCAGGACAAATTTAACGGAACCCTTGCGGTATCTGACCAATGCTATTAAAAGAAGAAGCATTGCCTTTCTGATCTCTGATTTTTTGGGGACTGATTTTGAAGAATCGATAAGAATTGCCAAGAAAAAGCACGATATAGTCGGAGTATGGGTATATGATACACGGGAAACCGATATTCCACCGGTCGGTCTTGTTAAAGTTAAGGATGCTGAATCGGGTGAAGAACAATGGGTGGACAGCTCCAGCAGATTCGTGCGGGAAGCATACCGCAATGCATGGAAAAGAAGGCAGGAAGATATGAAAGACCTGTTTAAAAAGACAGGTGTTGACTATATTACTGTTGCGACAGACCAGGATTATGTAAAACCGCTGATCTCACTTTTTAAACACCGGGAATAAATATCACAATGACCATGAAGGCGAATTTCAGGAGGATATCGGGAACAGGACTGGTCATCGGGTTTGCCGTATGGATTAACGCCGGTAATGTCATGTCGCAGATGATACGGATTGAAGCCAGACTTGATACCAATGCCATCGAACTGGGAGGACGGGTTGCCATGAACCTGACTGTCGAAAAACCTTCAGGTTCACGGGTCGAATTTCCGGCATTCAACGATACATTGTCTGGCAACATTGAAATACTTGAAAAGAGCCGGCTTGATTCATCGGATACCCGCCGCGACAGGGTTATCTTGAAACAACAGCTTATACTGACATCTTTCGATACGGGACTGTTCTATATTCCTCCCCTTGTTTTTGTATATAAGGCTGATCATTTCTCCGATACCATCCGGACGGCAGCCAATTACCTGGAAGTTATGTCATTTCCGGTCGATACATCCAATACGATCAGGGACATCAAAGGTCTTTATAAAGCCCCCGTGACCTTCAGGGAGATCTATCCCTATCTGCTGATCGTCCTGGTCATGGCAATAATGGGCTGGCTTGCCGTAAAGTATTACCGCAAGAGGAAACGAAATGAACCCATAATTGCCAGGGCCAGGCCGGTTGATCCTCCGGATGTGACAGCCCTGCATGAACTGGACAGGTTGAAGGCCGAAAAGCTTTGGCAGCAGGGAAGATCCAAGGAATACTATTCCCGGTTGGCTGATATCATCAGGGCATATATCGAAGGACGGTATGGTATAATGGCGCTGGAGCAAACCTCATTCGAGATCCTGCTGGCCGTTCAGGATGTATTGGGAAAAGATAACAACTATAAGATGCTGAAGGGCTTGCTGCAGTTGTCCGATCTGGTAAAGTTCGCCAAGGCAGATCCTGAGCCGGATGAGAACGTGAGTCATTTCGATAATGCTGTTCAGTTTGTAAGGGAAACCCGGCTTCAGCAGCCGGAAACCATAGGTTCACCTGACCATCATCCGTCCCTGGAAAAAATAACTGATGAAATCTGATGTATGACAGCCATTGAATTTGCTCATCCGCGATATCTTTATCTTTTGCTGGGCATCATACCCCTGGTCATCTGGTATGTTTTACGGCATAAGAGCCTGCAGGCTGATATGCAGATATCCTCAACGGATCCCCTGAAGCCGGTTGCCGGCACTGCCAGAGTCAGAATGAGACATATTCCGTTTATGTTGCGGATGTCAGCACTGATTTTCGTCATTCTTATTTTGGCCCGGCCGCAATCCACCGATCGTCATGAACAAACGACTACGGAAGGAATTGACATCGTGCTGGCCATCGATATCTCAGGCAGCATGCTGGCCCGGGATTTCACACCCGACAGGCTGGAGGCAGCCAAGGATGTAGCCATTGAATTTATTTCAGGAAGGCCTAATGACAGGATCGGTTTGGTTGTTTTCAGTGCAGAGAGTTTTACTCAATGCCCGCTTACAACCGATCACGCAGTCCTGATCAACCTGTTTAAGGATATCAGGAGCGGTATTATCGAAGACGGAACGGCCATCGGACTTGGCCTGTCAAACGCCGTGAAAAGACTTAAAGATGGCGAAGCCGTCAGCAAAGTGATCATTTTGCTGACCGACGGCATGAACAACACAGGATCGATCGATCCGCTTACCGCGGCAGAAATTGCCAAAACCTTCGGGATCCGGGTATACACGATTGGTGTAGGCATGAAGGGTATGGCTCCGTATCCATTTCAGGACGTTTTTGGACGAACGGTAATACAGAAAGTCCCGGTAGAGATCGATGAAAATACCCTGCAGGAAATAGCCGATATGACCAACGGAAATTATTTCAGGGCTACAAATAATGAAAAGCTCAGGCAGATATATGCAAAAATCGACCAGCTGGAAAAGTCAAAAATTGACGTGAAGGAATACAGCCGGAAGCAGGAAGAATACAGACTGTTTGCAGGTATTGCCCTGATGCTGCTCATCCTTGAGATGCTCCTTCGCTATACCGTTTTCAGGGGCATTCCATAACCATTGAAATACCATGGAGAAAGCGATATTCAGGTTTGCACATCAGGAATTTTTATGGTTACTGGCCATTCTGCCGGTGATGATTGCCGTTTACCTGTGGTATGTCTGGTCGAAACAAAAAGCATTGAAAAAATTCGGGGATCCGGCACTGTTAAAGGAATTGATACCCGATGCATCCATGGCCAGGATTCATATCAAGTTTATCGTGATCCTGCTGAGCGTAGGATTGCTGATCACTGCGCTGGCAGGTCCTCAGTTCGGATCCAAGATCAGGGAGGTCAAAAGAAAGGGAATTGAGATCATGATCGCACTGGATGTTTCCAATAGTATGAAAGCAAGGGATATTGAGCCTAACAGGCTGGAACGGGCCAAACAGTCTATTTCAAAGCTTATTGACAAACTCGAGAACGACAGGCTTGGCCTGATCGTTTTTGCCGGTGATGCATACATGCAGATACCCATCACCGGTGACTATACCTCGGCCAAGATGTTTCTTTCAGGGGTCAGTACGGCTATGGTATCGAGACAGGGAACCGCCATCGGTTCAGCTATTGAGCTGGCCATGAAATCATTCAGCTCCCAGGAAGAGGTTAGCAAGGCCATTATTATCATCAGCGATGGTGAAAACCATGAAGGTAATGCCGTTGACCTGGCCCGCAGTGCATCCGAAAAGGGAATTGGCGTTTATACCATTGGTATCGGACTCCCGGAAGGAGTTCCCATTCCGGACTCGGAAAGTTCTTATGTCAGGGAATACCGTCGTGACAGAAATGGCAATATTGTCACAACACGCCTGAATGAACAAATGCTCATGGAAATTGCAGAGGCAGGAAATGGTAAATATTTCAGGGCAACATCCGGAAATATTGGCTTGAATGATCTGTATATCATGCTGAACAAACTTGAAAAGACGGAAATGGAATCGAGAGTGTATGCTGAATACGAGGAACAATTCCCGGCTATCATATGGATTGTATTGGGCTTGCTGATCCTTGACCTGATCCTCCTGGAAAGAAAAAACAAATGGTTCAAAAAAATATCCTTGTTCAAACAGGCAAAGCCATGAAGTATTTAATGATCATACTGACCTTAGTTGCTGCAGAGGAAGTTTACTCCCAGCCGGAACAAAAATATATACGACAGGGCAATGGTAAATACAATGAACAGCAGTATAATGAAGCTGAAGTCCTTTACCGGAAGGCACTTGAAGAAAATATACAATCCAGAAAGGCGGAATATAACCTTTCCAATACCTTATACAAACAGGAAAAATATGATGCCGCTGCCGCCAAGTATCTTGGCCTTACGCAAGAAGAAAAGGACCATCATGAACTTTCCCGGTATTATTATAACCTTGGAAATTCAATGTTTAAGGCAAATAAGCTGAAAGAGAGCATAGAAGCCTATAAAAACGCACTTCGCAATAATCCTGAGGATGATGATGCAAGGCATAACCTGCAGCTGGCACTGAGAATGAAAAGCCAACAGGAAAAACAAGATAATAAGGAAGGTCAGGATAATCAGGATAATCAGGAAAACAAAGATCAACAGGATAAACAGGATAATCAAAATAATCAGCCTGATCAGGAGCAACAGCAAAACCAGCAACAGGGGCAGATTTCAAGGGAGGATGCTGAAAGGCTTTTGCAAGCCCTGGAAAACGATGAAAAAAAGGTATTGCAGAAGGTCAAAGAAAATCAGGCTCAGGTAAAGAAAATACCGGTTGAAAAAGACTGGTAATAAAATGATATGGTATGAATAAAATATTGAAACCACCACAGCCTTTTATAAGATCTCTCTTGTTGACAGTTGTTTTGTTATCAGGAAACTGTGCATTATTATCTGCACAGGAGGTGCAATTCATCGCAACGGCTGAACCCAGAGTACTCAGGGCAGGAGAACAATTTACCATTACCTATGAGTCCAATCAAAGCATATCCGATATCGTATTGCCTGAATTCGGTGACTTTCAGTATCTGGGCGGACCAAGCGTAAGTCAGAGCACACAAATAGAATCTTCTCCCGGAAGGACTTATTCAAAGACCACTTACAGCCATTCATACTATTTCAGGGCCATCAAGGAAGGAAAATTCACCATTGCTCCTGCTACCGTGAAGCTGAAAAATAAGCAATACCAGTCCAATTCCATAACCATAGAAGTAGTTGGAGCAGGTGCATCGGGGGCATCTGCCCAGGGACAAAAGGGACAATCAGCGGCGGTTACCTCAGGATCCTCTTCGGATGATGTTTATATCAAACTCATCGTAAACAAAAAGGAAGCCTATATTGGTGAACAGATCATGGCTACCATAAAGCTTTATACCAAACTTCAGATTTCCGGTATTGATGATCGGTTCAAAGGACCTGATTTTACGGGCTTTTATACGGAGCCAATTGAAATTCAGCCCTTGAGAAAATTTGAGCCTGAAAATGTTGATGGCGACATATACTATACCGGCGTTTTGCAAAAAGTTTTGCTGATCCCCCAAAAAACAGGTGAACTTGCCATTGAACCTTTTTACCTTGATATATCTATCAGACAGCAGGTTAAGCGAAGATCAAATAGTTTCTTTGATGAGTTCTTTGAACCTTCCGTTCAGGATATTCCCTTGAAACTGAAATCCAACCGTATTGTTATCCGGAGTAAATCCCTGCCTGACAATAAGCCTGTTTCATTCTCCGGAGCAGTGGGCAATTTCACACTCAGTTCTTCGGTTGATAAAATGAAGGTCAGCACCAATGATGCGGTAAATTACAAGGTGGTAATCAAGGGGACCGGCAATTTTAAAATCGTTGATGAACCGATGTTGGATTTTCCGCCTGATGTCGAAAAATATGATCCGGTCATTAAGACCACAGCAGAAAACCCTATGACCGGGACAAAATCGTTCGAATACTTGCTGATACCCCATTACCCCGGTGAATTCACCATTCGACCCGTGGAGTTTTCTTTCTTTGACCTTTCCTCAAAAACTTACAAAACATTACGATCTCAAGCCTATACAATAATCGTGGAAAAAGGAGAAGGCGATACATTGCTTCCCGCTATTTCGGGCATGGCCAAGGAGGATGTGAAATTGCTCACCCGTGATATCCAATATATAAAAATGAAAACCAGGAACCTTCCTTTTAGGGGAAAGTATCTGGTGGAAAATATGCTGTATTATTTATTATATGCCTTATTGGCTTTATCGTGCGGATTGATTTTATGGGTAAGGCGCAACCATATACGGCGAACAAGCGATCTGGCCATGGTAAAGAACAGAAAAGCCAATCAGTATGCCCGAAGGAGATTAAGGAAGGCTTCAAAACTGACCAAGGCTGACAATAAAAACGAGTTTTATGATGAATTATTAAAAGCCATCTGGCTTTATCTGAGTGACAAATTGAATATCCCCATTTCGGATCTTTCCAGGGAAAGCGCCCAAAGCGCGTTGACTTCCAAAAAAATAAAGGATGAAACCATGAACAAGCTGTTTGAGATTATCCGTGAATGTGAATTTGCCCGTTATGCTCCGGCATCAGAAACCGTTGACACAGACCAGCTGTTGGAAAAGGCCGTAAAGCTTATAGTCAGGCTTCAACAGGAACTCAGTTAATGAATCATAATAAACTAAAATGCATATGCCGGCAAAAAAGATGACCATAAAGCATTTTAACAGTGAATCTTTAAGGTCCTTCTGTATCTCCCTTGTACTGGTCTTATTTTCTTCCCTGCAGGGCTGGAGTCAGATCGATTCCCTGTTCACATTGGCCAACAGGCAATACCAGCAGAATGAATTCAGCCTGGCCGCAAAGTCTTACCAGCAATTAACAGAGAAAGGAATTCAAACCCCTGAGATATTTTATAATCTGGGGAATGCATATTTTAAAAACGGATACCTGGGATACGCTATTCTAAACTATGAAAAGGCAAAACTGCTGGATCCTCTCGATGATGATATCGCCCAGAACCTGGCCATTGCCAATGCCAGGGTCACGGACAAAATTGACATGATCCCTGATTTTTTTATCAAACGGTGGCTTTATCACCTGATCAACCTGTTGCCCTCCAATACATGGGCAATGATCGGCCTGGTATCTTTCGCAGCCATGCTGGCAATGTTCATGCTGTATTTCTTTTCGGGAAACATAGCCATAAAAAAATTCGGTTTCTATTCGACAGTTGCCTTGCTGCTCATTTCTATGCTGGCATACTGGTGTGCGGTGAAAAGAAAAAAATATGTGACGGAAAATTATGCTGCCATCGTTGTTGAACCATCGGTATCCATTAAAAGTTCTCCCGACACCGAGGGAAATAACGTATTTGTACTGCACGAAGGGACCAAGGTTATGATCATTGACAGCATTGAAAGCTGGAAAGAGATCAGGCTTACGGATGGCAACAAGGGTTGGCTCGAAAGCAAAGCCATTCAACCGATACACTGCTGCAATGGACAATGAAAAGTAAGGACATGAATTTTTCTGTCAGATCGGCATGGAAAAGCGTTAAAAGGCAATATTGAAATCGCTGAAATGCATAAGGGGTGCGTCTTGCACGGACACTGAATGTATACTGGCCCGGGAAGGACCCGAATGGCACCAACTTATAAATTCTTCAACCTGGTTCTCGGCTCCTTCAGCTTCAATATATACACTGCCATCAGGCAGATTCCGGACAAATCCTTTAATATCAAATTGCATAGCAGCCTTGCGCGCTGAATAACGGAATCCCACACCCTGAACGTATCCTTGAATGAGTATTTTCTTATGCACCATATTTTTGGTTAACTTTGATCGGGGCGATGCAAATGTTGTATTATCATGCCGAAACGATGCTAAAGTTACTGGATTTCTTTTTCATCATCTTTCATACCCTGCTTGTTTTCTTTAATCTTTTTGGATGGATCTGCAGGAAAACAAGGTTGATCAATTTGATAACCTTGCTTCTCACTGGTTTTTCATGGTTTTTTCTCGGGATATTTTACGGCTATGGTTATTGCCCTCTCACGGACTGGCACTTTTCGGTCCTCGAAAGAATGGGCGAAAAAAACCTGCCGGTTTCCTATGTCGAATATCTTGTTGAAAGATTTCTCCCGGTTAACGTTAATGCTAAAACAGTGGAAATTTTTACCGTTGTGCTCTTCTTCACAGCGCTTCTTATAACGGTTGTTTTGAATTACAGGGATCATGGCCGGGCCAGAAAAGTGAAAGACAGGGATATTTCAAACAGCCTGGTGAACAAACAGTGACTGTATATGTTTATTGATTAACTAAATTTACTATGGATATGAGCTGTCCCTGTCAGCATTGAAATAAAAAAACAAAAGATATGAAATACATTCTCTTGATTGCATTGCTCTTATTGATGTTTCCATTACAAGGAAAACTCCAGCCTTCAAAAAGCTTCTATGATTATTCGGTTAAAACCATCGATGATGAGGACTTTAGTTTTTCATCCCTGAAAGGCAAAAAGGTCATGGTGGTCAATACCGCTTCAAAATGCGGAAACACACCACAATATGGTGAGCTGGAGAAACTATATAAAGAGTTCGGAGGAGATAAATTCGTCATTATAGGATTCCCGGCCAATAATTTCCTAAGTCAGGAACCAGGCTCCAATGAGGAAATCGAAACCTTCTGCCGGGTTAATTATGGGGTCACCTTTCCTATGATGGCCAAGATCTCGGTTAAAGGGGATGACAAACATCCTGTTTATCAATGGTTAACCAGCAAAGCATTGAATGGAGTTATGGATGCCGAGGTTAAATGGAATTTCCAGAAGTTTCTGATCGATGAAAAGGGTCACCTGGTGGATGTCATCATGCCCAAAGTTAGCCCCTATGATGAAAAAATCGTTGCCTGGCTGAAGAATACATCGGAATGAAACCTATTCTTTCAGGAAGCTGTTGACCATGTCAAGAAAGTCCTTAATATCAATGGGCTTGGTAATGCACTCATTGCATCCTGCATCAAAGCATTTATTTTTATCGATCTCAAGAATATAAGCGGTCTGGGCAATGACCGGAATTTTTTTGTTAAACTTCCGTATTTGCCGTGTAGCTTCAAAACCATCCATCTCAGGCATTTTGATATCCATCAATACAAGATCGATCTTATTGATCGACTTGCATAACTGAACAGCCTGGTAACCGTTTTCGGCATGCAGTATCTGGGCGTCATTCTCCTGCATCAGGGCTTCCAGGAACCGGAAATTCACCTCATCATCTTCAACAATAAGAATTACTTTGTCCTTCCAGTTATACTCAGGTAAATGTTCTTCCATAACAGATGAATAATCGTGGAATTCATAAGGCGTCAGTTCATAGGGAATGGTGAACTGAAAAACGGCCCCTTTCCCGGGTTCCGATTCCACCCCTATTTTTCCACCCAAAAGCTTGACAAGGTGTTTTGAAAGTGTAAGGCCAATTCCGGATCCTTCGTTTTTCCTTGTTACCATTTCTTCCGCTGCAAAGCGATTGAAAACATTCTTTTGCTGTTCTTTTGAAAGGCCGATTCCTGTATCTTTTACATAGAATTCAACCTTTTCATCAGCGGGCAGCTTATATCCAAATTCAATGAAACCTTTTTCCGTGAACTTGATTGAATTACTGATCAGATTGATAATGACCTGCTGCAGCCTGCCGGGATCCGTATATACGACCAGTCCGTCTTTATCAGGCAATTCCTGTTTTATTTCAAGGTTTTCTTTATTCCAGGTTTTCATTTGCTGATTAGCAATGATCAAGATTTCCTTCAGCAATATATTCAGGTTGCACTTTGTCTTGGCAATGCTTACCTGTCCCGATTCAAATTTTATCAGTTCTGTTACGTCATCAATTAATTTCAGCAGCATATTACCCTGGTTTCGTATCGTTCGGGCATAATCCTTCCTTTTTTCAACGTCAAGTTTTCCGATATTAAGCAATTCCGAGAAGCCGATAATTGCATTCATGGGAGTTCTGATCTCATGAGAGATATTGGTCAGCAGGGTATTTTTCAACCGTTCAGTTTCCTCAGCCTTTTCATTAGCCCTGGCAAGTTCTTTCCTGGCTTTCTCAATGCTGCTGTTATCCGTAATGATACCGATAATAAAATCCTGATTCAGATCAGTGTTGGCAACCCTAGCCACCTTGCAAAGACAATAACATATTTCTTTGGGCTCCTTCCCGGAAATGATGCGGAATTCAAGTGAAACAGATTGGTTGTTCCGGATCAGGGAATTAATTCCTTTTTCAAATAAAGGGACATCATCAGGATGCATGCAATCGAGAAAGCCTTCATAAGGGATGGTATTGTTGTCGCTGATATTCAGGATCTGCTGTGTGTTGCCTGAGAGTATAATATTATTCTCGTGGAGCGGTTTGATCCAATAACCTAATCCGCTGATGTCAAAAACCTTTTGAACAAAAAAATCGTCCCTGGCAGGTTCTTTCTTTGCCCAGAGCTGTGAAGCTTTAAGCTTTTCCAATTCCCTTTCCAGTTGTTCAATCCTGTTCTGCTGCTTAGCCGTATGCTTTTTTTTATTTCCCAGAAACATGAAGTTTCAATCCCTTAAAACTATTCTACCTCAATATTTTGAATGAATGCAGTATAGGTTATTTCATTATCGACCTGCGCTCTGGACAACAGGATAAGTACATGTTTTTCTTCCTTTTGTTTGGTGTGAACTTTGATTTCCTTCCTTATCCCTAATATTTTGTTGTCACCGGGACCGGCGTACCGGGCCAGGAATTCATCTTCCTCAATGTTCTTATGGGAAAACAGGACGCCGATATCGTGATTGATAACCTCCTGGCGTTTATAGCCCCATATTTCTTCAGCCGCATGATTAAAGAAGATTATTTTATTGTCATGGCCGGTGGTTATGATGGCATCCAATGCTCCTTCCAGTGTTCTTTCGTTCCGAATTTTAATATGTTCAATCTCCTTAAATTGCTGTTGCATTTCCTGTCGCATCTCGCGTAATTTCCGGCTGAGTTCTTTTTCGGATTCACGCAGGAGCTTTTCCTGTTTCTTCAGTATATCGGTCTGATTTCTCAGCTCAATTTCCATTTGCTTTTCATTGGTCACATCTTGTCCGATATAAATGATTCTCTCTACTTCGCCGTACATATCAAACATTGTGCTGAAAGCACCCCGTATCCATTTTTCATGGTTGTCCTTTGTCTTGGCTTTGAATTGACCCATAAAACCTACTCCTTTTATTATGGTATCCCATTTTTTGTTGAAACCTTCCGTTTCCATCGGATCCAATACATCGAAAATAGAGAGGCTGTGAATGTCCTTGCCGTTATATTTAAAATTGTTCAGGAATACATCATTAGCTTCAATGATGTTGCCGTTGACATCGAGTTCAATTTTGATTCCCGAACGATTGACGGAATCAATAATCCCTTCCATTTTCAGGCTGAGTTTCTTCTGTTCGGTTGTATCCAGGGCGAGAAAGAGAATTTTATCCACTTCATGTTCATCTTTCCTGATGCAGGTATAGGTAGCGATTGTCCAGAGATCCTTTCCGGTCCGCGTAATATGCTTCATATATCCCTCATAATGCCTGCCTCCCTTGGACAGGTCTTCCCATATCTTACCAAACCATTCCCGGTCTTTTTCTCCGATAAACATGTCAATGTTTTTGCCCTCAACCTGTGAATTTGAAGTATACTCAAGTTTGTTGAGAAATTTGGTGTTGGCATACATCAGCGTGCCATCCACATTGTATTCGGCACGAATGAGGGTATGGTTAACCGTGTTTTCAAGCATCATAAACCGTTCAGCCTGACGGGTAGCCTCTTCCTGTGTTGCCTGCAATTCTTCCAGGTTTTGCCGCATCTCTTCTTCCTGTGATGAAAGCGCCTGTGCCTGGGCCTTCGACTCTTCAAGCAACCGGGTAGTTTTTACGTTGGTCTTTACGGCTGAAAGTGTTGATGCCACACTTTCGGCAACTTTCTCAACCATGGTAACATGATGGGTTTCGAAGTGTGTCAGGGAGGCAAGTTCCAGTACACCGTGAATCTCATTCTCACGCTGGATCGGCACGATCAGCAGGCATTTTGGATTAGCCTGTCCAAGGCCCGAGGTGACACTGATGTAATCATCCGGTATCTGGGTGATATAGACTGTTTTCTGCTCTTTGGCTGCCGTGCCGATAAGACCGTCGCCCCATGGAACCTGATGATCAGCGAACTTCTTACGGTCGTATGCAAAAAATGCTTTGAGATCAAAGAATTTATGATGCTCATCGGTGTCATTCAACAGATAAAAACCGCCCTGAATCGCATGGATGTATTTGGTTAATGCCTTGATGGTATTAAAAGCCAGTAGTTCTTCATCATGTATGTTGTTTCTCAGGATCTCGCCGAAACTGGCCATGCCTTCGGCAAGCCAGTTTCTCAACTCATCTTCCTTTCTTCTTTTTGCCTCTTCTTCCTTATTGGCTTTTAATGTATCCCTGAGATTGGTCAGGGATTTGCCCAGATCATCATTCTCGCCTGTCAGGGTAAGGGATGCATTAAAATCATCGTGAATTAGCTTTTGGGCAAATTGACTGATCGACTTGGTGCGTTCCTGCTCCGCGTCAATAATTTTTTGCTTTTCAACTATCGCACGGGTGAAATGCCGGATGAGGAGATATACGCCAACGGAAATGATAAAAAAGGAGGCCCAAACGACCCAATGGACAGGATTGCTTTTAAGGAGGCTCCACAATCCCCTGGTGCTATAATCGACATCATTGATGATCAAATCAATGAACAGGGAAGCCAGGGGAAAAACGAAAATAATGACAATAGCTAAAACAGTATATTGCGATACAATTTCTTTGCGGCTTTTTGCATCCATACCTGTATGAATTTTCAATCTGCAGTGACAATCTAAAAATAATCAATATTTTTATAACTTAAAAGCCCGGTTATAGAAAAACTGAAATTCAGGATTTTCCGGCAGGAAAGGTCAATTAAAACCATTTTTAATAGCATCTTCGGGATTTTCGGGGACATTCTAAAACGCCATAATATCAATATTTATGAACAGTCAGGATCTTTTAAAGAGCAGACCGGCTAATTTGTTTCTTATTTTATCGGCCTTTTTCATATGCAATGCCCTGATAGCTGAATTAACCGGTGCAAAGATCTTCAGTATGTCAGAGCTCCTTAATCTTAACAGTAAGGCTGGTTCGCTGGGCGGAATTAATATGAGTGTCGGCGTCTTATTATGGCCACTGGTTTTTATTTTATCAGATCTGCTTAACGAATATTTTGGCAAGGCAGGCGTGCGCAAAATCAGCTTTATAGTCGCCGGATTGATTGCATATACTTCAGTCTTCCTGATTGCCGGTACCAGCCTGCCTCCGGCTGTTTTCTGGCTTGGGAACAATGCGGTTGATGCTAACGGCAATGCTTTCAACATTGACTACGCCTATAAGATCGTTTTCCGGCAGGGGATCAATATCATCATAGGATCCATACTTGCCTTTCTTGTAAGCCAGTTGACCGACGCATATGCTTTCCATTACATTAAAAAAATCACAGGGCATAAATTGTTATGGGTGAGGGCTACAGGATCCACCATAATATCACAGCTCATCGATAGTTTTTTAATCCTTACGGTTGCCTTTTACCTTTTGGGCAACTGGTCCTTCCGTCAGGTGCTTGAGGTCGGACTGGTGCAATATATATACAAGGTTTCCCTGGCTGTGATCCTAACTCCCCTTATCTATGGGGTACATTATTTTGCCGATCGTTACCTGGGTGCCGCAGTTTCCTCTGAAATCATTGAAAGGGCGGATGGAAACTGGTAGGGCAATGTTTTGGCTCCTGAATTGGTCATTGATAACAACTTATATTTTTGTGAAAACGGTCGGTATTACGTATCTCAACGGCAAATTCAATCCGGCCACTGATTCGGAATGTCCCAGAAACAAATAACCGCCTTTTCTGATGCTGGAGCACAATTTCAGGATAATCTGTTCCTGTACTGTCCTGTCAAAATAGATCAGCACATTCCGGCAAAAGACAATATCAAAGATAAAAGGCGTGGCGTAATAATCGTCGATCAGGTTCAGTCGTGAAAACATTACCCTTTCCCTGAGCTCGGGAATAATCCTTACCTTCTTTTCCGCCTGTATTTGATTGCGCAAAAAATACTTTGTCTTTATTGCCAACGGTATGTTGTCCGTCCGGTCCTCCTTATAAATGGCCGTCATGGCAGTCCTTATCATCCGGGTGGAAATATCAGTGGCGAATACGGAAAAATCTAAAAGCGGATTCTTTTCTTTGTATTCCGACAGAACAATGGCCAGGGTATAGGCTTCTTCACCGCTTGCACAACCGGCGCTCCAAACCTTCAGGGCTGCCCTAGAGCCAGGAGGATAACAATCCGGTAACAATGTATGCAAGAGATAATCAAAATGATTGTTTTCCCTGAAAAAGTCGGTCTTGTTCGTACTTACCAGATCAATCATATGGATAACCTCATCCTCAAGTCCTTTATCTGAGAAGAGGTAGTCAACATAATCAGAAAAGTTAATAAAGCCAAGCTCTTTTAGCCTTTTCTGGAGCCGGCTTTGAAGCATTATCCGTTTGACAGCCGGCATTTTTATCCCGAATTCATCCGTAATAAATCCACTCAACCGTTCGAAATCCTTATGATCCAGCCTGGCAGCATGATGATCAGGATTGCAGTTATTCTCTTCTTGAGCATTGCCCGGGATATACTCTTTCATGGTATCCTGTGAACAGTTATTCATAAACCCCAGCCTCACCAGGGTTGAAACAGCCTTTAATCCTCCTTCTCGTCACGTTTGCGCCACTGTTAAACCCGCCTGACGGCAGTCAGGGCTTTAAGCGGCACGTGGTCGGCGGACGAGAAGATGAGGGCTAATTCCCCGATGCTCTGCATCGGAAATCTGAGTCCAGCGTTTTACTTCGGGGGTAATACCGTTTAGTATTTTCTTTTTCCATATTTGCCTATAAATTTATAAAAATTAAAACATTTCAGGCGTATCGTCCTTGCCAAATTGTGACGATTACCTTTCATCGTCGAACCATTCAATGCTCCCCCTGATTTTATTATGGATAATTTATTCGTGAATTCTGTGTTCACTTTCTATGGAGAAGTAATATCTGTGTTTGCTTTTTTTTATGATTTCCCTTACCTGACAGGGGTGATTTATATCATCCTGAAAAAGAGGGGAGAGGGGAGGAAGAGGGAGAGAGCCTTATGCCTTCTTAAGATTCTGCAATCACTTGTCCCCTGGCTGGAAATTGGATCACCTTCTTCACGGCCTTCAGGAATATCTGATGATTGAGAGGTTTAGTAAAAATACCTTCTATCCCAAGTTTCTTGGCCATATACAGGTAATAAGGCTTTCCCCCCGATATGGCAATGATCTTGGTATTGGGAAAATCACGGCGTATATTCATGATCAGTTCAAGGCCCTCCATTTTCGGCATGATTATGTCGGTGATAATAAGATCAACAGGATGTTGCTTTATGATCTCAAGGCCTTCGACTCCGTTTGTGGCTTCTTCTATAACGAAATTATCCTCATGAAACAGATTTCTGATAAGCTTCCGCATCATCAGGTTATCGTCCACAACTAAAATGTGCTTCATTATGTCATTCATTATTATCGTTTCAAATTTCTGTGAACATTATGCTGTAATGATATTCTTCAGAAACTGTGTTTGATCAGATTAACGCGGATTGAACAGAAAAGTTTAATTATTTATTGGAACCATGAGGGCTGTTTGACCAATGGCTTGTTTAATGGGACAAAAAAACCCTGATTACTTGTCAGGGTGTTGAAGGCATTGCATAGGTCTTATGGTTCAGGCATGATGCAAAACAGATTCCACTTTTTCAACCAGATATTGAAGGTCAATAGGCTTTTTAATAAAATCAATGGCCCCCATATCCATAATCCTGGAAATATTCTCTTCATCAGTAAGTGCGGAAACAACAATGACAGGCGTGTTCTTTGTAATTTCATCGCTGCGGATCTGCGCAAGGAAATCAAAGCCCGAGATTTTCGGCATCAGGAGGTCAAGTAAAATCAGATCGGGAGATTGTTTAGCAATAATGGTATAAGCTTCCTTCGCATTCAAGGCAGTCTCAATGCGATACCCCTTTTCATCCAGGATGGCTTCAAGTAAAACCACGTTGGTAGTACTGTCATCAACAACTAATATCATAGGATGGTCACTGCTCACAATATTCAGGTTTTAAAATAGGTTAATGAAAGTAAACAAAATAGTTGAAATAAAAAACTTCCTCACAAATACCCGGTTTCGTGAACCTTCTTAATTTCTCGACTTTTGCTCATAGCCTGTTTAAAGGTACGCAAAATCAAAGTCAGATGTTGATTTATTGTCGGTAAGATAGTATGACATTGGTTACCAGAAATAGGTGATGTGAATCATCTTTTTTCTTGTTAAATTATATTCGCTCATGAATTTTTAGTATATTAGTATTGTAACCTGAAACGCTATGGTAACCAATTTCAACGGCGGAGATTCTTGCGCTGTGCCCTTTTCAAAATTACTGTCAGATGAAGAACTGGCTCTTGTAAAAGCCAATAGCAACATCGTTGTATACAATAAAAAGGAAGTGATCTTCAGGCAGAACACGCGTACCTCTCATATCATGTGCATCAAATCAGGACTCGTTAAGATCTATAAAGAAGGCAGAAACAATCGTTATATTATCCTTAAGATTTCCATGGAAAATGAATTCCTCGGCCTGATGTCAATCTACGGCGGGGATATGCATCAGTTCTCAGCATCGGCTATTCAGCCCAGCGAAATATGCTTTATTGACATCAATGTGTTTAACCAGATATTGAAATCCAACGGGGACTTTTCCTTACATATTGTGAATCAGCTGAGTATCGATGGCCTTTTTATTTTTGACAGGCTTATGAGCCAGTCACACAAACAATTACCCGGGCGTATTGCGGATGTTATTCTGTATTTCTCCGAAATAATATACAAAACCGATGAGTTTGAATTCCCGTTGACACGCCGGGAACTTGCTGAACTGGCCGGAACGACAAAGGAAAGTTTTATCCGCACCCTGGCCGAATTTAAAAATGATAAAATTATTAACCTGGATGGCTCCCTGGTTAAAATAAACAGTTTGAAGATCATTAAAACCCTTAGTGACCTTGGCTAACATGGTAGTATTTGGAAATATCTTACATTATCTGACTTTATGAGGATCATTATTGTCGATGACATATTCATCAACCGGTTGTTGATCGCTGAAATAGTGAAGAGCCAGGGACACATTATTATTGAGGCGGAGAACGGGCGCCAGGCCATTGAATTTTTAAAAAAAGACCCCGCGGTGGATTTGATACTGATGGATATTGAAATGCCCGTTATGAATGGCATTGAGGCAACGCGTTATATACGTGAATCCATGCCTTCCCCGGTAAACAAGATACCGGTAATTGCCCTTACGGCCCATAATCCCAAATTGTTTTTCGAAGACTATAATGATGTTGGCTTTAATCAGTTATTGACCAAGCCTTATTCAATTGAAAAAATTGTGAAGGTTATTGATGAGTTTAAAAAGAATCCCTGAACCATTAACGGGCATAGATCAGGTTGCAGATTTTTTCAAGCTCTTTGCCGTCAATATCGTCGAAATTCGACACAAGTCTGCTGTCAATATCCAACACTCCGGTAATCTCACCGGCGATGTTCTGCAACGGTATCACGATCTCCGACCGGGTGCGGGAGTCACAGGCAATGTGGCCGGGAAAAGCATGAACATCAGGTACGATAATTGTTTTTTGCCCGCGGATACCGGCCCAGCATACCCCTTTGTTTTTCTCCAGTACCTGGCAGGCAAGAGGCCCCTGATATGGCCCAACGATTAGTTGTCCGTTATGCACCAGATAAAAACCAACCCAGGAAAAAGAATCCATCTTGTGATAAAGGATGGCATTAATGGTTGCCATGCGGGCAAGCGGATGTGAACATTGCCCTAACAATCCCCCGAGTTGTGTATGGATCCGGGCATATTTTTTTGTTTTGCGGTCAGCCATATAAACCGTTGTTGATCTGATAAAGTTAGTGGTTTTGTAAATTATTCCAACGGGTGTAAAATGGACTGCTGGATTATGGGAAGAATCAAAGAATGAGTCATGGCAGGGCAACCAACAAAAAACCCCTCTTGCGGGGGGGGTTGAAGAAAATCAGCCTTGCCGGTCAGGCCGGTATAAAATCATAGATACGTAATACCCGAAATAAATGCTGGGGAAGCGGCTTCAGTATGATCCGCTTGTTACCTTTCTGATAAAGCCGGTAATTGAAATAGGTAAAACATTGAAGATTAGTAGGAAATACTCCCATACTTTCTAACTCATCTTCTGAAACGCAAACATTTTTTTTAAGGTTTTTTCGTAAGGTAAGTAGAATTGTTTCCATGGGAAATGTGTTTAATTCTAATTTAAAACTAATATAATTAGAAAGCCATGTCAAGGGAAAGGTGATGATTAAAATCATTGGTAGATGATGATATAAATCACCTGCTAAGTATTGACAACTTTTGATTGCTTTTTTAAAAATTTTATTCAACCTTTAAAACAAATAATTCAAAACAGGATCCATTACGCAATAAAAAAATGGGAGACTTGCCATATGATCAAAGAAATAACATTACAGGAACTTGATTCCGATCTTTTTATCCGTGAAAAAGTAAGTGAAATAAACCAATTGGTTGGCGACGGAATGGCCATCAACGCGTTGTCAGGAGGGGTTGATTCTTCCACCGTTACCATGCTTGGACACCGGGCTCTAGGAAAACGTCTCAGGACAGTCTTTATTGAAAACGGGCTGATGCGTGAAGGGGAGGCTGAACAGGTTGCTGCTTTCTTTCAGCAGCTTGGTGTTACAGTGGAAATTATTGATGCCCGGAAGGAATTTTTCGCGGCACTCACTGGAATTACCCATCCTGAAGAAAAACGCGAGGCCATTACCCAGACTTTTTACAAGAATGTTTTTGGCCGTATCGTGCGGGAAAGCGGGGCTAAATTCCTGCTGCAGGGAACCATACTTACCGATGTCGATGAAACGGTTGCCGGTATCAAGCGGCAGCATAATGTATTTGAACAATTGGGTATTGATCCCCAGGCTGCCTTTGGATATAAGATCATCGAACCGCTGATCAGGTTGCGAAAGGATGGTGTCAGAAAATTAGGCAAGGCGCTCGGTCTCCCGGCTGCCCTGTTTGACCGCATACCTTTTCCCGGGCCTGCACTCTCAGCCCGCGTGATCGGTGAAGCAACACCGGAGCGCATTGAAACCGTCCGTAAAGCCACTGCGGTTGTCGAACGCATTTTAAAAGGCACCGCTGCTTTCCAGTATCTGGCCATATTGCATGAAGACCGTGTGACGGGCATGCGCGATGGTAAGCGCGATTTCGGACAGCAGATCGAGATACGATGCTGGGACAGCACCGATGCTCGTAAAGCAACACCAACCCGCCTTTCTTTCGAAACGCTTGAAAAACTGGCCGGGGAAATTGTGGGAGAAGTGCCGGGCGTGGTGAGCGTGACGTATAACATAACGCCAAAACCCCCGTCAACCATCGAGGCGGTATGATTTTTTTACCGGCTGGTTGATGTTATGGACATGATGAGAAGTTCTTTTAGTAAAAACCAGACCCGGTTATCGTGGTTTGAATTTTTTTATTTTCCGTACTTCGAATGCAAAAAAGCAATCGTTTCCTTCATTAGCTTTTTAAGGACATCCTGATTGATATCAGAGAGTTTTTTAATATAAATACAGGCTTTGCCCATTTTGAATTTACCAAGGTCTTTGAGCAAATAAGCGTGTTCCGCACTTCCGGTATATACATACAGTGAAATGGCAGCTTTGCGGGGAGAAAAACCGACAAGCGGCCAATCACCTTCCTGTCTGCTTCTGTCAGATTTGTAATGGTAGCTTCCGAATCCGATGATGGAAGGTCCCCACATTTTGGGTTCGCAGCCGGTAAAATCCTGCATCAGTTTAAGAAGATCAAAACTGTCTTTCTTCTTTTGGTCCGTATCGACAACCGAATTGATAAACTCATGAACGTCCTGGTTCGTAAGTTTTGTTTTTAATGCTGTCATAAATGCTCTGTTGTTGATAAGTATTTATACAAAGATACATAGTATTGAGACATGGATTTTGACATGTGGTCAATCAGGCTGAAATTCACCTCACGCATGCATATTCTGCTCCCTATTTTGCTCTGGCCCATCAAAAAGCAAAATCATTTCTTTTTTCAATTTTTATCGTTGTCGTTTCTGTCTGTTTGTATGTCTTTTACACTCTAATGTAACTACCTTTTATAGTGCTGATATTTAATATCTTATCTGATTTATGCTAGGTTTCATCGTTCTAAGCACCATAGGTGCGACCTGTTTGTAGCAATACCATGGCAAGGTGCTTTAAAGCCCCTTGGGGGCGACCTGTTTGTTCAGAAAATCATGCTTTGCTGCACATTTATACACATGATCTGGCAGAGGCAGCCTTTTTGCACATAACAGTCCGCCCCTCCGGGGCTTACAGGGATATTTACTGACTTTGTTCTTTTTGCTACAAACAGTGCGCCACTATGTGGCTGTTAAGAACAAACCATTTAAAGCTATACCAATACAAGATCTTAATTCCGAAAAGTACTTGTTATTCTTCCCGGGGCAATAATGCCTTGGCGGAATTATTCGGGAGCCTGCCTGAAGTCCGCTCAATATCCCAACTGTAGCAATGCAAATGTGCTGTATAAAAAAAAGGACAGTGGATTGCATCACCGTCCTTTTAGTGATCCAGTTGGGATGATTCGCTTCGCTCATGATCCCTTTGGGGGGGGCTGACAAGAAAAAAGATGCAGCAGCAGAGCTGCTGTCATTTTTTGTTTCCATGTCGCCTTTAAGCTTGGCGGCTTAAGGCGCCCTGCAAACAAAAAATGCCCCTCACGGGACATCCTTTTCTTGTGATCCAGTTGGGATTCGAACCCAAGACCCCATCCTTAAAAGGGATGTGCTCTA
>CAYWCR010000015.1:0-36053 GCA_964456825.1 uncultured Bacteroidales bacterium
TTGCTTTTCTACTCTTTTGTCTACCGCCTTCTATCCCTCTCTCCGTCTCTAAAACCCCCCTTTATCCCCCCAGGGGGGACTTGGACTGCTTCGAATAATTATTTAAGTAAGCTAAAAATTCATTTTTCTCCCCTTCTCTCCGTCTCTCCCTCTCTTAGCTCCCTACCATTCATTCTCCCAGTAATACATCCCGTCCGTCGACTTTTCAGCATATTCCTTGCAATTTGGTATAGGAGGCATATCGGGCGGCATTTCAAAGGTATCCTCCTGGGTTATGCCCAGGGTTGAATCAGCATATACCTTTTTCATGAATAATGCCCAGATAGGCAAGGCCATCGTGGCACCCTGTCCCATCCTCATCACGTCAAAATGAACCGAACGGTCCTCTGCGCCCACCCAGCATCCACCCACAAGTTTCGGGGTGATGCCCATGAACCATCCGTCGGAGTGATTCTGGGTAGTGCCGGTTTTAGCAGCGATCTGGGCCGTGAAATTATACGCATACCGCAGCCGTACTGCCGTTCCGAAATCAGCGACCCCCTGCATCAGGTCGAGCATAAGGTACGCTGTTTTTTCATTGATGGACTCCATCCGCTCGGGCTTGAATTCCGTGAGGATATTGCCATTCTTATCCTCAATCCGGATGACGTACACCGGCTTTGTATGTTCGCCTTTGTTGGCAAAGGTAGCATAGGATGAAACCATTTCGGCTACACTGATATCCGACGTACCATAGATCATCGAGGGCACCGGATCAATATAGCTGGTGATTCCCATCTTATGTGCAATATCCGCAATAGGCTTAGGCTTGAACCGGCTTACCAGAAAAGCTGAAATGTTATTCTCCGAAGTGGCCAGCCCCCATTTCAGGGTCTTCATCTGATTCAGGTCCTCGGGTCTGCTGTTGCTTTTGGGACTGTAAATGCTGTCTTTATCATAAAATACCACCTGTGAATTAGGGACTTCATCACAGGGATTGAATCCTTCCTGCATAGCCAGAATATAAAGGAAAGGTTTAAAAGTTGAGCCCGTCTGCCTTCTCCCCTGGGTTACATGATCGTATTTGATATGATTGAAATCGATCCCTCCGACATAGGATTTGACAAAGCCCGACCGGGGATCCATGGCCATGAAACCTGTCTGCAGCAGATGCTTGTAATATTTGATCGAGTCAAGCGGCGTCATCACGGTATCGACTTCACCATGCCAGCTGAAAACCTTCATGGAGACTGGTGTCTTGAAAGCCCTGTAAATGGAATCCACTGATACACCCTGGTTCAATAAATACTTCCCCCGGTCAGAAGTCCGCATTGCCCTCCACAAAATATCCTGAACCTGTTTTGGTTTAAGGTCGGCTGAAAAGGGAGCCGTCTTTTTTCCTTTTTTCTCTGTAAAAAAGGCAGGCTGAAGATATTGTCCCAGATGTTCGGCCACCGCTTCTTCAGCATACTGCTGCAGACGGGTGTCAATGGGGGTGTAGATCTTCAGGCCGTCCGTATACAGGTTAAAGGGCTTGCCATCCGGCTTCTTGTTCTTGTTGCACCAGCCATATAAAGGATTGTCAGCCCATTCCAGCGAATCCTGCTGGTACGATGCATATTCAGTGAAATTCTTCCTTTTGGGCTCCTTCGCCATCATGATCCTCCGTAAAAACTCCCTGTAATAGGTGGCCAATCCCTCGGTGTGCGAGATCCGCTGAAAGTTCAGTTTCATCGGCAACGACTTAATGGAATCCGAGGTCTGTTCATCGATATAACCATATCGCTCCATCTGATTCAGAACGATATTCCTGCGCCTTTTGGCTGAAATCGCCTTGACCGAATCAACCGGGTTGTACAGCGCCGGATTCTTAGCCATGCCCACCAGCAAAGCCGACTGATCAATCTTCAGCGAATCGGGAAGGGTATTGAAATATATATAGGAAGCCGACTTGATCCCGACGGCCTGATTGAGATAATCGAACTGGTTAAAATACATGGTGATAATTTCTTCCTTGGTATAAGCCCGTTCAAGCCGCACGGCAATGATCCATTCCTTCAGCTTTTGTTTCGCCCTTCCGATTTTGGTTTTCGGCGGTTCATGAAACAGCAGCTTAGCCAGCTGCTGGGTTATCGTGCTTCCGCCGCCTGAGCTCCGCTGCTGCAGCAATATGGTCTTTATCGCAACCCTTGCCAGTCCTTTGGCATCAATCCCGGGATGACGGTAAAAACGGATATCTTCTGTGGCAATCAATGCATCCACCAGATGCCTCGGCAGTTCATTGTAGTCAACAAAAGTCCTGTTCTGATTCTTGTAATAAAAAGATCCCAGCATCTTGCCGTCTGCAGAAATGACCTGAGAGGCCAGATTGATCTCAGGATTTTCAAGCACCTCAATACTGGGCATATATCCCATGACCCCCCAGGCCGCCAATAGCAGTAAAATAACCAGCAGGGCAAACGGGGCAATGAAAATGATCCAGAAGGTTCGGTTAAATTTTTTCCGGTCCATATTTGCAATCTTGTTGAAATAAGGTTGGAGAACCAAATAAATTTTATTGATATACTTAACTATCGCATCAAACGTTCTTTTCATAAGAAAATTTTTCCCGGCAGGAGGTAAAAGTAATAATATTTAAATAAAATTTTGAACTTAGTGCCATAATTGGTTTCTTTGCAAATTTTTAATACCGATAACCGGATGATTGACAACCTGGTAATAGTGGAATCGCCTGCCAAGGCCAAAACCATCGAGAAAATCCTGGGAAAAGGCTTTCAGGTAAAATCGAGCATGGGCCATATACGCGACCTGTTGAAAAATGAAATAAGCATTGACACGCAAAAGAACTTCAAGCCTAAGTACATTGTACCACCCGACAAAAAGAAGGTGGTCACCGAGCTGAAAGATGTGGTAAAAAAAACCAAAACAGTCTGGCTGGCATCTGACGAGGACCGTGAAGGAGAAGCCATAGCCTGGCATCTGGTTGAAGTATTGGGTCTTGATCCTGCCAAAACCAAACGAATTGTCTTTCATGAAATTACAAAAGAAGCGATTGAAGAGGCTATCAAAACCCCCCGCAAAATTAACCAGGACCTGGTAAACGCACAGCAGGCCAGGCGTGTTCTCGACAGGCTCGTAGGGTATGAGCTGTCCCCCGTGTTGTGGAAAAAGATCAAGCCTTCCCTGTCGGCCGGCAGGGTTCAATCCGTTGCGGTGAGGCTGATCGTTGAAAGGGAACGGGAGATCATCAGCTTTAAAAGCACATCTGCTTATAAGGTATCTGCCATTTTTAATGGTAAGGACAGTGCAGGGAAAAAATATCAGCTGAATGCAGAGCTCAACGAAAAATATTCCGAGAAGAAAAAGGCGCTTGAGTTTCTGAACCTTTGTAAAACGGCAAATTTTACCGTTGAAAATATCATTAAGAAACCGGCGCGCAAATCACCTTCACCTCCGTTTACCACATCAACCCTGCAACAGGAAGCCAGCCGCAAGCTCAGTTTTTCGGTTGCGCAGACCATGGCCGTTGCCCAGCATTTATATGAAGCCGGGAAAATCACCTATATGCGTACCGACAGCGTCAATCTCGCAGCAACTGCCCTTGATGCAGCCGGCGATGTTATCACACGGATCTATGGCGAACGGTACAGCAACCGCAGGAATTATAAAACCAAAAGCAAGGGCGCGCAGGAAGCACATGAAGCCATAAGACCGACCCATCTCGATAAGGATACCATTGCCGGAACCGCCGTCGAAAAGAAGCTTTATGAACTTATCTGGAAACGGACCATAGCCTCACAGATGAGTGACGCTCAGCTGGAAAAGACAACCGTCACGATTGCCGTATCCAATGCCACACAAAAATTCATTGCCGAAGGAGAAGTCTTAAAATTCGACGGGTTCCTGAAAGTATATTTCGAATCAAGCGATGAAGAACCCGAAGAAGATGTGTCCGGACTTCTGCCTCCCATTGAAAAAGGCATGCCCCTGACCTACAGCAATATCATGGCTACGGAACGTTTTACCCATTATCCTCCCCGGTATACCGAAGCAAGCCTGGTCAAGAAGCTGGAAGAACTCGGGATCGGAAGGCCGTCAACCTACGCCCCTACAATATCCACCATACAGCAACGAGGTTACGTGCTTAAAGAGGACCGTCCGGGCCGCGAACGAAAATACACCCTGCTGGTCCTTGAAGATAAAACGATAAAGGAGGAAACCAGAACCGAAAACACCGGGGCTGAAAAAAGCAAGCTTTTTCCTGACAATATTGGTATGATCGTCAATGATTTCCTGGTGGAACACTTCAACAACATCCTCGACTACAATTTTACGGCCCTGGTGGAAAAAGAATTTGATGAGATCGCGCTGGGGAATCTCAACTGGTATGAAATGATAGCAAAATTCTACAAGCCCTTCCACGATAAAGTTAATAAAACCCTGGCCACGTCAGCTGTAAAGAAAGGGGAAAGGAAACTTGGCACCGACCCGGAAACCGGCAAGCCGATCTTTGTGCGTATGGGACGTTTTGGCGCTGTGGTTCAGATAGGTGAGTTGTCAGGAGCGGAAAAGCCCCGTTATGCGTCCCTGCGGAAAGGACAGAATCTTGAATCCATAACCCTGGAAGAAGCAATGGAATTGTTCAGGCTGCCCAGAACCATCGGTAAATTTGAGGACAAGGACCTGGTCGTTTCCATCGGAAGATTCGGCCCTTATATTCTGCATAACTCAGCCTTCTATTCCCTCAATAAGAACACAGATGACCCTTACTCCGTTGAAAAGGAAAGGGCTATCGAGATCATCCACGAAAAGCGGATGAAAGATAAGAACAAGGTGCTCAGGACCTTTGCCGAAGATGCTGAACTAACGATTCTCAACGGACGCTGGGGGCCTTATATCAAATACAAAAAGGAGAATTATAAGATACCCGGAACTGCTGATCCCGCAACGATCAGCTATCAGGAATGCCTCAACCTGATCAACAATCCCCCTGCACGGAAAAAAGGAAAGAAATAATCAAACCATGTCCCATGGACCTGAATAACTATTTTGAATCCGTTGCGCTCAATAAACCTGAAAAGCATTTCGGGGCTGAGGATGACGTATTCGGCACCCACCTCCATGTGAACACACCCAGTAATCCGATTGACGAGATAAGCAATTACCAGATTGCCATCCTGGGGGTTCCCGAAGACCGCAATGGATTGAATAATGGCACTGCAGAAGCGCCTGACAGGATCAGGGAAAAGCTCTATCCGCTTTGCCGGGTCAATGATAAAACCAGGATCATTGACCTCGGAAACCTGAAATCCACCCCTTCGGCCGGTGATACCTATTACGGACTTAGAGACGTGATGCTGGAACTCCTTAACAACCAGGTAACCGGGATCATCCTCGGGGGATCGCAGGATCTTACCTATGGAGCTTACCTGGCTTATGAGCAATCAAAATCCCCGGTGAACCTCGTCACCATCGATTCAAGGATCAATACGGGTGCAGATGCCGTCTCGGCAGAAACCTACCTGCAGTCCCTGTGGAAAAGCAAAAAACTGTTTCGCTATTGCAATCTTGGCCACCAGCAATACCTTGTTCATAACAAGCATACGGCACAACTTGATAAGATGGGATTCGAATCTATCCGCCTTGGAGCCTTGCGGAATAACCTCACCCTGGCAGAGCCCAGCCTCAGGGATGCTCATATGGTAAGTTTTGACATTGGCTCGGTTCGTCAGTCCGACGCCCCTGCAACATCCTTCCCTTCACCCAACGGGCTATATGCCGAAGAAAGCTGTCAACTCTCAAGATATGCCGGGCTGGGCGATCATGTATCCTGTTTTGGGATCTTTGAAGTCAATCCCGGACTTGATCATCACGGCCAAACAGCTCATCTGGCCGCCCAGATGATCTGGTATTTCATTGAGGGATTTTCACAGCGAAGAATTGAAAATCCGTCTTCAGGAAGCAGCGACTTTAAAGTGTTTATCATCAATCATGAAGATATGGAACATGAGCTGACTTTTTACAAAAGCCAGGTCACTAACCGCTGGTGGATGGATGTCCCCGATGTTAAATCCGGAAAGTCATTCCCGGTAGCGTGCACACAGGAGGAATACCAGCAAGCCTCCAACCATGATATCCCTGACTTATGGTGGCGCACCTTTCAACGCATCCATTGATGAATTAATGCTTTTTTGCTATTTTTTTTAAAAAGATCACCGGTAAAAAGAAACATTCTTCCTTCAATTCAGTATAAGAGTAAAATTTAGTTCGTAAATTTATTTATTAACATATAACTGTTAATTTCCATTTGTACGAATACAATATTTTTACTTATTTTACTTTTTATACATGAAGGCTTATCGCTATCTGTAAAAGTGAAAAGTAAAAGGGTAATAAAATGAAAAGGTTTCTTCAGGTTTTTTGTCTACTAACGATAATTACTAACTTAAACGCACAACAGGAGCGACAGGTAAGCCAGTTTATGTTTGACCAGATTTCCATCAACCCCGGATACGCCGGAAGTTACGATATGATCACGGCGAGTGCTATTTTGCGTCAGCAATGGTTTGGCTTTGGCGATGGCACACCAAGGGACCTTATCCTGAACCTCGACGCCCCCTTTAAGCTTTTTAAAAGAAGCCACGGCGTTGGCTTATCTATTTTCAGTGATAATCTGGGCTTTAATGAAGATATCAACCTTTCCCTTTCTTATGCCTATCAGTTCAACGTGGGCGATGGAAAACTAGGGGTCGGCCTGGGAGCAGGATTTCTGAACCGCAAACTGGTGGATCCCGAATGGGTTATTCCGGATGGTGCGGGACATGTGCCTTTTGGCAGTGACGCCAGCATCCCTTCCGGCAAACAGAATGAATTTGTCGTGGATATGAGCGCCGGTATCTTTTACAAGACGGATGAGCTTTATGTTGGCATTTCTTCCACCCACCTGCTGGAAGATGAATTCATTTATGAGACTGTATCAACTTCTACCGCATCTTCAACCAATGATCAGATGGTCAGGCACTATTATCTGACGGCCGGGTATAACCTGCAGTTGTCAAATCCGGCTTTCGAATTTATGCCCGCCGTATTGATTGAATCTGACGGAGCCACCTCAAGAATTGATCTAAATTCTGTCTTCCGGTACAATAAAAAAATATGGGCCGGCGTTTCATACAGAGTCGGAGCTGCCGTGGTAGGCATGGCCGGACTGGAAATACTCAATGGCGTGAAGATCGGATATGCCTATGATTTTGAGACTACTGATCTGATCAGTCATCAAAGCGGATCACATGAAATAATGGTCAGCTACGCCTTTAAGGTTGGCGTTGAAAAAGCCTCACAAAAATACAGGAGCATTAGGTTTTTATAAAAAAATACTTAATTTTAGACTAACATTGAAGTACTAGTTATTTTAGATAAATACCTTTGATTATGAAAAAGTTCGTTTCTTTTTGTTTCGTTCTAGCAGTATTCATCATCAGTAGTTGTTCCAACTACAAAACCGGTGAACTTACAGGGGTTGAGGGACGAACCAAGTTTTACGAGCCGGAACCATTCGGAATGGTCTTTATTCCACAGGGAAGCTTTAATATGGGACCTAGTGATCAGGATGTTGCATGGGCTCAGACGTCCTTCTCCAAGACTGTTACCATCGATCCTTTCTGGATGGATGAAACTGAAATAACCAATAATGAATACCGGCAGTTTGTATTCTGGGTCAGGGACTCCATTATGAGGAGAATGCTGGGTGAACAGTTGGATGATTATGTTATTTCCGAAGATGCTTATGGAAATCCGATTGAACCTCCGGCCATCAACTGGGAAACCAGAATTGATTTCAGGGATGAAGAGGTTAACGAGATCCTCAGCGACCTGTTCCTTTCACAGCAGGAAAGATTCTATAACAAAAAGGAAATCGACACCCGGAAACTTATGTATGAGTACTTCTGGATCGACCTGAAGCAGGCTGCCAAAAAAGCCAACCGGTATAATTTCGAGACCAAAAAATACGAAGGCTTCGTGCTGAATAATGATGGCGATAAAATTGAAATTAAAGACCGTTCAACGTTTGTTATCCGTGATGTAGTCAACGTTTATCCCGATACCCTTTGCTGGATTGCCGATTTTACGTATGCTTTCAATGAACCTTACACCACCATGTATTTCTGGCATCCATCCTATGATAATTATCCGGTCGTGGGCGTCTCCTGGAAACAGGCGACGGCATTCTGCATCTGGCGGACCCAGTTGCTGAACACGGCATTGGAACTTGACGGCCATCCCGGCGTTCATCCCTACAGGTTGCCTATCGAAGGTGAATGGGAATATGCTTCCCGTGGCAACCTCGAACATTCGATGTACCCCTGGGGAGGTTATTATACCCGTAACAAGGAAGGTTGCTTCCTGGCCAATTTCAAACCCCTGCGCGGTAATTACGCCGACGATGGCGGCGTTGTGACAGTGCCTGTCGGCACCTATCAGCCCAATGAATTCAATCTTTACGATATGGCTGGTAACGTGGCAGAATGGACTTCCACGGCGTATGACGAATCAGCCTATATGTTTTCGCATGACCTTAATCCTGACTACCGTTACAACGCTAATCCCAATGACCCTCCCGTCATGAAAAGGAAAGTGATCCGCGGCGGTTCATGGAAAGATATTGCATTCTTCCTTCAGAACGGCACAAGGGCTTATGAATACCAGGATACCTCAAAATCATACATCGGATTCAGGTGTGTGAGATCATATATGGGAACTAACTAAAATTCAATACCTTCTAATATCTAATATATGGCAAGTCTAGCAGATATCGTTGAAAGCTCCTTTTATAGAAAATTTATGTCCAAGCTCTACGGATGGGGAGCATCCATTGTAATTTTAGGTGCATTGTTCAAGATCAACCATTGGAAAGGAGCAACCATCATGCTGGCTGTCGGAATGTGCACGGAAGCTATTATCTTTTTCTTTTCTGCTTTTGAACCATTGCATGAAGAACTCGATTGGACACTTGTATACCCTGAATTATCTGGTATGACCGATCAGGACGAAATGGAACAGATGCAGGAACTGTCACCAGGCGTTGGTGGCCGGCCACTCGAACGTATCGAGAATATCCTGGGGGATGCCAACATCAATGAAGATACCTTGAAAAATATCGGCTCCGGCCTCGAAAAATTAAATAAAGCCGCGGTCGGTATTGCTGATATCTCCGGGGCATCAGCTGCCACCAAAGAATTCCTTTCACATCTGCAGGCGGCAACCGGTACCGTTAGCAATATGAATGAGACCTATAATGCTTCAGTCGGTGCCATCAAAGATTCAGCTTCAAGCCTGGCTAACGCTTATTCTCAGTCTGCCAAACAGATTGCGCAATCCGGAAGTGAAGTTTCCAGCACCTACCAGCAGATTGCTGAAACCATTAAAAGTGAAAACCAGCTGTTATCACAGGGTGGAAAGACCTATGAAAGCCATCTTGAATCACTGAACAAGAATCTGTCTGCACTGAATTCTGTTTATGAACTGCAGATCAAGGACAGCAATGAACACCTTAAGGGCGCACAACAGGTATATTCCGGAGTTGAGGATATGATCCGCAAACTCAAGGATTCCGTAGATGAAACAAACCGGTACAAGGATGAGATCATGAAACTCAGGGATAATCTTTCTTCCCTGAATAATATCTACGGCAATATGCTGTCATCGATGAATGTTATGATTAACAAGTAAGCACCTATCAGATAAAGATCTATTATGGCTCACGGCAAAGAGACTCCGCGACAAAAAATGATCGGTATGATGTACCTGGTGCTGACAGCCATGTTAGCCCTGAACGTATCGGTCAGTGTTTTGGATGCCTTCAAAATCATTGATGAAGGATTGGAAAAAACACTAAAAACAGTCGTCAATAAAAACAATGATGTATATTCCGAGTTTGACAAAGCGTACCAGTTAAACCAGAGCAAAACAGCCAGATGGATGCAGCTTGCCAAGGAGGTTGGACAACGGTCCGACAGCCTGTATAATTACGTTCAGCGATTAAAAATGCATGTATTGAATGAAGCGGAGAAAAATTCAGAAGGCATAAAAGGCGATTCCATTTTCCGTGACAAAATCAAAGCTACCACCGATTTTGACACCCCTGGCAGGATCATGATCGGAAATGAACTGACGGAAAGAAGTGAAGCCACCAAACTGAGAAAAGAAATTGAAACCCACCGCGATTATTTGCTCAGTCTCGTTCCTCCGGTCAACACAAAACTCCGTGAATCAATCGTAAAGGGCCTGGATACAGAACCCCCATATTCTGAGAAGAAGATCAAAAAACCCGAAGAAAAAACCTGGGAATATCACAAATTCGGTCATACTCCCCTCATGGGATTCCTTGCCATTATGTCTTCACAGCAACTGAACATCAGGAATGCCGAATCGGAAGTGATCAATTACCTCTATACCCAGATCAGTGCCGGCGAAGTAAAATTCAATGAACTCGAGGCGGTTGTCATCCCGGTGTCCAACTATGTGCTCAGAGGAAGTGAATATGTGGCCGACATCTACCTTGCTGCGCGTGATACCACGCAGGATCCTGTTATTTGGATCGCAGAAGGCGTAAGAGAACCCTGGACCGAAAAAACAGACGAAAACGGAAATACCTATATCGATAAAAAGGACGGTGTCAATTATACCCAGCTGCAAGTCGACCATGGCCAGGGAAAAGGCGTTTTCAGACGCGCAGGCGGTTCCACCGGTTTTAAACAATGGGGCGGCATTATTGAAATAACAGGCCCCGGCGGGGAAGCCATACGGCGTCCTTTTAGCGCCGAGTACCAGGTAGCCGAAGGAGGCGTTACCGTTTCAGCCATGAAAATGAATGTTTTCTATCTTGGCGTCGACAATCCTGTTGAAATCGCTGTTGCCGGCGTACCCGGAAGCCAGATATCGGCTGATGCTACCAACGGATCATTGGTGCCCAGCGCCGGTAAGTTTATCATGCGCCCCAAAAGACCGGGTAACTGCCTGGTAAACGTTTATGCCGAACTCGATGGCAGAAGGAAAAACGTTGGTTCCAAAGAATTTCGTGTAAAACAGGTACCGGATCCCTATGCTACCGTTGGCGGCAAAAAAGGAGGAGCCGTCAGCAAGGTTGCATTAATGGCTCAGACCGGCGTTGCCGCTGAAATGCCCCCTGACTTTGACTTTGAACTCAAGTTCACCGTTACGGAATTTACCGTGCTTTCCGTGGTGCAGGGATTTGTTAAACAATATTCTTCCAGGAACAACCGGTTTACCGAAGAACAGAAAAACCTGATCAATACCCTGTCCAAGGGATCTCCCCTGTATATACAGGATATCAAGGCAGTCGGACCCGATGGAAGCTTACGAAACCTGTCAACGATTGACTTCAAATTAAATTAAGAATTTTAAATTATATCCGAATGAAAAGAGCTGTTATTATCATCTTTGTGGGATTTGCCTTGGCTGCAGCGATGTCAGTGCGGACACAAGCTCAGGGTATTACAGAGGTCTATGCCCGTGAACATATTGTTAACAAAGACCCTATTCCCTATTCTTACCTTCGTGAGGCCGATGTCTTCTGGGCAAAAGATATCTACAGGATCATTGATCTCAAGCAAAAACAGAATCATAGCCTGTATTATCCGACAAAACCTATAGGCGACCGGATCAACCTGGTTGACCTTGTACTGAAGGGTATTGATACCGAAGGGATCAGGGCATTCTCAACCGATGACCGCCTGAATGAATTTACCATTCCGCTTACCCGGGAACAGATTGACGGCGTATTTGATGCCGGTCTTGATACCATCATTGCGATTGACGTTAACACCAATCAGCCGATAACAACCACGGTCAACAATCCCCGCAGGACCGACGAGGTAAAACAGATCATGGTGAAAGAGAAATGGTTCTTTGACCGTAATCATTCTGTGATGAATGTAAGGATAATAGGCCTTTGCCCGATCCGTATATACAACAAACTTGACGATCAGGGAATGCCTACTGAAGTTGTCCTGAAAGAACAGACTTTCTGGGTTTATTTCGATGAGATAAGGCCGTTGCTTTCCAATCACGAGATCTTTAACCGCAACAACGATGCACAACGGATTTCATTTGATGACTTCTTTATGCAACGGAGGTTCAATAGCTATATCTTCGCCGAATCAAACGTTTATGACAACCGCTGGATTAACTCTTATGCCGTCGGCGTTGATGCACTGCTGGAAGCTGAAAAAATAAAGGAATGGCTTTTCGATATCGAACATGACCTGTGGGAATATTAATATTCTCTGTCCACGATAAAAAAAGGCTCCTGAAAGGGAGCTTTTTTATTTATTGACCTGCCTGCCGGCAGGTTTATTGATTGAAAGGCTCTCTATAGCTTCAGCTATACAAAATTCTCTCCTTTTTCAATCTTTACATTGTTGACAAAATTCTTGATCTTCTGTTCATCCTGCTTTTTGCAAATCAACAGGATATTATCGGATTCAACAACAATGTAATCATCAAGTCCCTGTATTACGGCCAGTTTATCCTCCGGCATATTGATGATGCAGTGCTGGGTATTGTATGTAAATACATTCGAACCGGAAACTGAATTGTTGTCCCCGTTTTTGTTCAGCGTATCATAAAGTGAACCCCAGGTACCCAGGTCGGACCATCCAAAATCGGCACATAATACATGTACATTATCTGCCTTCTCCATGATGCCATAGTCAATGGATATATTGCGGCAGTTGGGATAGGATTGTGCAATGAATTCGGCCTCACGCGGGGAATTGTAGAACTCCATCCCCTCTTTAAACAGGGAATTTACTTCAGGCAGGTATTGTTCGAATGCATTCAGTATGGATTTCAATGACCATAAGAACATCCCCGAATTCCAGTAGAAGTCACCACTTTTCAGAAACAGTTCTGCCATCTCCAGGTCAGGCTTTTCCGTGAAAGTTTTCACTTTCCGGATACTGGAGTTCAGGTCCACGGCTTTGCCCCTGTCACCGTTTATCTGAATGTACCCGTACCCGGTCTCGGGCCGGTTGGGCTGAATACCAAGTGTGAGCAAACTGTCACTGGCGGAAACAAATTCAAGGCCCTTTTTCACAACATCGAGAAAATCAGCCTCTTTTAAGATAATATGGTCGGAAGGAGCCACCATGATGATGGCATTGGGATCTTCCAGCTGGATTTTGTAATTGGCATAAGCTATACACGGAGCTGTGTTTCTGCGCATAGGCTCAAGCAAAACCTGGCTTTCTTTGATCTCCGGCAGCTGTTTTAAAATTAAACTGTTGTAATCCTCATTGCTGACAATAAAGATGTTTTCGACGGGAAATACCTTCTTCAGCCTGTCAAAGGTCTGTTGCAGCAAGGTTCTCCCGGTTCCCAGGATATCCAGAAACTGTTTTGGCTTTTTTGTCCTGCTTAACGGCCAGAAGCGGCTTCCAATCCCTCCTGCCATAATTACACAATAATGACTTCTGTTCATATCACCAGATTATAAGTTGCACGAAATGTGCAACGAAAATAGATAATTTTACCATGATTCCTTAATAAATTTGATTGAGACAACAAAACCATAGATTAAGTTAAGTCTTTGTTTGATTTTATTTCGATATCACTAAATTTGAATAAAAATAGCTATGCGGTTTCTATCCATATTTGGCGAGTACATTATTTTTCTTTCCAGGGTATTTTCCCGGCCGGAGAAATCCCGCATCTACCTGAAGCAAATCATGCGTGAGATGGAAAGCCTGGGATTGAATTCCGTAGGTATCGTCATTATCGTATCTATCTTTATCGGTGCCGTCATTACCCTGCAAACCCGGTATAATCTGGATAGTTCCTGGATACCCTTGTACCTCATCGGACTGACGGCCAGGGACACCATCCTGCTTGAGTTTTCCTCCACCATGGTCGGACTCATCCTGGCCGGCAAAGTGGGATCCCAGATAGCCTCTGAGATCGGACACATGCGCATTACCGAACAGATTGATGCCCTTGAAATGATGGGGATCAACTCGGCCTGCTACCTTATCATGCCCAAGATGATCGCCACCATGATCTTCAATCCTTTTTTAACGGCTATCTCCATGATCGTCGGACTTTTTGGAGGCTGGATTGCAGCGATTGTTACAGGGGCTCTTTCTTCCTCCGACTATATTTACGGGATACAATACTGGTTTATACCTTTTTATATAACCTATGCCCTTATTAAGACCGTCTTTTACGCTTTCATCATTACCTCCGTATCTGCTTTCCATGGATATACCGTAAAAGGCGGCGCCCTCGAAGTCGGCAGGTCAAGTACAAGAGGTGTGGTATACAGCAGTATCCTTATTCTGATGACCGATGTTATTTTGACCCAATTAATGCTGGCCTGATGATAACCGTTGAACACCTTAACAAGTCCTTTTCAGGCGAGACCGTACTGGAGGATATCTCTGTTTCTTTTGACAAGGGCAAAACCAATCTGATCATAGGGCGCAGCGGTTCGGGCAAAACCGTCCTTATGAAATGCATCGTTGGACTTCATGAAGCAGATTCAGGTTCTGTTAGCTATGACGGACGTGATTTTACCCATATGAACTTTATGGAAAGAAAAGCCATTCGCCGCGAAATCGGAATGCTGTTTCAGGGAAGCGCCCTGTTTGACTCCCTGACCGTTGAAGAAAATGTTATGTTTTCTCTTAATATGTTTACCAATAAGTCATTGGAAGAAAAAAGGGACAGGGTGAACTTCTGCCTGAAAAGGGTGAACCTGGAAAACATTAACGATCTTTATCCGGCTGAACTAAGCGGAGGAATGAAAAAACGGGTCGCTATTGCCCGTGCTATCGTTCAGAATCCTAAATACCTGTTTTGTGATGAACCAAACTCCGGACTTGATCCGAAAACCGCACTGCTGATCGATGATCTTATCAGTGAAATAACCCAGGAATACGACATTACTACCATTGTCAATACCCACGATATGAACTCCGTGATGGAAATTGGTGAAAAGGTTGTATTCATACATAACGGACATAAGAGCTGGGAAGGGACCAAAGAAGATATCCTCAACAGCGATGATGTTAACCTCAATGATTTTGTTTTTGCATCGAACTTTGCCAAGAAGATAAAAGCGCTGACTTCCAGCGAAGGCTGAAGAAGAAATTAATCCTTTATTTCTTCATAATCAACATATTCACCGCGGTCTTTGTTTTTGGCAGATGTGCGATTGGATGGAGCATCCACGGTAACCTCTCCTTCTTTTTTCTTGCCTGTGCTCTGCTGCTGCCTGTTATACTGATTTGAAAAATCATTCATCCTGCGGTTCATATAATTCCCGAACAACAGCGGCAGGATATACCGGATAAAGACTTTTAACAGGTAATATACAACAACGATAAATAATATGGTGCGGATAAATCCCATAATCGATGGCAAAGGTAGTAAGTTTAGAACCAAGAATCAAGAAATAAAAAAGGGACCAGGGACAAGCCCCACATCCCTAAACCCCGCTTGTCCCTGGTCCCTTGTCCCTTGTCCCTAGTATATCAGCGGCAAATCCCTCAGATCCTTCCTTACTTTTCCGCAGCCAAAGGCCAGGTTTAGCCCTACCCTCAGGTTCAGAACCCTGGCACGGTAAGGGATTATCATCTGGCTTTCCTGCTCCACGGCATAAGCCGTCGGGATATTGTCAGAGATCATATAGAGGTTGAATGGCCCGAGCCTTGATGAAAAACCAAAGCCGAAATTGTTGTAGGTGTTATTCATGATCGAATAACTGAAAGAGAAGGACAATATCTTAAGGGGAGAAAAATTGGCCGACAATGTCACCTGTTCCCGCAGTCTCTTTTTATAGTACTCGGTGCGTGACAGAATGCCGATGCCTATCTGATCAATGATCTGGTAACTGCCTCCCACATAAAGCTTCACCGGCAGCATGGTATAGTATGGTTGCTGGTCGGCCGTAAAGCTAAAAGTGGCTTCCAGGCTGTCCAGGAAATTATCCATCACTGTTGAATCACCGGGAACAATTTCAATACCCCTGTATACATAGGAAGCATCCTGTTTGATATTGTAAGTATTTGCACTCCAGCGGATTCCTGCCAGGTCTATGATGCTGCCAGAAAGTGTGAATTTGTCGGAAAGCGCATAATGCATTCCCAGATCCAGTCCAAGCCCTACATTGCCAAAGGCAGTCTGAACCATCTCAAAAGGATCAAAAACAGAATCGAATTTAACGTCCTCCATGCTGAAGGCTCCGTTCTCATCAATGGGGATATCAAGTCCCGGCATGGAGATCCTGACTTCCGTTTTCGAATTAACGGTCCAGTCTTCATCTGTTTCCAGGGATATGTCCTTGTTTTTCGTGGAAACATTGGCATGGCCAAAAATCAACTTCAACCTTGACCCAACGGTAAGCCTATCATTGACAATTCTTGACATTCCGTTGGCCCATTCAAAGTAGCTGGTCACATCCACACCGGTATTGGTGAAATTGAACCGGTCTCCTCTCTCATTGCCGTTAAGCAGCAGATCAAAGAGGTCATCATTATAGGAAAAACGCGAATTTACTTTCTCCGATAAGTCAAAAGTATAAAAGATGTCGCCTTTGCGGATCCCAAAGGACAACAGATTTGTGCTGGCAAAAAGCTGAATATTGTTGACCGGAGAAAGCCCCTTGAAAAAATCATCTTTATCGGCTTCAGGGTGCATAAAGGTTACCAGTGAATCTCCCAATGGAAAAATGATATCCTCCAGTGAGAAGCCCGAGTTTTCAACATAGAACTGGAACGGAGAAGCGACCGGAAATCCGAGAAAACCACTGCATCCCGACTGCGTGGCAGGATTTAAATGGTATGACTGGGGTACGCCCTTCATATAATACAGGGTGTTGCTTTCCTGACCTGAAGCCATGTGGAAAGCACAAAAAAACAGAACCATAAGCAAGGCAATATGATTCCCTCTGATTGCTGATTTCCTTTTAATCATTGCCTGATGTGTTGTTAAAGTCTGTCTGATAGCGGATTTTAGCCTCCAGATTAACCTTGAAATCAAATTTATAGGTGGTCAGGATGACTACATTTTCAGTGTTGGTGGAAGCAACACTTCCCACCATGATCATTTTGTTGGTGTCCCCAAAGAAATTATCGATCAACGATTCATCCAGTTTGATAACACCGGTGAAATCTTCTACCTGTGATGTAATAGTAACTCCATTTTCATCCACCGGTGCTGCCGGAATAAATGATTCCGTAAGCGACCCGGTAAAGAAAACGGTATCGAGGTTAACATCAGCAATCGAATCGTAGAGAATTATGTAGGGATCCAGTTTAATCGGAAATTCATTCCGTATGCGGTAGTGCAGGTTGGCGTATTCAACATAATTTGCAGCTTCGGGTTTTTCTATGTCCAACCTGAAGGTGTCCCTGAGTTGAAGATCAGCCTTAAAAGCCAGCGGAACTTCTATTTCAATACCAACCTGAATACTGCTGTTTTTCAATACGAAATTTCGGGCATCGCTAGCACCCGGATTTGCACGGGCTTCACCTCCGGCAACAAGACTGTCGGGTGGCGGAAAGCTCAGGAAATCGCCTATGTTGGGAATGTTTGCCTGGTTAAATTCCAGCAACCCTTCTGTCCATGGCTGCAGATAATCATCAGAGGCTTCCATGACCTGCTCGTGAGGATCGATAAGAACCGTATGACCGTCACCGTAGAGACCCAGAATAGACAGGTCAATACCCACCGGCAGCCCGAATGAATTCTTATAGGTCACATTGATCTGCGGATCGGTTACAGAAAAACTCCCGGAAATCCCTGATATTTCCTCAAGTCCGGTCGACAATGCCGTATCCAAATCATAAAAATCGTTACCGGCAAACCCGAATATGGCATCAAATTCATCCAGGTCAATGAATGAATAATTTATCTGTACCCGGTCACCTATGTCTATGCTTTGCCCTGAATTCTGAAGCACCAGGAGATAGTTGCTTATGATGGATCCTTCGCCCGGAACGGAATTGTCGACATAGATCCTGGTATTTATCAGGGGATAATATTTTATATCGTGAAAGTCGCCTGCAGCACTGCTGATCTGTATCTTTTTATGAAATACCTGCTCGTCAACAAACACCCCCGGATATTCAATCGTAAGCGTTCCGGCATGCCTGAAGGACGAATACACCTCTATCATCAGGTATCCGTCATTGATGAAAAGGCTGTCAATTCTCATATTGTCTTCCAGGGTCAGCGTATAAACATCCGTGCTGTCGATGACCAGGCTGTCAAAGGGCATTACGGGATAAGGGACGACAGATATCAGGTTAAATTCCGAGGTATCCTGTTCAGGAACACCGGAAAAATCCTCCACATTAAAATAAAACAGGGAGTCATCACGGAAAACCAAAACTACCGTGTCACCCCTGTTTTCCATCAGGGAATCCCATTTTGCCAGCATGTCACCGGCCGTCAGGGAGCCCCAGACAATGGGGGCATCAACCTCGGGATTATAGGCAATTACCCCGGAGAGCTTATTGAAATCATACTCTTCAGAGCATGCAAGTGTCAGATAAAGTGCAGCTCCAAGAAGCAACCATGGTTTTTTTAAGAAGAAGGTTTTCATGGTAAATAATTTCGGTAACGTCTATTGTACTGTATAATTGTATAAAAAGTTATCATTACTGCCCACAATTAAATTGAAAGTGGAAGTATTTTCACCAAAATACCCGATGCTGAACGGGGAATTTCCCCTCAGGGGAAATCCTTTGTATACTGTACCATCGTTGTTTATCATGTAAATGAGATTTTCTTCGCGCGAAACAACACCCAGCTTCTTATCGTTTTGCGCAAAATGATAATAGATGGGCTTGTAATCGATCCTGCGTTTGAAATCATATTCATAAAGCATTGCCTTATCTTCTTTAAATACTTTTAATTTGTTGTCATCGAGAAAGATATATTCCTTTTTTCCGTCACCACCCATATCTTTGTAATCAAAGAAATGGTTGCCCGAAAACCTGCCCATATCAACGGAAGTATGATTGCCATTGAAATAAATGAAATGGATCAGTCCGGCGGTATCCGTAATGGCAATCCTGGCATCAGCCGATCTGCCCGGAATATCGAGTATATAATTATTACGGTCCGACCTGGGGAAAAAGGCGGTAACGTTGACCCTGGTATTGCCACGCCTGTCAAGGATATATGTCCTTAACCGGTCACCGAAAACCAGGTAGTCCTTGTCCCCTACCCTGAAATGATTTACCGGCTGACTCACTTCGCTTTCCGTGGTTTCAAAACTCCATCCTTTAATAAGCGACCCGTCAACGGTATAGGCATATATCTTCCGGTCAGAACCCGCAATAAACATCCGGTAATCTCTGTTCTTATCATAGTCGAATACGGCCAGGGGATTGGATGCCGGAGATCTCAGCTTGACCGGGTATTTTTCAACATAATTGCCATTACGGTCGATCAGGTGAATGTAATTGAGCGTACTGAACATCAACTGCAGTTTACCGTTTTTATAATAATCGACCTGGAATATTTCACTGTTGATTTTTTCGTTTAGCTGGATTTTCCAAAGGATACGTCCTGCCTGATTGACCAGGTATATGTTGCTTTTCTGGTCCTGCACAAATACTTCGTTTTGCCGTGTGGCATGGTTAAGGATAAAGACAGGCTTGGTATCAATGGTAGTATCAAGACGGCTTTCCCACACCGTATGGGGTTGATCCTTGAAATCCGTAAAATGCTTCAGAAAAACATTCGAATATAGCATGCCGTTGCTGGAAAACATCTGAAATCCGAAAACCTGTATTTTCTGAAAGGCTTCAATATTTTCATCCCAGCCTTTCAGCAAATGATCAGACAAATATTTTGAAAAAATCGCATTGGCCTTGCCAATGTTGGCAAAGAAATACAGGTTGGATCTAGGAGCCAGGTTGGTTTTAAAATCCTTATATGCCTGGTTGGTGACCAGGGTTTTATTCAATACGACATTGTGCAGCAACTTTCCAAGCGATGTCCGGGAATCTGAAAAAACAAGGTAATTATCCACGAAGGTGAAATAATGCTCATCAATGTTGGTAAACAATTCTCCGAAAATCTTTCCCGTCAGCCTGCGAATGGGAAGCTGGTAAATTTTGTATGACAGCTCGCTGTCGATTTTAAATACCGATGTATACCGGTCTGGTGAACTGGATTCTTTTTCGGTCATTTTCCGGAGGATGGCGGCAAACCTCTCCTCTGCCATCGCCTGGCTTTTAACCTTGAGCAACAGGTAGGATGTGGGTTTCTTGTTTTCGGTAAAAGCAGCATCAAAGGCAATGGTTATTTCATTATCCCAAATATCCAGAAACTCCTTCAGGAAATCGATCTCATAGGTATTTTCCAGCACATCAAGGCTTCTGGAATATTGATTGTATTTTCCCAGCCCTTTTAAATAGGCATGATAATCTGAGAAATATTGAACCGGATCAGAAACAGACAAAACCAGGCAGGAAGCAACTGAAGATGGCAGTATTTCATCAACAGTGATCTTTTGGGGACTTTGTTGCTGAAACAGGGAAGCCGCATAGTAACCTGAATCCGGCGCCAGAATGAATCCGTTGAGCAAAAGAACGTCACTCAGTATGTTGACATCCATTTCTCCCCAGTCGGCAAAAGATGTAAAAGATCTCACTTCCGCCTTATATTCATTTTTGATGCCGACCGAGAAGCTCTTCGGCATGTTTTTGAAATTCAGAAACAGATTGGCATCAACATTTTTCCCGGCGGTTAAAAAGGCCTGGTTAAATCCTGCCTGATCCGTGAGTGCCGTATTCTCTTCTATCTGTCTCATGGCGTCCTCCAGCAGCAGGGAGGAAAAACTCAGTATGAACAGATTCCTGATGGTGGCATAGGAGAAGCTCTTCACCTTGTTTTCATTCAGGAGTCTTACATCGAAGATCTTTTTGCCGTCATAATTCCGTTCCGTAATGGTGCCTTTGCTGAATATAAACCGGGAGATCAGCGCATGTATTTTACGCTCGCTGAGATTTTTCGGAATCTCATAGACATGAAGGAAGCCTATTTTGTCTTTTCCTGTATAGTGAGCCGAAAGATAGGAAGGGCTGTTGAGCAGCAATTGTCGTGCTTCAGGAGTGGTGCGCAGGACAGAATCAAGAAACTGCATTTGAAATTCCAACTGCTGGTATGAAGGAACGTTCTTCAATTCATTCCATATTCCGCTTTCTTTATGGAATTTCTTCAGCATATCATCAAGTTTGTTGATTTTTAAAACTGCCGAGGCATCAAGGGGTATTGCTTGCAAGGGTTCACCCGGACCTAAGGTTGTATTCCTGTTGAGTATAACCAGCATAATTAACAGTATGGTCAGAACCGGGACAATACCATATAACAATCTCTTTTTCAACATATTTATAAAAAAGATTCGAGTTTTTCAAAGTTAGGAAATTAAATAATACCCTATAAGGTTAGTTACCAACATCAAAGCCCCATACCACAATTTAAGCGGGTTCATTTGTTAATACTTTAATTACTATCTTTATGGGCGGCAAAATATCCTTTCACTTGATGCACATGTTCATGCTCAGGCGGTTGTTGTTGCTCATCTTCCTGCTGCAAGCTGTCATTTCGGCCTGCCAGTACCCCGCAGGGCCATATCACCTTGTAAAGGATGAACAGGTTTCCCTGAAGGACAGCAATGGTTTCACGCCTTATGGCCTTACCGGCAAAAAACTCAACCTGCCTTTTTGTGCCAGGGTCGTAGATAATAAAGGCAGGCCCATCGCAGGATTTCCCGTAACCTTCATCATCCTTTCCGAACCCGGTGCTTCATCCGGAGCTTGTCTTGGACAGGACACCGTTTATACCGACAGGGAAGGAAGAGCCTGTGTTTTTCTGCACCTGGGAAAAACGGCAGGAGACTATCTCATTTCCGCCCATATTAATTCCTCATCCGCCCTTGACCATATCCTGTTCAAGGCAACAGCACGCCGGAAAACCTGGATTCTTCTGCTGATAGCCGGCCTGTTGGGTGGCCTTGCCATTTTACTGCTGGGTATTAAAATGATGAGCGAAGGACTTCAAAAATCAGCCGGCGAACAAATTCGCAGTATTTTCGAAAGAATCACGAACAATCGGTTTACATCCTTTCTGGTTGGCATACTATTGACCATTACGCTTCAAAGCAGCAGTGCAACTGCGTTAATGCTGGTAAGTTTTGTCAATTCACGGCTGATGCAGTTTTCCCGGACGGTGGGAGTTCTGCTGGGCGCCGCTGTTGGAGCTACCATTACGGCTCAGATCATAGCCTTTAAGATCGCTGATTACGCCTTACTGATTATCGGACTCAGTTTTCTTTTTTATTTGCTGCTGAAAAAGCCGAAACACCGTGATATCAGTTATGCTATAATGGGTTTTGGCCTCATCTTCTTCGGAATGCAGGTCATGTCCCAGGCTATGGAACCGCTGCAATCGATGAAAGGCTTCGTTTCCCTGCTGCTGGTACTGGAAAATCCTTTTTTCGGTATCGTTGCCGGCACTTTACTGGCTGTATTGCTGCAAAGCAGCACTGCCTTTGTCGGAATACTGATCATTCTTGCCTCACAGCATCTGCTGACCCTCACTGCAGCAGTTCCGCTGATAATCGGGGCCAGCCTGGGGGCCTGCATAACTCCCTTTGTTGCCAGTATGGGTTCATCCCGTGAATCAAAACAGGTAGCCCTGGCCAATACCCTGTTTAAAGTTACCGGAGCCCTTATTATGGTGTGGTTCATACCCCGGCTTGTTGACCTGGTGGAAGGAATATCTTCCCCGGCAGCAGCAGGCACTATGTCTTTTAACTTTTCATCAGCGGCCATGGGGAGGCAAATTGCCAATGCCTATACAATTTACAATCTGATCATTGCTTTGCTTTTCCTGCCTTTTACCCGGCAGTTCACCAGGTTAGTCACCCGATTATTGCCGTTGCGGGAAGAAAAAACTATAGCATTGAAAACCTGGTACCTCGACGGCAATCTGATAAAAACACCTCCCATGGCACTGTCCGTTGCACGGCAGGAGATCTTAAGGATGATGCAAATCACGCACCGGATGACAGAAGATATAATAACACCTTTTATTGAAAAAAAAACCGACAAAATCCCAAAAATCAGGGAGCGGGAAGCAGAGATCAACTTTTTGCGTGATGAGATCAATGCCTATCTGATCAAAATAACGCGGCAGGAAATTGAATCCGGGCTGGTGGAAGAAGCATTTGCCATGATGTATGCCGTAAATGAATTTGAGCAGATCGGTGATATTGTATCTTCCTCATTATGCAGCAAAGCACAATGGTGGTGTGATTCCGCCTTTACTTTTTCGGCTCAGGGCAAGGAAGAGATCCAGAATTTTCACCTTAAGACCCTGAAACTGCTCTACTATTCTTTTGGTGTATTCAGGGAGGCAAACCGCGACAAAGCAAAAAAAATGAAATCAAAATACGAGGACTTCAGAGAACTGTATATTGATTTTGAAAAACAGCATTATCAGCGGCTTAAAGAAGAAGTGGAAGAATCACTCGACAGCAGTAAAACGCACCTTGAGGTCATCACCTCATTAAAAAATATCGGAAGTCACGCAACCAATATTTCCAGGATCATGCTGAAAAATTAGACGATTATATGACCGAAGTCAAACCTCAAATTGAAGAAAGCTGGAGGGAGATGCTGCAAGATGAGTTTAATGCCTCCTATTTTAAAAGCATCAAGGAATTTCTGGTAGAAGAAAAACAGAAGTTTACGGTTTATCCTCCCGGAAGCTTGATCTTCAATGCATTTAATCTGACTCCCTTCCCGCTCGTACGGGTTGTGATCATCGGACAGGATCCTTATCATGGGGCCGGGCAAGCCCACGGGCTGTGTTTTTCCGTTCCCCGCGGGATTTCAGCCCCGCCGTCCCTGGTCAACGTTTTCAAGGAAATTAACGTGGATCTCGGGATTCCCATGCCGAAACATGGAAACCTCGAAAAATGGGCCCGTCAAGGGGTGCTGCTGCTGAATGCCACCCTCACCGTCAGAGCCAACCAGGCCGGTTCTCATCAGCGCAAAGGCTGGGAAAACTTTACCGACGCCGTTATTACCCGGTTGTCAAAACAGCGGGTTGGCCTGATCTTTTTGCTGTGGGGGAAATTTGCACAGGACAAGGAATCGCTGATTGATATGCAAAAACATTATATCCTGAAAGCGGCCCATCCTTCTCCTTATTCTGCCTACAACGGATTCTTCGGGTGCCGGCATTTCTCAAAAACCAATGAAATTTTACACCGGCATGGCCTTCCGGAAATCGACTGGCGAATTGAATGACGGACGTATGTTGTCGGTTGTCAGCCTGCCGGCAGGCAGGTTGTCAGTTGTCTTTGTTCTTTTATCTTTGTTCCTGAAAATACGATCAGAAACCTGATTTATTGATATGGTAAGCCAAATATATTAAAGAATTACCTATGAAATACTTTAAGCAATTAACAGGAAAAAAATGTTACCTGAGTCCTCCTTCCCTGGATGATGCAGCAGCATACTGCCAATGGTTAAACGACCTGAATGTAAGCCGTTACCTTGAGCCCTCTTTTAGTCTTACCATTGAAGATGAAATGGAAGCACTGAAAAGCCTTCACAAGGAAAACAGGATTTTCGGCATCCATGATATTAAAAATGACAAGCTTATCGGATCATGCGGCCTGCATGAAATACATACCGTGAACCTCACCGCCATGTTTGGTATATTTATCGGCGATGCAGGTTACTGGAACAAAGGGATCGGAACAGAAGCAGCAAGCCTGTGCCTTGATTTTGCCTTCAATGTTTTGAACATGCATAATATATATCTTTATGTATACAGCTATAATAAACGGGCCATGGCCTCTTACAGGAAAGTTGGCTTTAAGGTGACCGGAAAAAGAAGGGAAGGGCGGTATTATGCAGGGAAAAGGCATGATATCATTATCATGGATATCCTGAGGAGTGAATTTACCAGTCCCTACATCATTCCGCTGGGAATAAAATGAAAATCTGTTGATTTGTTGACCTGCCTGCCGGCAGGATTACTGATTACTGATTACCGGTTACGGATTACCATTTATTCTTCTTCATCAGCGACATCTTCGCCGATCTCAAGATTCTCAAAATTGTCAAATTCATCGTAGGAGGATGATTCAAAATCTTCCTCGTCTTCAGCAGCTGCATTTTTCGGCATTTTTACCAGGAAATAGGTATCCTCTGTCTCATAGGGCAAAGCAACTTCAATTTCACCCTTTGTATTGGTGAATGTAATCAAATGATCATCAAACCCGTCAGGATATTTCTCTTTGATCTTTTCAACCATCTCATCAGAAAGCTGTTCGTAAGCTTTTATTATCCTTTTCTTTCCCACGACTTTACAAATAATGTTATCATTGCAAGTATGGGAGTAAATTTATATAAATTTTATTCTTATTAGCAAACTAAAAATGGTAAAATTTTTTTTCATTATGCATTGTTCTCCGTAAGGATAATATTAATATCAGGATCCGCCAACCATTTAAACTGCATTAAATGCTGAAGATTGACCTTCGCGATAATATAATTAAAGTCAGCGGATTCATAGCGTACGGCAATATTTTCAAAATCCCCGGCATCGATTTTTACTTTTGCGTTGTAACGGACAAATACCTCGAGCAAATGATCATTGCTGTATCGATAATTCAGATGCTGGTCTATTTTCTTGTATTCATATTTGTACTCATAGGTTAATGCTGAAATATCCGAGAGTACGGCTGATCCGGTTGAATTGCCCCCCGCTCCCTTGCCCATAAAAAACTGATTTTCCGAAAAAGCCCCTTCAAGAATAAGTCCGTTATATTCGTAATTTACCTTGTTCAGGGTATCCGAAACCGGAACAAACTCGGGCATGCAATATCCATATACCTTGTTCCCTATTTTTCTGCACCTGGCAATCAGCTTCACGGTCATATTCTTTTCCCTGGCATAGCGGATATCAAAATCATTCAGATGCTGGATGCCATAGTTGAAAACTTCATCGGGACGCAAAACAATACCAAAAGCATGCACCAGGATGATCATCAGTTTATACTTGGCATCATATCCCTCCGTATCAAGCCTCGGATCGCTTTCCGCAAAGCCCATTTCCTGAGCTTCCTTCAGTGCCTTTTCGAAACTCTTGTTGTGCTGGAAGATATGGGTCAGTATATAATTGGTCGAGCCGTTTAAAATCCCTGTTACACTGCGCAACAACTCATTGTCATAATATTCTTCCAGGTTCCGTATGATGGGTATGCTGGCACAACAGGAAGCTTCATATAAAAATGAAACCTTGTATTCAGCCTGCAACCGGATCAGTTCGTCCAGATGTTCGGCGATCATTTTTTTGTTGGCCGAGACAACGGCTTTTCTTTTTTTAAGGGCGGAAGTCACAATTTCATAAGCTGCCTGGACATCATCAATCAATTCAACAATCACATCTATTTCCGGGTCGTTGATTATTTCATCCCGGTCCGTTGTAAAATAGGAAGCCTCAAGGGTCCGCTTTTTTTCCGGATGCCTGATGCAGATCTTCCGGATGCTTGCGTTAATACCCCTTGTATGGTTCAGCACATTGTACAAACCTTGTCCCACACACCCAAATCCGAAAATTCCCAGCCTGATTCTTTTTTCCATATGGCTTTGCTTTTAATATTAAGATATCGGCAGAAAAAGCCCCCGTAAAATAAAAAAACCCTTCTGACAAGTCAAAAGAGTTTCGGATCATCGATGCTCTGATGGCTTATCTTTCTCCCCGCCTAAGGGGAGCAGGAGTTAGCACCTTCTTCCGCTGAAACAGAAGGGTTGCTAAGGTTTCACAGGGCCGTTCCCTCCACCTTTCTTGATAAGTAATGAATAAATGAACCCAGGCCACAAATATAATAATATTTCCATAACCCTGAAAGATACCCCGACGGGTTTTTAAACCCCCAATCGGGGTATCTTTCTGTCTATAACTTTTTTGGTAAAAAAACGTTTAATATCACATTATTCATCAAATTTGCGCCTTTTAAATTTTTCGTTGAAATCTCATGAAAACAATTTTAACCGTTGTACTTGGTCTGACCGTCAGTAATGTTTTTATGACTTTTGCATGGTATGGACACCTGAAAAACATGAAAGCCTATCCTTGGATAATTGCCGCCTTGCTGAGCTGGGGGATTGCCCTTTTTGAATATCTTGTACAGGTGCCTACCAACCGTATCGGCAATTCACAGCTGAGTGTCGGCCAGCTAAAGATTATGCAGGAAATCATTACCCTCAGTGTTTTTATTCCTTTCAGTATTCTTTATCTGAAGGAACCGCTCAGGTTGAATTATTTATGGGCCGGACTCTGCATGGTGGGAGCGGTGTATTTTATGTTCAAATCATAAACAAGGTTTGAAAGTTTGAAGATTTAAAAGACATTGTTCAAACTTTTAAACTGTTAAACTTTCTTAACCTTCGGCTTCAGATCCGTCAGTTCTTCAATCCTCACCGGACGCCCCTCATCAATACTCTTTCGTGCCGCAACACCTAGTAATATGGACATTGCCCCGTCACGCGAACCGGCAGCATGATGCAATGGATCGGGCATTGTTTCATCCCGGAAGATTTGATCCTTAAGGCGCTTGTCGCCGCCTCCGTGCCCCGCTCTTACCCTGGGAACGGGTATCATCTTCGATTCTCCGAAATTATCCGAGACCACAATCTCATCAAAGGCATCTTCTTCCTGAGCATGCTGATCCATTTCTTTGGTATGCCGCTCAGCCTGGTCCAGCTTCTCCTTATCACGCCAGGGCAGGTCCTGCCAGGTGTCTATCCGCCCGTTCATCCCGTTAAAAGCAATGGTCAAGCCCTCATAGGGAGAATAGGTAGTAAGGGAATAACTTACCTGGACATCATTGGCATATTTGACCTGAACGGCCATCTTGTCAAAGATATCGATCTCCTCACGCCATACACAGTTATCGCGGATATATCCGTCATGTATTTCATTGGCAACGTATACTTTCATGTAGAAATCATTCCTGGTAATGTCCCAGTAAAACTTGCAGGTTTTTGCATGAGGACAGGAACGGCATTTAGGGCCCCTGAAGGCATTGTTTTTGCCATAATGCTCCAGTTTCCCGTAAGCATTTACTTCAACCGGGTCTGAGTCTATCCACCAGTTCAGCAGATCGAAATGATGGCTGGCCTTGTGCAATAACAGCGTGCCGCTTTTAGCCCGTATGCTGTGCCATCTTCTGAAATAATCTGCCCCATGATAGGTATTCAGATACCAGTGAAAATCCACAGAGGTGATCCGCCCTACCCGTTCTTCTGCCAGCAATTCCCTGATCCTGGTAAACAACGTGCCATACCGGTAATTGAAAGTTACCCTGAGTTTCTTTCCGGTCCTTCTTTCCGCATCCAGTATCCGCTGGCATTTCATTTCATCAGTGGTCATGGGCTTCTCGGTTATCACATCGGCGCCCATCTCCATCCCTTTGACGATGAATTCGTCATGGGTCGCATCCACCGTGGTCACAATCACAATATCCGGCTTTACCTTGCCCATCATTTCCGTAAAATCGGTAAATACCGGACAGGATACGCCCATGAATTCTTTGGCAAACGAAAGCCTTCCGGGATTAATATCACATAATCCGACGAATTCAAGCAGGTCACCATAGTCCTCCACGAGTGATTTTCCCCACATGGTCGTTCCCCGGCTGCCGGTTCCTACCAGTGCTACCCGTTTTTTAACGGCCAGGGAAGAAAATCCAACAGCGTTTGCAGGTGCCATCAGCAAGCTGCCTGCCGTAATGATACCTGATGTTTTTAAAAAGTTTCTGCGCTTCATGATGAATAAAATTTTTAAGCTGACAAATCGTGGCGACCTGTCATATTATTTAACCTGGCATTAAAGGTAAAAAAATCGCTCCATTTAGAAAAAATTAAGGAAATATTTGTCTTCTTTCCTCATCAATCGTTATTTTGACTTGCCCCCTCTCCAGGGTGGAGAGGGGCGGCTCGAAGAGCCGGGGTGAGGACTGTTTACTGACTTACCGATTACTGGTCACCATTTACCCCTCCCCTTAACCCTATCGCATCCGCAGCCTTCCTCATACCACGGATGGTTTCCTCAATTACAAAATCAAGATCTTTTCCCATCATGGCTGCCCCTTTTTCGATAACTTCCCGGTTGGCCCCGGCAGCAAAATTCTTCATATTCCATTTTTTCCTGACCGATTTTGCTTCCATGTCCAGAATAGACTTCGTCGGACGCACCAGCACAGAAGCAGTCACAAGTCCCGTCAACTCATCAATGGTGAACAACACCTTCTCCATGATGTGCACGGGTTCGACATCGGAACAGATGCCCCAGCCGTGGCTCAGAACAGAACGGATATAATCATCGGACCACTTTTCTTCTTCCAGGATCTTTTTAGTCATGGAACAATGCTGTTCGGGATACTTTTCATAATCCAGGTCGTGGATCAGGCCTATGATGCCCCATTTTTCAACATCCTCGTTAAAGATCCCCGCAAAATGCCGCATCACAGCCTCTACGGAAAGAGCATGCTTGATCAGGCTTTCGCTTTGATTATACCGGACAAGGAGTTGCCAGGCTTCTTCACGGGAGGGTATCGGGTTTTTCATATGATGTTCATTACTGCAATTAATACAATACTATTTGGGTAAATACCCCGACGGGATTTTCAACACACCGTTGGGGAATTCGTACACCGGTAAAGATAATCCATTTCAAATTCACCTCAGAAAAGCGGTCATCCCTCATTATTTTTTTTTATCCCTGCCCCACTTTTTACAATATCCTTAACTTTGTACAAAACCTGCCATGGACAATATCAGCATCATTGATCTTTCACATACCCTGTCTTCCTCCATAAGCGTTTATCCGGGTTCTGATCATCCCGTAATCCATTCCCTTGCCGTTATGGACAAGGATGGTTTTCGTGAAAACCGGCTTGTCCTCAACTCCCATCACGGAACCCATATTGACTGTCCCGCTCATTTGCTCACGGATGGTTTACATACCGGCAACGTCCCGCTGTCATCCTTTTTTGGCAAGGGCCTGGTGATCGACTGCCGGCCCTATGCACCGGATGATACAATAGCCCCTGGACCTTTATTGGCAAAAGAAGAATCCATTGTCCGGGCTGATTTCCTGTTGTTCTGTACCGGCATGGACAAACACTGGAATACCCCTTTGTATAACGGGAAATTCCCTGTACTCACCCCTGAAGCTGCTGAGTACCTCACACAGTTTTCCTTAAAGGGCATCGGCATTGATACCCTGAGTATTGATCCTGTTTATGACACGGCATTGATCAATCACAAAACCTTTCTCTCCAGCCATATGATTATCATTGAAAATTTAACCGGACTGGAACAATTGATGGATAAAAAATTCTGGTTCAGCTGTTTCCCCCTGAAGATTGAAGAAGGTGACGGGTCACCGGTGCGCGCCTGTGCTATTTTGGAAGGGTTTGAAAGCCTGGCTGCCGGCAGGCAGGTTTAAAAGTTTGAAGACCTGCCGGCAGGCAGGCTTGTCCCTTCTTATATTTCCCTGATCAGCTCACTGAACAACCGAATGAGCCCTTCTTCCGCCTTCCCCGCCATAGCGATGATGTCATCAATATTAGCCGGGATCAGGTTATCCGGATCACATTCATCGGTAAGCACGGAAACGGCGGCACAGGGCAATCCCATATGGTTGGCGGTAATTACCTCGGGGACTGTTGACATCCCCACTGCATCGGCAAAGTTTCTGAATAACCTGTATTCCGCACGCGTTTCAAAGTTGGGGCCTGACACGGCAACATATATGCCTTTATGCAACACTATGTTCTCACGCTCCGCTATAGCCGTCAGCCTCCCGTTCAGGAGGGCATCGTAGGGACGGAGCATATCCGGGAAGCGCGGTCCCATCAGATCATCATTGGGTCCCCGCAAGGGGTTATCCGGCAGGAAATTGATATGATCGTCAAGGAGCATCAGGCTGCCCTTTTTAAATTTCAGATTAAGGGCACCGGCTGCATTGGACAACAACAGATATTTTATCCCCAGCAATTTCATGATCCGTATCGGATAGGTTACCTGTTGAAGGGTATAACCTTCATAAAAATGAAACCTGCCCTGCATGGCCAGGATCTTTTTCCCGTGCATAGTTCCATAAATCAATTTCCCGCGGTGAAATTCCACCGTTGCAAGCGGAAAATTAGGGATCTGTTCATAATCCAACGAATGGATTATATTCATTTCATTTACCAGCTTGCCTAACCCTGTGCCCAAAACAATGCCTATCTCCGGTGAAGTGATGTCCATTCGCCGCAGGTAATCCAGTGTTTGATTATATTTTTCCGTCATATTTTTTTTATTCAAAATTAAAAAATTATACCCCCGTTCCGAAAAGTATCATTGTTAATTATTCGATATGAACAGATGATTTCCAGAAAGTATAAATTATTACCTTAGCATCCGAAGTTTTTATTTCATTTGCTATTGTATGTTCCCTTCTAAAACTACCTGTCTGATAACCATACTCTATGCCTTGTATGCTGCTTCAGGAGTGCAGGCGGCAGGGACTGCCGATGAAATTATAAAAAATGACAGCATAAACCGGATATTACGGCAACTGCCCGATAGTACAAAAATCTCAAAACTGCTGGAACTGAGTGATCAGGTACAGCAACAGCATATAACCGAATCCCTCGAATTTGCCCGTCAGGCTCTTGAACTTGCTACTTCATCGGAAGATGAAGGAATGATGGGCACAGCTAATCTGAAAATTGCTGAATTATATTGGCTCAAAGGAGTATATGATAAGTCCCTGGCCTATGTGCTGGAAGCATTAAAACTGTTTGAAAAAACAGGTATGGACAAGGAAACAGCTTATGGCTGCGAAGTGGCCGGAAAAATATACAGGGCTACCAATAATCTTCAGCAGGCTGTTGCTTACTATAAAAAATCCCTGGCGATCAACATCAGTTACAGGTTCATACCTGAGGTGGCCCGCATTTACACCAGTATGGGCTCTGCTTATGTGGATATGGACAGCGTCAACAAAGGATTATCCTATTACCTGGTTGCCTATATGATCATTGACAGCCTGGGCATGGACGCAGAAAAAAATGATCTCTTTATCCAGCTGGGCGATGGTTATCTCAGGCTGGAGAAATATGAGGAATCGCTCAAGAATTATTACCAGGCAATGGAGCTGGCCGGGAAAACCGGGAATTTATTTTTACTGGCCCAGGCAAAAAGCAGGATTGGTAAAGCATACCTGATGATGAACAACCTGCCTGCTGCCACCAAGTATGCCCGGGAATCCCTGTTGCTTACGAATGAAATCAAAACCTTCAGGATCGCCGGTGAATCATACAAAACCCTTGCCGAGATCTATGCTGCTCAAAAAGACTATAAAACAGCCTTTGATTACTACATACTTTTTAAAGATGCCTCTGATTCCCTGCTGAATGAAGAAAAAATGCGGCAAATCGGGGAACTGCAGGCCAAATATGATCTGAGCCAGAAAGAAAAAGAGATTGAATGGCTGAAACAGCAAAATATTCAAAAGACAAAAACCATCAGGCGCATTACGCTGGCATCCGCTATTATTGTTATGCTGCTTATCTTTTCCCTGATCCTTTTATACATGCTTTTCAGGCTGAATAAAAAGACCAGAGAGCTGAACCTGAAACTGGCACAGCAGGGCAAAGAACTGGAGGAGCTGAACGACCAGAAGGATAAATTCTTTTCTTTCGTAGCCCATAACCTGAAAAATCCTTTCTCAACCATCATGGGCTACTCCGAGCTCATGGTTAAGAACAGCAGTACAAAAGAATATGAGAAGCTCGACCGGTATGCAAAACATATTCTTGGCCTTTCAGTCCATGTGCATAAAATCCTCGAGAATCTGCTGGAATGGTCTCGCCTCCAGCGCCGCAGTTTTGAGTATAAACCTGAGGAAACGGATGTATCAGCCCTGGTCAAGGATGTACTGGAAATGAACCAGAAGGAAGCTGCCCGGAAAGGCATTGCGATAACCTATGAACTACCCGAAAACCTGATGTCTTATACGGATAAGTTTATGGTTACCACCATCCTTCAGAATCTCATGTCCAATGCCATGAATTTCACACCTTCATCAGGCAAAATCCATGTATCCGGAAAAAAGTCGGACGGCCAGGTGATCATATCCGTGACCGACACCGGCATCGGTATTGCACCGGATGATCTGCAAAAGCTTTTCCGGATTGATATGCATCCTGTAAAGATAGGGACAGCAGAATCCAAAGGGTCGGGCCTGGGTCTGGTCATTTGCAGGGAATTGTTGCAACGCTGCCATGGCGAGATCACCATAAACAGCCAGCTCAGCCAGGGAACCCGGGTAACATTCTCCCTGCCTGTAACCGATACCCATTTGAAGGCTGATCATACAAAGGAAATATCCCAGCCTGATGTAATGGTGGAATTGAACAAGGATTTGGAAAGGATGGTTCAGCTTCCGGATGAGTTTATCCAACTGTGCACTGCTACATTGATACCCAGTTATAATGAGGTCAGATCCATTCTTTCGATTGAGCGCCTGACAAAATTTGCACACGATGTTGAAACCGCCGGAACGAAATACAACGTCATGTCATTTGTCTCTTTTAGCCGTCATCTTTCAACCCTGTTGCATGCACACCAAATTGATAAAATCCTCAGGTTTCTGCCTGAGTTCAAAAAAATGACAGATCTTGTTGTTGCCTGAATAGTATATTTTAATCTTTGAAAACCCGAAGCTGATTTTTCATATGGACCTGACAAGCCTCATAAATAATGAAGACCGAATAATAGTTTCCGGGGATCAGAGCAACAAAAAATACAATATCTTACTGGTTGATGATATACCCAGCAATCTCAATTTTCTCAGCGACGTACTTTCCCAGGAAGGATTTGGAATAATCCTGGCTACCCTGGGTAACAATGCTTTGATAACCGCACGAAGTGAATTGCCTGACCTGATATTGCTGGATATTGCCATGCCCGACCTCGACGGATACACCGTTTGCGAAAAACTCAAGGAGGATCCTTCTACCCGCGACATCCCGGTCATTTTTCTGACGGCCAGAAATGAAAGGGAGGATATCATCCGGGGATTTGAAGTCGGAGCCGTGGATTATATCATGAAACCTTTCAATTATACTGAACTTATTGCCCGGGTGAGGACACAGCTCGAACTTAGGAATAAGACCCTGCAGCTGAAATTCATTAACCAGCGCCTAGAGGAGCTCGTGCGCCAGCGTACTGCAGAACTTCAAAACAGCAACAAAAACCTCACGGAACTGAACACCAAACTGAAAACAGCCTACGAGGAATTATCCAACCTGCATAAGGTTAAAAACGAATTTATCCGTCATATCAACCACGAACTTCGTACACCGCTTCAAGGCATCCACGGGTTCACACTGATCCTGGAAGACCTGATTCATTCACCCGAACAGAAAGAATACCTGCATAACATCAACTCATTGGTCAACCGGCTTGTCCAGCTTTCGGAAATATCGTTGTTGTTCACTGAAATACGGTCGGATAACTATAAACTCGACTTGGAAGATATTAACCTGAATGAATTTCTGCTCTCCCTAAGCACCCAGTTTGAGCCCCAGCAAAGAAAAATAATGCTCGACCTGGCCGAGGCTCAGATCATGATAAAAACCGATCAGAAACTATTGGCCACCTGCCTGAACCTGGTGGTGGATAATGCTATTAAATTCTCCCCCGAACTAAGCCAGATCACCATCAAAACCTTGCATTCCTATAACAATGCCATGCTTGAGATACTGGACCAGGGTCCGGGATTTTCCAGAAAAGCACTTAAAAGTATTTTTGAATTATTCTCCGCTGATAACCTTCAATATACAACAGAAGGATTCGGCGTTGGCCTGGCCACTGCCAAACTTATACTCAATGTCCTGTCCGCTGAAATGAAAATCTTCAATCTACCCGGCTCGGGCGCCTGCATCCAGCTGGTTTTCCCCTTGTCTGTCAAAAGGATGGGATAAGGAGAATTTGGCAGTCCGAAGTCGGAAGCCAGAAGACGGAGGCTGGTTTCTCAAATTCCTCCGTTCCTCAACATTTTATCGCATCTGATAAATTTTCCGGTAAAGATTTCGGGCTATTTTTTTATCTTTCAGCCTTGTTTTCCTGCAAAAATCATCACAGATGAAACGGTTTTACAGTATATTGTTTTCTCTTCAGCTTGCCTTGTCCGTTCTATGCCAGAACCATGAGAGCACCCTTTATTCATTTGCCGGTTCACCTTCCCGCATCTATGCACCCGACGAACCTTATGCAAAAGCCGACAGCCTTTTTTCCCAGTCTTTTCTTAAGCTTTCCGCACATTTTAATTTCGATTCCGCAGCCATTGCACGATACGACAAGATCCTGACCTATGGCCATCAGGTTTATATCGTAAAAATCCAGAATATTACCCCATCCCTGGTCCTTTACTGGTATCCCTTCAATACGGAACTCCATTCCATTAACCGCAACGAAATCAGTCAGATCCAATACGCTAACGGCACCATCGATATCTTTCTGCCCCTGACGGATAAAAACGGATTCGACCGCGCAATTGTCGATACGGCAAGAATTATTATCCGGAATCGGCACGACTGGGAAAAGGTAATGCTGACCGATAAACCGGAAGACATTGCCGGTATGGTTGAAAAAGGTAAGATCACTGCCCTGTATAAGGCCGACTTCGTATACGCAGAAAATGATTACCTTGAAAAAAATGCCCGGATAATCCTCAGGAAGAAGGCGGCAAACCTCAATACCCCGGTTGTCTTTCTGGTCAATAAGAACTATAGCAAAGCTTATGGCGATCTGCCCTCAATCGAACTTGAAGGCGTTCTTTATAACTATGAATGATCTTTGGCACAATATTTGTTTTTAAACTTGTACAGTTCTTCTTACAATATACCTGGATTTTAAATCCCAGGGCAAGTCCCGGACCAACATCCGGGACTTTTTATT
>CAYWCR010000015.1:36153-41536 GCA_964456825.1 uncultured Bacteroidales bacterium
TATCAGTCCCGTTAAATCCCGTACATCATTCAGGGTCTTTTCGGCGAATTCCCTTGCCTTTTCTGACGACTGAATGGCCAGCCGTTTGATCCTTTCAGGATCCCTTTTCAATTCTTCCCGCCGTTCACGAAACGGCGCTGTAAGATCAACCAGCGCATCAGCCGTAACCTCTTTCAGGTCCTTGTATTTCAGTTCACCCTTGTCAAAACTATCCATCAATACCTTGTACTCATTCATTTTTCCACAAGCCTTGATGATGGCAAACAGGTTCATTACACCGGGGCTCATCTTCTCACCCGCCTGGCCCCCGACATCCGTGACGGCACTTTTTACCTTCCTGCGAATGCTCTCTTCCGGTTCGAATAATCCTATATAATGCTTATCCCCCAGACTCTTGCTCATTTTTTTCTCCGGGTCGGCCAGCGACATCAGCTTTTGAACCTCAGTAAACAAAGGCCTGGGCTCGGGAAAATAATCGCCAAACTGATTGTTGAACCTTACTGCAATGTTGCGGGATAGTTCCAGATGCTGTTCCTGGTCTTTTCCTACCGGAACAAAATCAGCCTTGTATATCAGGATGTCGGCCGCCTGCAATACCGGATAGGTGAATAAACCTGCTGATACATAACCATTTTTGCCGCTTGCTTCCAATTGGTCTGATTTGTCTTTGAACTGCGTCATCCGCGATAGTTCACCAAAGGAAGTCACACAGCTGAATATCCAGGTGAGTTCGGTATGCTGGGGCACAAGCGATTGAACAAACATCACCGACCGCTCCGGATCCAGCCCGGCCGCTATCAGATCAGCAAACATGCTCAGGGTATTCTGCCGCAGGTCTTTGGATGAATAAGGCATAGTCATCGCATGCAGGTCGACCACACCAAATACACAATCATATTGATCCTGAATGTTTACCCAATTCCTGACAGCCCCGAAATAATTTCCGAGGTGAATCTCGCCGGTAGGCTGAATACATGACAAAACACGCTTTTTACTCATCTGTTCCTGGTTAAAATTTCACAAAACTATAAAATGTTCTGAAATAATAAGTGTTCCCGATTATAAGCTTTATTTTTTTTAGTTCGTAAGGGATTTCTTATTTTTACACACGTTAAGCCTTCAACAGGCTTTTATTAATTTGCAGGTCAAATGGATTCACTTCGTCAGAACAAGATATCACGACTTATTCAAAAAGAACTTGCTTCTTTCTTTCAAACCGAAAGCCGCAATCACTTCCAGGGTAAAATGATCACGGTAACGCAGGTGAGGATCTCTCCTGATATGTCACTGGCTAAAGTTTACATCAGTATTTTCCCCCTGAAGGAAAATGAGGATTTTTTACCCTATATCACCCAGCATACCAAGATCATACGTAATGGCCTTGGTCAGAAAATACGCCACCAGGTTAGAATAATCCCCGAACTGGTATTCTACCGGGATGATTCCATTGATTATGCCGACCGGATCGAAAAGCTGCTCAGGTCGTGATTAACCACTGTACCAGCCCACTATTGTGAATTTCCCGTTTTATATAGCAAAGCGTTATCTGGTTGCAAAAAAATCGCACAATGTCATTAACATAATTGCTTCCATATCCCTGGCAGGAATTGCCGTGGGTACCATGGCCCTGATCGTGGTCCTTTCGGTATTCAACGGATTCGACAATGTGGTCAGGTCACTCATCAACTCCTTTAATCCTGACCTTAAAATTACCCTGGTGGAAGGCAAAACCTTTACCGAGGATGAAGCCCTCCTTAACCGTATAAAATCAGTTAAAGGGGTTGCATTCACGGCAACCGTGCTTGAAGATAAAGCCCTGCTGCGCTACGATGAAAGGCAAACCATCGCCATTGTCAAAGGAGTAAGTCAGGAATATGCCGATATTTCAGGTATTGACAGCATGATGTCCGAAGGTGATTTTATCCTCAACAGCCATAACCTGCCATTTGCCATCATCGGTAAGGGGATCGATATATTTCTGAACGTCATATTAAACTCCCCCCGGCAGATGGGCATATATGTTCCTAAACGATCAGGACAGGTTTCATTTGACCCCGAAAGAGCCGTTAACAGGAAGTTTCTGAATGTATCCGGCGTATTCATGATCGAACAGGACTATGACTCAAAGTATATCATTGTGCCACTGGCCTTTGCCCAGGATCTTTTTGAATACCCGGGAAAACTTAATGCCATCGAAGTTAAGCTCGATCCGGATGCCAGCCTGCAAAATATCCAGCAACAGATCGCGACCATCATGGGTGACGATTATCAGGTACAAAACCGCTATCAGCAAAATGAAATCTTTTATAAAACCATGCAGATGGAAAAATGGGCTATCTTTCTGATCCTCGTCTTTATCCTTATTGTGGCTTCATTCAATATTATCGGCACCCTTACCATGCTGATCCTCGAAAAGAAAACGGATATCCTCACCCTGCAGCATCTGGGCGCCTCCAAGAACGTCATTGACCGTATCTTCCTCTTTGAAGGCTGGCTCGTGTCAGTTGCCGGAGCGGCAATCGGAGTGGCGGCAGGATTGCTGATCTGCTGGCTGCAGATCACCTTTAAGCTCATCCGGCTGCAGGGATCCGGGACATTTATTATCGATGCCTATCCGGTGCTGATTAAACCTTTTGATATTGCTGCAACAGGGATCTCGGTGATCATTATCGGCTTTTTTGCGGCCTGGTTTCCCATCCGGTTTGTTACGCGAAAATTATTGACCGACAGAACCTGGCTGCAATCCACGTAAATTCTCTATTCCACCTTATTTTTCCCGATTTTAAGGGATTGCCGGCTGAAGTCCATTTCTGCTGTAAATAATTATTAACAAGGCCCTTGTTAATAGTCATGTCATATACCATTATTAATCTGTCATTTATAAACCGCAGTCCGCCAAGGACCAGGGAATTGTTTAAATATTGACTTTAAATGATTTTAATTAAAAATTACATTTAGTTTAATTATGATAATAAATTGAAATTCTGTATATAAGACATTGCAAAGCCTGTAACCAATTGATTGGATATTTCGTAAAGGACTATTATTCATGGATCACTAAACTTCAAAAGGATGAAAAAATCTGCCCTCATTTTCTTCATAATAATGCTGAGTATCCCCAATTCAAAAGTATTTGCTCAGGATATCAGCTACGAAATAGAAGTCAGTTATCATAATAACCAGGTTCCGCTGACCGCTGACATCAGCATTAAGGTAACGACAGGTATTCCCGGTTTTACCTATTACCTTATGACCAACGATCCTATCCATGGTACCATTTTACAGCAATCTGAACTTACCAAAAAGAAGAATTATGTTTTCAAGGATGTAAAACCCGGAAAATACTTCCTTAAAATTCAGGACAACACAGGCACTCAGGCTGGTAAAACAGTCAATGTCTTAGAAAACCAAATGTGAAAAAATAAAAAATAAAATATGGCTATGCGATTTTACAAATACGGCCTGGTTTCGGCTATCATACTGTTGGCCTCACTATCCGGTCTGAAGGCTCAAACCGTTAGTTTCACGCCAACTGAAGTTACTTGCTATGGCGCAACCGATGCCACCATGAAAATGGACCTCACAGGTGGGACTTCTACCTATTGGTATGTTTGTTATAACATGGCATCCCCGTTGGAAAGTGATTCCATCGGGCCTACCACCCAATCGAGCTATACGTTCACAAACCTTTCCCCGTCAATTTTATACGTGTTCTATGTCAGGGATAATGTCAGCGGTGATTATATAGGCGCATTAACCAAAGTATTTAGCCAGCCAGCTGTTCTCGATGCAGATGTTGCATCGACCAATGTTACCTGCAATGGTGCCAGCACCGGCTCTATTACGATAACCAATCCTTCCGGAGGCTATTCCCCATATGAATATTCCATCGGATCAGGATGGCAGGAATCCGGGACTTTCGGCAGTTTGCCTGCCGGACATTACAATATTCAGATACGCGATAAGAACTATCCGGATTGCTTCGTCGTATTGGATGATGACCTTGAGATTACCGAACCGGCGCCGTTAAATGCTGTGGTTACTCCCACCCATTTAACCTGCTTTAATAACAACTCCGGTATGATCACCATTTCAAGTCCTTCCGGAGGCTCCGGCGGTTATCAGTATACCATTGATGCAGGCGCTAACTGGCAATCCTCAGTCTTGTTTATAAATCTGAACGCCACCACAACCTACAGGGTAAGGATGAGAGATAGCAATGGATGCGTGAAGATCCTGAATGACAACCTGGTGCTGACACAACCCGATCCCCTGGTCGGAGGGATTATTACCGTTACAAAGCCCCTTACCTGCTATGAAGGCAATGATGCCATTCTTCATGCCAATCCTACAGGAGGAACAGCACCGTATACCTATTTGTGGTATTTTGATACGCCCGTTCCGCCTACATCTTACAGCAGCACAGGGGTTACTACCCAGGATTACACCACAGCCGGCAGAGGGGGATATTATGTCCGTATCAATGATGCCCATAATTGCGGCCCCATCAACAGCACATCACTTTCTTTTATTGAATTTGTCAATCCGAACGTGCCATTGCCCCTTACCGTTTCAGCAACATCAACGCCGGCATGTGCGGGTCAGAATAACGGTACCATCACCATTACCGGATCCGGAGGTTGGACGCCTTATAATTATATGGTTGTAAACGGCTCAGCGGATACAACAGGGCCCCAGTCATCGAATCCGATCAGTTCCCTGTATGCTGGTACATACGAACCTTATATCGTAGATAACCGGGGTTGTACGAAAAAAGGCACCAACGTTAATGTTGCCTCAGTTCCTGCTCCAACCGCCGATGCCGGTTCGAACGGGTCAACCTGTGTCAATGCTGCCTATACCATCAGCGGCGCCAGCGCTACCAATTATGCGTCGGTTTCGTGGTCCGTCGTATCAGGAAATGGTACGCTGGCTAACGGCAGTACGCTGATCCCAACTTATACCCCTGCCATTGCTGATGCAGGAACAACAGTAGTTTTGCGGCTTACCGCAAACGGCAATTCACCCTGTGCATCCGTTTCGGATAACATGAACCTGGTGATCGTGGCTGCACCTACAGCCAATGCCGGACCAGATGCATCAACCTGTGTGAATGTTGCCTATACCATCAGCGGAGCGGCAGCAACCAATTATGCATCCCTGTTATGGTCTGTGGTAGCAGGGAACGGCACACTTTCCAATGCCACCACCCTCACACCAACCTATACACCTGCATTAAGCGACGCAGGCACTACCGTGATATTGCGATTGACAGCCAATGGCAATACACCTTGTGCCTCCGTTTCCGATAATATGAACCTCCAGGTTGTGGCTGCACCTACAGCCAACGCCGGTTCGAACGGGTCAACCTGTGTCAATGCTG
>CAYWCR010000015.1:41636-62195 GCA_964456825.1 uncultured Bacteroidales bacterium
ATTCTTCCCTGCTGTGGAATATAGTCTCCGGATCGGGCACATTAACCAATGCCACCACGCTGACGCCAACCTATACACCGGCTCCTGCTGACGCCGGAACTACTGTGGTGTTAAGGCTTACGGCGAACGGAAATGTTCCCTGTGCTTCCATCTCGGATAACATGAATCTGATCGTTTTGGCTGCACCTACGGCCAATGCAGGATCAGATGCATCAACTTGTGTGAATGCCGCTTATACCCTCAGCGGAGCCGCTGCAACCAATGCTGCATCGCTGCTTTGGAGCGTAGTTTCAGGTGCCGGCACGCTCACGAATACTGCCACGCTCACACCGACGTATAACCCGGCACTTGCCGATGCAGGAACGACTGTAATACTGCGTCTCACTGTAAATGGCCGGGGAAATTGCGTACCCGTTACCGATGACATGAATCTTCTTGTAGTGGATAATCCGACAGCTGATGCCGGACCGGACGGATCAACCTGCGTGAATGCTGACTTTACCATAAGCGGAGCTGTTGCAACCAACTATTCATCATTGCTTTGGACCGTCGTTACAGGGAACGGCGTGCTTGCAAATGCCAATACCCTGACGCCAACCTATACGCCTGCAGCAGCCGATGCCGGAAATATGGTTGTATTGCGGCTCACGGCAAACGGTAATGCAAACTGCCAGCCGGTTACCGATGACATGAACCTTGATGTAATACCTGAACCTGTTGCCAATGCAGGCAATGATACCACCCTATGTTACGGATCATCCATAACACTGAATGGCTCGATAACCGATTACACGGCTTTCATATGGGACAAAGGGAAAGGCGATGGGATTTTTGATGATGAGCTGATCCTCAATGCTACTTATACACCAGGGCCAAATGACTTGCTGAGCGGAACCGTTACCCTTTATCTCACGGCAACAGGCATCGGATCCTGCGGCAATGACACCGATTCCATACGCATTTCCATCCCGCCCCAGTTAATTGCTACCGTTGGATCCCCCTCTCCCTTCTTAATTGGACCGAATACGCTGATCAATGTGTCAGTCAACATAGAGAATCATGATGCCATCCACGATCTGAGCTATTATCTGCAGGCACCCGACGGTACCAGGGTTCCCCTGAAAATTACCGATGACTTCCTTACCTGCAATTATGGTGATGCCGCAAATCTGACCTTTACCAGTGAATCATCATACGACACATTAAATGTATGCACCATGCCATTCTGGCCCGGTATTCCGCTTTCAGGCACATTCAGGGCTACCGGCAGTTTCAGTCCGATGTACGGAATGGATCCGGCCAATGGAGCCTGGTCTGTGGTTCTTGTTGATGGCGACTATAACGTTTTCAGCCCCACAGACGGTCAGCTGACCTATGCCAGCATTTCCTTTACCGATACAGCCTATACTGGCGTGCTCGAAACAGTCAATTATGCATCGGGGGTAATCAGCCAGCCCATCTATCAATCCGATGTCTATGGATTTGCCGAAACCCGGTACATCTCGCCTATGGGATTGAAAACCAAGTGCGACGGCAGTTGTGATGCCCATGCCATTGTCACCATTGCAGGAGGCACAACCCCGTATGTTGATTATTTATGGAATCCATTGCCGGCTTCCGGCAACGGAAAAGATAATGTATACCTGTGCGAAGGATCTTATTCCTTAACGGTTACCGATGCACTCGGATGCATTGCAGTAACCACGGTTGAAGTAACCTCTCCTCCGCCGGTTATCATTGATTCTTTTGTGTCCACCGACACCCTGAATTGCCATGGCCTTGCCGATGGGGTTATCAGGGTTAAAGCCAGCGGCGGAACGGGTTTTCTTACCTATACCCTGCAACCTGGCGATATACCGTCATCAGTGGCTGATTCAGGCGTTTTCACCGGCCTTGATGCAGGACCTTATACCGTTCATATCGAAGATATCAATGATTGCTTCCGCGACACAACCATAGTAATTACAGAACCTGATGCATTTATTATTCAGCAAATAACGGTCGACAGCCTGCAGTGCAGCGGCGATGCCGATGGTGTCATCACCATAACCGCACAGGGAGGGAAATTGCCCTATACCTATTGGATCACTCCGGGCACCGAAATAAACAACGATGGTATCTTTGATAATCTCAGCCAGGACAATTATGTCCTCCGCATCATCGACGCCAGCACCTGCGGTGATACACTCATTACGGATACCATCCGGATGGACGCACCTTCACCCCTGGCCATTGATTCGGTCACCGTTAGTCCCATCCTCTGCAACGATGGAAGAGCATCTGTTATCATTCATGTTTCCGGAGGCAGAGAACCTTACGAAGGATCCCTGGACGGAGGCGCAAACTTTGCAGCCGGCCTGTCCTTCAGTGATCTTGTCGCGGGTGATTATACCCCGGCAGTGCGGGATAATAATGCCTGCATCGTTGTTCATCCGACCGTCATTTCCCTGATCAATCCTCCGCCCATCACCATCGACAGCTTTAGCGTAACCGATGTGGCCGGCTGTTACGGAGATACTACCGGAAGCCTTTATATCGAAGCGTCCGGCGGATGGAACCAGATCGAATATTCACTCGACGGAACGCTATATCAGTCAGGCAACCTGTTCGGCCCCATTACCGGTGGCCCGAAGACACTGTACATCCGGGATTCTCTGGGATGTACCCTGATCATCGACACCGTGGAAGTCGGACAACCTTCCCGGCTGGTGGTATCCATAGCCGCTACCCATGTTATCGGCAGCACGCCCGGAACCATAACACTGACGGCCAGTGGCGGCACACCTCCTTATGACTATTCTATTGATGATGGTTCAACCACACAGGATACGGGTTATTTTGGCAACCTGGTGCCCGGATTGTACTATGCCTTCGTGCAGGATGCAAATGGCTGTACCTTCGATGATACCGTGAGGATCATTATCAATGAACTGAATATATCCATCACCAAAAACGATGTCTCCTGCTTTGGTTTAGGGGATGGGGAATTCATCGTCACGGCATTGGACGGCCAATCCCCTTACCGGATGACCGGCAGTTTCCTGAGTCCCGATACCATTACGGCAGACAACGGATTCTTTGCCTTTAACAGCTTCGCCGCAGGATCATACGATTTTGTCATTGAAGATGCGGAAGGCAGGACATATGCTGATACGATCGAAATTTATGAGCCTGACCGCATCACCATATCGGAAATCATAACCAGGCCAACCTGTACCACCGGTACCAACGACGGGTCTGTTTTACTGACCGTGACCGGAGGCAGTGGCGGATTCACGTATCTCTGGTCAAACGGGGCCACCGATAAGGACCTGCAGGGCATCTCTGAAGGTATATTCAGTGTGAACGTGACCGATGCAGCCGATTGTCAGGCATCCAAGGACTTCAATGTGGTTGCCCTGCACTCACTGATCGCCTATATTGGCAATGACACCACCGTTTGTCTGGGAGAAACCCTCACTTTTACAGGGAATGTCACCGGTTATGAGAGTATTAACTGGGAAGTCGCTGTGCCGGGTGAGGTAAATACTTATACCAATCCCAGCCTTGCCATCGTTATTGAGTCATTAACCGCGGTTACCTACACAGTGGAAAAGGATGGCTGTACGGCCACGGATGGTCTCATCATACGGCACCACCCGGTTTACGGGATAAATATCACCGATCCTACCGGCACCTTCGTAACTGACACTACCATATATCTGATTGCCGGACAACAGGTGTCCCTTGAAGCAAGAGCAGACTCAGCTGACTTTGACAGCTACAGCTGGACTCCGGGTATAGGAATCAGCGACCCTGCTTCGCCCTCCGTCACCTGCATGCCTGCCAATACTACCGTATACACGGTGACCGGAACCACAGCAGAAGGCTGCCTTGAAACCGATACACTCAAAGTGGTGATTGCTCAGGTGATACAAGAGATATTCTCGGGTTTCACCCCCAATGAAGACGGAATTAACGACAAATGGGTAATACCCCATGCTGTCGAATATGGTCTGAAAATCGAGGTGCAGGTGTTCAACCGTTGGGGTGAGAAGGTATTTCAATCGAAAGGATACGGCGGAGCCAACGAATGGGACGGTACCTTTAAAGGTAAACCATTACCCATCGGAACTTATTATTATATCATCACCGTGGACGACGGAAAAACTGATCCATTCACAGGAACTGTAACTATTATCAGGTAAAATGAAAAAACGAATCTTCACGGGCATTATGCTCCTGCTAACAGCAGGAGCTTATCTTGCCGGTCAGCAGGAACCGCTGACGACCCTTTTTATGACCAACCCGTTTTTAATCAATCCGGCCCTGGCAGGAACACAAAATTATTTTCAGGTGTGCTCCAACAACCGTTTTCAATGGATTGGCTTTACCGATGCTCCCATTACCAACACCCTGTCGGTTTACGGACCGGTTGTCAAATATCCCATGGGCTGGGGAGCTACCATTTCGTACGATGTTACAGGTCCCATTTCTATCGGCAGCCTTTCAGGAGCCTATGGCTATAATTATACCCTGAATGAGGATATGAAAATATCAGCAGGCCTTAAGCTGGGTATCATGCAGTATAAAATTGACTTTACCAAGATCAGTTTTGAGGATGAGGGAGATCCCCTGATAAACAATTCCAAAGACACCTATTATCTTCCTGATGCTACCCTTGGATTTTACTTTTATTCTTCAACCTATTACGCAGGACTGGTGGCAACGCATCTGTTCAATAATAAAATCAAGATCGGCACCGATCCCACAGGTAAAAGCCGGCTGAAAAGCCATTTTTATCTGAATGCCGGCTATAAGTATTACATAAACAGGGAATGGGCTGTTGAACCTTCCATTGTATTGAAAAAAGTATTTCCCGCCCCGTTTCAGCTTGATTTCAACGGCCGGGTATGGTACCATAATATGATGTGGGCAGGCATCTCATACCGCACGCAGGAAGCCCTGTCGATAATGCTGGGATATGTTTATGAAAAGAAAATTTATATCGGCTATTCCTATGATGTTGTCCTGAATCCATTAATTTCGCACAATTATGGTTCTCATGAACTGATGCTTGGATACAGGTTTAATGCGATCAAAGAATAACCACCGGATTGGGGCGGGGAAAACGAAACCGTTGCTGCTTTCTGTGTGCTTTCTATTGCTGGTTTTTTCCTGCAGTATAGGCCACAGGAAATATATCATACCGGAAAAAAAACTGGTGCAGGTGCTGGTGGACATTCACCTGGCTGATGGTATCGCCCTCACAATCCCCTATTCACCTGGTTCGCAAACCCTTGATTCTGCTTCACTTTACCAGGCTGTATTTTCGAAACATCACGTTACCCGTGCCATGTTCGACTCTACCATGAACTACTACACCCATAAACCGGGTAAACTGCTGACGGTTTACAGCAAAGTGAACATTATCCTGAGTAAAAAGGACTCCGATTTGCAAACCGGAAGCGAGGGATCAGACGATGAAAAGAAAATACTGATCTGGCAGGATAATAAAACCTACATATTGCCTCAGATGGGCAATATCAATAAGGTGGAAATCAGCCTTCCCGTTAGCAAACCTGGCCTGTATACCGTTTCGGCAAAAATCAAGTTGCTGGATGTCGACCAGACTGTTGCGCCCCGTATGACCCTCTTTTTCTGGTATGATAATGGTTCCCCGGCAGGATACCGGGAGTACTTCCGGAATTCTCCCCTTACCAAAGATGGAAAAACAGGCACCTATACGATTACCCATAAGCTTGCCGATCCTAAAATAACCCATATCAAAGGATATATTCTCGACCATTCCAATCCCGACAGCCTCTTCACCAAACATGCCGTGGTATCGGATATTAAGGTTTACTTCAAGGAATAATGGGGAATTTGAAAGTTTAAAGTCCTGCCTGCCGGCAGGCAGGTTTGAAGATTTTCTGTGAACTACCTAAACAGCTAAATCGCTAAATTGCTATACTGCTTAATTACTATCTTTGCAGCCAACTAGCAACGTTTCATCACAATAACCGTCAATGGCGACATTCTTATTTGATAGCATCGTATTCGGACCGGTTACCAGCCGCAGGCTGGGGAATTCCCTGGGCATCAACCTGCTTCCGGTAAACAAAAAGATTTGCAACTTCAATTGCATCTATTGTGAATGTGGTTTAACACCGGCCGGGACAAAAAGCTCACGAATGCCTTCACGCACGGCGGTCAGGCATGAGCTTAAGAAGTGGCTGAAGCAAAACCATAAACAGGACAAGCCTGTCGATTCCATTACCTTTGCCGGCAACGGAGAACCAACCCTGCATCCTGAATTTGCAGGCATCATCAGCGACACGATAGAACTCAGGGATCAATACAGCCGGCATGTTAAAATTGCCGTACTTTCGAATGCCACCAGGATCTCTGATGAAAATGTCTTTGCCGCTCTCATGAAAACTGACCTGAATATCCTGAAACTTGACTCAGGCTTTGAAGATACGATCTACCGCATCAATTGTCCGGCAGTAAAACTCCACCTTGAGGAAACAGTAAGCCGGCTTAAAGAATTCAAAGGAAAGCTGATCATACAAACCTTGTTTTTCAGGGGCATGATCAATGGTTTGCCCGTTGACAACACCACACCGGCAGAAACTGAAAAATGGCTTGAGCTGATGGATCAGATCAAACCCGAGGGTATCATGATATATACCATCGCCCGTGACACCCCGACAACAGGGCTTGTAAAAGTGCCTTACGCAGCGTTGAAGGATATTGCTTCAAAAGCTGAAAAACGGGGATTCAGGGTGCAGATTTCCGCCTGATCAATAAGATATGCCTGTTGGACCATCCTGTTAAAATCATGGTGTGCCCCCTCGACTGGGGTATTGGTCATGCATCCCGCATGATCCCCCTCATCTATAAACTGCTGCGGCCTGACACTGAAGTTATGCTAGCTTCCGGCGGAAAAGCAGGTGAACTGCTGAGAACCGAGTTTCCTTCCCTTCCCTTCATTGACCTTCCCTCTTTTCCCATACGATATTCCCGCAACAGGTCACAGGTTTTCATTATGATGCTTCAGCTCCCCGCCATTATAGCCGGGATCATAAAGGAACATCGGTGGCTCAGAAAGGCCATTTCAGCGCATCATGCTGATATTGTCATATCCGACAACCGATATGGGCTGTATCATAAAAAAATACTTTCTGTCTTCGTGTCACATCAATTATCCCCTTTGCTGCCACGCGGTTTAAAATGGATGGAGCCTGTTGTTTTTCATTGGCTGGGCAGGTTTATCAATCGTTTTGACCGTTGCTGGATACCGGATGCCGAAGATCCTTCCGTGAATCTCACCGGCAGGCTTTCACACCGTTTCACCGCTTTCCCGAATGCCGTTTTTATGGGCATTCTTTCCCGGTTCAGCGAATTGCCTGCTGCCCCTGAGGAAAAAGAAGCCGAATCTTACGATGTGCTGGTGATCTTAAGCGGCCCTGAGCCTCAGCGAACCCTGCTGGAAGAGATCCTGGTCAGGCAGCTGGGAAAGACAAATTATAAGGCAGCCATTATCGGTGGCCTGCATCAGCCTGCCCGGCAAAACCAGCATCCCCCATCTTCATCCGTGAAATTTTACTACCATTTGCCGGCAACCCTGTTCCGGGCTATGTTGCTCAAAGCAGGCGTTGTCATTTGCCGTGCGGGTTATTCAACCATAATGGACATGATGGAGCTTGGCAAGCCGGCTATACTGATCCCAACCCCCGGACAACCCGAGCAGGAATACCTGGCTTCCTACCTTAAAGGAAAAGCCTGGTTTCATATGGCAGAACAGCCTGAGTTCAACCTGAAAAAGGAAATACAGGAGTTTCAGCGGCAACCGTTTATGCAACAGGGACTTTTTCGTACAAGCACGGAAAAATACGTGCAGGACCTGTTGTTTCTATATGAGCATAAGCATAAAAACAGTCAGTAAGCCGGTAAGATACCCCGCCAGCATCTGCACACCGGAATGGGTATTAAGCCTGAGGCGTGCATATCCGGCAATGCCTGAAAGGACTATAATAATCAACAGGTACATCATCATATCGGCTCCCAGTTTTTTTGACAGGGCAAGCACAAGCCCCGTAAGGCCACCCAATCCTGTCATATGAGCGCTGATCTTCCAGAAATTGGAAATAAAGACCACGATCAGCACGCACATGCAGGCGGCGAAGAGGAAGCGGCTGTATACCTGGCTGATGGGAAGGCGGCGGATAAGGAAATAGGCGGCCAGGTATGCCACCAGGGTTATATAAAGCGGGATCAGCCTTTCATGCCGGTCCGAAACTTCAAGGTTCCGGATTAATTTAAAATACAGGTAAAAAGGGATCAGGCAGATTGGCAGCACCAGGGTGAGGGTTCCTACGGTAAGGTAGATGAGGTTCCTGATGTCATGGCTCAGGTCGGCAATATAGGTGCCCGAATGGGTAAGGATCAGGACCCCGGCAAAAGCAGCCAGCAAAGGATGCAAAAGAAAAGAGAAAAAGGTGGCCAGTTTTTTTTCCATGAACAGTATTATAGGGAGGGGAAATAAAAGATCATTTCAATTCTTTTCGCATCCGGGCTACCGGAATATTTAACTGCTCACGGTATTTGGCAACGGTCCTGCGGGCAATATGATACCCTTTCTCCTTGAGGATCTCAGCCAGTTTCTCATCCGTCAACGGATGACGCTTTTCTTCGTTACCGATACAGTCCTGTAATATTTTTTTTATTTCACGGGTGGACACTTCTTCTCCTGACTCTGTCTGCATACCTTCCGAGAAGAAATACTTAAGCGGATAAATGCCAAAATTGGTCTGGACATATTTGCTGTTGGCTACCCTTGATATAGTAGAGATATCCAGTCCGGTTTCATCGGCAATGTCTTTCAGTATCATGGGCCGTAATTTGGTCTCATCCCCTTCTATGAAATACTCCCGCTGGTAACTGACGATGGCATTCATGGTGACCATCAGGGTGTTCTGCCGTTGTTTTATGGCATCAATGAACCATCTGGCCGAATCAAGCTTTTGTTTGACAAAGCTCAGGGCTTCCTTTTGTTCCCTGGAATGATTGCTATGCCCGGGGTGGAAAGAGTGCAGCATATCAGCATAGGTTTTGCTGATCCTTAATTCAGGAATATTCTTCGCATTCAACGACAATCTCAGATCACCCTCGTCATTTTCCAGGATAAAATCGGGGACGATATGGACGGTATCCTTATTTTGCTGGTCGCTGTATGCACTGCCCGGTTTTGGATTCAGCTTCAGGATTTCATCCAGTGCCCCCTTCAGCTGTTCATCCCTGATATTAAGCCGGCTGATGATCTTATCATAATGCTTCCGGGTGAATTCATTAAAAAAATCCTTCAATATGATCTGGGCCAGCTCTACATCGGGATCGGACTGGACCTTTGAATTTATTTGCAGCAGAAGGCATTCCTGCAGATTCCTTGCCCCCGTTCCCACCGGTTCAAAATCCTGGATGATCCTCAGGATATCCAGCAGTTCTTCCTCCGTGGTTTCAATATTAAGGGCAAATGCCACATCATCTATGATGTTATCCAGTTTACGCCGCAAGTATCCGTCATCGTCAATATTGCCGATAATATAAAGGGCCAGGGTGTGGCTTTTTTCATCCAGTGTCCGCAAACCAAGCTGGTCCTCGAGAAAGTCGTGATAGGTTGAACCCACCGAAAAAGGAATTTCCTCGCGCTTGTCCTCCTTTGAGTAATTGCCTGTCGATAACCGATAAGAAGGAATCTCATCATCCTGCATGTAATCCTCAATGGTGAACTCTTCCTTGTCTTTGTCACCGGGATCAGAAGAGACATCTTCAGTCTCAGGGCTGCTTTCGTTATCTTCAATACCTCCATCCTCCAATACCGGATTTTCCTCCATTTCTTTCTTGATCCGCTGCTCCAGGAGCATGGTAGGTATTTCCAGCAGCTTGATCATCTGGATCTGCTGCGGGGAAAGTTTTTGTAATAATTTTTGCTGTAATTTCTGCTTGAGCATCTGTCTCCGATTAACCGCTGAAATCTTCGAGAAAATTACTAAACTTTGACGAGATAATCAAACCGGCGGGTCTTAGAATTCAGCATTCTTGGGTGCTCTCGGAAAGGGAATAACATCACGGATATTGCCCATGCCGGTGACAAACAACACCAGCCTTTCAAAGCCCAGGCCAAATCCGCTGTGTGGCGCACTTCCGAATAACCGTGTCTCCAGGTACCACCAGAGGTCTTTTTCAGGCAGTTTAAGCTCATGAATTCGGTTTATCAGTTTATCATAGTCTTCCTCACGCTGCGAACCCCCTATGATCTCACCGATTTTGGGGAATAACACATCCATGCCGCGGACTGTTTTGCCGTCATCATTCTGTTTCATATAAAAAGCCTTAATGGCTTTGGGATAGTCGGTGACCATAACCGGCCTTTTATACTGTTTTTCAACCAGGAAACGCTCATGCTCGGTTTGAAGATCAACACCCCACGCTACCGGGAACTCAAATTTCTCTCCTGAATTCTCCAGTACTTCAATGGCTTTTGTGTAGGTGATCCTTTCAAATTTGTTATCCAGGATAAAAGTCAGCCTGCTGATCAACTCCTCATCGTACATTTTCCGCAGGAATTCAAGATCATCCCTGCAGTTATCCAGGGCATAACGGATCAGCGATTTGAGAAAATCCTCCGCCAGGTCCATATTATCGGCAATCTCATAAAAGGCCATTTCCGGTTCGATCATCCAGAATTCTGCCAGATGCCGGGGGGTATTGGAATTCTCGGCACGGAAAGTGGGGCCGAATGTATACACACGCGACAGTGCCAGGGCTCCGAGTTCACCTTCGAGCTGGCCTGAAACGGTGAGATTGGTCGGTTTGCCGAAAAAATCCTCGCTGAAATTCACTGATCCGTCTTCCAGCAGGGGAGGATTGGATGCAGGAAGGGTCGTAACCCGGAACATCTCTCCCGCCCCTTCTGCGTCGGAACCGGTGATGATGGGCGTATGCAGATAATAAAATCCATGATCATTGAAATACTGGTGAATGGCAAACGACAGCGCATGCCTGATCCTCAGCACCGCACCAAAGGTGTTGGTCCGCGGCCTGAGATGAGCAATTTCCCGGAGAAATTCCAGGGAGTGGCCTTTTTTCTGCAGCGGATAGGTCTCGGGATTGGCAGAGCCATAAACGATAATATCATCAGCCTGTATTTCAACACTTTGTTCTTTTCCGGGCGACTGCACAACAATACCTTTTGCGGCAATACAGGCACCGGTTGTCACCTGTTTTATCAGATCGTCCGGAAACCTGGAAGCATCGATGACAACCTGTATGTTATGGATGGTTGATCCGTCATTCAATGCAACGAACACGATACTCCTGTTGCCTCTCTTTGTCCTCACCCAGCCTTTTGTCTCAATCTTTTTGCCGACACTTGCAGACGATTGCAATATTTCCTTTACCCTCATTGATTAATGGAGTTAAATAAACAGCACTGCAAAAATATAATTTTGATTCAATATTTGCCTTCCGCAATGATAGTAAAAAAAGCCTGGCAGTTTTCAAACCCTGCCAGGCCTTTTCTTACCATACCTTTATTCCTATTCGCATTTCAATACCTGCTTGATCTGGTATTCAGCAGCCTGCTGAAAAGGGCCTGTCGCCGATTTTTTATAAGCTGCACAGGCATTTGCATTATCCGATTTGGCAGCATATGCGATCCCGAGCTCATAATATATCTTGGCTTCCTTGCCGGCATCGTCCTTTTCATATATCAGGGCTTCATTGGCCGAGGCAATGGCATTATCCCATTTCGACTGGGCATTGTATGCGGAAGCCAGTATATAATGGGCGGTAGCATTTTTCTCATCATAACTGAGCGTTGCCTTGGCATGAACAATGGCTTCGTCATATTTCTTTGCCGTACGGGCATTGTTGGCTTTTACCAGAAAATAGTCACGGCCAACTGTTTTTGCCGCTTCCAGGGTCTTGGCATCTTGCTGTTCCAGCGCCAGTTCAATAGTCTTTTCAATGTTATTCCGAAATTCATCCATATTATCGGCTTTACGGTAGATCCGGGCCCGGTTATAATAGGCTTTGGCATAGGCGGAATCCAGTTCTATGGCGGTGTTGAATTCGGCCAGCGCTCCTTCCATGTCATCACTGCTGAACTTATTGTTCCCAAGCTGATAATGCAATTGCGGAACGACTTTGGATGCTTTTTCAGCCGTTGCCGGATCATTATACCTGGCAGCTACTTCAGCGGTCGTTTTGAACTGATCAATAGCCTCTGACAGTTTTTCCTCACGGAAAAGTTTCATGGCAAGATTATAGTGCAAATTAGGGATCAGCATTTCGGTCTGGATTTTTCTTTCCTCACCTTCCTCGCCTAATTCATTGCAGATCGCCAGGGACTTTTCAAAATGCTCTATGGCAGCTTCAAGACTGTCAGCATTATTCGACATAACCCCTTTGTTGTATTCCTCAACGGCATCAGCAAGGGTGGCCTGACCCATAAGCATTACCGGGAAAGCGGTCATTATTGCGGCCGCTAACAATAAACTGAATCTTTTCATGGCATTACTAACAATTTGTTATCAATATGTAAATCTGTCGCAAATATAATAAGATCATTTAAGGAACAAAATCCTTAAACAATAGTTTACAAATTCAATGCCAAAAAAAAACCGCCTTCCGGCGGTTCAGGATTAAAACTATGATTTATAGTGTCAGAAATACAACGACCTTATCCCAGTTACTGAATTTTCCAGGTTGACAAATCCGTCATCCAGTTTTCAAGCAGCGGTTCCGGTTCAATTTCAATCTCTTCAGCAGCCGGTTTGGCAGGGCTTCCAAATTCGCTCATCCAGGGCTCAAGTTCAATGACTTCTTCAAGAACAGTTTCTGTAAATTCGTAATCAGTGGTCAGGGATACGGCCCTTGCAGATTCACCCGAAAGATTGAACCCATAGGCTGCAGTATTTACTGCCGCTGGATTGGCTTGCCCGACCGAAAAGGTTACTGAAAGAACAATCATGATAAGGATCAGCGCTGCTGTCTTTATTCTTTTTGTTGTATTTCCTGTTGTTTTCATTTCTTTATTATTGGATGGTTTGTCTATGCCTTTGCATATTCTGTGCCAAACTTTGTATTATATTGTATATATGTTTATTATAATGTTTAATATCTATTAATATTGGCCTTCATTATGAACGGATTTGAACCATGGGTGTACGGTAACGGACACACAATATCAAACTGGAACTATTTCCGTATCTTTGAAGCCTTAAAAGCAATTTCACCCATGTCCATTGAGATACAGCATATCAGCAAAAACTATGGTAGCCAGCGTGCACTGTCGGATGTATCCTTTTCCGTAAAGGCAGGAGAAATAGCCGGATTCATCGGGCCCAACGGAGCCGGTAAGTCCACTACCATGAAGATAATCTGCGGATTGCTGGCCCCCGATCAGGGCACTGTCCTGATCAATCAGCAAAGAACCGATCAGCATGCCTCAGCATTCAGGCGTTCACTGGGCTACCTCCCTGAAACAAATCCCCTGTATCCCGAGATGTATATCGAAGAATACCTGTCGTATGTGGCAGGATTATACAGGCTGGGACAAACGGCCCATGAGAAAATAAAGGATATCATTGGCAGAACAGGCCTTACGGCCGAAAAAGGGAAAAAAATCGGAAGCCTGTCCAAGGGTTACCGGCAGCGGGTCGGCCTTGCCCAGGCATTGCTGCATGATCCTGCCGTGCTGATACTGGATGAACCAACATCCGGACTTGACCCGAACCAGATCATAGAGATCCGTAATCTGATCAAAGAGGTCGGAAAGGACAAGACCGTGCTCCTTTCAACCCATATCATGCAGGAAGTGGAAGCTATCTGCAACCGGGTGATCATCATCAACAAAGGGGAGGTCGTTGCCGACAGCATTACCCGTCAACTGCAGGACAGCGAAGAGGGATCCAACATGACCATCTTCGTGGAATTCAATGAGGATCCTCCCTTGGAAAAAATAGAAAAGATAAAGGGTGTTGAAAAGATCAAAAAAGTGAAAGATAAAACTTGGCTTATCCAGTGCCGGATCACCGATGATATACGGCCTGCCCTGTTCTCCTTTGCCGTTGAAAACAATCTGGTCGTACTCAGCATGCACCGGCAGGAAAAGAAACTTGAGGACGTATTCCGGGAATTAACCCGTTAATTCATTGACTTTTCTTCCGCTGACATTAACCTATTTTACAAAGCCCTTCATCAAAAAAATGTTGCACCCGTCATCTTCCTTCCGTTACAGATTGATATATCTTTCTATCTTTACACCCTTAATTTTAACCTTAATAAATTTTTACCATGGCCTATTTGTTTACCTCTGAATCCGTCTCTGAAGGACACCCCGATAAAGTTGCCGATCAGATATCAGATGCTTTGCTGGATGAGTTTTTGCGTCTCGACCCCAATTCCAGGGTCGCCTGTGAAACCCTCGTTACAACAGGCCTGGTGGTGTTAAGTGGTGAAGTGCATACCACGGGTTATGTGGATGTGCAAAAGGTTGCCCGGGAAGTGATCAGGAAAATCGGCTATATCAAAGCCGAGTATATGTTTGATGCGGATTCTTGCGGGGTGATCTCGGCTATTCATGAACAGTCAGGTGACATACGACAAGGCGTGGAACGACAGAACCTCGAGGACCAGGGAGCAGGCGATCAGGGCATGATGTTCGGTTATGCCTCCAACGAAACGGATGAGTACATGCCCCTGCCCATTGAACTGGCACACCTGTTGTTGCAGGAATTATCTGCCATCCGCAGGGAAAACAAGTTAATGCCCTACCTGAGACCTGATGCAAAATCACAGGTTACCATTGAATACGGTGCTGACCGTCAGCCCAAATCGGTTCATACCATTGTCATTTCAACCCAGCATGATGAGTTCGCATCGGAAAAGGCCATGATCGAAAAAATCCGGTACGATGTACAGAACATATTGATACCGAGAACTATTGTACGGCTTCCTGAAAGGGTTCAGCGCCTGTTCGGCAAAAACCTGGTACTGCACGTTAACCCCACCGGCAAGTTCGTTATCGGCGGGCCTCACGGTGATACCGGCCTCACCGGCCGCAAAATCATCGTGGATACATATGGTGGCCGCGGAGCCCATGGAGGCGGAGCATTTTCCGGAAAGGATTCCTCCAAGGTTGACCGGTCTGCCGCATATGCCATGCGGCATATCGCTAAAAACATGGTGGCCGCAGGAATCGCTGATGATGTGCTGGTTCAGGTGGCTTATGCCATTGGCGTGGCCAAACCCATCGGCTTGTTTGTCAATACACACAAAACTGCCAAAATTGGTATGTCTGACGGAGAAATTGCCGAAAAAATCAATGCCATCTTCGACCTTCGCCCTTATGCTATTGTTAACAGGCTTGGACTTAAAAATCCCGTGTTCCTTGAAACTGCCGCCTATGGACACATGGGCCGGCCATACCGCAACGACAAGGTTATGGTTTACGAAAACGGGAATGCCAGCGGCAGTAAACAAATACAAAAGGAAGCCGAGTTCTTCGCCTGGGAAAAACTGGATTACATCGATCTGCTCAAAAGGGAATTTAAACTTTAACCCAGATAAACTATCATAACTATTTTCAACCATGAGTATCTATCAGAAATTGCTCAATAAGGAAGCCAGCCTTTCGCTGGTAGGCCTGGGTTATGTCGGACTTCCGATTGCCCTTGCCTTTGCAAAGAAGATCAGGGTGATTGGATTCGATATCAATGAAAAGCGCGTGGAGATGATGAAGCAGCATATCGATCCAAGCCATGAACTGAACGCTGACGAATTTGAAAATGCCGATATTGTTTTCACCGCTGACAAGGAAGTACTCAAACAGGCAGCATTTCATATTGTAGCTGTTCCGACACCCATTGACAAACACAATCTTCCCGATCTTTCACCCCTGATCGGCGCAACACGCACCGTGGGATCCATTCTGAAAAAAGGCGATTATGTGGTATATGAGTCTACGGTGTACCCCGGAGCCACCGAAGAAGACTGCCTTCCGATACTGGAAGAACTTTCAGGCCTGAAATGCGGAAAGGATTTCAAACTGGGTTATTCCCCTGAAAGGATCAACCCGGGCGATAAAGAGCATACCATTACCACCATTACCAAGGTAGTGTCAGGGTGTGATCAGGAGTCGCTCAACGAGATCGCCCAGGTGTATGAGCTGGTCGTAAAGGCAGGTGTGCACAGGGCATCTTCCATTAAAGTAGCCGAAGCCGCCAAGATCATTGAAAACACACAGCGCGACGTGAATATCGCCCTGATGAACGAATTGTCCATGATCTTTAATAAAATGGGCATCAACACATATGAAGTCCTGGAAGCAGCCGGCACCAAATGGAATTTTCTGCGGTTTGCACCGGGCCTGGTAGGTGGCCATTGCATCGGTGTTGATCCCTATTATCTGACCTTCAAAGCGGCCGAACTCGGCCACGCTTCCGAGGTGATTACGTCAGGCCGTGCCGTCAATGACGGGATGGGAAAACATATTGCCGAGGAGGTGGTGAAAAAGATCATCAAAGCCGGCAAAAATGTATTGAATGCAAAGGTGCTGGTGATGGGAGCTACTTTCAAGGAGAACGTAAGCGATATCAGAAATTCCAAGGTCGCCGATGTGGTGAATGAACTCAAATCCTATGGCATCCTGGTGGAGGTGATCGATCCGCATGCTTCCGCAGAGGAAGTCTTCAGGGAATACGGCTACAAGCTATCCGCCCTTCCGGGCAAGGATTATGATGCCATTGTGATGGCCGTAGCCCACAAGGAATACCTCGGGCTGAAAGAGGAATACTTTAAATCGCTTTCCGCAGGAAAAGGCATATTGATGGACATAAAGGGAATTTACCGGAAGTCCATCCGTGATCTTACCTATTCAAGCCTCTGAAAAACTGAATGACCAACAAGGAACATCAGATACTGAACCTACCTGCCGGCCAGGCAGGCACTGAAGATAATCAATCAGACACAAACCTTCGTTATTCGATGTTCAGCGTTCCTTGTTCGTTATTTTATTATATATCAATTGGTTAACAATGATCCTCAAGGTAAGAATCCGGTACTCTCGCAGGGTCAATATTTTTTTCTAATTTTAACATAAAATTCATTGGTTCATGGATCAGACAAAAAAATTTGCCATTATCGGAGTCGGTGGTTATATCGCAGTCAGGCACCTGAAAGCCATCAAGGATACCCACAATGTATTGCTTGCCTCGTTGGACCGCGCCGACAGCGTTGGCATCATTGACAGTTATTTCCCCGACAGCCACTTTTTTGTTGAGTATGAACGGTTCGACAGGCATATTGATAAACTGCGCCGGGCAGGGACCCAGATCGACTATGTCAGCATCTGTTCCCCCAATTACCTGCATGATTCCCATATCCGGTTTGCCCTTCGCTCAGGAGCCAACGCCATCTGCGAAAAGCCCCTCGTGTTGAATCCCTGGAATATTGATGCCCTGCAGGAAATCGAAGCCGAATCGGGCAAAAAAATATCCAATATCCTGCAGCTGCGTTTGCATCCCGTGCTCATTGACCTTAAGAAAAGGATGGATGAGAAAGTACCGGATAAAAAGTTTGACATTGACCTTACCTACATCACCAGCCGGGGAAACTGGTATTTCACCTCCTGGAAAGGTGAACTGCAGAAATCCGGAGGCATTGCCACCAATATCGGCATTCATTTTTTCGATATACTGATCTGGATTTTCGGTGGGGTGCAGCAAAATATCGTTCATGTGATGCAATCCAACAAAGCATCCGGATTCCTTGAACTCGAGAAGGCCCGTGTTCGCTGGTTCCTCAGCATCGATGCCAGCGATCTCCCGGCTGCTGTAAAAGAGAATGGCAAAAGAACCTATCGCTCCATCAGCATGAATGAACAGGAAATCGAATTCAGTGATGGCTTTACCGACCTGCATACAAAAAGCTATGAAGAAATCCTGGCAGGACGGGGATTTGGCATGATGGAGTCAAAAGCTTCCATCGAAACCGCTTATGTCATTCGTAACGCCAGTCCCGTCGGACTGAAAGGAGACTACCACAAATTATGCAAAACAGCATTAAAATAATTTAGGTTAACCATTTAAGTATAATTAAAAATACAGGCATATGGCTTCACAAAAGGTCGCATTGATTACGGGAGTTACCGGTCAGGATGGTGCATACCTGGCGGAATATCTGCTGAAAAAGGGATATATCGTACATGGTACGAAAAGAAGGAGTTCGCTGTTCAACACCGACAGGATTGATCATTTATACCTGGATCCTCACGTGGAAAACAGGCATTTTACCCTCCATTATGGCGATCTTACCGATTCAACAAACCTCATCCGCATCGTTCAGGAGACACAACCTGACGAAATTTATAACCTGGCGGCCATGAGCCATGTGAAGGTAAGCTTTGACACACCCGAATATACCGCCAATGCCGATGGCATTGGAACACTCCGAATCCTTGAAGCTGTCCGCATCCTCAATCTGGCTAATAAAACCCGCTTCTATCAGGCGTCCACCAGTGAACTTTACGGGCTTGTCCAAGAAGTACCCCAATCCGAAAAAACACCTTTCTATCCGCGAAGCCCCTATGCAGTGGCTAAATTATACGGATACTGGATAACCGTTAACTATCGTGAAGCCTATAATTTATTTGCCTGCAACGGAATACTCTTCAATCACGAATCTCCCATCCGGGGTGAAACCTTTGTTACCCGCAAGATCACCCGGGCCGTTGCCCGCATCGCCCTCGGCCTGCAGGATAAATTATTCCTCGGGAATCTTTCTGCCAGGCGCGACTGGGGACATGCAAAGGATTATATCCGGGCCATGTACCTGATCCTTCAACAGGATACACCGGATGATTATGTCATCGCCACAGGTATCACCACCCAGATCCGTGATTTTGTAAAAATGGCCTTTGCCGAAGTCGGTATCGAGCTTGAATTTAAAGGATCAGGAGCTGATGAAAAGGCCTGTGTCGCCGCATGCCATGATCAGCGATACCAGCTTCCGAAAGGAAAAGAAGTGCTGGCTGTCGACTCACGATACTTCAGACCTACCGAAGTTGATCTGCTGATCGGAGATCCCACAAAAGCCAAAACCAAACTTAAATGGGAGCCTGAATATGATCTCAAAGCCCTGGTAAAAGACATGGTGACAAGTGATATCAAGATCATGCAGAAAGAAGTATATCTGAAAAACGGAGGTTATCAGACGCTTAATTATTTTGAGTGAGCCATTTTTTGTAACTTGCGGTCTCGATTGCCGGTGGAGAATTTATGAATTCCGCTGCCTATATGCTATAAAATTGCTGAATGAAAAAGAACAGTAAAATCTATCTGGCCGGACATACCGGTTTGGTCGGAAGTGCCCTGAAAAGGAACCTGGAATCAAAAGGGTATACCAACATAATCGGACGCACTATACAGGAACTCGACCTGACCAGTCAAAAGGCCGTAGCCGATTTTTTTGCCGCCGAAAAACCGGAATATGTAATGCTTGCCGCCGCCAAAGTTGGAGGCATTGTGGCCAACAATACCTACCGCGGGCAGTTCATCTATGAAAACCTGATGATCCAGAATAACATCGTGCATCACAGTTATCTGAACGGTGTAAAAAAACTCCTGTTCCTGGGAAGCTCCTGCATCTACCCCAAACAGGCTCCCCAGCCCCTCAAGGAAAAATACCTGCTCACCGACGTACTGGAATATACCAATGAACCTTATGCCATTGCCAAAATTGCGGGCATTAAATTATGCGAGAGTTACAACATCCAGTACGGCACTAATTTTATTTCCGTAATGCCCACCAACCTCTATGGCCCCAATGACAATTACGACCTTGAAAAATCCCACGTGCTGCCGGCCCTGATCCGGAAAATGCACCTGGGGAAATGCCTGATTGAAAACAACTGGAATGAAATACGGCGTGATTTTACCAAAAGGCCGGTTGAAGGTGTCGATGGTAAATCAACCGAAATTGAAATAGGCGAAAAACTGGAAAAATACGGGATCTTCCGCCATGCCTCAACCGATACTCCGGTTACCGTGCGTCTGTGGGGTACCGGTGCCCCCCGCCGTGAATTTCTGTATTCCGACGATATGGCCGATGCCTGCGTATTCCTGATGGAAAATGTCGATTTTAAAGATATTGTCAAAGACAAGTTTACCGACAAAATCACCTCCCGCGATCCGAAAGTGGAGATCCGGAATACCCATATCAATATTGGTACGGGCAAAGATCTGACCATCAAGGAACTTTCCCATCTGGTGAAGGGAGCCGTGGGCTTTGACGGGCATATTGAATGGGATACTTCAAAACCCGATGGTACTTTTCAGAAATTGCTCAGTGTGAAGAAATTACATGAATTCGGATGGAAAGAAAAAGTCAGCCTTGAAACCGGTATCAAGATGGTCTACCAGCATTATATTGCATAGCCTTTGTGCCCATGAGAAAACTATTTGTTTATATGCTAATACCGGTTGCCATGATGATCTTCTTTTCATCATGCAC
>CAYWCR010000016.1:0-33008 GCA_964456825.1 uncultured Bacteroidales bacterium
AAAGGAAAAAAACTTTTCGGATCCCGAAAGCAAACTGGTAAAATACAGGATCACGGAGGAGGCTGTAAGGCTCCTGAAGGATGCAAAGGCAATACCGGATGGTGTGCTGGAAAAAGTGAAAGAGAATCTTGGCAGATCATATTCATCGTCTGCCAGGCTTGCGCTTGAACTGGGCTTAACGGATGAAGACCATGAAGGTTTCTTGCCGGAGATTCTTAAATACACTGAAGAAGCAAATGGATTTCTGGCCAACGATGACAATGGAATTCTTGTGGGGGACAGGCTTGCCGGCTATCTTAAGGTTGCCGTTGGCGATTCAGTGATTCTGATGGGGCAGGGATATCACGGAATTTCTGCAACCGGGATATTCCCGGTACGGGGAATCATAAAAATGCCTTCTCCTGAAATAGACAACAAGTTGATTATTATGACCATACCTGCAGCACAGCAATTCTTTGATGCTGAGGGCAAAATAACCGCGCTTGTTGTTAACCTTACGGATAAATCAAACCGCACCATAAAAACAGCAAAGGCCAGGATCAACGCAATGCTGCCTGATAAAAACACCACAGCGAGGACCTGGTCTGAGCTCAATCCGGTATTGTATCAGCAAATACAGGGTGACAGTCAGAGTGGACAGGCAATGCTCGGAGTTCTTTATTTTATCATCTTCTTTGGCATATTCGGAACGGTCCTTATGATGGTTTCAGAGAGAAAAAGGGAATTCGGTGTTCTGGTGGCGATCGGGATGCAGAAAAGGAAACTTAAACGGATCGTCACCCTGGAAATGTTGTTGCTTGGCTTTATTGGATTGGTATGCGGATTGCTGGCCAGCATACCGCTGATTTTGTATTTTTACTATTATCCGGTTGTGCTGAAAGGGGATCTGGGCAATATGATGGAAGACTGGGGATGGGATGCTGTGATGCCCACTGCATGGTTTGGCGCCTATTTTTACTGGCAGGCTGTGATCGTTGCCCTTATGGTGGTACTGGCAACCATTTATCCGATACGAAAAATAGGCCGGCTGAAGGAAATTGAAGCCCTCAAAGCTTAATATCTGAATAACTATGATAGGGTCAATCGCCTGGAAAAACGTATGGCGTAACAAAAAAAGAAGCCTGGTGGTAATTGTTGCCGTAACCCTTGGCATTATTGCCGGAGTGCTTCTTATCGGTATTATGGAAGGCTGGACGAAACAGCGCCTTCATAACGCTATATACAATGAAGTGTCGCATATTCAGATTCATAATAATGAGTACATTAAGAATGAAGAGATAAATCTTACCGTTAGTAATCCCGATGAAACTATTCATAGTATCGATTCCCTGAAAGAGATTTCCGGCTGGGTCAAAAGAACTAAGCTGATTGCCATGGCCAATACTCCCTGGGCAAATACAGGAGTGATAATCTATGGCGTAGACGCTGAAAAGGAAAAACGGATAACGGAGATTTACAGGGAAATTGTACCGGAAGGAGGAAGATATCTTGATAATCAAAGCCCCGGTGACATCCTGATAAGCGACAAAACGGCCGAAATACTGAAGCTGAAGCAATATATGGTAACGGACAGTACCATTGAAAGCTTAAAGCGTGAAAAAGTTCCGGGGAGTGTTATTGCCAAGCTTGAAACGCTGAAAGATACGCGATTCAGATCGCCCAAGGATTTCAGGGAAGCTTTACGGCAGAAATTCAACAAGAAGACACTGGACAGATATGGCCTTCTGATGACTGATAAAGCCCTTGATTACAGGATCAGGAACAAAGTGCAAATCACCTGTTCGGACAAGGAAGGAAACCCGGTCCAGGGCATATTCAGGGTATGTGGCATCTACAAAACAACGAACACGGGTTTTGATCAGGTTGCAGTATTTGTAAACGATAAGGAACTTGCGAAACTATATGGTGGCAATGAAATCCTCACGCATGAGATTGCTATCCTGCTCGATGACATTGATGATGCCGGAATGGTCAGGGAAAAACTGAGCCGCATTTCCGGCGATAATTCCGTCAGGACCTGGAAAGAACTGGCTCCGGATGCTGCACTGTTGAATGATTTTATGATACTGTATTATTTCATATTTATTGGAATCATCATGCTGGCACTTGCATTCGGTATTATTAATACCATGCTGATGGCAATCCTTGAAAGGACAAAAGAGCTGGGTATGCTGATGGCGATAGGCATGAACCGCAAAAGGATCTTTACCATGATAATGCTCGAAACTATTTTTCTGACCATGGCCGGAGCTGTGGTGGGTATATTTTCGGGATGGGCAATTTCGGCAGCTCTGGGAAAAACAGGGATCCATTTTAGCGGCTGGGGTGAGGGATTTGAAGCTATCGGATTTGCGGCCAGGGTGTATCCGGTCGTAACGCTTGAGTTTTTTGTGTTCACCGCCATAATGGTAATAACCACCGCGATAATTTCTTCGATCTGGCCGGCCCGCAAAGCACTGAAATTAAATCCGGTTGAAGCGCTCAGAACAGAATAAAACAAACTATAAACTGGCAAGCCATGAAGATACTTGAATTGAAAAATGTGAACAAAATATATAATTCAACCGAGGTGAAGGTCCACGCCGTTAATGATGTTACCATGGACTTTGAGGAGGCAGAATTTGCAGCAATCGTCGGACCGTCAGGTTCGGGTAAAACCACCCTGCTGAACATGATAGGCGGACTTGATATGCCAACATCCGGAGAGATAACCATTTGCGGCACAAACCTGTCGAAACTTAAATCCTCACAGCTTATTGATTTCAGGCTGAAGAACATAGGATTTGTATTCCAATCGTACAACCTGATACCTGTATTGACAGCAAAAGAAAACGTTGAGTTCATCATGACCCTTCAGCAATGGCCGGAGAAAAAGAGAAATGAACGTACCATTGAGTTATTGACGGCTGTAGGTCTGGGCGACAGGATAAACAGCCGGCCCGCAAAGATGTCGGGTGGACAGCAGCAGCGCGTTGCGGTGGCAAGGGCCCTGGCATCCAGGCCGAAATTTGTTTTGGCCGACGAACCTACTGCCAACCTTGATTCAAAGTCTGCAACAACACTGCTTGAAATTATGGAAAAGCTGAATCATGAATCGAAGATCACTTTTATCTTTTCAACGCATGATCCAAGGGTAGTGAAAATGGCACATCGGGTAATTACACTTGAAGACGGAAAGGTTGTTACGGATGTTAAACTGGAATAGTGTATCAAAATACCGGGACAGCGTGATAAAAAAATCAATTTTCATAGGCTTGTTGTTTTTCTCTTTTTATTTTTCAGGACATGCCCGGGAGAAAGAAAAGGCCATTACCCTGAATGGCTATCTTACAACCCTGCAGAGCGTTATGTTCGATTCCCTTTCCGGACCTTTCATGAATGAAAACCTGTTGCACAACCGGTTGAATCTGAAAGGATATCTTGGCCATGCCCTTACATTCTCCGCTGAGTTCAGGAACCGGCTTTTCACAGGCGATCTGGTAAGGCTCGGAAAATATTATTCAGGGATGATCGGTGCAGAAGACGGATGGGTGGATATGTCATGGAATGTAATTGAAAAACAGTCCTTCCTTTTTAACACAACCCTCGACAGACTATGGATAGATCTTCATCTCGATAATTTCCAGGTGACGGCCGGAAGGCAACGCATAAACTGGGGCCAGACCTTTGTCTGGAATCCGAATGACATATTCAATGCCTATTCCTTTTTCGATTTTGATTATGTTGAGCGACCCGGAAGCGATGCAGTAAGACTCCAGTATTTCCCATCCTCATCCTCTGCCGCAGAGTTGGCCGTAAAAGTCAACAGCGATGACGATATAACAGCGGCAGGGCTATACAGGTTAAACAAGTGGGGTTATGACATCCAGTTTCTTGCCGGAATTGTTAACGGCGAGGATATCGTTATCGGGACCGGCTGGTCGGGTGCGATAGGAAACATATCATTCAGGGGCGAAGCTTCATGGTTTGATCCTTATGAGGATTTTCCGGGAGATGAAAGCACGGTTCTGATTACAACCGGCTTTGACAAGATCTTTAAAGACAATTCCATGGCCCAGTTGCAGGTAATGTATTGTAATAATCCGCTTTCATTGATTGATTTCAACAGTTTTTATTCCGGAAACCTTTCATCGAAAGATCTTGCTTTTTCTGAATTTTCAGCTTTCGGCCAGTTCACCTGGGCAGTCACTCCCTTGCTGAACATTACAGGTTCAGCTATGTGGTTCCCGGACCTTGAAGGATACTTCGCAGGACCTGCATTGGATTACTCCCTTGCGGAAAATCTTGATTTTTCTCTGCTTTGGCAGCATTTCAACAGCTTAATGGCAGGAACCCGTACAACCATAAACCTGGGATTCCTGAGACTGAAATACAGCTTCTAGCATTTTCATTTGCTGTTCGATCAGGCAGCGGGCGATTATTTGGCCCTGCTTCTATTTTTCCATGGGCAGGTACCAGTTTTCCTGTGTTGAAAGCTTGTTTCTTATTGCCTCAGCTTGTGAAGGATCGGAGAATTTTGCCGCCACTTTGCCGGCTAACCAGGAAGGATCGTTTCTGCGCCGTGCAATGCGCATCAGATCAAACCATCGCTTTCCTTCGAAGGCAAGCTCCATGGATCTTTCCTGAATGATCAGGTCCTCAATATATTCCATCCTGGCCGTTTCGTCCGTGATGGATTCGGGTACGGTGACAGGCAATAATTCAACCCTGCCTCTTATGCCCAGGTTATCACGCCACGTGGTAAAACCTTCCAGCGTACCTTTTACATTCTTTACGCCATTGTTGATAAAGATAAGCGCCGTAGTATCGTGCAGCCTGTTCAGGGCTTCGGCCATAATCATGTGAATGTCCTCTGCACGGTACAGGATATTGTGAGCATCGAGATAGGAGGTTGTCTCGAGCGAATATTTGTTTATCATGGGCGTATTTTCATCTATCATGACAAATGAAATACCCAGTCCCCGGTTTATATCCCCGGCCCCTTTCAGGTAATTCTGACTATTGAACAGGTCCGTTATCAGCCGGCTTGGCTTTATCATATACTGAAATTTGAAATACTCTTCCAGCATGTTTATCTGGTTGTTGCTCAATGAAAAGGGAACACCGGTCATAACGGTCTGCGGATTGTTGGCCGCATTGACAAAAATATTCCTCCATTTGGCTTTCTCAAAGGTTCTGTCCACCCTGTAATACCGGGCAGACCGGCCTGCGGAAGGATTATAGGTAAAGTCATCCAGTGTTTCGATGGCGAGCTTGGCATAGCTTGCAGCATGGCTATAGTCATTCTTTTCCAGGTATAGCTCGGCCAGCAGTGCTTCCTTATTAATAAAATGGGTGCTGAAAATGAAAGTCAGCTCAGTCAGATAGGCTTCCACCTGGTTAATCAATGTATCGATAATGGCTTCCCTTCCTATCACGGGAAGATCGCCGGGAAGCGACGACACACCGGAGGGACCCAGGTAGATCACCTCTCCGTACAGCCTGGCCAGGTTAAAATAGGCCCAGGAACGGAGTGCAACCAATTCACCTTTGACCGCCCAGTTGACCAGTGCATCATAGTCAATATCGCGGTTTAAGACAGCATCCGTGTTGGCGAGCACTTCATTGGCATTAACAATGATTTTATAGAATATGGACGGATCATTAAAGAAATTTCCCGGTGCCACGTCATGGTTGTATAATTCTATCATATCCTGGCTGGCATTGCCGGTAGTCTCCATCAGGTCGGAAAAAAGTCCGTCGATCACCACCAGATTGATAGAGGCTTGCTGCGTAAGGGAAAAAACCCCGAAGTAGGATGAATTAATAACATCTTCCAGGGAATTGTAATGCTGATCGGGTGAAATTTTCCCTCCTGCCTGCTGGTCAAAAAAATCATCGGAGCATGAAAACACCAGGACTGAGAAGAGGATTAGTAAAACTCTCCGATTAAACCTTGCTTGATTAATAGTCTTTTTCATGTTACTATCCATGAGGTTATTCTTATTAAAGATCTAATTTTATCCCGATCATGAAAGATTGGCTGTGCGGTATTTTCCCATAGTCGATCCCCATATAAAAAGGATCGTTGTAATAGAAGAATTCAGGATCATAACCGCTATATTTTGTGAGCGTCAGCAGATTGTTGGCTTTTATATAAACCGTCATACCACGGTAAATCTTGCTTATCCGTGAGAAATGATAGCTGAGTGTAATTTGTTTTAACCTCAGATAGGAACCATCCTCAATCCACCGGTCAGAAAAAAATGTGTTGCCCGAGGGATCGCCATAAGCATTCCTGGGGATTTCAGACCCCGTATTGGAAGATGACCAGCGATCCATTACGGATGTGCTCTGGTTTGCATAGCTATCCATGGATTGTGAAACCTGCTTTGTATAATTGTAAATGTCGTTGCCCATACTGTAATTAAAAAACAACGACAGATCAAATCCACGGTAGGTCAGTGTGGTAAAAAATCCACCGAAGAGACCGGGATTTGGATCTCCGATAATGGTTTTGTCCAGTTCATTGATGATCTGGTTATGATCCCTGTCGACAAACCTTATATCCCCTGCCTTCATGGGCACACCATTGGGTCCCGTTACCGCCATGGCTTCAGCATCGGTTTGAAAGATTCCGCTGGTCTGGTATCCGTAAAACGCATTCATGGGTGAGCCGACGCTGGTTATAAACCGGGCACTTCCGGCAGATGTAATGATCGGTTTTTCACCCACTAGGAGATCGAGGCGCGTAATTTCCTGTTGCCAGATGCTGATGGTTCCGCCTAACTGCCAGGTTATCTTGTCGAAGTAAAACCTGACATCCGAAGCGATTTCAATACCGGAATTCTTCAAGGCACCGCCATTATCGAAGTAGCTCATGCCGGAAAGATAAGCAGGCAGATGCTGGGGTATGATAAGGTTATTGATCCTGGATTGGAAGAAATCGATATGGGTATTGAATAACTGGTTAAAAAGAGAGAGATCGATGCCGGCATTCAAGGTGGATTTTGTCTCCAGCCCGAGATTTTCATTGGGTATATAGTCCCTGACGAGGACGCCGTAAGTATCAAATTTTTTCTGGTTATAGTAATATTTTGAATGGTCATATACCGATGAATACATATTGCCTGTTTTTCCCCATCCCACGCGTATTTTAATTTCTTCAACCCAGCTCACGGGTAATAAAAATTCTTCGGAAGATAATCTCCAGGCAGCGTTCACTGAAGGATAAAAATTGTAACGGTTCTGTTCGTTCAATGCGGAATTGCCATCAAGGCACAAGACGCTGCTCAGGTAATATTTATCAGCAAAACTATAGTTAAATGATCCATAATAGGATACCCAGGTCAGCCCCCGGTTATCTGCATCAATTTCGCGCAGGTAATTCAACCGGGCATTACCCTGCCCGATTTGTGTAAATTCATCGGTGGCCGTGTTTAAATCAATTCCTTTATCAAAAGTGTATTTGTTCATCATAAGCCACATACCCAATTGCACGTTTATCTGATGAAGGCTGATGGCATTATTTTTATACGATAATATAGCATGGTTCTGGGTGGATTGATAATTTTCAGCAAATGCGCGGGGACTGTTATTGACAGAGTCCATGGCGATGACGCCAATGTCGGGAATAAAAATGTCGGAACGGGAATTGCTGTAATCAAGGCCGGTAAGGTTTTGCAGTGAAAAATGCCGGTTGAACCGGTACAGCAATTTAGCTGAAGCAACAAAATTGGCCGATCTGCCATGACCGAGGCCATCCCGGATAAGCGCCACAGGATTACTCACATTAAAGGCGCCCACATCATCGAGATATTCAAGATCCTGACCGGTTGCAGGGTCTTTGGCATAGGGGGCCATCAGCGGCGATTTTCGCAGTGATGCCGTAACCGGGTTGGTTGCAATATTATCGCCAAGTTCCGTAATATTAACATTGGACAAGGAAAGCTTGGCATTGGGGGTCACCGAGAATTTATCGGTAATATTGATGCGGCCATTAATTCTCAGGTTATACCGGGAATAGAAAGTACCGTCAAAAGGCCCTTCATGCCTGACAAAACCTGTGGATATGTTGTAGGTGGCAATATCGTCACCGCCTTTTAAGAAGATGTAATATTTTTGGAGGATTGCCGGTTTGAATATTTCTTTCTGCCAATCGGTATTATTGCTGTACCGGTAATACTCAGTGCTTCCGGGACCTCCGTTAAGCCATGGGTAGCTGGCATTTATTTCATCAGCAGTATAACCCTGACCCTGAAGTTGTTCTGTAAAAAACTGCTTAAACTGACCGGCTTCCATCACGGGCAATAGTTTTGGCAGCATGGCAATGCCTTCATAAGCATGAACCCTGATGGAAGTACTGGTTTCCCCTTCCTGTTCTGTATTGATATTGATAAGTCCTGTCGATCCGTTGGACCCAAGGTAAGACAGCCCGTCTTTTATTACCGTGATATTGGAAATATCGTCAATATCCACTATATCCATCGGGTTAGGGGTATAACCCTGAATAACGGTATTATTGGAATAATTGATCAGGTGTATCATCCCGTCGATACATACCAGGGGATCATTATGAGCGAAATATGAAGAGACTCCGCGAATGCTTGTCCATGTTTTTTGTCCGGGCATGCCGCTCTGATCAATCATTTGCACGCCTGCAATCTTACCCTGGACCGGTTGTCCGGCTGAGGTAACGGATGAACTCTCCAAACCGGGGGTCAGGGCAGCGTATGCGTTCATGATATCCCTGGCCGGCTGGTTACGCAGGGGAGCAATGACAACATCATCTACCGAATTAAAGGCCGAGGGCACCATATGAATAACAACTGATTTCCGGCCCAGCAGGTATATCTCACGCTGGTCATAACCAGGCATGGTAACAGACAATTTGGTATTTTCATCCGGAACCATGAGGATAAAATTGCCGGAATCACTGGTTTCGGTAAAATCTCCTGTGGACATATTGGTTACAGCAGCATTTTTCAGGGGTTTTCCCGTGCCTGATTCAAATACAGCACCCGTGATCTGCTGTGATTGACCCTGAAATTGTCCCAGACAGGATATGCAAACCACCAGGACAAAGGGCCGAAAGTTTTGACGTAATATGCCTTTCATTTTGTTACCGTTATTTTCTGTTTGAAAAGGATTCATGATATTATTCATTCGAATGGACTTTAGTTAACCGGAGTGAACTGTAAAAAATCCATAAACAGCAGGCCATAATTGAGGGCATCAAACCTGAAGGTATGCTGTTCCGTTTCTGCCCAATCAACAACGGCAAAATCCACCGTTTGCAGGGTCCATGGATCTACCCGCGCGTTGATAATACCCTCCACCTTTTCACCATCAATATAGACTATCATATCCGACTGCGCACTATGGGTTAAAATATGAACGCCCACGTTATATTTGCCTTTCATGATCTTGGGTACGGTAATCTGAATCCACCAGAAGCCATTCATGCTGAAACAATCATAATTCATCGTGCATGCCCCGCCCGAAGTTTTGAAATAATATAACAAATAGTCGCCTTCCCATTTAACATTGGCAAAAGTGTTTTGTCCGTCAAAAAACCTTTTATAGTATTTGCCGTAGTAATCAGTTTGCTTGATATCAAAAAAGTCGGTGACCTCAAAAACGATAGTTTCCGGAAGAGGATCCTTAACGGGAAGCAAATCATTGATGGCATGAATTACTCCGTTCTTGGCCGGCATATTGGTGTAATCAAATAAAAACGCGGTGTACGTTTCAGTTGCGGCGCTGTAATTAAGCATATAATCGTTCCTCAGCAGCATGGAAACATAATTATTTCTTGAAAGTACAGGGTAATTTTTATTGGTAAAATTTGACAAATAGTAGCTTTCAGATAAACAATGGTATTCCATGTACTGATAGAATCCGTTTTGCAGGTTGGTAAGATCCGGGTCTCCATTGGCATACATACTGATCAGGTCATCGGCACTGGCAATGCCCCTGTTGTTATATACTGTATCAGGGACAGCCAGCAGGGTAAAGCGGGTACGTACATTGATATTTCCATAGGGGAAATCAATGATGGAAAGGGTATCTTTCAGCCCGCACAGTTCCAAACCGCGCGTAAAAATAGTGTAAGCAGGATCGTTCCTGAGCACTTCATAGACATTCAATACCAGGGGATCCAATACTTTTTCGATAAGGTGTGTGATACCATTGGAATTCTCAATATTCCGCTTAATGATGCGCGAATATTTATTGAGTATGATGTCTGATCCGGCGAATTCGGTGACAATATTATCTCCAAGCATATTCCTGGCATGCAGGGTTCCTAAAGGAACTCCACTGCTTTCAATTCTTACGGGGATCAGATGGTTTAATACGAGATTTCTGAGCCTGACGGAATCCAGATCGTGGTAAGAACTGATTCCTTTTCCGGCATAATATTCCGCAAAAGCTTCATTGTTGGGAAGAAACAGTGTCAAACCGGTTCCCGTACTGGCTCTCAACAAGCTATACAACCCTGTTTCCTTTGCAATTTGTTCGAATTCCGAGAATTCCTCCGGATACAAAGAGAGGTATTCAGCAATCTGAAGGTCATTCGATGCCGGATCCCATACCCTGGCATCTTCCTGGCAACCGGTCACCACAAAAAATAAAAGCACGATCCAGTAAAAACACCTGGTAAAAAACCGGTGAGGGTTATTCGATGTATATTTTTTCATGTTACCTGTTTTAAAAGTTGGATCATCTGTCATAATATGGATTTTGCCTGAGGTTCGGATTGAAAAGAATATCATTTTCAGGGATGGGAAGGTAATAACTCATGGTATCAATCAGTCGGGCCCGGTATACAGGCCTTTGCTTAATATCAGATCCCTGAAGGAGAACTTCAATCAGGTAATTTTTTTTCTCGAATTGATTTCTTTTGGCATACCGCAGGAGATCGAACCATCTTTTCCCCTCAAAGGCAAGCTCTCTGGCGCGTTCGCTGAGCACATATTCCCGCAGTTTGTCCCGGGAGGTTAAAACCTCGTAGGGTTGTGCAGCCCTTTCGGCAATGGTCCTTAATATCTCATTGGCTTCCGTTATCCGGTTCAACTCAATCAGTGCCTCTGCTTTCATAAGGTAGATGTCGGCCAGGCGGTAATATATAAAATGGGCATCCTCTTCGCTGGCCTGCCTTACCGTTTTAAAATCCTGCGAAGCGCCAACATATTTCCAGACGGGACTGGTACCGCATTTCCGGATATCCAGGTCATCGGTAAAAATACTTTGGGCCGTGTTGCTTAATCCGACCTGCCTGGTGCGCGCGATAGGCAACAGATCATAATGTATGGGATTGATCTGGTTGATGACGGCGCTGAATTGTATTTCGAAAATGCTTTCCATGGAATTGCCCGGGTAAAACATGGTGAACCAGTCCAGTGTTGCCATAAGCCTGAAGTATTGATTCTCCCTGATCAGCGAATCGCAATAAGCGACGCATTTATCATATTGCTGGTTCCACAGGTAGACATCGGCCAGCAATGCCATAACAGAGAATTTATTGGCCCGGCCTTTAAAATACACCGGGTTGTCATAAAATTTAGTTACAAAAGCTTTATCCCTGGCTTCTTCAAGGTCGCTTATGATTTGCCGGATCACCACTTGCTCTTCGCTTTTGGGAGGGAACAGATCGACCGTATCGGAAACCGATGGTTGCAATACCAATGGCACATCTTTCCAGACCCTTACCAGGTAAAAGTAAGACAAGGAACGCAGGAAGATTGCCTCAGCTTCAATGCCGTCTTTTATTTCCTGTGTAAAAGTCTTATCGATTTCCTGTATCCGGGGAGCATAAAAAAGAATGGTATTGGCCAGGTTAATGGTGTTATAATATCCTTTCCATTCGATTTTCGAATTATTGGCTTTGATATTTACGGCTTTTATCGAAATATAATCACGATTTACATCGCCAGTAAAGGTGGCCATATCAGCCCTGAGTTCTCCCCAGACAAAGGAAGCCAGGCTGGTTTCACGGAAAGCATCATAGGTGGCAGCCAGTACGGCCTCTATGTCCTCGGTCTTTTTCCAGAATTCCTCTTCAACCAGATCGCTCTCGGGCTCTACATTAAGATACTCGCAGGAGGATACAAAGGCCATGACCAGCAGGATCGAACCAATCAATCCCTTGCTCCATATTGAAAGTGATATTTTTTCCGGTTTCATCTTACTGTATATTTTGCAATGTTAGAAAGTAATATCCGCTCCGAACATATACCTGATGCTGGGAGGAGTTCTGCTCCAATCCTTTGGCAGTTCGTCGGGTTTAGTAGGCTGAGATACGTCAGGATCCTGTCCGGAATAATTGGTCCATGTATAGGTATTGTAACCGGTAAGATAAAGACTCACATTGTCGAGCCTGAGCTTGCTGCATAGCTTCTGTCCCAGGTTGTATTTAATGGAAACAGACTTGAACCTGATGAAGTCACCATTTTCGACAAACCTGCTGGATCCGAGATAATTAAATGTTGGATTCGTTTCACCCGGATAGTATGCCCTGGGGATGTCAGTGATATCACCGCTCCTCCTCCATCGCCAGTTGGTGGCTTTACTCTGATTATCATGTGTGGTCATCTTTTCCAGGTCCATACGGGTCTGGTTAATGATCTTTTGGCCGACCTTGTAATAAAAGAACAGGTTCAGGATCCAGTTCCTGTAATGGAACCGGGGACTTATTCCGCCCATCAACTTGGGGTTCAGGTCACCCAGGTATACGAGATCATTCTCGTCAATAATTCCGTCATGATTGATATCATCATACCAGGCATCACCCCCTTCAAATTTGTCAGGTCTTGCCCCACCCATAGTTGTAATAAGCGGTACACTGGTGACAGGATCATAAACGATTTGGCCGAATTCATCCCTTACAATCGCATCCTCATCAGTAGGATAAACGCCCAGGTAACGATATCCAAAAAATCCGCCGATGGGCTGGCCCGGAACGTTGCTGATTTTATAATTGCCATTGTCCAGCATATTTCCGTATGTGTACTGATAATTCTCGGGAAGGCTCAGGATGATATTCTTGTTTTGCGAAGCATTTAAGTTAATATCAAAGCTCCATTGGTCCCCTTCCAGGATTTTACTGTCAATCATGAATTCCCATCCACGATTGAGCAATTCTCCCACATTGCTGTTTATCGTGGCATAACCTGTTGATTGCGGTATTTTGGCATCTTTTATGTAAAGATTTTTGGTTTTTTTGTTGTAAACATCAAAAACCACATATATTCTGCCCTGAAAACCACTGTAAGTCAAGCCGAAATTGGTTTGTTCAATGGTTTCCCACTTCAACCCTGTAAGCTCGATGTTGGTAGGCTGTATACCTGGCATATCCACGTAAGCGACATCCGTACCGGCACCGTATTTTCTGAAGTAGAGATAATTGTCTTCAGGCGTATTTCCGCTTTGACCCCAGCTTGCCCTCAGCATTAAATCATTAATGAATTTTTTGTCCTTCAGGAAATTCTCCCCGGATATACGCCAGCCCACCGATGCGGTCGGGAAAACGCCCCACCGGCTTTCGGGACTAAACCTTGAAGAACCTTCGGATTTTGCCCCTATCATAAAAAAGTATTTATCCTTATAATCGTAATAGGCATCCATAAAGAAGCCAATCAAACGGAAAGTGGAACTTCCGGAATTCATCTTGTCAATTCTTTGGTTAGCATCAATATTGTCACTATAACCAGACGCTGTATTACGGGTTTCAATTTCCAGGGTGTTTTGCACACTTTCCTGTGAGTCGAATTGTCCCCTGACGGTTATATTGTGGTTGTCACCCAGGTCGGGATGGTAAAGGGCACGGGCCGTGGTATTAATGGTCGATTTTTTAATGAAGTTGTCGTATGCATTGTTGGTGATCACGTTGCTGTAATCATACCCGATGGCTTTGTAAGGTAAAAACTTATGATTTTTGCTGTCGAAAACATCAAGGGTAACCTGGCCGGTCAGTTCCAGTACTGATATGGGTTTGTAACGGAGGTTAAAGGATGCACGGGTATTGTTCTTATAGGTTTTGTTGGTGGGCAAGGTGGCAAAAGCAACCGGGTTGAAATAATCTTTGGCGTTTCCCTGTATGGTTCCGTTGGAAGGGATAAAAAAATCATCGTAGACTACATTGTTTGTATCCCTCTCGTAGACTGACATATTCGGCATTTTTGCATAAACCTTTGTGCGAAAATTGTCCTTGCTGTATTCAAATCCGTCGCTGAATTTATGGGCATAAGTTTCATCCTGATCATAACGGGTAAACAGGATGTCGGTTCTGAACTGCAATTTTGACGACAAGTCATAGTCCAGCGCCGTAAGCATGTTAAACTTTTTCAGTCCGGTACCAACTGTTGTGCCCTCTTCATCCATATAGCCCATGGAAAGATTGTACTTCGATTTGGCGCCACCGCCCCTAACCGAAAAGTTGTTCTGGAGGGTATAGGCTACCCTGGTAATCTCTTCAATCCAGTCCGTATTCTGGGCAAAATTGTAATACTGATCCCATTCTTCATCATTGGGCCGGTAGGCTATCTCATCATTGCTGAAAGTATTGTAGGTAACATTATAGTGGGCTTCCGTAATCAGGCGCGCATAACCTGGTCCGTCAAGCATAGGGATGTGTGGTGGCTCGTGCGCCCGGGTAACCTTAAAGTTATACTGAAACACCGGAGGCGACTTAATGCCGCGTTTGGTATTGATCATCAGCACTCCGTTTGAAGCTTTGGATCCCCAGATGGCCGTTGCGGCAGCGTCTTTCAATACTTCAATCGATTCAATATCCTCCGGGGCAACATCGATAAGATTGCCAAATTTATCAACGTCGGCCTGGGCAAAGTCAAAACTCTCATCTATCTGCGTTTCATAAGGAATTCCATTCACTACGATCAGGGGTTGGTTGCGTGCGTTCAACGAGGCTGTCCCGCGTATCCTTATATTTAAGCCTGCGCCGGGGTCGCCTGACAATTGCGTAATATCCACGTTGCCTAGCCGTCCCTGGATCATCTCTTCGACGGTTGTTGAGGATGAGCCTTTCAGGTCCGAAAGCTCAATCCGCGAGACCGCTGTTATCCTGTCACGTATAGGGACAACGCCGTCATTTCCCATTCTTTCACCGGTGATGACCACCCCTGCCATCTGGATGGATTCCGGTTCAAGCGCCACATCAAGCCGGGTTATTTTTCCGACCTCAAAGGTTTGTTTAATATAACCTATAAAGGATACCTGGACAATGGCCTGGGATGAACTTACTTCCAGTACATAATTGCCATTGACATCAGCAATGGCGCCTTTTATATACCGTCCGTTCTTGTCGACTTCAACAACATTGGCCCCAACCAGCGTGCTCTTATCGCCGGCATCGGTAATACGCCCTTTCAGGACGATCGTTTGTGCATGCAAGGCACCCGATATCAGCAGCAAGAGTGTCAAAGCTGTCAGGTAATGGTTTGACTTTGTTGTCATCATAGGGTAATTCATGCTTTAGCGTTATTATGAAGACCTTATAAATTCAATATTTTTCTGTTAATTCCATTGTTTATCATACAAAACGGAATTGATCTTATGGATCACGCCTTTCTGAACCAGATTGTTGGCTGTGGCATGCGGAACCGTCACTGACTGTCCCATCTTGTCCGTAACAACAAGGGAGTTTTTAGTATTGGCCACATCCAGCATTACATAGTTTATCCCTTCACCGGTTATGGCCTCAATGACAGGCGTGGGAAAACTTCCGCTCACCCGTCCGTCATCAAATATTGATTCTCCCTGGATAAAATGATATTCAATAAAATGAACAAGGGTATCGGGATCACCATCCTGATCCATGGGGATTACAGCCGATGCAAGCGCCGTATTGGTCGGGATAAAACCGGTCCATTTATCGCTCATGCCGGTGAACTTAAGAAACACTACCGTATCCAGGGTAGCCGGATCGGTTGTAACACCAACCAGATCAGCCTCCACCAGCAGATTATAAAAATCAGACAGGTCGGGATCTTCAGCAATGTAATGATAAAAATTTCTTTTTGGAGCCTTGATAACGTTATCGATATAATACAGCATACCATTGTTGCATCCGGATTCATGCTGGCCGGTAATGGTTACCTGATCGTCTGACTCAACGTTGCCTCCCATGGCAAATTCGGTATTGCTGTAAATAGCTAGATGGTTTCCGGAAGGCATCTCGATAAAACCTTCCGATGGAATACTGCCAGGCTCAGCGTACAGAAAATGGTCCTGTACAAATGACAATATTTCATCATCAATCATGTCCCTCCACAGGCCGTCCTCATCCTTAACCTCAAAATTCTGGTTGTCGGGGACATACCGGATCCCATACTCATCCATGGCCTCATTATCCGGGGCAAACAGGGTTACATTCAATCCGGGGTTGGAAAGAGCCGTTAGCACATTGGCCTCGATGAGGAAATACATGAACTGGCTATAGTCGCCGTTGTAAAACAAGGGTCCGGGCACGCAGGAAAATGCATTGGATTCCAGCACCCTGTTCATACCATAAATAATCCCGTTACTGCACATAAAGGTCTTTACAATATCGATGGATGGATTGATCCGGATCACATCGCCAAAGGCATTAAAATAATTCTTTTCGATCTTTGAGGCGAGTTGCAGGCTTTGTTGCATATGAGACTGAAGAATGTAAAACAAAGTCACTTCAGGAACACTGTCGAGGGATGAATAATATTGATAAACGGTGTTGTCGAGATATGGCTTTAAGACGTCATCCTGCGGAATAAACATGCTGAACATATCCTTTTTTTCAAATTCATTGGACGGGAAGGGCCCATATTCATTTGCAAAATCACATATGCTTCGATAGCTTTTCCTGAATTCCATTTCATTGGTGATCTGGTTGATCCTTGAAGATCCGTATTCAGCAAACCGTTGTGCAATATCATAAAAGATTCCAAAGGTATCCTGGTTTGCCATGAGATATTCTTCAATGCTGGGAGGAGGCGCTACTACCCTGTCAATGTAATAGATAAAACCACTGGAGGTGCGCACTTCCTGCTCGGTTACCCTGGCATCGTGCCATTGCAGTCCGCTCCATGCGGTGCCCGGGTACATATAAGTATAATCGCTGCCATCGGGTGCGCCGGCGACATCACTCATATATTCATCGGAAAACAGGGGCAGCAATTTATCTAATCCATATATGGTGAGCTCAGTTCCCGCATCCTGGGTTGAGGTGGAATAGCGAACCGTTTCCTTGTAGGGGAAAGAGGTAGATCGGGTGTGCTTCCTGAAAAAGAGACTGGCATATTCGCCGTCAGGTCCCTGAAATTCATTAAACACATATTCATAGATCAGGAAATACCGTGAGCGTGGATTGTTCAGAATATGAAGGGTAAAAAGCTGTTTGGCCTGTTCTTCCGTAAGATCATCAACAGCCTGGATACCCCTTCTTTCAAAGTATTTTTCAAAGGCGCTGTCTGAAGGAACAAACAGGGTGAACAATGTTTTTTCAATAGGATCAGCGTATCCGGCTTTTTCCATCAGGGCCAGAAAAATATTATGCTTTCCCGTTTTTTCAAGGGTTTCAATGTTTGAGCCCCCAAGCCATGGAGGATCTTCGTACCGTTCCTGATGGTCTTCACAGTTCATGCAGGTCAGCCCGATCAGATATAGCAGTATCGGCAACCGAATATTGTTGAAATGTTGCATCATATTGGTTGTAAATTTTTGGTTTGTCACAAATATGTGGAATTCAATAATTAAGACAAATTATGAGAGGAAAGAAAACAAAAACGGATTTAGTAAATACACACCAGGTTGATAAAACCATTAATAATCCTGCACTATTTCTTTACCCTTCAGTATATTGCCCGGTCTAAGGAAAATCTTCCGATGATTTCTTTTCTCTTTGCCACAAATTTTCAGCATGAAGAAAACAAATTCATCTGGCAATCCCTTGATTGACTCAGGCAATTTTAATTTTCTCAGATAAATATAGAAAAATAATTGATGTGCGATAAAGCCCGGTTCAATTTTGTTAGTAAATAATTCGGATAGTTAACGGTAATGATTGGTAAAAACAAAAGACCCCGGCCGTCGGGTCGGGGTCTTTTGTGGAGCTGCCGGGATTTCCCGATTAAGTCTTTCTAACTCGTGCCTCGTAAGAAAGACTATATCGGGATAAACTTCTCCTCCCGGTTTGTTTTGTACCAAAACAAAATCCCGACAGATCCTGTCGGGATCATCTCCACTGCGTGGAGCTGCCGGGATTCGAACCCGGGTCCAAACAATCAGCCCATAAGTTTTCTACATGCTTAGCCAAGTTTTGATTGTCGGGTAATGGCTGGTAAAAGGCAACCGACCAAAGCCTTATCCCCTTAAATTTCGCCCGGTGGCAAGGGAGTTAACCGGACTATTCCCGCTTTTGATGTGTCTCTTGATCCGCCGCGGCAGGACGTGGCAACGGAGAGACAGCCCGTCCCGACACCTGGTGCCGGGATATTGCCTAATCTACTGTTGTTCGATTAAGCAGCGAGCGCGTAATTAGCTTCGCCATTTATAGATCTGCACCGCAGATTACGGGTTGCTGTGCGTGGCCCGGCATGCTTGCTTACCTGCTGTCTTGCTGTCAAAACCAAAACAGCCCCATTAGTATTTATTGACCTGCCTGCCGGCAGGCAGGTTTGGTGATTTTAAATCAACAAACAACAAAATTCCATCTACTAACTACCAACTTCTAAATTCTAACTACTTTTCAAAGAACTTCCGGCAGCAAAGTTAACAAATAGGATCCGTGTTCACAACATTCACTGCCCGGCATTTTTCAGTTTCCGAATGGTTTCAACCGGATCCTCAGCAGAAAAAACCGTAGTACCGGTAACCAGTACATTTACCCCGGCTTCAAAAAGCATGCCGGCATTTTGGAGGGTAATTCCACCGTCAACCTCAATCAGCGCCTGAGAATCCGATGAATCAATGAGCTTTCTGAGTTTTCGTATTTTGGCATAGGATTGAGAAATGAATTGCTGTCCTCCAAATCCCGGGTTTACCGTCATAATCAGAACCAGGTCGAGGTCCGCTATGATATCCTCAAGCGTAGTTACAGGGGTGTGCGGATTTAATGCTACCCCGGCCTTCATGCCAAGCCTTTTGATTTCATGCAAGGTACTGTGCAGATGAATGCAGGCTTCCTGGTGAACGGTAAGCTGATAAGCACCGGCATCCCTGAATTTTTCAAGATACCTTTCAGGTTCCACCATCATCAGGTGCACATCGAGCGGCTTCCGCGCATACTTGCGGACGGCTTGCACCACAGGTAAACCAAAAGACAGGTTGGGAACAAATACACCATCCATAATGTCACAGTGAATCCAGTCAGCCTCGCTGGAATTTATGATCTCAATATCCTGCTGAAGATGGGTGAAATCAGCTGCAAGAATCGACGGAGCAATGTATCGGGTCATAGAAAACGATTTTCAGGAATACAAAGATAGGAAAAATGGTTGTAATAGTTGTAATGGTTGCTTTGCCCTCCGAATCCCGATAAATCGGGAGAAGGAGGGTGGTTATGATGGTTGTGAAGGTTGTGATGGTTATGGTAGTTGATAGTCGTACCGTCTTGTGGTCGTGCTGTCAGCTTTTAGGTGTTTAGCTTTTTAGGTATTTAGGTGTTTAGGAATGTGCATTAAAAAGTTCAATTTGTTTTAATTCCTAAACCGCTAAAATGCTAAACTGCTAAAAAGCTATCTCATCACTTTTCAATGCTTCTCACCCCAAATAAGCCTTAAGCAGTTTGCACCGGGTGGCATTTTTCAGCCTTTTGATGGCTTTTTCTTTGATCTGTCTCACCCGTTCGCGTGTAAGGCTGAATTCCTCCCCGATTTCTTCCAGGGTATGGGCATGCTTGCCATTGAGCCCGAAATAAAGCCGGATAATATTGGCTTCACGATAGGTCAGGGTCGACAATACCCTTTCAATTTCTTTCCGGAGGGAATCCGTGAGCAGGCTTTTATCGGGACTTGGGGAATCTTTGCTCAGGAGAACATCATAAAGGGTTGTTTCTTCATCCTGGGTAATGGGCGCATCCATAGAAACATGCCTCCCTGCACTTTTAAGCGCTTCTTTAATATCATCGGGGGCCATTTCCAGCACCTCTGCAATTTCCTGCAAGGAAGGCTCGCGCTCATATTTCTGTTCAAGGTCCGAAAAGGTCTTGTTGATTTTATTGATCGACCCGATCTTGTTAAGGGGGAGCCTCACAATGCGGGCTTGTTCTGCCAGGGCCTGAAGGATCGACTGGCGTATCCACCATACAGCATAAGAAATGAACTTGAAGCCACGGGTTTCATCAAACCGCTGTGCCGCTTTTATTAAACCGAGATTTCCTTCGTTGATCAGGTCGGGAAGGCTCAGCCCCTGATTCTGATATTGTTTTGAAACGGAGACCACAAACCTGAGGTTCGCCCGGATCAGCTTGTCCAACGCTTTTTCATCGCCGTTCTTGATCCTTCTGGCCAGTTCTACTTCTTCCTCAGCACTGATCAGCTCCACTTTACCGATTTCATGAAGATATTTATCCAGGGAAGGAGTTTCCCTGTTCGTGACTTGTTTGATTATCTTGAGCTGTCTCATGGTGTTTGGGATTTGTAAAGATACAGGCTTCAAGGCTCAAGAAAATACGGCAATCTGGTTCAGATTTTATATAAAATTAGTATAAACAATATATCAAATATACTCAAAAGCGGATAATTTTCTATATTTGACGAAATTATAAAAAAAATAATTTGTTATTTCTTTTGGTAATTGTTATGAATTCAGTATTATTGCACACGATTTCCTGATGGAATTCTTCCAACGTTGAAAATTACATTTCCTATTATATTTGAGTAATCCGGCTTTTATAAGCGCAATCATAATATCGAAGAATCTTATTAACTAATCTTTTACTGGTTTATGTATGATATTTTGGAACTTAATGAGAAAGTTCTTACTGAACTTAGGGATATTGCAAAAGAATTAAAAATTAAGCGGGTTGAGTCATTACGAAAACAGGATCTGATCTACAAGATACTGGACCAGCAAGCTATTATGGCTACCGAAAACAAAAAAACGGATAAATTACCTGGAGAAGCTTCGCGCATGAATGATCAAATGAGGCACCGGAGACACCGCGTCCGGAAAGCCGAGGTTACGGCAACGCCTGACCGGGTTGAATTCAAGGAAAGGCTCACGGATAAGCCTATGGACAGACCTGCGTTTAGGCCCACGGACAGGCCGATGGACAGACCCATGGACAGACCCATGGACAGACCCATGGACAGACCCATGGACAGACCCATGGAAAGGCCTTTGGATATGTCCATGGATAATTCCAACGGAAAACCAACGGAAAATGACATGGATAATCCCGTGGATAAAACCGAGGAAAAAATCATGGATAAACATGAACTGGTGAATAAAACCATAGAAAGAATTGAAGTGGAGCAGCGAAAAAAGGAAATGGAACTCGATGATATTGTGCTGCCAGAGTTGGATGATGAAGAGCCGGTTATTCCGTCTCCCGTAGGCCCTTCAATCCCTGTTGCGGAAACGCTGATAAAACCTGATATGCCTGCACGGCCTGCCTTAGAGCGTAAACCCCAGAGCGTGGAAAAAGGCAATGAATTTGACGGCATTATTGCCAGTTCAGGAGTCCTCGAAATCATGCCCGACGGATATGGATTCCTGCGCTCATCGGATTACAATTACCTTAATTCACCCGATGATATTTATGTATCCCAGTCACAGATCAAACTGTTCGGTCTTAAAACAGGGGATACCCTTACGGGAACCATCCGCCCGCCAAAAGAAGGCGAGAAATACTTTCCGCTGATAAAGGTGCTGGAGATCAATGGCCGCAATCCTGATTTTATCCGTGACCGGATCCCCTTTGACTATCTTACCCCGTTATTTCCCAATGAAAAATTCACCCTTATCAAACCGGGTGAGAGAAGCAATATGTCGGTCAGGGTTGTGGATATGTTTTCTCCCATTGGCAAGGGACAGCGCGGCCTGATCGTCGCTCAGCCTAAAACCGGTAAAACCATTCTGCTGCAGGATATAGCCAATGCCATAGCAGCCAACCACCCCGAAGTATATCTTATCATTCTGCTGATCGATGAGCGTCCGGAAGAAGTTACTGAAATGGCCCGTAACGTCAGGGGTGAAGTCGTTTCATCCACCTTTGATGAACCCGCTGAAAGGCATGTACGCGTTGCCAATATTGTACTGGAGAAAGCAAAACGTCTGGTGGAATGCGGACATGATGTGATGATACTGCTCGATTCAATTACCCGTCTTGCCCGGGCATTTAATACCATTGCCCCGGCTTCCGGAAAGGTACTGTCAGGTGGTGTTGATTCAAATGCACTTCAGCGGCCCAAACGGTTTTTTGGTGCCGCCAGAAATATTGAGAACGGTGGCTCACTCACCATCATTGCCACTGCCCTGACCGATACCGGTTCAAAAATGGATGATGTGATATTTGAGGAATTTAAGGGAACCGGCAACATGGAATTGCAGCTCGACCGTAAACTTTCCAACCGTCGTATCTATCCTTCCATCGATATCACGGCATCCAGCACACGCAGGGAAGATCTGCTGCTGGACAAGAGCTTCCTTAACAAGATCTGGATCCTGAGGAAATATCTGACCGATATGAATCCCGTTGAAGCCATGGAATTCCTTCGTGAAAGACTGGCCAAGACCGATTCCAATGAGGAATTTCTGATCTCGATGAACGGGGAGTAGGAAGAAGAGAGGGAGAGACAGAGAGACGGAGTGAGGGAGAGAAAAAGGGAAGGGGAGACGGTAATCGGTAATCGTTGTAGAGACGCCATTAATCGCGTCTCTGCTATCTCGCGATTTAACAAATCCACCTTATTTAAAATCAGTCTGAATAACCTTTTCATGAGGGTTTTCGTATCTAAAAATTCTGATTATTTGTATTTTTGTGGATTCAGTTCAAAAAAAATTATAAAACATTAATTATAAGATAGTTATCATGACGACGCAGAAAAAATTTATAACCTGTGACGGTAATTATGCAGCATCGCATATTGCCTATATGTTTAGTGAAGTGGCCGCTATCTATCCGATCACCCCTTCTTCAACTATGGCGGAGAATATTGATGAGTGGTCAGCCAACGGAAAAAAGAATATGTTCGGCGAAGTGGTAAAGGTAGTGGAGATGCAATCTGAAGCCGGTGCGGCAGGCGCTGTTCACGGGTCCCTTCAGGCTGGTTCCCTTACTTCAACCTATACGGCATCCCAGGGTTTATTGCTGATGATCCCCAATATGTATAAAATATCCGGTGAATTGCTCCCCGGTGTATTTCATGTGTCAGCACGCAGTCTGGCCGCCCAGGCATTATCCATTTTCGGCGATCACAGTGATGTGATGAGTGTGCGCAATACGGGATTCGCCCTGTTTGCCACCAGCAGCGTGCAGGAAATAATGGACCTCGCCGCATTGCCCCATCTTGCAGCCATTAAATCGAGAATACCCTTTTTGCATTTCTTCGACGGGTTCCGTACATCAGCGGAGATCCAGAAAGTGGAAGTCCCGGCGATGGAAGACCTGGCTCAGCTTGTTGACCAGAAAGCCCTGAAGGAATACAGGGACCGTGCATTGAATCCTGAACACCCCGTCCAAAGAGGTACAGCCCAGAACCCCGATATTTATTTTCAGTCGCGGGAAGCTGCCAATAAATTTTATGATAAAGTTACCGATATCGTTGCCGATTACTTAAAGCAGCTGAGTAAAATTGCCGGCCGCGAATACAAGCTTTTTAACTATTACGGAGCCCCTGATGCTGAAGAGATCATTATTGCCATGGGTTCCGTTACCGATACCACCCGCGAAGTCGTTGAATACCTCAACGCAAAGGGAAGAAAAACCGGCGTGGTCGTTGTTCATCTTTACCGCCCGTTTTCTGCAAAACACTTGCTGGAAGTAATACCTCAGACGGTAAAACGCATAGCTGTGCTTGACCGTACCAAAGAACCCGGAGCAAACGGAGAACCATTGTATCTGGATATACGCGATGCGTTCTATGGCAGGCCCAATGCTCCCATGATCATCGGCGGTCGTTACGGCCTCAGCTCGAAAGATACCACACCGGTTCAGATCGTCGCCGTATTTGATAACCTGGCATCCGGAGAACCAAAGAAAGAATTCACCATTGGCATTGACGATGATGTGACTTTCCATTCCCTTCCCCTTAAGCCTGAAATCAGCATTACGCCCAAGGGTACTTTTGAGGCTAAGTTTTGGGGACTGGGGTCCGACGGTACAGTGGGTGCGAATAAAAACTCCATTAAAATTATTGGCGACTCCACCGAAAAATATGCCCAGGCTTATTTTGCTTACGATTCCAAGAAATCAGGAGGGATAACCGTATCCCACCTGCGTTTCGGCGATAGGCCCATCATGGCTCCCTACCTGGTCGGAACCCCTGATTTCGTGGCCTGCCATGTGCCTGCCTACCTCGAAAGATATGAGTTGCTCAAAGGCTTGAAAAAAGGAGGCACCTTCCTGCTTAACAGCATCTGGGATGCTGAAGAGACTAAAAAAAGGCTGCCTGATACCATTAAAAAATACATGGCCGAAAACAATATCCAGTTTTATATCATCAATGCAACGAGCATTGCAGAAGGCATCGGCCTGGGTAATCGCACGAACTCCATCATGCAGTCATCCTTCTTCAAAATATCCGAAGTAATACCGTTTGATAATGCCCTTTCAGAAATGAAGAAAGCTATTATCAAAACCTTTGGCCGCAAGGGAGAAGAAATTGTGAACATGAATCTTTCGGCTATCCAGCGTGGTGCAGAAGTTGAAAAAGTTGAAGTTCCTGCGGACTGGGCCAGGATTGAAATCAAGCTGAAAAAAGACAACCGTAATATTCCGGAATTTGTCAAGCATGTTGCTGAGCCCATGAACCTGATGAGGGGTGATGACCTGAAGGTTTCTGCCTTTAACGGCCGCGAAGACGGAACTTTTCCTTCCGGCCTCACAGCCTATGAAAAACGTGGCATTGCGGTTAACATACCCGAATGGCAACCCGATAAGTGCATCCAGTGCAATCAGTGTTCCTATGTATGTCCTCATGCCTGTATCAGGCCATTCCTGATTGATGAAAATGAAATGAAAGGGCTGCCCAGGGATACGGTTACCCTTAAGGTCACCGGTAAAGGGTTTGAAGCATACCAGTACAGGATGCAGGTTAGCCCGCTCGACTGCACCGGCTGCGGTGTATGCGCCGACATTTGCCCTTCCAAGGAAAAGTCCCTGATCATGAAGCCGCTGGAGACACAGCTTGATGAAGCCCAACGATGGGATTATTTTGCGGAGAAGGTGTCCTATAAAAGCCACCTGGTTGAAATTGAAAAATCTGTCAAGAACAGTCAGTTTGCCCAGCCTTTGTTCCAGTTCTCAGGAGCCTGCGGAGGTTGCGGTGAAACACCCTATATTAAACTGATCACCCAGTTATATGGCGACAGAATGATCGTTGCCAATGCAACAGGCTGTTCCTCTATTTATGGCGGATCAGCTCCATCGACACCCTATTGCACCAATAGAGAAGGCCGCGGGCCTGCCTGGGCTAATTCATTGTTTGAAGACAATTCAGAATACGGTCTGGGTCTGGCAATAGGTGGCAACAAGCTCAGGGATCGCATCGAACGTAAAATGAACGAGGCCCTTAACGGAAATTCCAGCCTTGCTGAAGCTACGAAAGAAGCATTCCGGGAATGGCTCGCCGGAAAAAATGATGCACTGCTGTCGAAAATCGCTTCTGCCAAAGTGGTTCATGAACTTAAAAAGGAAAAAGATCCGGTTGCCCTGGAAATACTGGAGCTACAGCAATACCTGGTCAAAAAATCGGTCTGGGTGTTTGGCGGTGACGGCTGGGCTTATGATATCGGTTATGGCGGACTTGACCATGTGGTTGCCTCAGGCGAAGATGTAAATATCCTGGTGTTGGATACGGAGGTATACTCCAATACTGGCGGCCAGGCATCCAAGGCTACTCCGATCGGAGCCGTGGCTAAATTTGCCGCATCGGGCAAGAAAGTCCGGAAAAAAGACCTGGGCGCCATGGCCATGACCTATGGGTATGTATATGTTGCCCAGGTGGCCATGGGTGCAAGTCAGAACCAATATCTCAGAACCTTGCGGGAAGCTGAAGCCTATCACGGACCGTCATTGATTATTGCATACTCACCCTGTATCAACCATGGTCTGCGTGAGGGCATGGACAAATCACAGGATCAACAGAAGAAAGCTGTTGAATCCGGTTACTGGCATCTGTACCGGTTTAATCCGTTACTCGAAAAAGAAGGGAAAAATCCTTTTGAACTGGATTCAAAAGAACCCGACTGGAGTAAATTCCAGGATTTCCTCAACAGCGAGGTAAGGTATACCTCTCTTCAGAAGGCATTCCCGAAGGAATCATCCGAGCTGTTCCAGGCCGCCGAGGAAAGTGCAAAATGGCGGTACAACAGTTACAAACGAATGGCCTCCATGGTTTATTCGCAGCAAAATCAGTGATCGTTTTCTTATGTAAATGTTGCCCCGGAAGATACCTTCCGGGGTTTTTTTTGGGGGGATTTAGTGGTTTAGCTTTTTAGGTGTTTAGCGGTTTAGGTCAGCAGGCAGGCCCTGACTCCTCTCCAGGGTGGAGAGGGGCGGCTCGAAGAGCCGGGGTGAGGACTGTTTGCGACTTACCGGCTACCGATTAACTCCTGCCTTCAGAAAGGGTGATCACAAGGATCGCCCCTACTTTCCATTATTCCATCCTTCCATATTTCATGCAAAATATATACTTTTGCATGCTAAAAAAAACATACTTGGCCAGATTACTCGCAATAGACTATGGCAGAAAAAGAACAGGGATAGCTGTTACTGACCCTTTGCAGATTATCGCCAACAGCCTCACAACGGTAAAAACACAAGACCTTTTCCTTTACCTGGAGCAATATTTTAACCGGGAACAGGTCGACACCATTGTGATCGGATACCCGAAACAGATGAACAATCTGCCTTCTGAGGCTGTTATATATGTTGATCCTTTTATTAAAAATGTGAGAAAAAAATGGCCGGATAAAAAGGTGGTGCTGATGGATGAAAGATTTACATCAAAAATGGCGTTTCAGGCTATGATAGACGGTGGCGTGAAGAAGAAGGACAGAAGAAATAAGGAACTGGTTGATGCGATCAGCGCTACCATAATCCTTCAATCCTATATGGATTCAATAAAAAACAGAGCATTTTAAAAATGATTTTGCCATGGTTCATCCGATAGTTGTATATGGTTCCCCCATCCTGAGAAAAACGGCAAAAGATATTGAGCGGGATTTTAAAGGACTGGATACCCTCGTCAATGATATGTTCGAAAGTATGGATAAATCTGATGGAATGGGTCTGGCAGCCCCGCAGATCGGGAAATCCCTCCGCCTTTTCGTCACGGACGGATCATCGCTGGTTGAGGATATTCCTTCGATGGGCGATTTCAAAAAAGTATATATCAATGCCAGGCTTGTTGAAGAAGACGGAGAACCCTGGGCTTTCAACGAGGGATGCCTGAGCCTGCCCAAAATCAGGGAAGATGTCTTACGAAAACCGCGGATCAGACTGCAATACTATGACGAAAACTGGCAGTTCCACGATGAATATTTCGACGGTGTGAAAGCCAGGATCATTCAACATGAATATGACCACACCGACGGAATCCTGTTTATCGACCGTATATCGCCAATCCGAAAAAAACTGTTAAAAGGAAAATTGAACGACATCACCAAATGCAAGGTGGATGTGGATTATAAGATTAGGGTGATGAAATAATGTAAAACCGGTAATCAGTAACCGGTAACCGGTATAAACATTGCAGAGACGCGATTCATCGCGTCTCGATACAAATATCAGTATTAATGCACCGGGTATTTTTTGAATATGCCCTCTGATTTCAGCAGCAGGTCAATATACTGTGCGCGTTTATATACAAAAGGATCATTAGTATTCATATTCGAAAGTTTACCCCTGAATTCATCCAGCTTTTTGTATCCTTTTGCTTCCATCCAGGTTTCCATATCCTTGAGGATGGTCTTTACATATTCAACCTTATTCTTGTACACGGTACTTACCATCTGAACACAATCAGCACCTGCCAGGAGCATTTTCACCACGTCGGAGCCGCTGTAAATTCCGGTATTGCTGCATATGGAGGCAGCAATCGTCCCGTATAACAAACCGGCGAACCGCAGGCTTAGCTTATTATCTTCAGGGTTACTGAGGTTGAAAGGTGAAAAATGCTGCTGTCTTTCAATGTCAATATCCGGCTGGAAAAGCCTGTTGAATAAAACAAATCCGTTTACTCCCAGTTTATCCATCTGAGAAACAATATTCAGCGGATTGGCATAGAAAGGGCTCATTTTAACGCTGATGGGCAGTTTAACTTTTGATTTTACAGCCTTGATGATCTCCAGTTGCTGCAAGGTTACGTCTCTTCCGTCAAGCTGGGGTTCCCGCGGAACATAAAAGAAATTGAATTCCAATGCGTCAACGCCTGTCTGTTCAAGCAACTGTGCATATTCGATCCATGACTCGGTATAGATGGCATTTAAACTCGCTATAACGGGAATATTTACACTTTCCTTGGCTTTACGCACATTGACCAGGTGTTCTTCAGGGCCTGCATGCTCAATGGTCGGAAACAGCTTGACCATTTCAGCATTCCGTTCATTATATTCTTCCAGCTCATCATCAAGCTGAGCGGCTTCAAGCTGAATCTGCTCTTCAAAAAGAGATTTGTACACAATGGCCGCAACACCTGCATCTTCAGCTCTTTTAAGCATATCAAGATGGGTGACCAGGTTACTTGCCCCAAGGATTACCGGGTTTTTCAATTCAATACCCAGATATTTGGTTTTTAAATCCACCATTTTTAATTATTTTATTGTTTGTTGATTATTAATCATTCCTTTTCAGACACAGACAAAGTTAGGAATATTATTCAAATTTGTTAACGGGGAATTGCCGCGGGGAAAAAAATTAATAAATTTATAACCGGATTGCCATTGTCCAAATCCATTCCAAATGGAGTTATTGCAACCGTTAAGAAAAATACCGTTTTTGCGCATTGTATTACCTTATTTAACAGGCCTGGCGGCAGGTTTTTATGGTATACCCCCTCAGCTCCTTTGGTTGTTCATAGTTTGTTTTATTTTCCTGACGATTGTGCTGATAGCCGTGAGGGCCGGGGAACCTATCCGTTACTGCCATACGTGGATCTTCGGTGTACTGTTATTCCTCATGCTCCTCCTGTTGGGTGCGGGAAATGTCCTTTGCCGGAAATTTGTAAAAGACCGTTTTGCCATTAAGGCATCTGAATGGCAGACGGCAAGTCTGGTCATCATGGATACCCCCGAAATCCATGCGGAAAATGCAAGGGTTATTGCCCGCATCTGTCACCTTGATGGCCATCAGCAACTGACATGGCTGAAAACAAAGGCATTGCTTACCCTTCCCCTGGATGCCAGGAGTAAAGCCCTTGCTCCGGGGGATGTATTGTTGTTGCATGCGCACTTTCTGCCGGTTCCGGGCCCGCTCAATCCGGGGGAATTTGACTACAGCGGATACCTGGCCCGCCAGGATATCGATTATCAGGTTTTTGTGAATAAAAATGCATGGAAGGCAGCGGATCATAAAACCATGAACCTCAAAATCCTGGCCCTGCGTTGCCGTGATAATCTGCTGGACTGTTACCGGACTTCCGGCATGACCCACCGGACAATAGCCGTATTATCAGCCCTGACCCTGGGATATAAAACAACGCTGGAAGAAGAAACCACGGAATTGTTCACCAGGGCCGGTGTTGTGCATGTCATGGCTTTGTCAGGCTTTAACGTTGGCCTTATTTACCTGATGGTCAACTTTTGCCTTGGATTTCTGCGAAACCGGAAAGCTCTCGTTTTATTGCGGTTACTGATATCGCTTGCGGCCGTCTGGGCTTTTGCCGTAATCACAGGACTCTCATCATCGGTAACCCGTGCCGCTATTATGATAAGTCTCTATCTTGCAGGAAAAACCATAAGCCGGGATACACATCCACTGAATATATTGTCAGCCTCGGCTTTCCTGATGCTGGTATTTTCACCGCTCAGTTTTCTGGACGTTGGCTTTCAGCTATCCTTTGCGGCAGTGACGGGCCTGATTTATATTCAGCCTCAACTCTGCAGGTTGGTTACCCCAAAATACTGGCTGCCTGAAAAAATCTGGAGGTTGTTTACCTTTTCCGTTGCGGCCCAGCTGGCTACCACACCCTTAACTTTATACTATTTCCACCAGTTCCCGCTTTTTTTCTGGATCACCAACCTGTATGTTGTACCCCTGGTTACCCTTATTATTTATTTGTCCGTCCCCTTTATCCTTTTTTCTTTTATCGAACCGGTCAGGGAATTATTGGCCGGCATGCTGGAATTTATGATTAATACATTGTTATTGCCGCTCGAAAAACTGGGGAACATTCCGGGCGCACTGGTTGAAGGTATTTTTATCAGCCGGGTACAGGTTATGTTGTTGTTTTTAATGCTCATTGTGGCAGGGAAATTCATGCTGCAAAAAAAAGTTGTTTTTGGCCTGGCCATGATGTCTGTGTTACTTGTACTGCTGGTAATAAATGGTTTCCGGCTGAATGCTGTTAACCGGCAGCAATATCTTACGGTCAACTGCATCAGGGGCGCCAGCATAATGAATATTATTTCGGGAAGGGACAATAGTGTCCTTTGTTTTTCAGACAGGCTGCCGCAGGACAAAACGATTCGTTATGCTTTTCAGCAATGGTGGATCAGACATGGCGTATACCGAAACCCGGAAACCCTTATGACCGGTCGCATCCAAACGGATACTCATTCGTCGTATTCATTGCGGCATAACGTTCTCGGTGAAAATGTCTTTATGTGCATTTCGGGCATCCGGCTCGTTGTTTGCACCGATGATGTATTTGCACAGGTCGGAAATCAAACAAAAATGAAAATGGATTATGCCGTTATTACAAATAATATAAGGCCGGACATAAAGAAACTGATGAATCATTTCGAAATGGGCACCGTCATTATTGATTCCAGCGTGGGTCTTGAAACCTCCAAAAAATGGTCATCCTTGTGCAGCCAGGAGGGTATCATTTGCTGGCCGGTGAGGGAGAAGGGGGCGTTTGTGGTGAGGTTGAAATGAAGGCGGGAATGAGAAGAGGCAGCAGCAGGCAGCGGCAGGAGGCAGTAAACGGTAATCGGCATCCAGTAACCCGTATCCCATAAAAATATTACCTTTGGTTTTTCGGGTAAAACCATTATTAAATACGATTATGAAATCATGCCATAACTTATTATTAGCAATATGCCTTTTCTTTTTATCGGCAGGTTGCAGCAACGATAAGTCTGCGAAGCAGGCGGTCAGCAAAACCCATTCATCGGTATGGGTTGCCGACAATGGCGATGGCACCTATAAAAATCCGGTACTGCATGCTGATTATTCCGACCCTGATGTTATAAGGGTAGGGGATGATTTTTATATGACAGCCTCTTCTTTTACCTGTGTTCCTGCCCTGCCCATATTGCATTCCCACGATTTAGTCAACTGGAGGATCATTGGCCATGCGCTTAAATACCAGATACCCCGGGAGGTATACAATAAGCCTCAGCAGGGCAATGGGGTATGGGCGCCCTGCATCAGGATTCACAATGGGGAATATTATATTTATTATCCCGATCCCGATTTCGGTATATACCTTGTTAAGGCTGTTGATCCGGCCGGACCCTGGTCTGAGCCGGTGATGGTGAAAAGCGGAAAGGGACTTATTGATCCTTCACCGCTGTGGGATGATGACGGCAAGGTTTACCTGGTGCATGCATTTGCCGGCAGCCGCGCAGGCATCAAAAGCATCCTGTTGGTTTGCCGCATGAACGATGAAGGGACAAAGGCTCTTGATGACGGGGTGCTGGTTTTCGACGGCCATGAAAAACATCCCACCATCGAAGGCCCCAAGTTTTACAAAAGAAACGGATATTACTATATTTTTGCGCCGGGGGGCGGGGTTAAGAATGGCTGGCAGGTCGTCCTGCGTTCGAAAAATGTCCTCGGGCCTTATGAAGATAAAATTGTAATGGCACAAGGCCGGTCACCTGTCAATGGACCTCACCAGGGAGCCTGGGTGGAGCTGAAGAACGGGGACAGCTGGTTTATCCATTTCCAGGATAAGGGGCCATACGGCCGTGTGGTGCACCTGCAACCGATGCAGTGGAAGAATAACTGGCCGGTAATAGGACAGGATGATGATGGTGACGGGACCGGGGAGCCTATAACCGGATATAAAAAGCCGGAAGTTGGACGTTCATGGCCCGTTGCAACACCGGCCGCTTCGGATGAATTTGACGGATCGTCACCGGGAATGCAATGGCAATGGAATGCAAATCCCGGGAACTACTGGGCTGTTCCCATGGCTGAAAAAGGATTGCTGCGGATGTATGCAGTGCCATTGCCCGATTCATTCCGGAACTTTTATGCTGACGTTCCGAATACCCTGTTGCAGAAATTCCCTGCCCCGGCCTTTACAGCCACTGCAAGGATTGCTTTCCGCCCGCGCAGCGAAGATGAAAAAGCCGGCCTTATCATCATGGGCAGGGATTATGCTTACCTTTGGGTGAGAGATTCTGCAGGATCTGTTATCATGGGACAAACCGTCTGCCTGAATGCCGATAGAAATGCACCGGAGATCGAAATCCGGGAAGAATTTACCATGGCTGATACCCTGCTGTACCTGAGGGTTACCGTCAGCGATTCGGCTCTTTGTACATTCAGCTATAGCAGGGATAATAAGCATTTTCAGATGGTCGGCCAGCCTTTCAGGGCCAGGGAAGGAGGATGGATCGGGGCTAAAGCGGGACTTTTCATGGTAAGAAAGGGCAAAACCAATGATGCGGGGTGGATGGATGTGGACTGGTTCAGG